>CADEDO010000005.1:34756-79912 GCA_902826115.1 uncultured Nitrosomonas sp.
ATGTTCTGAGTCTGAGGCTACATGCTAATGTGTAGTATCGGTTGTATGAGTCTGAATTTAAGGCGCTATATGTGAAAAAATTCAAGTGAAAATCGGATGATTAAACATTTTAGCAATAGTGGATCATTTCAAATTAACGCTCGCTCAGACGTTTATTTTTGTAGATAATGCAAAAGAACCTGTTACCATTGTCATAATTTTGTAATCTGACATTTGAAATTTTAGGAATTCTCTTTTAGCTTCTCTATTATTAAGTCTTCGAGAAGTTCTTGCAGCTTGATGATTTTGTGAGTTTAAAGGAATTATTCGTAAGTTGGAAATTTAAAATTGAATCCGCACGCGGCACGATCGATCTCTCCATTCGCTTTACTTAGTACGCTCAAATCCCATCGCAATCTGATTTATAATTTGATCAAACGAGAAGTCATTGGTCGCTATCGTGGTTCGGTCATGGGGTTATTCTGGTCCTTTTTTAATCCGGTGTTGATGCTGGTGGTTTATACATTTGTATTCAGTGTGGTTTTTAAAGCACGTTGGGCAGGAGGTACTGATTCCAGGTCTGAATTTGCACTGGTGCTTTTTGCAGGCCTCATGGTTTATAACTTGTTTTCAGAATGTATTAACCGCTCACCAGGATTGGTGCTGGGCAACATGAATTATGTTAAGAAAGTAGTATTTCCCCTAGAAATACTACCTGTGGTTGCTATTGGATCGGCTACTTTTCATCTCCTGATCAGCCTATTTGTTTGGTTGATTTTCTATCTACTGCTTTTTGGCATTCCGCAAATATCTGTTTTGCTGCTTCCAATAGTATTGATGCCCTTTTTTTTGCTGATTCTGGGATTTAGTTGGTTCTTGGCTTCGCTGGGAGTTTATTTGCGGGATGTCAGTCAAATCGTAGGAGTATTGACAACTGCACTCATGTTTTTATCACCGATTTTCTATCCGATGACAGCTTTACCTGAGGAATATCACATATTTCTTCAATTCAACCCATTAACATTTATCATTGAACAAGCTCGTGATGTGATGATTTGGGGAAGAGGAATGAACTGGATTGCTTGGGTTGCTTATTGGGTATTTGCTGCCCTAGTGGCGTGGCTGGGATTTGCTTGGTTTCAGAAAACGCGTGCAGGTTTCGCCAATGTCCTCTGACATCGCCATCAAGGTGGAAAATCTCAGCAAGTGCTATCAGATCTACGATCATCCGCGTGATTATCTCAGACAACTGATCTTTTCCCGTGTGCAACGTATGATTGGGCGAGAATCCAAACAATACTTCCGTGAATTTTGGGTATTAAAGGATATTTCGTTCGAAATCAAAAAGGGTGAAACTGTTGGAATCATTGGTCGTAATGGTTGTGGTAAATCAACCTTGTTGCAAATGATTTGTGGCACGCTGAATCCCTCCAGCGGTAACATCCAAACCTATGGTCGTGTGGCTGCGTTGTTGGAATTGGGATCAGGCTTCAATCCAGAATTCACCGGGCGCGAAAACGTTTATATGAACGCCGCTGTGTTGGGGTTAAGTGAAGAAGAAATCAATGATCGCTTTGATCATATTGTGGCTTTTGCAGATATCGGCGATTTTATCAACCAGCCGGTTAAAACGTATTCAAGCGGGATGATGGTGCGCCTAGCTTTTGCTGTACAAGCGCAGATCATGCCGGATATTTTGATCGTTGACGAAGCGTTGGCAGTGGGTGATGCAAAATTCCAGGCCAAGTGCTTTGAATGTCTTAAACAGCTAAAAGACAATGGAACGAGCATTTTGTTGGTCACACATTCCAGCGAACAAATTGTCACGCATTGTTCACATGCAATATTACTGAATGCCGGCTCGATATTGGTGGCTGGCGAGCCAAGGCATGTGGTCAATCGTTACATGGATTTATTATTTGGCAAGGAGCGTAAAGATCTGGCTGTTCCCACTTCTACGGCTACCACCATTTCTGCTGCGTCAGTAAAAGATGACCGATTATTATTGAATGATGTCGATGATGTCTTCGCTACACGAAATGGTTATAACCTTCATGAGTATCGCTGGGGAGATGGCGCAGCATCGATTCTCGATTTCTGTTTGCTGGCCGACGATGAATCGTATCCGTCAGTTATCACGACAGGACAAACGATCAGATTGATTATCGCAATTAGGTTTCACGCTGATTTGGTACATCCTATCTTAGGCATCACGATCAAAACTAAGGAAGGAGTGACTGTCTATGGCGCGAATTCTTTGACTTTAAAAATGGATGCATTCAAATCGCACGGAATGAAGGGCACTGCGATCATTGCCGATGCCAAGCTTATCTGCCGACTTGCATCTGGTGATTATTTCATTTCGCTGGGAATTGCCACCAAACAAGGTGAAGAAATTATCCCTCATGATAGACGTTATGATGCCATTCATCTTCGTGTTAACCCAACCCCTTCATTTTTTGGTTTATGTAATTTAGAGCTGGAGTTGGCAGTTCAGGAAATAGCCTCATGAAGTCTTTGTTGTCAGAAGCAGGTTATATTCTTGATAGTGAAACCAATGTTTGGTCACGATCCAATTACGATGGTATCGCATATAGTGATGGCGATGAAGTGGAACAGCGCATTGCCCAAGTCGTCGATACCGCAACAGACTTGAGTGTGTTGTCCAGCGAATTACGTAGTCACTGCACTGACTGGCCTACGAAATATCACTTATCCGGTGTTCGTGCCAATATTCTGCGCCCATTTGAATGCAGTCTGCAGGGCGATATTCTTGAGATCGGTGCAGGTTGCGGTGCAATAACACGCTATCTAGGCGAATGTGGAGCAGAGGTGCTGGCATTGGAAGGCAGCCCACGGCGTGCCGCCATTGCCAGATCAAGAACACGTCACATGTCGAATGTTACGGTGACTGCCGATAAATTCGATCAATTCCAGATTGATCAACAGTTTGATGTCATTACGCTAATTGGTGTACTGGAGTATGCCAATCTTTTTGGCGCTGATGATGCATCTGCATTGACCATGCTGGAGCGAGTCCGCTCACTGCTAAAGCCCAATGGTCAATTGATTATTGCCATTGAAAATCAGCTTGGACTGAAGTACTTTGCCGGAGCTCCTGAAGATCATATCGGACAACCCATGTATGGAATAGAAGGGCGCTATCAAAGTGATCAGCCGCAGACTTTTGGGCGCAAATTTCTTGTTGACATGATCAGGCAGGCAGGCTTCGCAGGGTCGCAATTCTTGACACCTTTCCCAGATTACAAACTTCCGGTATGTATTATTACGGAAGAGGGACTCAATAATCCTGAGTTCGATGCCGCCGAACTGGCGTGTCAGTCGATTACGAAAGATGCCCAATTGCCGCCTAATACACTGTTCTCCCTTGAACGAACCTTGCCGGTTATTTTCCTCAATGGCTTGGCCGTGGACTTGGCAAACTCATTTTTGATTGTTGCGTCCAATCATGCTGAAAATAATTTTAAATCCGGTGTGCTGGCTTATTATTTCAGTACCGACCGCAAAGCAGCATACTGCAAGGAAACGGTTTTTGTGCAACCGGGCGACAGCAATATTTTGGTTAAACGCCGACTGCTGTCGGCCATTACCAATTCTGAATCGTTAATGAGCGCTAATTTGCTTTTTAGACAACCGCAAGATTTGGTTTATACGCGCGGACAAACACTCTATAGACAATTTATTGGGATCGTGACGCGACAGGGTTGGCGTATTGAAGAAATCCTGGCCTATTTTTCCAAGTATCGCGAAATTATTCTCGCCTTGGTTGATTCGGAAGATGAGTCATACAGTGCGCAACTGCAAGATCTTGTGCTTCCCGGAGATTATCTGGATGCCATTCCAGCCAATATCATTCTCACTGATAATGGAAAAGCGATTTATATCGATCGCGAATGGTGTGCTGTACAAGGTGTTACTTTTGATTATCTGCTTTTTCGCGCCATTACTTCGTTGATGGGAGGCATATCTGCATTTGCTGAGCCGCAGGATCCAGCGCTTGCCATCAGAGAAAATCTTCTGATGGCGGTGATGCGCGGCATGGGTTTTTTACCCACTGAAGAGGATTTTTCCCGGTATCTGCAAATGGAGTCGGAATTAGGGGTTTTTTCTTCGGGAGTCAAAAGCAGAATATTTTCCACATGGTTGCCAAATGCAAGCTTACCAGGTTGTGGTAATTCATCCTCAATCAAAGCACTGGAAATCAAACTTGAGCGAACAGAAATAGCAAAATCGGTAGCCGAAGAATTTGCTTTTGAGCGGCTTACGGAAATTCATCGTCTGCAGGCTCAACTCGTTGCGACGGAAACCGCAAAGGCCTATGCAGAAACACTCGCCATTGATCGATTGGGAGAGCTGCAACAATTACAGCATCAATTGAAGCAAACCAGTAATCAGTTGGAGAGAACCAATAATCAGCTGGATATCATATATGCTTCAATCGGTTATAAACTACTTAAACTATTAAAACTTGCCCCTGATCGGAGAGATCCGAATGTCTGATTTATTTTGGACGGTCGATTCACTGGTCGTTAAGGATAACGTGCTGTTTGGTTTTGGTTGGATTTTTCATGCGCACTATGACATCGTTTCCTTGCGTTTTCGAGTGATGTCTACTGAGAGTGGAATGCCTGAATATATTTATGCTGATTTTGGAAAACCCCGGGAAGATGTTGGTCGAATGTATCATCGTCATAGCAAGGCATTAAACTCTGGGTACGTGGTTTTTGGAGCACTTCCAGATGCAAAGTATTTGGATTCTATTTCATTGGAATGTGTGTTGGAAAATGGGGCTGTCATTGAGTTATCAGTGCCCTCGTCAAAGATTATTTGTTTTTCCAATGAGCATGCCAAGAACAAAAAACGCTTGGCTTTTCGGCAAGTGGGTACATTAATAAAGCGTGGATTCTATCTGATTCGATCAGGAAATTTTTCTTCATTGCTTGACAAGACCAAACGCTACATGAAGGGCAGGCCACAAACGGCGCTGCAAAGGCCTGATGATCTGATTGCACTGTTTGCACGGCAAGAGGGTAATCATCTGTGTTTGATTCTGGATCATGATCTTGGGGGAGGAGCAAATCACTATCGTGAACGTCTTGTGGATTCCGTTTTGCGTGATGGGCGGAGTGCCATTATTCTGACTTACCACGTGACTACGCTGTCGTATATGCTAATCGTCAGGAACAAGCGTTTAAATCTGCGCTATTCAATTCCTAATTTGACCTTTCTGCTGGAAGCATGTGCAAAGCTCTCTGTCGGTGACATCATTTATAATACAGCAGTATCCTTTGTCAAACCGGATGAGATTCCGCAATTTTTGATTAAACTCAAAACATTGACATCTGCGCCACTGACTGTTCTTGCCCATGATTTTTATCTTGTTTGTCCATCTCATTTTCTTCTTAATCATGAAGGACGTTATTGTCAGATTCCTGATACAGCCGTGTGTGCCAGTTGTTTACCTAAGAATCGATATGGCTTCGCTACACTATTTACCGAACGTGATATTTCCAAATGGAGAGCAATATGGGGATCACTTCTTGCTGTTGCCGATGAAATCGTTACTTTTTCCCACAGTACGGCACAGCTTTTGATGAAGGCTTATCCCCAAATTGAAAGCTCACAAATATTCATCAAACCACACCAAGTTGAATATTTTACCGATAAAATGGTTAATATTCAACAGACTGCAGCATTGCGCATAGGTGTGGTCGGACATGTCGGATTTCACAAAGGAGCGGCATTTATTCAACTGCTTTCGAAGGAAATTAGACACCGTGGAGTGGATATCAAGATTGTTGTCATCGGTACCATCGAAGTGAGTTGTGACCCTACCATTGTTAGTCAGACCGGTTCATACCATTATGATGAATTACCCAATCTCATTAACGCATCCGGTGTAAATATCATGTTGTTTCCTTCCATTTGGCCGGAGACTTTTTCTTATGTGGTGCAGGAATTGATGCATATGGACTTGCCTGTCGCGTCATTCAACTTTGGCGCTCCCGCTGAACGCATGATTTCTTATCCTAAAGGACTCATTCTGGCTTCGATGGACGCTGCCCATGTTCTTGATGAGTTAATTTTGTTTCACAGCAAGATATATCTTGCACACTGAGGTTCTTATATGCCTGAAATTCATGTATTTACAAGTGCGGCTTTTAATTATATTCCTAAGGTCCGCATGCTTTTTCAATCACTTCGCAAGCATCATCCAGAGTGGAGGTTGCACTTGGCTCTTGCTGATGAAATGAGACCGAATGTCGATCTCAGTCAAGAGCCTTTTGACAGAATCTGGGCCGCATCCGATCTGGGTATTCCCGATTGGCGCGGGTGGGCATATTGTCATTCCATTGTAGAATTGGCGACCGCTATCAAACCGTTTATGCTGGCTCATCTGCTCAAATTGCCAGAGTGTCAGAAAGCGATCTATTTGGATCCCGACACCGTTGCTTTCTCTCGCCTCGACGATATTGTTAAGCTACTGGATAACGCCAATATCGTTCTGACACCACATCAGACTCAACCGGAGCAGACGCTTGCTGCAGTCATGGATAATGAGATTTGTAGCCTTAAGCATGGCATCTATAATCTCGGATTTATTGCCGTTGCAGCTACCGAGGTTGGTCGCCAATTTGCAGACTGGTGGAGTCGGCGCGTCTATCACTTTTGCCGTGCCGATATTCCCAATGGATTGTTTACCGATCAGCGTTGGATTGATCTCGTGCCCGCATTCTTTGAAGGCGTTACTATTATGCGCTCAAGTCGACACAATGTCGCGACTTGGAATCTGACTACTCGTCAGTTAGGATTGTCCGCATCGGGTGATTATACAGTTGATGGGGAACCATTAGGTTTCTACCATTTTACTGGATTTGACAGTGGTGCTCACCGCATTATGGCAGCCAAAAATGCCGGAAACAATTCAGCAGTGCATCAATTGGTCAACTGGTATGCGCAACAAACTGAAGAACTAGCTAACGAGCCGCTTGCGAAAGAACCTTGGGCTTATGGCTTCTACACTGACGGAACTCCCATTTCCAAAGAACAACGCCTTGTGTATCGGGAAAGGATAGATCTGCAGAGAGCCTTTCCCGATCCTTTCAATGCCGCGACTTATTTGGTTTGGTGGAATACCCAAGGCAAAATGGAATTTCCTGATTTGTTTGAAGAAGCAACGCGTGATATGGCGATGGGGAAGCTTTCATCGGTATTAACCCCGGGATTCCGTGGAAGTAATCAAGGTATCGACTGGCGGAAACTGGGTGGAATTATCCGGCAATCGATATCTCAACCTAAAACTGGTTTCGTGATTGGAAAGCGTGGTTGGGAAGTGTTACAGAACGAGGGAGTCACTGGCTTAAAACGGCGCTTGTTGGGATAGCAAATTTTCCACTTAGAGAAGCACTGAGTGATCCATGATAGATCTGCTATGCTTATGTATTTGCTGATATTATTAAGTTGGATATCATTTTAAAACTGCTGGTGTGATGTCTGCAATCAGTATTTCGCAATTACTCGAAGTTAAAAGTTGAATTGCTTATTCATCAAGGCAATTTTGATAAAGCAGAGCTACTTTTATATGGATTTAAATGCAGCCAGCGCACGTTCGCGCGTTGTTTTTAAGTCTATGATTGGTTTTGGATAATGAATGCCAAGCGTAATGTCTGCATGACGCAAAACGTTTTCAGGTGCTTCCCAGGGGTTGAATAGGTACTTATCCGGTAAGGCGGCGAGCTCGGGTACATATTGTCTCGTATATTCACCGGTTGGATCGAATTTCTGACCTTGAGTCGTCGGATTGAAAATCCGGAAATAGGGTGCCGCATCTGCACCGCATCCCGAGATCCATTGCCAACTGGCACTGTTATTTGCCAGATCGGCATCTAGCAGGCAATCCCAGAACCACTGTTCGCCGTGTTGCCAATGGAACAATAAATTTTTTACTAGAAAAGAACCGACTACCATTCTTACTCGGTTATGCATATATCCGGTTTGCCATAATTCCCGCATACCTGCATCAACAAATGGATAGCCGGTTTGTCCAATCTGCCAGTGGCGTAACATTCCTGCATCGTTAGACCAAGGAAATCGATCAAATTTGGCTTGTAAATTTTTATGAGGCAACTCTGGGAAATAATACAGCAGAGAATGTGAAAACTCTCTCCATCCAAGTTCGCTGAGAAAGTGTTCGCGATCGTCACTGTCCTCGAGTGATAAAGCGGCAGACCAAATCTGATTGGGAGAAATTTCACCAAAATGAAGATGAGGCGAAAGCCGTGAAACGTTGGGTTTGGCGGGGAAATCTCGTCCTTCTCGGTAACCGATCAAACCAGATTCGGTGAATTTTTTCAGTTTTTCTTGTGCCGCTTTCTCGCCAATCTGCCAATGTGGCTCCAATTGCTTATCCCATCTGATTCGAGGTAGCAGACCTAAGGCATCAATCGATAGTTTGCATAAACTATCTTGTGCAAATTGACAATGATCGGGAGCTGGAATAGGTGTGCGCGGAGGAGGAGCGTTTAAACATCCATTTTTAAAAAAAGGCGTAAACACTTTGTAGGGAGTGCCATCGCTTTTTAATACTTTCCACGGCTCCCAGAGAAGCGATCCATTAAAGCTCTGTGCCTCTACACCACAAGATCTTATGGTTTTTTTTATCATCGCATCGTGATGAATCCGCCAGGGCTCATAGCAGCGATTCCAATAAACAGCTTTGACATTTAGTCGCTGAATCAGATTCATCAGAATATCTTGCGTGTTGCCTGCATACACACACAACATTCCATTCAGCGCTTCATTGAGAGATTTGAGCGAATGATGCAGCCACCAGCGACTGGCTCCCCCTAGACGATGCCTGCCTGCCTGTTCATCATCGTGAATATAAATAGGCAAAACGCTTCTTTGTTTGACTGCTTCAGACAGAGCTGGATTGTCGATTAACCGTAGATCTTGTCTAAACCAATGAATATTAATTTCTTTACTCAAAGGGATGATCTCTCTTTCTAGGATTGGTCAGCATAACTTACTGTAGACGAAGAAGCACGATGTTTGGCCATGGAAAAATGAGGTATTTTACTAAACTAAAAAATAATTGCCTCATGGGATAAATTTTTGATATCGATTTGAATTCCATTCGATGCCGAGCAGCTTGTTGGATATTTACTTTTGCGTGCCAAGCTTCTAAGAAAATCCCTTTAAAATCTCGGAATTATCCTACAAAACTTCCTGTGAATTAATACCGTTTAAGCTGCATCAAGTACAAAAAATGGATAATGGCAATGAGAATAAACTTACCCGTTTCAGATATAGAGTATCCGATTGGGGATGATACGCTGATTTTATCGACAACGGATACGAAAGGACGCCTCACGTATGTCAACCAGACTTTCATTGAAGTAAGCGGATTTACAAAAGAAGAATTGATCGGTAAAGCTCATAATATAGTGCGTCATCCAGATATGCCTTCAGAAGCATTCGCTGATTTATGGAAAACGCTTAAGGCTGGCAAGCCGTGGACAGGCTTGGTCAAGAATCGCCGCAAGAATGGAGATTTCTATTGGGTTCTGGGCAATGCAACGCCATTAATTGAAAATGGCGTTATTCTTGGTTATCTATCCGTACGAACAAAGCCTTCGCGTCAAGTAGTTGACAAAGTGGCGCCGCTATATCGGCAGATTCTGAATGGCACAGCTAAAAATCTCAAAATAGAGAATGGCGCTATTGTCCGCACAGATTATATTGGTCGCATGGCAGCATTATTTCGAATGACTTTAGGAAAGCATATTGCTCTTTATTTATCAGCGCCAACGCTATTATTATTAAGTGCGGTTGGGGCTAGTTGGTGGAGTTCTACTCAATCCATACCAATACCCTGGTTGAATAGCATGATTTTGGCTACTACAGTGGGTGGTGTCTTGATGATGTGTGTTGCCGGGTTTTTCATAAGAAATAAGACTTTAAAGCCTTTAAATAAAGCTATTGAAATAGCTAATACGCTCGCTGCTGGAGATTTGCAAACGGAGTTTAAGAATGAATATTCCGATGAATTCGGATTATTGATTCAGTCACTGAATCAAATGGGCATTAACCTTAGAGCGACCGTTTCAGATGTTGCCAGCAGTGCTGAATCGGTGCGTCATGCATCCAGTGAAATAGCGAGTGGCAATTTGGACTTGTCTCGCCGCACGGAAGAACAGGCGGCTTCACTTGAAGAAACGGCTTCCAGCATGGAAGAGCTTACTTCCACAGTAAAACAGAATGCAGACAATGCTATGCAAGCCAACCAGCTGACAACTAGCGCGAGTGATATTGCGCTCAAAGGCGGTAAATTGATGAATAACGTAGTGGATACCATGTCATCAATCAGCGACAGTTCCAATGAGATTGCCAGCATCATCAGTGTCATTGATGAAATTGCTTTTCAAACGAATATTCTTGCATTAAACGCTGCCGTAGAAGCTGCCCGGGCCGGAGAACAAGGCCGAGGATTCGCTGTTGTTGCTTCTGAAGTACAAAATCTTGCTCAGCGAAGCGCGGCTGCGGCTAAAGCAATAAAAAACCTGATTAATGACTCTGTAGAGAAAGTTGAAAATGGAACTAAACAAGTCAGTGAGGCAGGTAGAACGATGGAAGAAATAGTAACTTCAGTTAAGCACGTGGCTGAAATTATGTCAGAAATTACAGCGGCTTCTCAAGAGCAAAGTTCTGGTATCGAACAAGTCAATGAAGCTGTCACAAAAATGGATGAAGTAACACAACAGAATGCCGCTTTAGTTGAGGAAGCAGCGGCATCTGCAGAATCGCTGGAAAATCAAGCCATGGATCTGGCAGGCGCTATCTCTATCTTTAAAGTACGGAATGCTGTCGGTAATACCGCAATTATTCAGAATCTCCCGACTAGAAAATCAAAATTCTCTAAAAATCACCCGGTTTTGGCGAGCAAAAATAACCCAAAGAAAATCGTCAACAGCGATGTCGATAGCTGGAATGAGTTTTAGCAATTGATAAATGGTTCGATTGAAATTTGCTGACTGAATAATTTCCCTAAACCATTTCATGTGATTTGTAGACACATGAAATGGTTTCTATCGATGAGTATGCCGATAGGGCTGCCCGCCAATACTCTTCATATTTTCCAAACCATTTTGTGTTAATCCATTCATTTTTAGCCTTTATTTTTTGTGAGTTCGAACTGATAGCATATTCTAAGTTGGATATGATCATAGTGTTTTGTAGTAAGATGCTTGGTATCGTGTGTATAAAGTATTGAGCATGGAGAACTACAGTGATCGCTAATCTAACAACGGATTACTTGGGTAGCCTTACAATTCATCAGGTAAATTCAGCAACTCCCTTGAATTTTTCACAATATGTGCCACCAATTAACGGTTTTGGCAGTATGCTAAATTGGGATTTCAAGGCTTTTTCTTCTACGTCGACAGATAACGCTCGCTCTGGCGGTATATTTGTTTTTGAGGGTATGGTTGGTGCAACCTACGATATATTCAGTGAGAGCTTCTTCGATCCGTTTGTTTTGCAGCTTTTTGACGAGCAAGGCAATGTTCTCGCAAAAGATGATTCAAGCGGTATGTACGGTATTGACCACATCAAATATATCGCTCCATATGATGGAATATATTACCTTGATGCCTCGTGGCATCAAGGCGCTGCAGACGCGGATAAATACGCAACGCTGAGCGTATATGAAGATCTGGATACGATATCACCAGCTTTTTCAAATTTAGCACCAGTAATTTCTATATTTAACCCTACTAACTCTGCAATTGATGTGTCGGTCGATAGCAACATTGTTTTTACATTTGATGAATCGATTCAAAGAGGATCTGGATTTATTAGTTTAAGAACCGCTCAAAATGTACTGGTGGAGTCATTTAATGTGGCAACTAGCAATAATCTATCTATCACTGGAAAAACACTGACTATTAATCCAACAAATAATTTATTTATTAGTACTCAGTACTTTGTCACATTAGAGCCTGGATCGATTAAAGATTTGGCAGGCAATAGTAACGCGGAGATTCAGCCATATAGCTTTACCACATCCTCTTTAATACCTGATACTAGTTTAAATACAACAGTGAATTTAGACAGAATTTTTAATTGGGGAGAAAGTATTTATCCGGATTTATTTTCTGATCATCCAGAATCTTTGGATATTTTTGGTTACTATGCTCGCATATATTCAAATGGTAATGCGATTGGTGAACAAAACGGTGATCTTTATTTTTATGATGGGGGATTGAATGGAACGGGGGATATTATCTTAATTGGAACAATAGCCGATTTCTTTCCTCAGGCAATATCAGCAGGATTTTAATTCACTCACGACTTATAAATCTCTCTATAGAGATCACATGCACAACAAGAACTATTGGATAATCATTTCAATGCATGAGTTACCTCCAAGAATTGGATTAATGCCTAATCTTATTGATTACAAGCAATTTTCCATTCAGTTTCATCTATACTGCCAGGTTGTACTTCTATCCATTTTTGAGGTTGACTATAAGAACGAATGAGTTCACCTTTCTCCATATGCCTACTGAACAAAGAAAAAGCAAGCATTCTCATCAATCCTTCTTCGCAATTGTATTCACGCCGAATTTTCTGCGACAAGAAATTAACTCCGGTGGCTTTCTGCTCAATTTTGTAGTCAAATAAAACCCACATCTTGGCTATATTGTTCGCTTTGCGAATCGAAGTAAAATCTACGTAAACAGTATAACCACTTTTCTCGTCACTTTCAGCGGCCTTGGTCCATTCGGCCATTGAGTTTGGACTTATAAACACCAGTAATAGAGTGAATAATATTTTTTTCATTGTGTGTTTTCTATTTTTTCTTTAAGACAGAATGTCTGAAAAGTAATGAAACCGATTGATGACTGATTGCTCAATAATATTGAATCATAAAGCCTAGCGATTCTATTCTATTCTGATCTGCTAGTGTATGGATTCTGATTTGAATCTGATATCGGCATCAATGGTGATTGAAAGTACAAGTGGAAGGAGCAGAGGCAATTCATTCAGTTATCGATTGGTTTATTTGGTCTATAACACTGTGAGCATAATGGTGCTAAGTGGTTAAGCTGAGATAATTAGTGATTTGCCAGAAATTATAAATTTTCTGAATTTTTTCTAAAATTCAGAGAAAAATAACAATACTCATCATTGAAACACCACCCACGGCATATATAAGCGGACTATCCCAGGTATGTGGCGAAAACGCTTCAGCCAATGTGATCAAAATGGGTATGGTGATTAGAGCGACAATAAGTTGAGTGGAATTGAAGTATTGCTGAAATGCTAAGATCGCAAAAAAAGTTGTCACAAATACGCAAGCACTGCCGACATAACTACGAACGTATTTTTCCTTGGTAAACAGTGCATAAGTTGTGTATTTGCGTTTTCCAAACCTTATGCCTAAAGGTTCTGCAAGACCATCTCCCACTCCATTTGCTATGATAATTATCATCAGTAATGGCAGCATGTCGTGACTTTCGAAATAAACCAGTAATGGAATAAGTACTAGATAGCTGGCGATGAATTGTGTATACAACCAAACGAGTGTCAGAGGCCTGTCTTCAGGTCTATCTAACGAACAAAACATAACGAACAATAACTTAGATCGATCGCGCAAAGGCTTTATTAAAAGTGTCAGAAATAGCAAGGCACACACCATATCCATAAAAAATGTGACTGCGCTAAATGGATATTCAATGATTGATGACAATAAAGCCGGGAGGAAGAAAAACGCGAAATGATTTATCTTACGTGTGTAATTAACCTTAAAGTTTCGATGGATTACTAATAACCCGGCTATATAGTGAATTGACACTAGCAATAGGTAAAAAATCGCATGATGGAGCCAATATTCGAAAGGAATGATCATTCTAACGGCATATGCTGATTTTTTGATTCTTTATTGAGTTAAATTCTCTTAGAAGCATTGAAATTTTAGCATTGAAATCTCAGTAAATTTCTTTATTCACCAGCAATATCCAGAGTACTAGGACTCCGAAGAGTGTATGACTAATTCGTACCCTCGTGACTTTACTTTATGGAAAGCAGAGAAACTTCACCATTCTGCGCGGATCAAATCTGAGCAGAATGAAAAATTATTGAGTGATTAAGATATGAATTCTTTTGCACGCTCATGGCGTTCATATTCTAAAGTTTTTGTTGTTGCTGTAGGTTTCATTAGCTGATAGGGCTTGCGTGACTGTCATTTGCAAAGGAATTTGTAATACATCGACTACTGTATGCGAACTGAGTGCGGTTTTATTCAAAATGGGTAGTTCGGTAGCATCTGCTGTTTCAATGGCTACTACAGGTAATTTATCATGTCCGAACAAATCTGTATTGACTATTGCGCCCATCGCATCACCCAGTGCAAAAACAATGCTGTCGACAGTTTTTGTGAATATCCTGGAATTGAGTAAAGAGGCTGTCTCATGCTGTAATAGGTCATCGGCAACTTCAATCACTATAGCGTTCACATTCGCTACACACAAATGTGTCACAAGCGTTTCTATAATCGCGTCAATTTGGTCAGGTGAAATTAGATAAGTTGATGGAAAGCCCGCATGGGTAAAATCTAAGGTTAATTTAGATCCAGCATCTGCAATCAACCAAGTGTCATGACCTGATCCAATTCCGGTCACTTTTGCGACACCTACGGTGTATCCTGCATTAGTTAAACCACGAATCAGCATAGCTGTAGTGGTTGTTCTGCCGGTATTCATTGACGTGCCAACAACTCCGATAGTGTATGGGAGCGGAAATAAACTAACCAGTTTAGGTAATGCAGTATCTTTTAAATTGATACGTTTATTAGTACTGTCTGCTAACAACCCGATGGGCTGGATGGTGGTAGGCGCATGGGTGTTGGAATAGCGATGATTTACACGTGCTGCAATACCACTTGGCGCTACTAAATCACATGACTCAAAATGATTGGGTACCTGTGCTTCAAATTGATCAGGTACATAGCAATTTCCATAGCATACAATAATCTCATCTCCGACCCGTAAGGCGGAGCGGCGGCCATGTGCTAATTCAAGTTCATGATGCTGACCCAATTGAGTGACTCGTGCCAGGAATATGTCGCCTGCATTAGGAATAATGTCGTCTCCATACAATAAGGTTGTTACTGATTCAAGTTTTAAATTGCGTGGCGTATAAGAAATCTTGGCGCTGAAAAGACGCTCTTGTTTAATTGATGAAATCTTCATTCTTTTCCCTTTAGTATTTATTATTATTTGGTTAATGCAATTTTGGTTTTTCGTTTTCTTATCATGTTTATTCTGTCTTAACTAAGAAAGGTTCATATGAAAGAGAAATATTCGATATTTGCAAAGGGAATATGGACTGAGGCTAGGTAAAGTGAGCAATGAAATTCCAATTAATTTCGAGCACTTGTCGGGCAAGAAAATTAATCTTTTTCCATCAAATATAGATTTATCGTTAAATATTTGCGGATTATCTTGAAGTAATCAAATCAGATTTTGTTAAACATGAATGAAAGGCAATTTCATTCATTGTTTTCTAATTAATGATCCTAAAGGTACGTCGATAGATGAGTTTTGGCTGTCCGGGTTTATTAGATCATGTCACTTAGCGACAAAGAGCTTATTGCTTATCGGTATATTTCCTACCAAACCTTTTAAGAAGTCTATTGGGCAACAAAATTCATTCTACTGATTTTAGCTCTATACGACAATGAAATAGAGCCAACTATCAGGAATGCTGTATTCCATTTGATCTATCCACTTATTCACACGATAGGACTCACCATTATATTCAAGTCTGATTATGAAAAAATATTGCATATATATCAATGTGACAAATTGCCGCATGAGACAAAATGCCGCATTGACACTGGGTCTTGCCAGATCTACGCTAAAAAAAGTCCATTCTATGTAATGGAATGGAATGCGACAACTTTTCTAGCTAAATTGAGAGAGTCTAAAAATATGTCATGGGATGAAGAAGAAACAGTAGTTGTCTATCATGTGGTTGTCAATCATGAAGAACAATATTCTATTTGGCCTGACTACAAAGAAGTACCTGGAGGATGGCGTACTGTTGGCAAGACCGGTAGCAAAAGTGAGTGCCTTGCATACATAAAGGAAATATGGACAGACATGCGTCCACTCAGTCTTCGAAAACAAATGGCAGAAGTTGAGGGAAATAGGAACCAGAGGTAACTGTTCTAGGGTCTATAACTCTCAGAGGCAAGGATAATAATGTCGAGGTATGACTTGGATTTTTCTGCATGGTTTCCTACGTTATCGTACCGTTCGAAGTCAACGTTGCGTTTGTTTTGTCTGCCTTATGCGGGGGGCAGTGCTACGCTATTCCGCACTTGGACAAAATATCTACCTCAAGAGATTGAAGTTTGTCCAATTCAGTTGCCAGGAAGAGGCGGTCGTATTCTTGAACCATCTATCAAGCAATTTCCATCACTGATTAATGAGATTTCTAAAGCAATAATACCGTACCTTGATAGGTGCTTTGTATTTTTCGGTCACAGCCTGGGAAGTCTTATAGCATTTGAGGTAGCTCATCAACTTCGTTATGAACATGTGATGCAGCCTGCTCACCTTATTTTTTCTGGGTGTGCTGCACCATGCAGCATAACTCAGAAAAAAACACTCAGTACGCTATCTGATGAAGAAATTATCCATGAGCTACGGCAATTGAATGGAACCCCAAACGAATTACTAGCGAATAAAGAGCTTATGACTCTCTCATTGCCCAGCGTGAGGGCTGATTTTGCTCTATACGAATCCTATAACCATTGTGTTAGAAAACCTTTTCAATGTCCGGTGACGGTCTTTGGGGGGGCAGAGGATCGCGAAGTTGATTTGCATCAGCTGGAATCTTGGAATCAGGAAACAAGCGGTCCGTTTGCTTTGTATCGGCTTCCTGGCGATCATTTTTTTCTACACAGCGAAGAACAGAGGCTGCTCAAGTTAATTTTGCAGAGACTTAATCCATTATTAGCAGAATTGCTTAATGCCAATCAAAGCTAATGAACCAAAAAACGATATAAAAATATGTTAATAAATCAAACGATAAATTGGCAATCTGAGGCTTCGCATAGACAGCATTTTCGAAATATGAATAGCATCAATTCTTCGCGACCTGATTCTGATCTAGTCGCTGTCTTGAGTTACCAAGCACAACTCAATCCGGATGGGTTGGCCTATATTTTTCTTTCTGATGGAGAAAATCAAGAGCAATCCATAAACTATGGACAGTTAGAAGCACAAGCAAAGGCTATTGCAGCCGAGCTTCAGAAGTTGGGTATGCAAGGGGAACGTGCTTTGCTGCTTTATCCAGCGGGACTTGATTATATCACTGCTTTTTTTGGTTGCCTCTATGCCGGGGTGATTGCTGTCCCTGCTTATCCACCATCCCGTCACCATTTGCATCGTCTTAAGGCGATTATTCATGATGCGACTCCTTCAGTGGTGCTTACAACAGAAGAATTACGTGAGAGATTACATAAGAACCATGATAAAACTTGGGAATATGATGGATTAACGTGGCTTGCCACTAATGCGTTAGCCGATAGTAATTGCGATGCATGGATTTCTTATAAAGTAGAAACAGAAAATTTAGCCTTTTTGCAATATACATCGGGATCAACGGGTAATCCCAAAGGTGTAATGGTTAGTCACCGCAATCTCATGGCCAATCAGCGGATTATTCAACAAGCATTTGCTCATACGCCAGATACAGTGGTTGTCGGTTGGCTGCCGCTATACCATGATATGGGACTGATTGGGAATATTCTGCAACCACTTTACTTGGGTGCGACAGCTATTCTTATGTCGCCATTAACGTTTCTGGAAAAGCCGATTCGATGGCTGCAGGCTATTTCAAAATATCGCGCTACAACCTCAGGTGGGCCGAATTTTGCTTATGAGCTTTGTATTCGCAAATTAACAATAGAGCAGATACGTGGATTAGACCTCAGTTGTTGGACACTTGCTTTTAATGGTTCAGAGCCGGTGAGATCTTCAACTCTAAGAAGATTCTCGGAAATTTTCTCAGAGTGCGGATTTCGGCAAGAAGCTTTTTTCCCCTGCTATGGATTAGCTGAAAGCACACTATTTGTGGCAGGCCGCAAGCAAGCTTCTCACTCAGAACTTGAGCGTGTTTTAACGCCTAAAAATGATATTTCTGCTGATGCGAAAAACTCTCATGCACCGGTTAGTTGTGGGCATGCTTGGGGTGAGCATGAAATATGTATCGTAAACCCGGAAGCTGGCATTCCCTGCGCTGATGGTGAAGAAGGGGAAATATGGGTTGCGGGTCCAAGTGTTGCCCAAGGATATTGGAATCGGCCTGAAGATTCTGGCGAAGTTTTTCGCGCTTCACTAGTCAGTGACTTTAGCAGGCTTTCATTAAGTGACGAAAAAAATGATAACAGTGAGCACATTTATTCCGATCCTGTAAAAAAATATTTTCTTCGTACGGGTGATCTAGGCATTATTGATCAGGATGATCTTTTCGTAACAGGTCGTATTAAAGACCTTATCATTTTGCGCGGTCGTAATTATTATCCTCATGATCTCGAACAATCCTTGGATGACAACGTGTCCGGATTGAGATCACAGTGCTGTGCAGTATTCTCGATTGAACAAGAAGGCGAAGAATGCTTGATGGTGGTCGCGGAGATCAAGCGCAGGAAAGTACGGGAACAAGAGGCTCAACAAATATTTTCTGATATGAGGTGCGTGCTGACGGAAGTTTGTGACGCGCCTGTTGGCGAATTGATCCTGGTACCGCCAGGCTCGATACTGAAAACTTCGAGCGGCAAGATTCAACGGCAGGCTACCAAGCGGGCATATATGATGCGCCAGCTAAATATTCTGGCTCGCTCGGGCGCCGGTGATGTTTCCTCTTCTTTACCCAGCACTAACACGGATGCCGATGACGATATCGGCGATCTGCTTTCAGATGCTATGAGGAAATTACCTAATAATCAACGCCTACAACTCATTACGCGCTTATTATTATCCAAATTGGCGAAGCTGCTTGTAGTGCCTAAAAACAGCTTGTCCCCTGATACGATGATTCGTTCTATGGGACTTGATTCTCTTCGGGTAGTTGAACTCAAACATGCTGTTGATTCGGCATTAGGGAGTGAAACGCCGCTTGCGTTATTTTTGTCCGATCAGTCCGTGAGTGAATTGGCCACGATATTAACCAATGACACTTATTTCACATTCACGCCTCCTGCAACGGCAACATTCTTTGCGCAGGACAATTCAGGACTGACATGTGCTCAGAAAGCAATATGGATGGTTCATCAGCTTGAACCACAGAGTATTGCTTATAACCTGCATCTTACATTCCGGCTTCAAGGAAATTTTGATATTGAGATTTTGCGGAGAGCTTTGAATACTTTGTTAGAGCGGCATCCTCAACTTAGAACCATCTATCGTATGCATGGAGATTCATTACAACAAATATTGATACCGCAAACAGATTTGCCTAATTATTTTACTGCAATTGATGCATATGATTGGACGGCATCAAAAATACAAGCTGATCTAACGCAACGTGTACGTGAGCCATTCAATTTATCCAGTGGACCGATGTTGCGTGTCACGAGTTATCAGCAGAGCAAACATGATCATATCTTGCTTTTTTGTGCGCATCATATTGCCGTAGATTTGTGGACAGGTTTGATTTTACTGGATGACTTAAAACAGATTCTGTTGAGCCTAACTTTGGGGAAGACACCTAGTCTACCGAAATCTGCTGCGGATTATCAGGATTTTGTAACCTGGCAGAAAAGTTATTTAACTAGCCAGAGCAGTAAAAACGACCTGGATTATTGGCATCAGCAGCTATGCGGGATATTGCCAATTCTGGCGCTACCGGTTGATTTCTCACGCACTCAGGTGATGCAATACCATGGTGCTTCTCATTCGGTTCAATTAGATCAGGATTTAACCAAAAAGATTAGGCTTCTGGGACAGAAACATGGCGCCAGTCTTTTCATGACGTTGCTTGCAATTTATAAGGTATTGTTACATCGATATACACACCAAGATGACATTATTGTTGGTACCGCCAGCAACGGACGACCGCAAGCTCGATTCAAATACACAGCAGGCAATTTTGCAAATCCAATTGCGCTAAGAAGCAAACCTAACTCGAAATTACCCTTTTCTACCTATCTCGAACAAGTACGAGATATGGTGTTAGGCGCGTTATCTCATTCAAATTATCCATTTTCATTACTGGTAGAGCATCTTCAGCCGGAGCGCAATGCTGAATACTGGCCAATTTATCAGACATGGTTCATGTTGCAGCAGGGAAGAACGGAAATTGACGATAAATTGTCGCATTTGGCTTTGGGAGAAGAGGGCGAATCCTTGAATTGGGGAAATTGGACAATTTCATCAAAAGCGATTGATGAGCAAGTAGAAAACTTTGATTTGCGGCTAATGGCAGCAGAGAATCTGGGCGGATTACTGCTTTCTTTCAAATATCGCAGAGATTTATTTGAAACAGAGACTATTGCTCGCATGGCTGAACATTTTCAGAGGTTGTTAAAACAAGTGATTGCTCGACCAGAGTTATGCCTCGCTGAGCTGTCATTGCTAACCGAAACTGAAAAAAGACAATTCATTGAGTGGAACTCAAAATCCGCTCTGATGCCTTTGACGGATAACGAGTGTAGGCTTTACAATCCAAAATGGAGTGATAACAATGAAGAAAGAATTATTAAAAAGAACCTCTATATTCATAGGCATCATGATCGCAATCTGCCAAGCTGGTAACGCCTTGTCCCATCAATTGATCAATAGTTTAACTGCCGCCAGTGCAGCCGATCACTTTTTGGTGACCTGCGGCGAGAAAGAAAATCATCATCTTTATGTGCAAATCGACGATCTGAAAGTAATTGATGGCAGGCAATTTAGTGTAATGGTTGCCAAGGATAAGGTAATTGCTAGCACTACAAATTCAGACGGAAAAGCAAGTCCGGTCATTCGTGTGGAAGGCGGTGCAGGCGTTTATCATTTGTATGTCAGCCAGACGGCGAGCGGTGAAAAGGCGGCAAATTATCAGTTGCTTTTTCATTGCGAGGATATTGATAATGCGCATTTTGAGACGTCTGTATTTACTAAAATCGATCAACCGTAATTATTCGGATTTGTTGATGATGTTCCAATCTGATTGCTTAACCGGAATCAAGCGATAACCGGTGTCTAAACTATTCCAGGAAAGAAAAATCTGCTTGCCGTCAGTAATCAAAGCAGGGTGCGCAGATTGTGCAGATGATTCAGCAATGGATCTGGCCGCCGACCAGTGCAATCCTCCATCCATGGAGTACATTGCTTCCACGCGAGTTTGCATGCCATCAAATACCTTCCATACCAGCGCCACCTGTTTACCCAGAGCCAATACTTCTGCTCGACCGGGTAATTTGTCTTGATCGCCAATGGGCATTGGATTGGAGAAGGTTCTTCCTTGATCATCGGACCACGCGTAGAAAAGCCCGCTACGTTTCTCTCCTTGTGTGAACCAAGCCATGTGATATCGGCCATCTGCACTGATGGACAGAGCTGGTCCGTGTGCCGGACACCCTTCAATCACCCAATCATCAAAAGTAACGCGCCAAGGTTCTCCAATCTTTCCATCTGATGATAATCTGAACAAACCATGATCCCGAATGTTGCCAGGATAGACGAAACGCGCCAGGATAATCAAACTACCATCGATATCTTCGGCCATAGCAGTGCGGCAGCAAGAACAAACATTCATTGCAATGCGCTGATCGGAAGCCAATTGAATTGCTTTTCCGGTTCTTGCTGAAACATGATAAATCGATAAATCTCCACCACCGAGTTTTTTGTATTCATCGCGATCACGAACATCGTGCCATGCAAAATGGATACGGTCGGTCGCATCAATGATCATTTCAGTTTGATAGTGGTAGCGGTTATCTGCTTCAGAGCTGATTTTAATAGGCTGGCTAAACTGGGTGCCATCATCAGAATGGCTGAAGAAACTGGTGCTGGCTTGTTTGTCATTAGCGAAATACAACACGTACACTTTGCCTTTCCGATCAACGGAAAGTGTGGGCGGATTCTCGTCCCATAGATGTATAGGGATATCCGCTGAATTGACACGAACCGGCTGACTAAAGGATTTTCCGAAATCGGTTGAGTAATCTACCGAGATATATTTCTGAGAAGGAATGATGCGCCACAATCGTCCATCCGGACCAAATGCTGCCGCGGTAAAGATTTTTTGCTCCGGCAGCATTCGCTCAGTTTCAGCAGATAGGCTTGCTGATGTAATTACTAGCAATAAAACAGAGTAGATGAGCGACACTTGATTCATAGTGTATTAAGGAAAAGGTTAATTATCTATTGCCAAATAGTAGTAGAGTGCTATTCCCGTACCTATTGAAGCAAGATTGGATTTACTTATCGGCAATCAATCTAATTGAAGATTTCTTTAAGCATGGTTTCATAGGTTTCACGCGATAGGGCACCGCTGACACCCACGCGCTGATGATTTTTGTCCACAAAATAGGTGCGAGGCACTTCACCATACCATTTAGGATCAATTTCATACCGAAGTTTCTGCGCATTGGCATCAGCAAAGATCCAATTATCCAGCTTATTGAGTTCATTTCCGACGAGTATGGACTTGACCTGATCCGATGCGGAAGCATCATCGGTGGCTAGCATGACCAGATTAACTCCCGGCATATTTTTGCTAAGCTCATTGAGCAAGGGCATTTTCTGCAAACATGTCGTGCAGTGTATAGACCAGACCATCAATACAAAAGGTTTGTCAGCATATTCCTTTAGTAACTGCTGATAACTGCCAGAAGTGAAATACTTCAAATCCGCCTGCTCGGCACGTGCAGGCAAGGTCATAAATGACAAAATTGTGGTAAAAATAATTAGGAATTTAAATAGTTTCATTTTTGCACTCATTAATGTTCGGTAGTGACTTTTGTAAGCTTTGAATTTACCGTGTAAGAATCACGGAATCGAATGTAGTACTCGTCACAATGGGTTCTTGGCGATTTTTTCTGATAAACAGAAATTCAAAATAAGTACTGACACGTTGATTCAAAACGGATTTATTAAACAATGCCATCTGTTAGTGATAAAAAATTAATCTGGTCAACACTGATAAACAATTATCTATAAAATTCGATTTTTTTAGAATGCGACGAATTGTCGCAGTCTCTCTTAATGAATACAGATCCAATTCTTCACGATTTAGAATTGTGAATGGTGCGGCATTTTGTCGCATTGATATTGATTACTTACTTAAATAAGATCAATTGCGATGACCATTTTGAACTGATTCGAAGGTTCTTGCGGTCAAGAAATAAAGTCATTACAACAATGAATAAGTTCAAAGTGACGTAAATTGTGAATTCTCGTAGAAATTAGAATCCCACTCACCATAAGGTGAGCAACGCTTTTATAGACTCGTATCACGAATCCTCTTTTGAAAAATTACCGGAGTATCTTTTGATTAAAACCATTTTTATAGGATCGCTTTTACTTTTTTTTAGCACCATGGTTATGGCGCATGAAGGTGAACCGAACATGGCGTTTGCATGGCGCGATGGCAACATTGAAGTAGATATCAAGCGTCAGGGAAGAGCGCTGGGTGACCACACGGCATTCGTCATCTCATTTACCGATACATTTACCCCTTATCGCATGGGAGATGCCGGATTTACCGGGACAGGTTTCGACCAAGGCGGCATAGTAGGCTATCAAACAGAAAGTACCTTGTTGAAATGGTCAAGCGAGCAATCACAATGGCTGAGAGAAGGCTTTACAGAGCAGTTAGTGATCAGTCGTTTATCGGATGAAAAAATAGTGACCGATAAAGAAGGGAATGGATTACAAGGAATCATTGATAGCTTGACAACTAGAAGCGACTTTGAAGCCCATCCGATTTTTCGAATCCAGAAAGCGGACGGATCTTTACCGGATGATGGCGCCTATATGGTTTTCATCAATATCTTAGGAGTCGATGAATCAGGTGAACGCATACTCTATAAACCCTCTGTTCCATTTGCATTAGTTTTTCATATCAATGCTCAAGCAAATTTTGATCGTTTGGCGCTTTCTCAAGCTTTGAAAGTGACGCCAGAAGTCCAATTGAACGATTATGATCGGATGGATGCACTGTTTGATTGGGCGGAATCACAGAATAAAGCATTATTCCCACATGCTGCCGAAAGCCGTTTTATCTTCGGATACTATGTCCGCTGTTATGACAATTCCGTTTGCGTTGGCAGTAAAGACGGCAAAATTTACACTGCTGGCGGGGTTCTGGGCGATATCGCTGAACATGGTTCAATAGAAACTTTTTATGATATGGCGGGGCTTTAATGCAGATTTTGCATATTCGTTCCCATTATATTTTTTTGCATGCATTGTTAATTTTTTTTTTGAATCCCGCCTTCGCTGGCGATCAGAATGCACAAAAAAAATCAGTAGCAGAAAATCAATCGAATATTGCGCAGCCTAGTTCTACTATTCCGCCAGAGCCGGTCAAATTTGAAACAATGACCATTGAAGCGAGTTCTACACCGGCTGACCCAATACAAAAATTAGAAAGCCGGGAATTACGCGTTCGCACCGGCGAAACACTCGGCAAAACACTGGAGCGTGAATTGGGAGTCAGCAATCTGTCCTATGGGCCTGGCGTTGGTCAACCGATCATTCGTGGCATGAGCGGCCCTCGAGTCAGAATCATGCAAAATGGGATTGGCGCACATGATCTTTCTGCTTTAAGTCCCGATCTTGCGGTCGCTTTTGAAACCATGCTGGCAGAAAGCATTACTGTGTTAAGGGGCCCCGCCACTCTGCGCTATGGCGGCAATGCGATTGGCGGTATGGTTGATATCAAACATCAACGCATACCAGAAAAGATTCCACTGAATGGCGTTGCTGGTCGAATGGATTTTCGTTACGACCATAATTCTGCAGATAAAGCCGGGATGTTCGGATTGGATGTGGGTAAGGGAATGTTTGCGATCCATGTCGATTATTTTCAGCGTTCCTCCAATAACACCCATATTCCCGGAACTGCTTTAGACGAAGCAGCGATTCGGCAACAATTTCAAGTTGATCCGAGTACCAATAGCACGAATGTCATCCAAAATAGTCATTCCAACAGTCAGGGTGGCTCGGCTGGCATATCGCTGATCGGTAAACATGGCCATTTGGGCGGGAGCTATCATGAAATGGTCAGAAATTATGGTATTCCACCCGGAGTTCCAGGTCACACCGAGGCGGGAAGAACCGAACAAGAAGCCATCAGGATAGATATGTCACAACGCCGTTATGATTTAGACGGCCTGTGGAAAACCTATTGGCCAGCATTACCCAAGGTAAAAGCAAAACTGAGTTACATTGACTATGATCATAAAGATTATGATAAAAGTGTGACCGATAGAAGTTCATCGTTGACCCGATTTAACAATTCGGTGTGGGAATCGCGATTAGAAATGAATCATCAGCGGGGAGGGTGGCTCGATGGCACATTTGGCATGCAATGGCAGAATCGTACTTTTGCAGCGACAGGAATCGAAACATTCACGCCTGCTGCCAATATTGATTCATTAGGATTCTTTGTCACAGAAACGGTCTTTATTACGGATCGCCTCAACCTTGAAATGGGGGCGCGCATCGAAAATCAAACCACGACGCCCAAAAGTGATGAAATTAGATTAGCAGGTGTTTCGGGCGCATTACCCTTGCCCAATGCATTGAATTATCTTACTTACTCCCTGGCTGCTAGCTTAAATTATGAGATCATGCCGCAAACTTCATTGTATTTGAATTGGCAGCGAGCTCAGCGCGCACCCGATGTGCAGGAATTATTTGCATCAGGCCCGCATTTTGCAACCCGCAGTTACGAAATCGGTCGACTGAATCTGAGCGCTGAGCAAACCAATCACTACGAATTAGGCTTACGCTTTACTGGCAAACACGTTTCCTTTCATACCAATGGTTATTACAAATCGATACAGGATTTCATCTATCTGGAGAACCAGGGATTCTTCTTTAATTTCGCTCCTGATCCGCCTCGTTTCCAATTGACTTGCGCGAATTTAAGAAATTGTCTGCCGGTTTTTGGATATCAGGCCAATACAGCAAATTTTGCCGGTTACGAAGCTGAGATTACTGCTCATCCTCGCTTGGGCTTACCCATCAATCCTCGTTTAACGTTATTTTCTGATTATGTGCGTGGCTGGTTTCAGAATGATGCTTTTGGAGATGTTCCAAGGCTTCCGCCATTGCGATTCGGAGGCGAAATAGGATTCCAGTGGACACAATGGCGAGGCGGGCTACGTTATACCCATGCGCTGGAACAAAATAGACCAGGAATCTTGGAAACTGAAACGCCAAGCTATCATCGATTAGACCTGGATTTGTCTTACGATTGGAAGATGTCCGATCATAGGAAAATTCTTTTCTTCGCAAAACTTTCAAATATGACTAACATGACCATCAGGAACTCGACTTCTTTTTTGCGAAATTTTGCACCTGAAGCTGGCTTTAGCGCGCAAGTGGGGATGAGTGCATCATTCTGATTTTTACGATCTGGTGCACATAAATTTTTTATTCTAGATCCGTCGTGAATAGTACCCAGCGACACAAGTAGGGGGGTACTCAATTCAAAAAGATCAGAGTCCCGCTTGCACTGCAATTGCATCAAATTCACCCAATGTAACTACATTGGCACCGAATTCCCCGCCCACTGCGAAGATGTGATTGTCTTTCACGCCAACACAAGCGCCATTTTGATAACACCGTGCATAAAATCCCAGTGCTATGAATGATGTGGTTGTATTTGGAAAGAAGGAAGGGTAATTGGATTCTGCCCAATTAAACAACTTATCAGCTAATGCAGTATCAGTATTTGATTGCAACACACGCCCCGCAACTGCTTGCTGAAAATCCGCCAATGGCAAGCCATTATTGAACATTATCCACAATGTATCAGAAGGTTCAGGGTAAGAATCGGTAATCAACCTTAATTCGACCATGTAGGCGCCAACAGGTGCATTCGGTGTACCTTGACTGGATTCAATAATCCAATCGAGATGAGTGTGTAAAGAACCATCCGGACGAACTTCGCCGACTATAAGCGAAGAAGCACTGCTTACACCGTGTCGATTGAACAAAGTAAATCCTTCGACAGTTCTCGGAATGCAAAATACCTGCCCACAATCTTGATTAGGCTGCAAATCCAAACCGCCAGCCAAACGAATCTGAATGCCTTCCGGTGCTAATGACCATTGACGTTTTTCTGTGTTCCAATAACTCAAGTGACCGCTGGCAAGGTATCGAACCCGATCTCCGGCTGTCATTTCACCCGCGATTCCTTCGAAACCTGGACTATCGATCGCGGTACGGTCAGGAAAGATGCTGAATTCTGAAACGTAAATCGGAGTGCCAGTCAGTTGATCAATCGGCATTTGTCCGGCAGGTAACCCAAGTGTTTCCGGTTTAACTAAACTGCATCCTTTTTCAGGGCGACAAAAACTTGCTTGCACACGTTGGTCGGCAATTCTGACTTCGATATGCTGATGCAATTCACCGGCAAATAGTGTCAGGGGATTCGATAAGCAAATTCCACTCAACAGTCTAATGACTACAGTACGTAGCGTTATTCGCGGATTCAAAAGGGTATTTCTAGGTGAATGTCTGAATAAATTGATCATATTTAATATTAATTGTGAAGATGGTTGAGTTTTATCGCTTCCACCAAGTGAAACAAAATACGTCAAAAGTATTTCGTAATCACATAGGATGGTGCAAGTACAGCACAAGCCAGCAAGATGCAAATGCATGACAGAATTGAATATCAGTTTTTTGTTATTAGATGCGTGAGTAGTAGGTTAATCCTGATGATCCGGGTCTGATGAATATTTTATCTACTGATTATCCATTAAAACTGCCCGAATGATTCTTCTGAATTATCAGAAAAATTCAATCCGGTGAGAATGCGACAAATTGTCGCAGCAGTTAATTTCGTGGCTTCCGATATACTCGATTAATACCATAAAGTTTCGTAAATCGTATTAGTTTAATCACGCTGATTGAGTATTTAAGTGATGATTTGATCACAACCTAATTTTGGCAATTTATTAATCGATTCTTTCTTTAATCAGATTGTGTCTACTATCCAACGATTATCTCTGTCCACTGATGTGCCTACAAATATTGAAGTATGGCAACTCACGTTAAATTTACAGATGCCTGTATCACACTTAGATTTCTGTCTGCTGAATGAATCAGAGCGGAATCGTGCACTGCGTTTTCGCGCTCATGAAGATCAAGTTCGCTCAATAGTGACACGAGCTGCGTTGAGAAGATTGCTGGCTCAGAAAATTATGCGGCAGCCGGAAAAACTGAATTTTGTGACGAATGAATATGGAAAACCGAGTTTGCAAAGCGATACAGATATTCAATTCAATGTTTCTCATGCCGGTTGTTTTGCATTACTTGCATTTTCTACCGGTGGTTCGATTGGTGTGGATATCGAATCTTGCAATCGCCAAATAGATATTAATGGTTTGGGTAAGTATGTTTTTACTGCTTTGGAACGCAAAGCTAAGATAAAAACAACGACAGATTTCATTCGGCATTGGGTCGCTAAAGAAGCGATATTAAAGGCCTGGGGTGTGGGCATTTCGGAGCACTTGCAATCTATATCGGTTTTGCATGATAGCGAACGCTATCGGGTTGTCTGTGATCGCATGGATTGTCCGACAATCAATGGGTGGGCTATTGAAGCCCCCGATGATTATGCCGCTGCACTGGCGGTTGTCAATCGCGACTGAAAGGTCAGATGGGCTCAGATTATTCACAGTCATGCGAGCTGATTACTTGATCAACTTGGTGCTGATGCGGCAATTTGCCGCATTGCTAATCGATGGAGTTCTGACTGAGAATAGTTAACTAAAATTTCGATGGTAAGTTCTTAAAGAAATATTGCGTCATTTCTGCTCGATTTAATTTTCTAATTTTACAGAACTACCTGCCATTCCAGTTGGTATTTATATTCATCGCTATATTAAGGAGTTCGAAAGCATGTTGTTACGGTCATTCATTCAAAATTTTCTAGTACCCACTTTACTGGCAGGCATTCTTTTGCAGAATGCCAATGCACATACGGTTATTCAACCATCGGAGATTCCTGAAGGGACCAGATCGGATAATTATCTCGTGATTACCCATGGTTGTACTAATGAACCTGTCATTGGTACGAGTGTGGTTTTCCCGGATGGTTTAGATTCAACGATCGTTGCCAATGGAAACCCACATGCTGGTCCGCTGAGTGACTTCATACAAAATTGGGGGGGACTGATTCAAATCTACCAGGATCATTCAATATTCAGCGAGCAAGATGTCAAAAGAGATACCAGAGGTAATGTAGTTGGATTCTGGGCCGGTGGCGGTCGAACGATTGCTTCTCATATTTTTGGCCGTATTCCCTTTGTGACCAGTGCAGCATTGATCAATCCAGAATCCTGTGCCAAATCGGTGAGGTTTGCAGTAGCAGCGGCAGATATTTGTAAAATAACCACTATCAACGATTTGAATACCACCGAGAACGCAGTGAGTTTCTGGATTCCCGCAGTCGGCTCGAAATACGATGGGACGCCAGGAGGGCACGCCTTTGATTTTCCGGTTTACTTTACGATTACTCGTGATCTGGCAACCAATCCATTGCCAGAATCTTGCGGAGCAGGATTGCAGGTCACGGTGAGACCATCGGCCGCACAAATTGATCGCGACATGCCGATCCAGTTCAATGGTGCACAAGTGTGGCCACAGCCCTAATTTATCCTAAGACATCACACCGAATTTAAGGAAAACCGCTATGGCACTTACAGCACAACAACAAACTTCTCTCCTTCAATTGGCACAAGTGATGTTTAATGCATCGCCAGGAGCGACTTATTTGGATGCCCTTGGTGCACAATTGACCGCCGGACAATCTCTAGCGGATTTGGCACAAACTTTGGTAGGAACTGAATTATTTCTTGGCAAAGACTATGCTGATGATTTGACTTCCGAAGCTTTTGCAGAGGCATTTATCAGCGATCTGGTTGGTGGTCACGCTTCTGATGCCAATAAAACGCTGGCGACTGAATATATCGTCAATCGAATTTCTGCGGGAGCAACACAAGGTGAAGTCATTGCAGAATTAACAACTATTTTATCAACTGTTCCTGCATCCAATGCTGACTGGGGAGCGGCTGCCCTTGCTTATAATACGAGTAATGCAGAGAAAATAATCGATAATCTGGTTGGCGATACGGTGACGGCAGATCAAAAAAGCGCGGCAGTTAATTTTATTCTTGTCCAAATGGCTAGTGGACAGACATTGGGTGCCGTGATCAATTCAGGTATCACTTTACTAGATGGCGTTGAACATACTGATCCGGCATGGGGAAATGCAGCCGCATTATTAGATAATCGGATAGAAGTGTCTCGTTATTACTCCATAGAAAAGGGAGGATCTTCAACTAGCTTGTCAACACTGCAGCAAGTCCTGGCTGGGGTCACCGCAGATGCAGCTACGGTTGCGACTGCCAAAACAGCAATCGATAATCTGCTTAATAATTCCGGGAGATCCATTGATTTAACCAGCCTTGATGGCAGCAACGGTTTTCGCCTTGATGGTGTAATCACCAGTGATGATACCGGTGAATCAGTCAGCGGCGCTGGAGATATCAATGGCGATGGCTTTGATGACCTAATTATTGGGGCGCCGCATAATTTTGATGATTTCTACTCCGGCGCCAGCTTTGTGGTATTTGGTAAGGCTTCAGGATTCAATGCTTCGTTACCATTATCCACTCTTGATGGCAGCAATGGCTTTCGCCTTAATGGCGTAGCGGGAGGAGATGCCGCAGGACAAATGGTGAGTAGAGCAGGTGATATCAACAAAGATGGATTTGATGATTTGCTGATTGGTGCACCGCTATCCGATGTTCCGGGACTCGATACAGGTTATAGCTATGTGGTATTTGGTAAAGCATCAGGTTTTGGTGCCACGTTAGAGTTATCCAGTCTCGATGGCAATAACGGATTTCGATTGGATGGCACATTAGATAGCCTGACGGGATGGTCAGGCAGCAGTGCAGGCGACGTCAACGGCGATGGTTTTGATGATTTATTTATTGGTGCGCCACTGGCTGATTTGAGCATAGAAGATTCCGGCAGTGGTTATATTGTATTTGGACAATCCGCAGGCTTCAGCGCCACCATGGATCTGACCAGCCTGGATGGTAATAACGGTTTTCGCATGGATGGATTGGCAGGAGGCGGCCAGTTTGGTAACAGTATAAGTGCCGGTGACATCAACGGCGATGGACTCAATGATTTAATGATTGGAGCCTATTTGGATAGTCCGAATGGCGAGGGCTCCGGTTCCAGTTATGTGATATTTGGTAAAAACTCTGGCTTCGATGCGATATTGGATATCTCTAATCTTGATGGCAGCAACGGTTTCCGTTTGAACGGAGTGGCAGAAGGGGATCAATCCGGTTATTCACTGAGTACCGCGGGTGATGTCAATGGTGACGGGTTTGACGATATTATTATCGGTGCCAATTATGCCGATGCAAATGGCGAAAACTCTGGTGCCAGTTACGTCATTTTTGGCAAAGCTTCTGGCTTCGATGCAACAGTGGAGTTATCCAGTTTGGATGGTAACAATGGCTTTCGTCTGGAAGGCGCAGTAGCTGGCGATTACTCCGGTAGATCAGTCAGTACTGCGGGTGATTTCAATGGCGATGGCTTTGCCGATTTGATCATTGGTGCTTTTGGTGCAGAACCGAATGGTCAAGATTCTGGCTCCAGTTATCTGGTATATGGCAAAGCTTCAGGCTTTAGTGCTTCTCTCAATTTGGCTGACCTAGGTAGTAGTGATGGTATTTTGCTGAATGGGTTGGCGGCTGGCGATTCTTTGGGCAAATCTGTTAGCAGCGCAGGTGATGTGAATAATGATGGATTTGATGATTTAATCATTGGAGCGCCTTTTGGAGATGGGAGTATTCCTAATACAGGTGTTGGTTACGTAATATTTGGTGGTGTTTTTGGTTAATTGGAGTTAATTCCTAACCTTATCCTGCAGACTATTTCCAGACCGAATGATTGTTTTTTGCTTATGTATCGAAAAATGATCTGATCAAGATCGGTTTTGAAATTTTTATAGTGCTTTCAGATGAATTCATCTGAGAGCACTAAATTCATCCAGAACGGCTTGCGATTTGTATTTTTGACAAAGATTCCGCCATTGATACTAAAGCTTTATGCACCTGAGATTCCAAGGATTGCTGCTGATATAGTGCCAGTTGATTACTGCTGGAGTCTGCTGAATAGTTTATGTGAAAACTGGATACGAAGCAGTGATTGAGCAAATTTAAGTTGCTGACTGAGCATCCGGTCATCGGGCCGTCACTTCGTGAATAAGCATGCATCCGGATCCAATTGATTTACTGGAATTCGGATGCATGGCTAGATGGCTAGATAGCTAGTATTTTTTAGTGATCGTCATGACGTTTGATCCACCAATCGACATTCTTTTGATTAAAGTGATGACCTTTTTTATCAACTGAGATGGGGCGCAAAAACTGATCAATATCTTCGCGGGAAGGGTAGATGCCAATAGTTTCACCACTTCCACAGCTACTAGGCAGCGGTTTTTTATTCAAATCACGTAACATGCTCACCGTTGGTGCCCACTGAACTTGTGTCTCGCCTAAGCGTTCTTTAGTCCAATTCTCGGTAGTGCCCAATAACCATCCTGTGACAGTATTAGGCTGGCGGGGAGTGCTGCAGAACTGTGCTGCGGGGAAAAAGTATTGTACTTCCTTGACACAAGATTCGGCGGGAATTTCCGGAAAAAACATGGTAGCCATGATGTCCGCATCATTATCGTTGGGATGATCGCCAACCCAGACCAGAGCGCGTGGTATGTTTTCGCCTGTCGAGGTCTTGCCCATAATCGGATAGACCCGATTTAAGGCTGCTTGTGCAAAAGGTTTTACAAACGAGATAGCCCAATCATAGCCGTTAGCGTCTGGTGAAGCCGGACCCAGTTCCTGGTATGCCGGATCAAAATTTGGGAACTCCCATGGACCGGGCAATTTAGTATCGACTCGTTTAACAGTCGCGCCGGTCGGTATGACGACGGTCAATTGGCGAGTTGAAACACGTCCCGTGCCTTCTTCGTGACTACATGCGTGTTGGACATTGAATCGAACAGGTCCGAAGGCGCCATCCTGATAATAAGGCCAATCGCTTTCTTTACTTTTTTCGTAAAGCCCGCCACGATCATAGACGGGAAACTGGGTGTACATGTGTGCTTGAGAACTCGATATCAGTAATATCGATGCAGCGCATGCTGCGATTTTTAATTTTGTTAATTTTTTCAATAATGCCCCTTTAAAACACAGACTGTGTGTTTTTCCATATTTTTTTGATAAAAACATCGATTAGTTAATGTGGTTGTTGCTTGTTGAATCGATTCAAAAAATGAACTGTTTTATCAGTCAGACTTCGATTCAATTTAAATGTTGATAGAGTTAGTCAACTAAATCAATGCGACTAAATGTCACATGTGACAATCTGTCGCAGAAAATTCTTTCAGATAATTTCTTTGATTAAATGGGTTCAAGCGACTGATTGTAGGCAATGGGTACATTTGCTCATTGCTTGATTTGCTCAGGGTGGTTTTGACCGCTATTTTCATTAAATAGATGTGACATTATGTCGCATTCCAAACTACCTTCATGTCACGCATAATTCAACGCGCATTAATCAAGAGGCTGACCATCAGCCGGCATCATGAATTCAAGCATAACCCTTACTCATCTTTATCTGCGTCATTACTGCGAATTGCGCAACTTTTTGTTGAGGCGTGTAGGTTGTCGCGAGATTGCGACTGAATTGACACAAGAGACCTTTATTCGCGTCATGGTCTACCCCGGCGAATCTATCCTCAATGCACGGGCCATGTTATACCGCATCGCGAGTAATTTGGTTATCGATTATCATCGCGCTCATGTGAAACATCCGGAATACGTGTGTATTGATGAGCTTCCTATACATGATTCACCTGTATGCAATTTAACTGATCCTGCCAGGGTGATATATGCAAGACAGCTTTTGGAAAAGTTATGTCGTGCCATTGAAGGATTGCCACCGCAATGCCATCGCGCATTCATCTTGCACAAATTTGATGGCTATACTCACGTTGAAATTGCTGAAAAATTAGGTATTTCCCGTAATGCTGTAGAAAAATTATTGATTCGTGCCCTTGTGCAACTGCGTCAAGTATTCACTTAATGGAAAAATCGCAACACACACGGCAGCCGCAGTCCTTTGATCAAAATTCACTGACTGAACAGGCGGCTGCTTGGTTCTTGCGCATGCAGCACAATGGTTGCAGTGACGCTGACCAACAAGCGTTTGCAGACTGGTTGGCGGAGAGTGAGGCACATCGTAATGAATATCAACAATATGTTCGGCTTTGGCATAGCCTTGATCAATTAGAACGCAAACCAATTCAATCATCTACTAAGAAATCTCGACTGACCGTTGCCTGGGTCGCTTTGTTGATTGTGCTGTCATGTTCCTTGCACTGGCTTACCCGACATGAGGAATTGATTACGACAGCAATCGGAGAACGTCAGCAAATTGTTCTGATGGATGGCACCACCATCGACGTGAATACGGATACCGTTCTGCGAATGGAGTTATTTGGATTGACCCGACAGGTAACGATAGAGCGGGGTGAAGCTTCATTCAAGATAGGTAGCGAACGCTTGCGTCCATTTGTCGTTCAATCCGGGCATGGTACCTTGCGAGATATCGGTACCGAGTTTAATGTCATGCGGCAGGGAGACAAGACCACCGTCGCGGTGTTGGAAGGCGCCGTTGAAATCAAATTGCATGCTCAGATTGATAATATCAAAACGCTATACGGCGGACAGCAACTCACTTATTCTGCAAACGATTTGTCTGACATTTCTGCGGCCAATTTTGAAACGATCATGGCTTGGCGCAAAAACAGATTGATTTTTCGCAATACCCCACTGAACGAAGCCATTCGACAGATTAATCGCTATCACGAACGCCCAATTAGACTGGCAGATTCACAGCTAAACAAGTTAATAGTCAGCGGAGAATTCAATTCGTCTGATCGTGCCGGGTTGATCGAGGCACTCAAAGTGCTGTTTTCACTCCACAGCACCGAACAGGATGAGATGACTGTGCTTTCGTTCAGAAACTAAATAATTCAAATAGTTATCAATTAATAAATTTTCTATGTCAGGTGTTTCTTTCTATTTTCGTCTTATTGATTAGTAAAGCTGTTTCTTGGCTGAAATTGATAAGAAAAAATCAGGAGAATGAATGCAGAAAATTTTATGGATGCTGGGATTGGTTATGTTCCTAGGAAATGCGCAAGCGCAAAGTAGAACAATCGATATTCCTGCGCAGGATTTGTCAGATGCGTTACATACTTTATCCAATCAAACTGGTATACAGTTATTGTTCACGGCAGAAAATCTAAAAGGAATTCGCAGTCAGGCCATCAATGGTTCTATGAATGCCGATCAGGCACTGGCGCGTTTGTTGCAGGGAACACCATACATTCATCTGGCAAGCGGAAAAGATACTTATGTCATCAAAGAATCTGGAGAAAAAGCAGCGGCACCCAAGTCAACGATGTTGCCGGAAATCATGGTGCGGAGCGCTAACGAACCAGGATCACCGTTCAATAATCAGTTTATTCGCGCTCATACCACAACGGCTACTAAAACTAATACGCCTATCATGGAGACGCCTTTTTCCGTTCAGGTATTGCCACGCCAGATATTGCAGGATCAACAGGCAATCCGGCTCGATTCTGTCTTGCAGAATGTCAGTGGTGTGACGCATATGCCTACCAATCAGGGAGGATCGGATGGGTTTGTAATTCGTGGATTTAATAGTGATACCACATACCGTAACGGTGTTTTTATGCCCAATTCTCTGGGAGGGGGGACGGTTAAGCGAGAAATGGCTAATATCGAAGAGATTCAGGTGCTTAAAGGACCAGGTTCCATCCTGTTCGGTCGTGCCGACCCTGGAGGGATCATCAATACGGTGACCAAGCAGCCATTGGCGACCCCGTATTATTCGCTGCAACAACAAGCAGGCTCTTTCGATTTTTATCGTACAACAGTCGATGCGACTGGACCCCTGACGAAGGATGATCGATTGCTCTATCGTCTGAACTTGTCTTATGAAAACTCAGGCTCATTTCGTGACTTCGTCAATAATAGATCCGTTTTTATAGCGCCCGTCGTAAAGTTGAATATAAGCCCGCAAACTCAGGTAACTGCAGAACTTGAATATCAAAGCTTCAAAAATGTGGCGGATCCAGGTATACCCAATGTGGGAAATCGTCCTGCTGATGTTCCTCGTAATCTTTTTGCAGGCGAGCCCATTAATAATAGAAATAACGGAGATCGATATTTCGTCGGCGTGAATTGGTCGCATATGATCAATAATGATTGGACGATTTCGCACCGCTTATCCGCAGAACTGATGGATTATAATTCCAACTCGTTGTTCTGGTTTACTCCTGCCACAGCCAATGGCTCATTAGAGCGGTTTTTTAACAATGCGCCGATTAATCATTCGAATCGATATCAAACTTCGGTTAATTTAACAGGTCATGTAACCACTGGAATACTCAAGCACACGCTTCTATTTGGCTACGATTACATTTTTCTTGACGACAAGATCAGAGGAAACAATTGCTGTGCATCTGCCCCAGCATTTAATATTTTCAATCCGATTTATTTGGCTGGTCGACCAATTCTTGATTCCAGCAATAATTCCAATATGGGTTTTACACAGTCGTGGCATGGTGCCTATTTTCAGGACCAAGTTAAATTACCCTATAACTTTCACGCAATGGGGGGATTTCGCTACGATAATGCGGTTGGGCGAAATACTGTCACAGATCTGACAACTTCAGCGGAAGATCGGTTTACACCGCGTGGTGGTTTGTTGTGGCAACCTATGCCGTGGTTGTCTTTGTATGGCAGCTATACTGAAAACTTTGGCGCATCGAATACATTATTTAATACTGATGGACAGAGACTGCCACCGCAAACAGCTCAACAATGGGAAGCAGGTTTGAAAACCGAATTCTTGGATGGACGACTCAGATCGACTTTTTCATACTTTGAATTGACCAAACAGGGTATCGGCGCACCTGATCCGACTAATCCTTTTCGCTCTAGAGCCATCGGTGAAGCGGAAACCCGTGGCTTTGAATTTGATGTGGCAGGTGAAGTCTTGCCTGGTTGGAATTTAATCGCTACATACAGCCATTTACCTTTTGCCAAAATTACTAAAGACCGTGGCACTGAATTTGATCTTGACGGTAATCCTATTGGGACCAATTTGGGTAATCAGGGGAAACGCCTATTTTTAGCAGCTGAACATACTGGCACTTTATGGAGTACCTACGAATTCCAAAACGAAATGTTGCGTGGATTAAAACTAGGAGGGGGAATTCAGGGGATTGGAAAACGACAAGGCGATCCAGGCAATACTTATCGGTTACCGGCATTTGTGATTGGTAATTTAATGGCAAGCTATCAAGTTAAAATCTTGCATAAAATGCGTCTTACCGCCCAACTCAATGTGTTGAACGTGTCTGATGAAAAGTATTTCGTCGGCACTAACAGTGGAAGTTTTATTACAGTCGGTGCACCTCGTACTTTTATGGGTTCGCTGCGTATTGATTATTAGATGACTTGTGGAGTTTCGAGATATCGCTTTGAGGATGGAGCAATTTGACCGATTACTCCATCTTGTTGTCTGTCCGAAAGTCATCAGTGTACTGCTGACAGAAATACTGTCATAGACGATTAATTAGGCAGGGCGCCTAATTATTCAATAATCCACAATTTTTGTACATAAATCCTCTCAGCAGGATGGACAACACGACAGTACAAACTTAGTTATATACACTGCGACAAAATGTCACATGGTTTCTATCCACAGTCACCCCTAAAATAGCCTGTGTTGCGCGACCACACTTCTATCTTCCATTAAAAAGATATCTTATCTCCTGGTTTAATATAAAGATGAATGAATGCAAGTAACTAATATTGCTATCCTGGGCACGATTTTTATTTTTTTGGTGAGTATTGGTGGGTGTAAAACTTTGCCGCAGCGAGATCTCAAAGAAGTTGGCGTTGAGATTCCTGCGCATTGGAGTGGGGCGCAAGAATCCGATCGATCCCTGCCCGAACATTGGATAGAAACCTTTGGTGATCAAAGTTTAAGTGATTTAGTACGCAATGCTTTGACTGAAAATTATGAACTTAAAGCCGTCGCGGCAAGGGTAGGTGTCGCCGCAGCTCAAGCACGTATTGATGGATCCAGTCGATGGCCACAACTGTTCTTTTCCGCAGATCATCAGCAAGTTCAAATTCGCGAGGCCGGTTTTGGATCATCTAGATTTGGCGTTTTTGAAGCTTTGTTTGGTTTGAGTTGGGAATTAGACGTATGGGGTCGAATACGCGATCAACAGCAATCGACAGCGCAAGAAGCAAAAGCTACCGTGGCCGATTTCCAGGGAGCTAGGCTATCTTTGGCTGCCAGAGTAACCCAGAGTTATTTTGAATTAATTGAAGCTAAACTGCAGTCGGTAGTGGCAGAACAATCGATCAATGATCGCCGTAAAATTGCTGATTTTTTGCAGGGTCGTTTTCGACGCGGCTTGACGCGTGGCCTTGATTTGCGCTTGGCACTCACGGACTTGGCCAATGCAGAAGCACAATACATGCGAGCGCGCGATCAAATGCAAATCATTGCCAGGCGATTAGAAATTCTGCTGGGGCGTTATCCAGCGGGAGATTTGATGGAAACAACGAGTTTACCTGAACTTCCGGTTGCTATTCCTGCTGGCTTGCCTTCTGAGCTTCTGGAAAGAAGACCGGATTTAATGGCTGCTTTTGATCGTTTACGTGCAGCGGATTTACGGACCTCCAGTAGCATGAAGCTGCTTTTGCCGCGCATAACGTTGACCGCTGCGGGTGGAACACGGAGTACCGATCTAACGGATTTAGTCGATCCGCGTGCAGTCGCCTGGAACGTGTTTATTGGTCTCATGCAGCCGTTGTTTACTGGTGGACGTATCCAGGGAGAGATTGCCAAAAATGAAGCACGGGCAGAGGAGTCGCTTAATTTTTATAAACATACAGTGCTCAATGCCTTTCAAGATGTCGAAGAAGCTTTGGCTACCGAGGAATGGTTACGAAAGCAGGCAGAAGTTCTCAAGGAAGCCGTCGAACAAACTGAAGCCAGTCAGAAGCTTGCTGTTTATTCTTATCGACATGGTTTGATAGAAATACTGACATTATTGGATAGCTATCGCAGTACATTAAATGCTCAGAGTGCTTATCTTTCAGTGAAGCGGCAATTGCTAAACAATCGCGTTAATCTTTATTTGGCATTGGGCGGCGGTTTTTGATGATGCTATTTTTATTGAATACCGAGATTCAAGCACCTGAACAATTATGAAAATCAATCGCCAATTACTTATCGCTTTATCTATGATAGTGGCTGGAGGATTGACTGCATTTGCTTTAATCAATTCACCTCCTCAAACAGACAGGCAAGCAGTGATCGCCAAATTGCCCTCAGCGCGTGTTGTTAAAGTTGCAATGGAATCCATGCGCATGGATGTGCACTCGCAAGGCAGTGTAATAGCGCATACCGAGATTGATTTGGTTGCAGAGGTGTCTGGTCATGTTATCAAAGTTGCACCCAATTTCGTGGAGGGTGGTTTTTTCAAAAAACGAGATGTATTGATAGAAATCGATCCATCGGACTATAAACTCAGAGTCACTCAGGCCAACGCCAAAGTGATGGAAGCACGCTATCAGTTAGTTCGTGAAAAAGCCGAATCCGAGCAAGCTCGGGATGAATGGGAACATTTAGGGCAAGGGACTCCGAGTCCACTGAGTTTGCGCATACCACAATTAGAGGAGAAGCGTGCCAAGTTGGCAGCGGAGGTGGCGGAGCTAGAGAATGCCAAGCTATTGCAATCAAGAACCAGTATCCGTGCGCCTTTTGATGGAAGGGTGCGCAGCAAATTAGCGGGAATTGGGCAATATATTAGCAGTGGCACGGTATTGGGCAGAGTGTATAGCAGCGACCTGGTTGAAATCCGCTTGCCCATAAACACTTCCGATTTGGCATTTGTAGAATTTCCCGATCTATCCGATCGCAACCAATCGCCTAAGATGGCCAAGGTTACGTTATCAGCATTTTATCAAGGTCAGGATCGTATTTGGCAAGGTCATATCGTGCGTAGTGAAGGGATAATTGATAAAGACACCGGCATGATGGCAGTGATCGCACAAATTCGTGACCCCTTTGGGATTGAAGCCACCAAATCCAGATCGCCAACCGTAAAGGCTACTTCAGTTGTTGGTTTGCCTGTGGGTTTGTTCGTGGAAGCCATAATTGAGGGACGATGGGTAGACCATTTGGCAATCCTGCCGGCGAGTGCGCTAATCAAGAATAGCCAAGTTGCTGTGGTCGATCATCACAATCAATTGCAATTTCGCACGGTAAAGGTATTGAAGCGGGAACGTGAGCAGGTAATGATCTCTGCTGGACTAAACCAAGGAGAAAATGTCCTTGTGGCGGGAATTCCTTATCCGATTGAAGGAATGCAGGTTCAATCGATATTTATTGATCAATCCAGTGATGAGGCGGCGATTCGAGCGATAGAAAATAATCCAGATAATCCAAATGAGCAGTCGGTCCCATGAGACTGATCATTTGGTTTGCCAATAACCCTGTTGCCGCCAATTTTCTGATGGTGTTGATCATTGCAGGAGGCATCTTAGGAATTATTTCATCCAAGAAATATACACTTCCTCCAGAACCACAGAATCAACTACAAATCATCGCTGCTTATCCGAGCGCGGGACCAAGCGAAGTAGAACAAGCATTATGCATCCCCATTGAAGAAGCCATACATGAGTTAGAAGGAATCAAGCATATCAATTCGGTTGCACAACAAGCCCAATGTGAAATCACCATAGAATTTGATCCGGCTATTGGTTCAACAAAATTTCAAGCAGCTGTTAAGGCGAAAATAGATGCGATAACAGTCTTGCCCAAAGAAATAGAGAAACTGAATATCCAAGAACTGAAAACAGGTACGCCGGCAGTGATTGTCGTGGTAAGAGGTGAAGCGGATATGTTAACGCTACAACAGCAACGCGATCAATTGAAAGCGCGGCTGAGTAAACACCCTGATATCGGAATACTCACTTCCTGGCCACAGTATCCTTATGAAATAGCGATTGAGATCACAGAATCCGATTTGCGTCGCTATGCACTGAGCTTTGAAGAGGTATCTGAGGCTATTCAAAATGCGTCGCAAAATATTCCAGCGGGTGAATTAAAAAAACTGGATGGAAAATTGTTACTCAGAAGTAAAGGGCAAGCACTCAGTGTTGCTGATTTTGCAGCAATTGAATTACGTCCGTCCTATCAGGGAGCACATCTGCTATTAGGAGATATTGCACAGATTCGAGAAACTGTCGGTGAGCAAGATTTGCTGGTCAGAGTTGATAATCAACCGGCAGTAGAGATTGTCGTCATGACCAAAGATCAGATTAAAACGACTGTCGAGGCCGTTCATCAGGTTATTGCAGAATTTCGTTCCCAATTGCCGCCAGGTGTTGAAGTAACGACATGGGATGATTGGTCGAAATACTATGAGCAATATATATCCATGCTAATGGAAAATGCGATATCAGGTTTTATACTGGTGTTTTTGGTATTGATGTTCACACTCAAATTTCATTTGGCATTATGGGTAAGCAGCGGGATTCTGATATCCCTGTTAGGTGCGCTTTGGCTGATGCCAATAGTTGGTATTTCCTTGAATAGCTATTCAATTTCTGCGCTTATTTTGATATTGGGTGTGTTAGCAGATGATGCCATTGTGGTCGGTGAAAATATTTACACGCACCAGCAGGGTGGGCGCTTAGGGTTATCCGGTGCCATCAGTGGCACCCTTGAAGTAACGCCATTGGTCGTCATGATGGTGCTATCTACAATGATTGCCTTTGTTCCAGGGTTATTTCTGCCAGGACTCAGCGGAAACCTGATGTATAACATTTCCCTGGTGATCATGCTGACTTTAGCATTCTCAATGTTGGAAGCATTGCTGATATTGCCTTCTCATTTGGCAACCAATTATTCATCGACCGCAAAACAAAATGTCTGGTCGTCTGCTATTGGCTATATTCAAGAACGTATAGATGCAGGATTACAAAGGTTTATTAATCATATATATATACCGACGTTGCTAGTACTATTACGATTGCGCTATATCACGCTGACAGGATTTGCGGTTGCATTGCTGATTGTTGGCGCACTGGTTCTATCGGGACGTGTCCCAAGTGTTATGGATGCGGAGGTAAACGAGTATTACTTGCTGGCACAGATTGAATTTCCTCCCGGCACTGCACTTGAGCAGGTTGATCACCAGGTAAAACGTCTGGAGGAGATTGCACAGCAAATTCGAGCAGAACTGAACGCGGAGCTGGGTATTAGTGCTTTGGAAGGTGGGTCTGGTGATAGTTTTCAACATATTATTTCAATTCTTGATGAAAACGTAGGTATGGTTGATATCGAGATTGCCATTGATGAACGCATTCGGGCTCGCATGAATGAGATTAAAAAACGCTGGCAAGATCGTTTTGGAGAAGTGCCTTCAAATGCGACGTTGTCTTTCCAGACATTTTGGCCCCGAAATCTTGGCATGCCTGCTACTCAATCTGCTAAAGCGATTGAGTTGAAACTGATGGCGCCGGATACCGCAATGCAAAGCGCTGCCGGGGAGATTCTGAAAGCCAAGCTGTCTTCTTATACAGGAGTTCACAGTATTACTGGTTCTATGCAGGCTGGTAAACCAGAATTGCGCTTGAAACTTAAGCCTGAAGCGGCATTTCACGGATTGACCATGCAAAGCCTAGGTGAACAAGTCCGTCAAGGATTCTTCGGACTCGAAGTGCAGCGATTCTTTCAGGATCGGAACGAGGTTAGAGTAATGTTACGTTTTCCTGCCACGCATCGTCGTTCTTTGGATAATCTGTACAACATGCCGGTCAAGCTACCGAGCGGTGCTACCGCGCCTTTTTCCGTTGTAGCCGAAGCTGTATATATATGCCTGGATTTGCCAGCATTACACGCCAGAATCGTGAACGTATCCAACTAATCAGTGCGGAGGTGTACAAAGATGAAGTCGATGTTGAAAACATTCTTGTCGATTTGCGTACGGTGGTGATCCCTGCGCTGGAAGCACAATATCCAGGATTAAGAATTGAACCAGGACAATCCAGGCAGAAACAAGAGGAAACACTATCAAAGCTTTGGGGGTTTGGCGCGTTGGCGATGCTTGGAATATATGCTTTGTTAGCAATCCCCTTGCGTTCGTATGTGCAGCCGCTAATTATTATGCTGGCAATTCCGTTTGGTTTTATTGGTGCTGTATTGGGACACTTGCTGCTAAGAATCCCTTTGACTCTCGAATCTTATGTTGCGTTATTTGCCGTGGGTGGAATTGTAATTAACGATAGTCTAATACTGGTTGAAAAAATTAATGAGATTTGGAAAAAAAATATTTCATTGCATGACGCTGTTCTATTGGCTGGTAAAGCGCGCTTTCGGGCCATCTTTTTAACGACGGCAACTACCTGTTTAGGACTGTTGCCACTCATGAGTGAACAAAGTCCTCATGCCGAGAAAATTTTGCCTATGTCGATTACATTGGCATTTGGCATTATGTTTGCAACTTTCATCACCTTAATTCTAGTACCAGTCAGTTATGTTGTTTTGAGAGAGGATTTAATGGGTGAATTGCCCATAACGGAATACTGTGCGAAGGGACACGGAAAATGCTGGCTGCGGCGATAGAAACGTAAGTATCTATCTTCATAAGGAAAAAAACGCCTGATTGAGTCAGGTGTTGATTCGAAAGAATGGTGTCTCCTTTGTCGAAGTCTTAGGGAAACGCTGATCCCTATCTAAAAAAAGTTTTATAGAATCCTCTTTTCTTCTTCAGGCTTTTTTTCGATGATTGCCGATAATTTGTAGCGAGTTAAATTCAAAAAAGCGGAAAATTTCGCAAAAATTAATAAAATTTCACTTCAAAAAACCGAACGCTGACAAGCGCGGAAAGATTTTCACCTCCTGATTCATTCAAAAAGTCTTTCTATTCTCTAAAAACCTGCTTTTCCGTTCCCAACTCGCCCCGCCACATTGTCCCTACTGGGTGGCTTCGCAACCATGCCAGATCGGTTATGCAAAGGGCGGGGGTTGAGACCTGAGCGGCTCCGCAAAGAGCCCGCGCCGGGAACATACCCGCTTACGGGAACTCAGGAATTCCTACATTTGGCCTTTGGCCAAGCCTCGGAACCTTCTTCTGAGATTCCCTGCTAGTTCTTGTTAAAAGCATTTATTCCTTCGCTCTCGCTACGCTTGAGCGTCAGAGGCAGGCGCATGCCGCGCTTCCTCCTCCTTCGTCGTCGTCATCGGGGCAGCGCAAAAACTTTCCGCATTGGTGCTGGCGTTGAGCGGTGCAGAGACATCGACACCGGAAAACGTTTTAATCGCCTCACAGTGCTTTTTAAACACTCGGGAAGGGTAAAGGGTGGATAAGTCGTATCCGTCAAGCCAAAGGCGGTATGCAATGGCATGGTATGGGTGTAAATCACTCATGATTCCCCCTGCTTAACAATTTTGAGTTTCCGAGGCTGTAGCTTGCGGGTAGGGTATCCATGCAGATCCGGGCCGCGCGTGCCGGGTTTGATGCTTAGAGGGCTTTTGATTCGCCAAGTATCACTGGCATCCTTGAAACCTTCAATTCGACCCTCAGAAAGCAGAGTCCGGACACGGCGTTCAGATGTCTCAAGAAATTCGGCCACTTCGGAAACTGTAAGGTAAGCGTCCAACGCCACCATCTATCTCTATCAATTCATCTACTTTAGCGTTT
>CADEDO010000006.1:0-70153 GCA_902826115.1 uncultured Nitrosomonas sp.
CGATTCTTTGGGATTTAACCAATACGGCTTGGGTGAATGCGGTTAAGAAAGCAGGACTGGAAGATTTCCGTTTTCATGATTTGCGCCATACCTGGGCTTCATGGCATCGACAGGCTGGAACGAGCTGTGATGAATTGAAGGATCTGGGCGGCTGGAAGTCACGCAATATGGTAGATCGTTATGCCAAGTTTGCGACTGAGAATTTAGCGTTTGCAGCGTCAAGAATTGAGACAGGGAAAGACAGAAAAGTTATTCCGCTGTCACGTTTCTGTCACGCTAAAGAAGCTAACCAGAGCTATAAGCCAGCTAACTCATTGAGTTAATTGGCTCCCCGACCAGGGCTCGAACCTGGGACCTGCGGATTAACAGTCCGTCGCTCTACCGACTGAGCTATCAGGGAATTGATAAGAAGCGCATGTTAACGTTTTGAAGCATTTTGGTCAACTGTCAGTTGGCTTTTCTCGTAAGAAAATCACCTTGCTCTGCTTTATTAAAATCAGTTTTGTTTAAGAATTGTAATTTGCACAGATTGCTTTGTTGTTTTTTGATTGATTCATCTTAGAGGCCGCTTCATTCAAGAAGCTCCGCTTCCAAGTGCTTATATTGCATTGAATTTATTTAAAGTTTGATTTCAATCAGTCGTAAAAATATCAATACTAAAATACAAGCACATTTTTATGTCAAAGAGCAACTTGAAAATATTGACTGTTGGTTTTTCTGAGGAAGAATCAAGTTTATTGCGATCTGAGCTGGTTAATATTCAATTATTGAAGAATGTTTGCAATATGGCTGATATTGAATCAGCCTTAAATGAACGCGATTGGGATGTCATGCTATCTAATCATGACAGTCTCCTATTTAACTCTATTGATGCGTTTAATTTATTAATAGAGAGTAATAAAGATATTCCATTCATCATTTATTCTAATGAATCTGATGACGATACAATCATCTCGGCGCTACACTGTGGGGTGAATGATTATGTGCAGAAGGACAGTATCTTACGTTTAGCACATGTAATAGAAAAAGAAGTGAGGAATGTTGAAGTCCGCCGAGAAAGAAATAGAACTCAGAATCAAATATTTCGTTTAGCTTATTATGATGAGTTAACCGGACTTCCAAAATGGAATCTGTTTTTTGAGGAATCATCGAGTCTTCTTGCAGAAATCGCTAAATCAAATGCTAATGCGGGATTTTATTTGGTTAATGTTGAGCGCATAACACATGTAAATGGAATCTATGATCCAAGTATTGGTGATCTATTAATCAAACAAATTTCTTCCCGATTATCTACGCTCGTTAATCACAATTGTTTACTCACTCGGATAAATGACTGTCAGTTTGCCTTCTTTAATGCCGAGGTAACTGATTCAGAGAGTGTGCAGAATTTTGCAAATCAAATTATAAAATTAGCCATCTCCCCAATATTAATCAATAAATTAGAGTTTTATGTGACGTTAAATATTGGAGTTTGTGTTTATCCTGCGGATGGTAAGGATGTTGCTAAGCTTTTTACTAATGCTGAGAATACATTATTGAATACTCAATATTTGTGGAAAAACAGTTGCATGTACTATACAAAAGAAATAAGTAAAACTGTTGCTAGGCGTTTGGAATTAAAGGAATCTTTATTTTACGCAATTGAAGATAAAGAATTATTGCTGCATTATCAGCCTATTGTGGATCTTGAGTCTGGCAATCTGACAGGAGTAGAGGCATTAGTGCGTTGGCATCATCCCAAATTCGGAATGCTCTTGCCAGAGAAATTTATTCCTTTAGCTAAGGAAACGGGACTAATTGTTGATCTGAGTAAATGGGTGCTCAAACAAGCATGCAAGCAAGCAAGAATGTGGCATGAAGCAGGTTTTAAATCCTTATCGATGACAATCAATATTTCTGCCATTGAATTTGATCAAGCAAAACTCATTGGGCATATTGAGGGAGTGCTTGCGGAAACGGGTATGCCACCTGAGCTATTAGAACTTGACATTGCTGAATCTGTTTTGATGCAAGATGCTGAAATGAGTGTCAAAATTTTGCAATCACTCAAGGAAATAGGTGTTAGGATTGCTATCGATGATTTTGGTATCGGTTACTCATCAATGAGTTATTTGAAGCATTTTCCCATCGATATTCTGAAAATTGATCGTTCACTGACGCATGATATTATTTTTGATTCAAATAGCTCTGAGATTATTCTGGCAATTATTGGGTTAGCTAGAAGCCTTAACTATTCAGTTTTAGCTGAAGGAATTGAAACCAAGGAGCAATTTGATTTTTTATATAGCTTGAAGTGCAATCGCGCGCAGGGGTATCTATTTAGCAAACCGATTCCTGCTGAAGAAATTTTACTTTTATTAGAACACCGGAATAGCTGAAATTTTCTGTAACATATTATGTAATAAGAGTCTTCTGATTCCATTGCAGCTACTTTTCTTTTTTGTAGGCAAAATTCCTACATGCCGATAAGAAATTTACCTAATCTTGTTTAAGGTTAACTTCCATTTACTTCCCCTGCATCTTGGTTGAAAATCTATCCATACGCTTTTTGTAATTTTGAATGAAAAATTTTCTAACCTGAAGGAGAGTTAGCATGGAATCGAATCAAATTCTCGATGAAATAAGAGATATTAATTTAGGCTATTTGTTGCTTGCTAAGCAGTTATTACAAGAAGATAAAGTAACTGCTATGTATCGATTAGGGATTAATCAAGATTTGGCTGAGATCTTAGATAAATTAACTTCTGCTCAGATGATTAAAATGGCAGCTTCAAATATGTTACTTTGTCGGTTCCGGTTTGATGATCGTTTAATTGCAGAAATGTTATCTAATGATAGTCGCGATCAAGCTGTCACAAAATCACATGCGGCCATTTTGTTAGCAGGAAAGCCAGCTGAAGCCGTAGTTTAAGATTTTATAAACAGACAAGAGGTATATACACCATGCGCAATCGAAGCATTTTGACTGAGGCTAAACAAATTCAGCTCGCCACTGAATTAATTACATTAGGTGCTCGGTTGCAGGTTTTAGAGATGAATACCGATCTTAGTCGTGAAAGACTTGTTAAATTATATAAAGAAATCAGAGGGGTATCTCCCCCTAAAGGAATGTTGCCTTACTCGGAAGATTGGTTCATGAGTTGGCAGCCTAATATGCATTCTTCATTATTTATCAATATATACAACTATATTACGTCAAATGCTGAGATTGAAAGCATTGATGCCCTGATCAAGAGTTATAAACTGTACAAGGAGCATATTCAAGTGAATCAACTCGAGAAAGTGCTTAGTTTAACTCGCGCATGGACTTTGATTCGTTTTGTTGAAAGCGGTGTATTGTGTATTGCGCCTTGTGTCAGTTGTCATGGCAAATTTGTTGTGCACTCGTTAGAAATTCACTCTAATCATGTGTGTGGTCTATGTAATGTACCTTCGCGAGCTGGAAAAACCAAAAAAGCAGCGCTGGCTGAATTTCACTGAGCAAGTAAGATAAAAGACATGTGTATCGTTATTTGTTGAGCAGATTGTTAATTCGGCTTAACGCCTGTTTTAAATTGTCTAACGAAGTCGCAAAGGATAAGCGCATATATCCTTCACATCCGAATGCTGAGCCTGGGACGACGGCTACACCAGCATTCTCCAACAGATATTCGCTAAATGCGATATCGTTTTTTACACTGATCAATTTTCTTTGATAAAGATCATCCATGGATTGACGGATATCTGCAAATGCATAAAACGCGCCCTCCGAAGATAAGCAATGTACGCCATTGATTTTATTTAATGTTTCAGTAACAAAAGTATTGCGTTCTTTGAAAGCAGATATCATTGGAATCATGCACGATTGATCACCATTTAATGCAGCTTCAGCAGCAGCCTGAGAAATAGAGCTGGGGTTCGACGTGCTCTGTGATTGAATATTTTCCATGGCGGTGATGATATGCGCAGGTCCGCCACAATAACCAATCCGCCATCCCGTCATTGAGTAAGCTTTAGATACACCATTTAAAACGACGGTCTGTTGAAGTAAATCGGGACATGCATTGGCAATGTTGATGAATTTCTGGTTCGATAACAGAATATGTTCGTACATGTCATCCGTTGCGATGAGAATTCCGGGATGTTTACGTAAAACTTCACCTAGCGCCTTGAGCTCATCGAAGGTATAAACTGCTCCAGAGGGATTACTGGGGCTATTGATGACAAACATCTTGGTCTTGGGGGTAATCGCAGCTTCGAGCTGTTGCGGTGATATCTTAAAATTCTGTTCGATGCCAGTATTGATAAAAACAGGCTTGCCTTCCGCAATCAATACAATGTCAGGGTAAGAAACCCAATATGGAGCGGGGATAATGACTTCATCACCGGCATTGATCACTGACAACGTTAAATTAAAGAAGCTTTGCTTACCGCCACATGACACCAGAATTTGTTTGGCTTCAAAGTCAAAATTATTTTCACGCTTAAACTTCGCCACAATGGCATTTTTTAAACCAGGTGTTCCACCTACTGCCGTATATTTGGTTTGACCTTTATTAATGGCTGCGATGGCAGCTTCTTTGATATGCTGTGGCGTATCAAAATCAGGCTCGCCGGCACCTAATCCGATAATATCTTTGCCTTCGGCTTTTAGCTTGGCCGCCCGGGCGGTAACAGCAAGGGTAGGGGACGGTTTGATAGTTTGAACGCGGTTAGAAAGTTCCACAAAAAATCCTCGCACTAAAATAGGTAGTTCAGCATGTTAAAATGACCTGAAGAAACAATTCAATGATGGAATTATACCTGTGATCGCAACCTTCCCCAATAGCCCTTTTAAATTACATCAATCATTTGAGCCCGCGGGCGATCAGCCTGTGGCTATCAAGCAATTAGTCGAGGGTATTAACGATGGCTTGGCATTTCAAACGTTGCTAGGAGTTACCGGTTCCGGCAAGACTTATACGATTGCCAATATGATCGCTCGCTTGGGGCGTCCTGCCATTTTAATGGCACCGAATAAAACCTTGGCTGCTCAGCTATATGCTGAAATGCGCGAGTTTTTTCCTGAAAATGCAATTGAATACTTTGTTTCTTATTATGATTACTATCAACCTGAAGCCTATGTGCCATCACGGGATCTGTTTATCGAAAAAGATTCCAGCATTAATGAGCATATTGAGCAAATGCGTTTGTCAGCGACCAAATCGCTGCTCGAGCGCGATGATGCTATTATCGTAGCCTCCGTTTCGTGCATATACGGTATCGGAGATCCTGTTGATTATCATGGCATGATTCTTCATTTGCGCAGCGGCGAGAAAGTAACTCAACGCGACATCATCAAACGCCTGACTGAAATGCAATATGATCGAAATGAATTGGAATTCAAGCGGGGCGTATTTCGAGTAAGGGGGGATGTCGTTGATGTTTTTCCGGCGGAAAGTGCTGAAGCCGCGGTTCGAATTTCATTATTTGATGATGAAGTCGATAATTTGTCGTTATTTGATCCCCTGACGGGGCGGTTATTACAAAAACTCTCGCGCTACACGATTTATCCTTCCAGTCATTACGTTACGCCTAGAAGTACAACGTTGCGAGCCATTGAAACCATTAAAACTGAGTTGCGCGAGCGTCTGGAGTATTTCTATCAAGAACAGCGATTGGTGGAAGCCCAGCGCATAGAGCAACGCACACGCTTTGATCTGGAAATGTTGAATGAATTGGGATTCTGTAAAGGCATCGAAAATTATTCACGCCATTTGTCTGGCAAGAAACCGGGGGAACCACCGCCAACCCTGTTAGATTATTTGCCTCGTAACGCATTGATGATCATTGATGAGAGCCATGTCACCGTGCCTCAGATCGGCGGTATGTATAAAGGTGATCGCGCGCGTAAAGAAAATCTGGTGAATTACGGATTCCGATTGCCATCGGCTTTGGATAATCGTCCTTTGCGATTTGAGGAATTTGAAAGAAGGATGCCGCAGACTGTGTTTGTGTCGGCAACACCCGCCGACTATGAAAAGCAAAATAGCGGTCAGGTGGTCGAGCAAGTGGTTCGTCCAACCGGTTTGATTGATCCTGTTATTGAGGTGCGTCCAGTCATGACACAAGTTGATGATTTGATGTCTGAAGTAAGATTGCGCACAGCCAAACAAGAAAGAGTGCTGGTGACTACGCTGACAAAGCGCATGGCGGAAGATCTCACTGATTATTTTTCCGAGCATCAAATCAAAGTGCGCTATCTTCATTCTGACATCGATACCGTTGAGCGCGTTGAAATTATTCGTGATCTGCGTCTGGGGCAATTCGATGTTTTAGTGGGAATTAACTTATTACGTGAGGGACTGGATATTCCGGAAGTTTCGCTGGTGGCCATACTGGATGCCGATAAAGAAGGTTTCTTGCGTTCTGAGAGATCGTTGATTCAAACCATTGGCCGTGCTGCACGCCACATTAATGGCACTGCTATTCTGTATGCAGACAGAATCACTAAATCCATGCGCTTTGCGATCGACGAAACCAAACGCCGGCGCGACAAGCAGACACAACACAATTTGGAGCATCAGATTACGCCGCGGTCTGTGCACAAGCGAATCAAAGACTTGATCGATGGTGTTTATAACCACGAATCCGCCCAGCAGAACCTCAAAGCCGCACAATCACAAGCGCGTTATGATGCTATGAGCGAATCTCAATTAACTAAGGAAATTCAACGCGTTGAGAAGAAAATGTTGAGTGCTGCCAAGAATCTTGAATTTGAACAAGCAGCACTACTGCGTGATGAGTTAAAAAGTCTGAAGAATAAGCTGCTTATCGGCTTTACCGATATCACGTAACGTTATTTCTTGATTTCCGTGGAAGTGACAAAAATCAGTGTGCCAAACGTGCGGTTCAATGTCTTACTGGTGAAATTCGTCATGGTCATGTTTTCAACGAAACGGATATGATCGCCTTTGCTTACCTTAGTCGTCGGTGCGGCAATCCAGAAAGTATTGCCGCCATTTTCCAATTCCATATAGGTATAGCCGGTAGTGTCGATGACTGAGACAACCTTGCCTTCATTATTAGATAATTGACCACTGGCTGTCGTTGCTTGTGCATTTTGTTCTTCATGGTGCAGTGCCATGACATTGGCAGAACTCAATAATAGGCATCCAACTAATGCTATGAGAGATAGGGGTGAGATTTTCATTAACGCTCCAAAGGGTCGATTTAACAAGTGGCGGTATGATACACCGCTGCATTATTTAGTTCCATTATTCGAGTGAGCTCTCGCTTCTCTGTCTTGACGCACTTTTTCAAAAAAGCAAATGGCAGCCGCGGCTGCGGCATTCAATGATTCAGTTTTTCCGGGCATGGGAATAGAAATATTTTCATCCGCCTCGTGAATCATTTCTTTGGATAAGCCAGCGCCTTCGTTACCGAACACAAAAGCAGTCGGACCTGCTAATGAAATCTCGAACAGATTCTTGGAAGCCTGTATGGAGGTGGCGATGACAGTGCCATTGAATTGCCGTGCAATTTTCAGCAAGTCGCAATTTTCATGGATACGCAAAAGAAAATGCGCTCCCATCGCAGCTCGCAGTGTTTTGGGTGACCAAGCGTCTGTACATTGCTTCGAAAGATAAACATCTCTGACATTGGCTGCAGCTGCCGAACGTAAGATAGAGCCAAGGTTTCCGGGATCTTGGATGGCTTCAAGCAATACATTGAAGATTTCTTTTCCACTATCCGGTCCTTTCTTCAATTCAGGAATGGCAATAAGCGCAAGAATTCCGGTGGGTGTTTTTACCGGAGAAATTTCACGCAATAAGGCATTGCTGATGACGGTTATTTTGGGTGGTGCATGATTGCCAAATAGAATATTGAGGAAGCGCTTATTTTCGGCGTCTTCTAAATACGCCTGACTGACGATCAAATTCTTGGGCATGCCTAGCATTGAGCAGTAGATTTGGATCAAATGGATGCCGTCCAGCAATGTTAGTCCTGTTCTTTTTCGATATTGCGGTGATCCTTCTAATTTGATCAGTTGTTTGATAAGTGGATGACTGTGTGAAGTAATAACCGTCATCGTTTAATCCCGCAATTACCGAAAATTATCACGGCACAGATAATCTCAAGCTTATTTATTTTTGAAGCGATATTCTGCTGATAGTGCGTGGGCTTGTAGTCCTTCTCCATGAGCAAGAACCGAAGCGATGGCTCCCAATTTCGCGGCGCCTTGTTGAGAAACCTGAATGAGGCTGCTGCGTTTCTGAAAGTCATATACGCCTAAAGGAGATGAAAATCGCGCTGTGCGAGAAGTAGGCAAAACATGGTTAGGGCCGGCACAGTAGTCACCTAAGGCTTCGCAAGCATTACGGCCGAGAAAAATAGCACCGGCATGGCGGATTTTATTCGCCAAAATGTCAGGTTGATCGACCGATAATTCCAAGTGTTCAGGAGCGATCTTATTTGCAAGCGTGCAAGCTTCATCCAGATTTTGTACCTGGATCAACGCGCCACGATGTTCCAGTGAAGCTTGGATAACCGCTTTACGTGGCATATCGGATAATAAACGATTGATGCTGTGTGCAACTTGATCGAGGAAATTTGCATCAGGTGATAACAAAATGGCTTGCGCTAATTCATCGTGCTCCGCTTGAGAAAAAAGATCCATAGCAATCCAATCGGGATCTGTTTTACCGTCGCAGATGACGAGGATTTCCGAAGGACCGGCAACCATGTCAATACCGACAATGCCGAAAACCCGCCGCTTGGCGGCAGCGACATAGGCATTTCCAGGGCCTACGATCTTATCAACCTGAGGGATTGTTTCTGTGCCATAAGCCAATGCGCCGATAGCTTGGGCACCACCAATGGTAAACACCCGGTCCACTTTGCTGATTGCAGCTGCTGCCAGAACCATGTCGTTTCTTTCACCATCCGGGGTGGGGACAACCATGATCAATTCTTGCACACCGGCTACTTTAGCAGGAATGGCATTCATCAAAACAGATGAAGGATAGGATGCTTTGCCGCCTGGCACGTAGAGGCCGACACGATCCAGTGGCGTTATTTTCTGACCGAGCAGTGTGCCGTCAGAGTCCGTATATTGCCATGAGTGCAGTTGTTGTTTCTCGTGGTAGCTTCGAACGCGTTCTGCTGCCTGCTCAAGCGCATTGCGCTGAATAGCCGGCAAGCTCGTTAAGGATTGTTGCAAATGATCCTGTGTGAGCTCAAGTTCTTGTCCAGAAGTCGCCGAGAGTCTGTCAAACTGATTGGTATACTCGATTAAAGCAATATTTTTGCGGATTTTAATATCGGCCAGAATTTTGGCTACCGTTGCGTCGACGGCATCATCCTGTGCGCTTTCAAACGCCAACAGTTTCTCAATATTCGAATTAAAATCAGCATCGGTTGAATTGAATCGTTTTATTTTGATCATGATAGGCAGTCAATTCCTGATGGAAGGGCAACGGGTTGATTTATTTTTTTATCGCTGCAGAAAAAGCATCCAGCACGGGCTGAATGGTATCTCTTTTTAATTTCAGTGCAGCCTGATTAATAACAAGCCTCGCTGAGATAGGCATGATCTCTTCCACGGCTTTAAGGTGATTGGCTCTGAGTGTATTGCCGCTGGAGACCAGATCCACGATTGCATCCGCCAGGCCGACCAATGGAGCCAGTTCCATCGATCCATACAGTTTAATGAGATCGACATGGACACCTTTGTCAGCAAAATGCTCACGAGCGGTTTGCACATACTTGGTTGCAATACGCAAACGCGCACCTTGGCGCACGGCGGAATCATAATCAAAACCTTCAGGTACCGCCACCATCATGCGACAACAGGCAATATTCAGGTCTAGCGGCTGATACAGTCCGGCGCCGCCATGTTCTTGCAGCACATCTTTTCCGGCAATGCCGAGATCGGCCGCGCCATACTGAACATAGGTCGGTACGTCTGATGCGCGCACGATGATCAAACGCACATTGGCGCGATTGGTGGAAAGAATAAGTTTGCGCGACGATTCAGGATCATCTAGCGCAGTGATGCCTGCCGCTTTTAACAGCGGCGCGGTATCCTCAAAAATTCGCCCTTTTGAAAGGGCGATAGTAATATCATTCATAAATCAGGAAATTATCCCAGATTGGCTTCGGCGAAATCCCAATTGATCAGCTTGTCCAGTATGGTGTTCACATAGTCTGCACGACGATTTTGGAAATCCAGATAGTAAGCATGTTCCCATACGTCGATGGTCAATAATGGACGGACATTTTTTGTGATGGGTGTTTCTGCATTGCCGGTTTTAGCAACGGCGATCTTATCCCCGTCGAGTACCAACCACGCCCAGCCACTACCGAATTGTGTCATGGCTGCTTGCGCAAATTCTTTTTTGCAAGCGTCTAAACTGCCAAATGAAGTCTCAATTTTTTGCTTGAGCGCCGCTGATGGTTCGCCGCCGCCATTGGGTTTCAGGCTGTGCCAATAAAACATGTGATTCCAGACTTGCGCTGCATTATTGAAAATGGCAGCTTTGTCAGCTTGTCCTGCGGTTGCTTTGATAATTTGTTCCAATGATTGACCCGCAAGCTCACTGTTTGCCAATAGGTTATTCAGATTATCCACGTAGGTTTTGTGGTGCTTGCCATAATGGAAGCTAAGGGTATGCGCTGATATTACCGGTTCCAATGCATTATCCGCATAGGGTAGGGGGGCTAATACATATTGTGAACCCGATTGAGCGGCTTGGGAAAAGTTATCGAGATTGCAATTGGACATTATTTTCTCCTTAAAAGAATTATTTTTATAGTATTGAGTGACGAAATACTCTGATTATAAGGTGTCGCAAGACTTAGTGAATCAAATTATGCATTGAATTGACGATTGCTATTGAGTGTTTTTCGTTTCAGTGGTGAAAGTGATTTTATTGTATCCCGCCAAACGCGCTGCTTCCATGATGGTAATGACCGATTGGTGCGTCGCTTTGGCATCAGCGTTGATAATGATAAATGGATCTGATGCGTTTTTGGCGGCAGCTTGCAAGGCATCGCGCAAACTTTCTATGCTCGAGGATTTAATAGGCTCACGGTTGATTGTATAATCACCCATGGCACTGACAGTGATATCGATGCTATTGGGTTTTTCGATATTTTTGTCCACTTCTTCTGTGCTGGCCTGAGGCAAGCTGATTTCAAGCTCGGCAAACTTTGAATAAGTGGTGGTGACCACCAGAAATATCAGTATCACTAACAGTACATCAATCATCGGAACCAGATTGATTTCTGGCTCATCATTTTGTTTTCCTCGTTGAAAATTCATAACGTAATAGCTCGCTTTTACTGAAATTAACGAAATAGATGACACAATTATTGCACAGACTTATAAAATAGACAGTCGTATTTTTAGCGCCAAATAACGCAACATGATATTTAATTACATATTTTCAAATTTTTAACCAATTCAAGTCAAATGATTAAACCATTGGTCAGCGTAGTGATGGGTAGTAAAAGTGATTGGGATGTTATGCAGCATGCAATTGCGATTCTCGATGAATTTCAAATAGCTTATGAGGCGAAAGTCGTTTCTGCCCACCGCACGCCTGACTTGATGTTTAAATTTGCTGAAGAAGCAAGAGCACGGGGTATTCAATGCATCATCGCTGGCGCAGGTGGAGCGGCTCATCTTCCCGGCATGATTGCTGCAAAAACGACGCTGCCTGTTTTGGGGGTGCCGGTTAATTCCAAGCATTTGCAAGGACTGGATTCCCTGCTCTCCATTGTGCAGATGCCCAAAGGCATTCCTGTGGCTACTTTCGCCATTGGACAAGCCGGTGCTGCCAATGCAGGATTATTCGCTGTTCAATTACTGGCGATAAATAATAGTGAATTAAGTGCACAACTGAGCGAGTATCGCCGGAAACAGACCGATGCTGTCATGTCCGCGGAGTTGCCTAAATAATGCGTATCATGCCTGGAGCTATGCTGGGTGTTATCGGAGGCGGCCAGCTGGGACGCATGTTCGTCATGGCTGCTCAGCAAATGGGTTATCCAGTGACCGTATTGGATCCTTCTGTCGACAGTCCTGCTGGGCGCATCGCGGAGCATTTTATTTGTGCGGATTATGCGGATCACTCTGCTCTGAAAGCACTGAGTATGCAGTGTGCTGCAATTACGACGGAATTTGAAAATATACCGGCAGAATCGCTAAGGCTACTTGCACTATCGAGTGTGGTGAGTCCTGATGCTGACAGTGTTTCAATTGCGCAAAACAGGGTTTCAGAAAAACAGTTTCTTGGCACCAATGGTTTTGCCGTCGCGCCTTACGCTATCATCGAGAGACACGCTGATCTTACCGCTCAAGACATTGTTGATTTACTACCGGGCATTCTGAAAGTCAGTCAGTTTGGTTATGATGGTAAAGGTCAAAAGTCGGTGGCGAATAAGACAGAATTAATTGCCGCTTATACGGAACTGAATCATTCGGTTTGCGTGTTGGAAAAATTCATGCCCCTCGTGAGTGAAATATCCGTGGTGGTGGCTCGCAGCAGAGTAGGGGAATTAAAAACTTTCCCTGTTTCCGAGAATCAACATGTCAATGGAATTCTGGACGTCAGTATCGTGCCGGCCAGAGTCTCAGCGGCTTTGGCCGAGCAAGCGCAAAGCATGGCCAGTCAGGTTGCTGAAAAGCTGAATTATCAGGGCGTGTTGTGTGTAGAGTTTTTTGTGCTGAATAATGATAAGTTATTAATCAATGAAATAGCACCACGTCCACACAATAGCGGGCATTATACGATTAATGCATGCGTCACATCGCAATTTGAGCAGCAAGTGCGTGCTTTGTGCGGAATGACACTGGGAGAAACGACTCAACACAGCGCAGCTGTGATGATCAATTTGCTGGGGGATTTGTGGCAAAACGGCAAACCCGATTGGAATCTGATTCTGCAACACCCGTCGACCAAATTACATTTATACGGCAAAACTGAGGCACGCCCAGGTCGCAAAATGGGGCACTACACCGTACTCAGTACGGATACTGAAACGGCATTACGAGAAGCTATCGCTATTAAAAAACAACTTGAACAAAATTTAATCAGGAATCCATGACGCATTCATCTGCCTTGTTTGAAAGCCATATCAAGAGCCTGCCTCTTTTACATCGTGGCAAGGTTAGGGATATCTATACCGTTGACACCGATAAGTTATTGATCATTCAAACCGATCGCTTATCCGCATTTGACGTCATTTTACCGACGGCCGTACCGGGAAAGGGAAAGCTGCTCACAGCTCTATCTGATTTTTGGTTTAAAAAACTGGCGCATATCATTCCCAATCACTTGACTGGCATTCCACCGGAATCCGTCGTTGCTGAAAACGAGCGCGAACAAGTGCGTGATCGTGCATTTGTCATCCGGCGCTTACGACCTTTGCCGATCGAAGCGATTGTGCGCGGCTATGTGGTCGGATCAGGCTGGAAGGATTATCAGCAAACTGGCGCTATTTGCGGAATCAAACTGCCGGCTGGATTAAAATTGGCCGAGAAGTTGCCAAACGGTGCAATTTTTACTCCCTCTACCAAAGCTGTGACAGGCGCCCATGATGAGAACATTCCATTATCTGAAGTAGAAAACCAGTTAGGCAAGGCATTGACTGCAAAAGTGAGTGAGAAAGCTATTCAGCTGTATGTTGAAGCAGCCAAATACGCAGAGCAACGCGGCATCATCATCGCTGATACCAAATTTGAATTTGGACTTGATAATACAGAAAGGTTGTATCTGATTGATGAAGTGCTGACGCCGGATTCATCAAGATTCTGGCCTGCTGATCAATATCAGGTCGGGAAAAATCCGCCTAGTTTCGATAAACAATTCGTGCGCGATTGGCTGGAAAAGCAAAATTGGAACAAACAAGCACCAGCCCCTGAATTGCCGGAAGAGATTTTGACGCAAACTATGCAAAAATACCAAGAAGCTTTAAGATTGTTAATTGCTTGAAATTAAATTCTATAAATTCTCTGGATCGATTGACTACGATATATGGATTATATATCCGAGTTATGAAAATGCTGTTTAGCGTAAGCAAAAAGACCGAATCGGTTTTTTATTCCCAGTTTGCTAAAAATAGAAGTTAAGTGATTACGTAATGTATGTTCACTCATGCACAATTTAGCCGCGATTTGTTTGTTTTGCTCTCCGCCAGTTCCATCTGAGAATGCCTTAAGAATCAAGCATTCTTTTCGAGTAAGTGTTGTGATTTTGTCTGCATCGATATCACGGGGTCTCTTTCCTTGGGTGCGTGAATTTTGCAGGAAAATTCGACCAGTCGTTATCCGATCAAGCCAAAGCTCTCCGTCATGAATTTTCACAATGGCTCTCAATATTGTCTGCATTGATTCTGTTTTGTGTATTACACCCCTTGCACCATTGAGTATCGCTTGGTCAATGATTTCCTTATCGTTTTTCTCAGTAAATATAATAATGCGCATATTTGCGTTATTGGCAAATTCTGGGATCAGATTTACACAATCGATATCATTTAGATAGATGTTGAGTATCATGATATCAGGCAGTTGCTCTTGAGCAATGCGTTTGGCGTCAGAAATATTTGTTGCAGTACCTACAACTTTCATCCGTGGTTTTTCGCTATTTATCAGCTTTTCGAGCCCCCAGAGTACAATTTGCTGATCATCAACTATTAAAACCTGTATGGGTTTTTGAGGTAGCGGATTTATGAAGCTTTCAATTTGATTGATACCGTAGTGATGGCAGAGGCTAGATTCAAAATTACTGTGAAGTTTATGAGTATTAGATTTATTGATACTACAACCTAAAGTAGTGGCAATATTCATTGTACGTTGCACGATTAATTCAGTGGCATAGGCTGTGAAATAAATACACAAATTAGAATTATCAGTTTGTGTATTTAATGGTTGCGCCAAATAGATCCCATCACAATCATTCAGTTCCATATCGGTTAAAACCAAATCTGGCTTGTCTTTTCTTACTCTGATTAAAGCTTCTTGACTGGAAGTACATACTCCAATGATATTGTATTCCCACTCCTCCAATATTTTCTTCAGCGTTTTTCCAGAAACATATTTGTCTACAACAACCAAAACTTTCGTATCACCTGCTTTTTTATGCGATATTCTCGCAAGAATGCGTTCTGTTTTGCTGGCCATTTAATTTTACCTTTAAACAGTTTTACTACATTTTAGTATTGACTTGTTTCTGTTTATGCATAGGCAATTAATCAATAATTTAATCATTTTGTTATGTCTATCTAAGGTTGTTATAGATTTCATAGTCATCTAGTTGTTATCTAAATTTATAAATTCAAATTTATTGACTTATCATTTGCAGTGAATTCATTTCGGCGGTAGTGAAAAATTATTTTACTAAATAACATTTTCGGATCTCATCTTGTAATCTTTAAAACTTTTTAAATTTTTTAAATAACCAATTGTTTGCGGACAAAGGCTGTCAGAGGGCTGTGTCAACCTGAAGAACCAAAGCTAGAATGTAAGGAAACTTACGATGAAGAATCGAAAGACTGCACATGAGTAGCAAATGATCACATTCCTGAGTACAACTATTTAAATACTCAACACTGATACTCTTTTCACTTGACAATCATCCTGGCAACAAAATAAACCATTAGAATAAACACCTTATAAATCATGAGTAAATTGACTATGGGCTTTTCGATTCCCACATCGCAGCAACTGCATTCACAGACAAGCAAAACCAGCCTAAGCAGCGCTGCGGATAAGTCAGGACTTCCTCCTGGCACCTTAATACACATTGGAGAAAAGCACGCATCGGAATGTAAAATTTCAGTTACCCAATACAATGTAGATACTCTGATTAAGCATGAAATTACTTCGATCTCAGAATTGAAACAATTGCAAAATAATGAGCTGATTACCTGGGTTAACGTGGATGGGTTAAGCGATATACATATCGTGGAAGGAATCGGTCAGGAGTTAAATATCCACCCGCTGGTACTGGAAGATATCTTAAGCACCCATCAGCGTCCCAAATTGGAGGAATACGAGGATTTTCTTTATCTGGTCATCAAAGGCATCAGCATTAATGAGAAAAAAGATTTTAGTCTGCAATATGAGCAAATTAGTATCCTGTTATTAGCCAATCATGTCATTACTTTTAAGGAAAAGACTGATGATACATTTGATCCTATCTACAACCACTTGCAGAATCACAATGGCCGATTGAGACAGTTGGGTAGCGATTACCTGGCCTATGTCATTCTCGATACGATTGTCGATGAATATTTCATTGTAGAGGACGGTTTGGATGAGATTATTGATCCATTGGAAGACAATATCTTATTCAACTCAAACAAAGAAATGCTACAAACCGTTCAGCAAATACGACGTGGTTTGATTTCCATGAAACGCAATATTTCCCCTTTACGCGAGTTGTTGGCAACCATCCAGCGCGCAGACACACCCTTATTAAAGGAAAAAACACTGCGCTATTATGGAGATGTTTATGATCACGTGCTACGTGTTACGGATGCACTGGAGTCATATCGAGAGAGGATTTCTGCTATGCATGATATCTATCTTTCCAGCATTAGCAACAAAATGAACGAAACGATGAAGATTCTGACTATCTTTGCATCCATTTTTATTCCCTTGACTTTTATTGCTGGTATTTACGGAATGAATTTTGAATATATGCCAGAACTTAAATGGCGCTGGGCTTACCCAACGCTATGGGTGATTTTTATTTCAATTGGCGTAGGTTTGTTGGTTTTCTTTAAGAAAAAGAAGTGGATGTAGACGCCTGTTGATATCTTACTTTTATCTAAATATATAATGTGCTGACATATTCGGGATCTATGCCAATATCGCAAGAATCTTCTATTGATTTCTAGAAGATATTGCATTCAGGCATACTTGATTGACCAAGATAATCAGTTTGATTAGATGCTTTGTTATTATGTAGCGAAGACCAGGCATGCCAGACTTCACGGGCTTCTTCTACATTACTGAACGTCCAGAGTACCACACCATCTTCGGTCATCAGGGTTGCCATTTTATTTGGCCATTCTTTTATCAAGCAATACATCGATTTCTCCTTATATGAATTTACATGAGAAATCTTAACGGCTTAATGTGAAGAATTTATGACAGAAACCTAAATTTGTATCTATTTTCCGTCTCGATAAAAAAGGATTTACCTCCGATCTTGCTCAGATGAACAAATTTTTTGTTTCGAAGACGCGCCGATGCCAGCGCGATGGTCATCATGCAAGCAATGTACAGTACATTGATCAGTGTGCTCCAGCTAAGATATAGCGAGCTGAGCACAGAAAGTTTTTTAAATATATGCAGTCAATTATTCAAAGGAAAGGTGCTTCGTTATAGATAACATTGATGGTTCGGCGCTCTATTGAACTCATCAGGGTTTCGTCGTTATCGTCCAGAATACGGGATGTGCGCGCAATTCGATCGATTCTGAACAAAAGAGACTCATCGCTGAAACCTTCAGTGTCATAGAGTTGCATGACTGAATCGGAAGCGATGCATAAAGCTCTGGAAGCCGCCATTTTGGCAACATTGATAGCGATCGTATTCGGATTTTGTGCATCAATGCTCTTCGCCGCGATGCGAATTAATTCACGTGCACTGAGAATTTCCTGATATGCATTAAGGATATGGCGATGTATTCGTTGTTTACTAGCCAATCGATTCGCCGTATCACTCAATGAATTTGTCTGAGCTGCCATTAAATCCAGGCATCTTTGAGCGAGTCCAACCCAATTCATGGCGCTTAGTAAGCGATCCAAATTGAGTCGATTTTTGACTAATTGAATACCGCTACCGCAAGTTCCGAGTAAATTTTGTTCAGGCACTTGCACTTCATTCAGAGAAATTTCTCCTTGACTGGAAGAATGTCCCATTACCGTTAGTTGGCGCTCAATCTTAAATCCTGGGGTGTTGGTCGGAACAATAATCATCGATAGCGCTTTGTCAATGGGTACGTCTTCTCCAGCTGTGCGCACTAGAATTGTCATAAAAGTTGCTCGGTCTGTGTTGGAAACAAACCATTTCCTGCCATTGATATGCCATTTACCATTGGACAGGCGTGCCGAAGCTTTGATCAGGCTTGGAATCGATCTGTTCTGACCGGGTTCCGTTATGCTATAACCTGGAATGGCATTTCCATTGATCATCGGTTGGAGAAATTGCTGGCAGACGGGATCATTACCATACTTTACTAACATATGGGCATCCAATGCCATGTGGTTGCCAAAGATGGTTTGAGCAAATTCTGTGCGTCCTGCTTGTTCAGCAACGACCAAATAATCTTCGAGTGAGGTTATTTTTCCGCCCTGAGAGAGTGGATAATACAAACCATATAATCCGACTAAACGCGCCTTATTCGCTAAATCGAATTGTAAGCGCAGTGATAAATCGCCTTCCTGGGCTAGTAGCGGTTCGTTCGGGATAATCAGTTGATCGACGAATGTATTCACTTGGATTGCAAGCGATCTGGCTATTTCTGGAGGGTTAAGCTTCCTATTGAATGAGTGCATGAGTGAATCCTTTAAAAGTGCGCAACTGAACAGGGGAATTGCTATTGCAATATATGAATTTCTAGTCCGGCTGTTAATTGCTTCTTGTTTATTTTCCTATCTGACTTCAATGTTTTAGGGCCTGCCATGACAAAATCATTGAATGGTTGATTCATAGTTATCGTTGTTATGTGCGAATCAAAAATTGAATGAGCTTAATCTTCAGTCATAGCAGGTAAAATAGTTAGTTGCTCGTTATCCTGTTGATTTTCTGGGAGTCTAAGGCAGTCAGTACTAAGCGACCATTTGTAATTCCAACTCAGGTTGATATTGATGGACTATGCGCACTCTTTCTTCAATCACCATCTGATCGACAATGCGAAAGCTACGAATCTCCTCAGGATAAACATGTGTGGTTGGAATAATCACGTAATGCGATTGCGGTTCAGTGGCAAATTCAACATCAGTGCGACTCGGGTAGGCTTGACTACTCGTATGCGAGTGATAAATGACGATTGGCTCCTCCCTGCGTGCATCCATTTCTTTCCAAACTTGCATTTGTTGTTGCGGATCAAACATGAAGAATGTTTCCGATTGCGCCACATTTTGCATCGGGATAAGGCGCAGAGGAAGATTGGAGCCCACCGGGCCGGCAATGATTCCACAGGTTTCAACAGGGTGATCGTTCAGTGCTTGAGTGATCAATGCATCGATTAGTCTAGTATGTATTGTCAGCATAATTCCTGATCTCCTAATGATTAAAAGATTACTAACTGGCAAAGGAAACTCATCTTATTAACTTCGCAAAAACAGGATGATGGATAATTGATAAGCTTGATTGATAATATATTTTTTGCCAGAAACGCTATGAAAACTTTGGTTTTTCTGGAATTTATTTCATGTAAAAAATACATTTTTGCGCAATGAAAATCAGTTATTTATGGTTAAATTTAAATGAAACTGACAATGATGGGAATGTGACAAATTGACGCATGGTATTTCTGCGTGTCCTGAGTACGTCAATTAAAGGGCAGGATCATCAATTCCGTGATGCAGACCTAATAGGTTGTAAAGAATAGTCTATTTTTGCTATTTAGTTTTATTTTAGCGATAGTTCTGTCTACCCAATTGATGAACTTTTCTTTTTTATTTTTTGCTTATCAGGTTCTATGTAATACTAATTGCTTGCTGATACGTTCTTTCGCTTGAGTCACCATTTTTTTGATGAACAAGTTGTTTAGTTTTTCAATTCTTAAAAGGAATCGCTATGAGAAAAATCAATTATATTCAATCAGGCATTTTGTTGGTTACGCTATCGTTGGCAGGCTGTGCGGCCAATAATGCAGGTAACAATCCGTTAGCTACAGCCGATCGCAGCTTGGCAGCGGTCGGCGGAGCTGCGCAAAGTGGTCAGCAAATTCTGAATGCGGGTGCCGCCATTGCAAATCCTGCGGCTACTCAGCAAATTGGCTTGGTCGATATTTTGGTGCGCCAGCTGGGTGTGTCTCCTCAACAGGCAATGGGTGGTGCTGGCGCTATTTTCCAGATGGCACAGGGAAATATGAATCCGCAAGCTTTTAGCTCACTGTCGCAATCCGTTCCCGGAATGAGTACGATGTTAGGTGCTGCTCCTGCTATGCCGGCAGCTGGCGGTCTGACTTCCCTGATGGGAAATTCGGGTAGTTCGCTGGGTAGTGTGGCCGCACTGGCCGGTTCATTTCAGCAATTGAATCTCTCGCCTAACATGGTGAGTCAATTCATTCCGGTCGTCACGAATTACGTTAAACAAACCGGCGGTCAAGCAACTGCTGATCTTTTGCAATCCGCATTGGGCGTGCGCTGAGCTTGATTAGTAGTTAGTAAACAAAGAACAAAACTAAGGCACAAGCAATAGTCGTTTATTGCTTGTGCCTTTGATCATCTTGGATCTGGCCTTCAAATGATTCAATTCACAAAAAGTCTGTTTAAAGACAATAAGTAATATTTTCAAGAATAGTTACATTGCTCGCTGATTGCGTCGTGTAATTGTCACTTTCTGCCTGGTTTATCCTGCACTGTAATTTTTTCTCAGCATCAAGCGTATTGATTACAGCAATCCTTTTTACACGCGATTGATATTTTTCACGCACACAGTTTTCTCAGTCAATTTGTGAGCTTAGTTTGTAGGAAAAAGTAATTCCAATCAATCAATAATTTACGTTGGCAAGTGTCAATAGTACATAAAATCATTATAGATTTTTATGGATCGACCGTTTATTAATGATATTAATTCAAACATTAATCATAGTCGTGCAATAAAAGCACTGTCAGAAAATTCTTTAATTATCATGATGATTAAACCAATTAACATACAGCAGCAACATGCCTTCTCTTTAATCGAACTGATGGTGGCCGTCGCTATTGTTGGGGTTTCTGCAACCATTGCTGTGCCTGCTTATAGTAGTTATATGGAACGTATTAGAACTGAGCAGGCGATAATAGATATCAATCAGATCGCCATGCGCATTGAAAGTTACAACCCGGTTGGCAGTGCGAATCTGTATCCGGTATCGCTCGCAGATATTGGCATGGACAATATGCGCGATCCGTGGGGAAATCCTTATCAATATTTGAATCTTACGGATGGCAATATACCTGGTGCCAAAGGAAAAGCGCGCAAGGATCATAGCTTGGTGCCGATCAATTCAGATTATGATTTGTATAGCATGGGTAAAGATGGCGGTAGTCAACCTCCCTTAACCTCGAAAGCAAGTCGCGATGATATTGTGCGGGCCAACAACGGTCGTTTTGTTGGCTTGGCATCGAAATATTGATTGAATATGAAGCTAGAAAAAAAAGTTCTTCGTAGCAAAGTCGCCCGCAGGATGTTGATGTTTTTTGTGCTATCAACCTGCATCCCGGTTTTCTTCCTGGCGCTGCTTTCCTATTCGGAATCCAATGAAATGCTGCTTAAAAAGGCGCGCCATCAATTGGATGCGGCCAGCGATAACTATAACAAAGCGATCTATGATCGTTTGTTATTAGTGGATCAACTGCTCAATGATACGGTATCACGGTTGGCCAGTAAGAATGATCTTCAGCAACTGGATAGTCAAATAGGCCAGAGAATACGCCATCTGACGCTTTTTCTATTCAACCAGGAGTCAGTTCCCGTTTATGGCCAAGTCTTGGAGATTGGTGACCTCAGTTCTGCTGAACTCAGACATCTGTCATTAAAACGCAGTTTGCTAAAGACTCAAGTTCAGGAAACAGAAACCAAGATTCTGATCGTGCGCGCACTGGATGCCAATGTGCCGGAAAAAGGCCTGCTAATCGCTGAAATCATGCCGGAATATCTGTGGGGAGATCCCAGCACGTTTTCTCTTGATTTAGAACACTGCATTTTAAACGAAAATCATGTGACGCTATTTTGCTCGCATCAACCACAAGACGATGCGATGCAGCAATCCTTGCAGCAACATACGCGGCAAATCAAGGGTGAATTGAGTTGGCAAAGCAATGACATCGCTTATATTGCCAATTATCACGAAATCTTTTTGCAACCCCAATTCCTCACTCCCCGTTGGCTGGTAGTTGCCATGCAGCCCGAAACTGAAGCATTGGGTAATCTGTCCAATTTCAATACCATTTTTTGGGGTAGCGCGATTTTGTCGGTACTTCTGATCATGTTATTCAGCATGATACAGATCCGGCGTGTTCTGGTGCCTTTGGAGAAACTGATCGATGGCACACGTCGACTGGGTAAACATGATTTCAGCACTCAAGTTGATGTCATCAGCGCCGACGAGTTTGGCGAACTGGCTATTTCCTTCAATGAAATGACGGCCAAATTGGGCAATCAGTTTGAAACACTGATCGCGCTCTCACGTATCGATCAGGAAATATTATCCGGGTTGGATATCAATAAAATCACCCAAAATGCATTAATTCATCTGCATAAAATGATTGAAGCCGAGTTTATCAGTATTGTCGTATTTGATCATGATGTACCAGAAAAGGCATCAATCCATATACTGGACATCACGGGGCAGCGGCTTCTGGTTCAGGATTATGAGGTTTCTCAGCGCATTCAGGCATTATTAGGAAAAACCCCCACAGGAATTTGGATAGACGATCCACTGACGCTTCAATGGGTTCAAGTTGAGCAGACTGAATTATCACCACCGCACTTAGCACGTCTATTCCTGCTGCCGCTCAACTGGAAAGATCAAATGGTAGGGTATATTTCTCTGGGTTTCGGGTATTCAATTACTTGGAGTTCAGAAAACACGCAACGCATTCAGGATTACGCTGACAGGATAGCCGTCGCGCTATTTACCAAAAATCGCGAAGAATTACTATTGCGACAAGCACGCATCGATGCGTTGACAGAATTGCCCAATCGCTTTCTTTTTATGGAACAGCTGCATAAGGAAATTGCCCAGAATCAGCGCAATGAGCGTAAATTAGCCGTGCTGTATATCGACCTGGATCGATTTAAACTCGTCAATGACAGTTACGGCCATTCCATGGGCGATGAATTATTACGCGAAGCAGGGCAGCGCTTACAGGCCTGTGTTTATGCGGGAGATACTGTGGCGAGATTGGGGGGAGATGAGTTCGCAGTGATCATTAGTGAGTTGGAATCTGAAAATGATGCCAAATTGGTTGCTGAAAAAATCATTGGCGCATTAGCCAAGCCTTTTATTATCCATAGCGATAAAAATATCATCGCGGCCAGTATCGGCATCGCTATTTACCCGCACGATGGCACTAATATTTCTGATCTAATGAGAAATTCGGATATTGCCATGTATCGCGCCAAGGAAAAAGGTGGCAATCAGTGTATTTTCTTTGAAGAAAGCATGAATGCTGAAATCAGCAAGCGAGCAAGCCTCGAACGGGGATTGCGCGAAGCTATTACCGAACAACAATTCGTTCTGCATTACCAGCCACAAGTCGATCCCAAATCCGGTATGGTGCGTGGTGTTGAAACCCTGGTGCGCTGGAATCATCCTGAGCTGGGCTTTATTTCACCGGGTACTTTTATACCCATTGCGGAAGATACTGGATTGATTATCGACATTGGGCGCATTGTCCTGCATGAGGCATGCGCGCAATACCGTCAATGGGCTGATCAGGGCATTGATCTGGAGTATGTTGCGGTCAATGTTTCCGTCAAACAATTTCGTCAGCCTGATTTTTTTCAGATGGTGGAAAACGTACTGAAAATTAATAATTTACATCCCCATTGTTTAGAGCTCGAAATTACTGAGAGTGTGTTGATGGATGATATGGATGTGGTGATGGTCATGCTCGAGAAACTAAAGAATCTGGGCATTCAATTATCCATCGATGATTTTGGTACTGGTTATTCTTCCATGTCGTATCTGGAGCAATTACCGTTTGACACGATAAAGATCGATATATCTTTCGTGCGCAAAATCCAGAGCAATGGCGAGGGCGGTACTATTGCTGCGACCATTGCTGCCATGGCGCATACCTTGAATAAGAGAATTGTAGCTGAAGGAGTCGAAGTACAATCGCAATTGGATTTTCTGATAAAATGCGATTGCGAACTGATCCAAGGTTATTTTTTCAGCCGCCCATTACCTGCGGATGAACTTGCCGTGTATGTAAAAAGTAATCATGCCGCAGCGCACTGCGCTATCCCGATCGAATCTTATCTGCTGAAGCAATCCAGTGCAGGTTGATGAGTTGATGTAAAAAATCTATAGCGTCATCACTAGCTTGCCAGCAGGATGATTTTGTTCAAGATAGCGCTGTGCGGCGGCGGCATTGGATAGATCAAAAGTTTGCGCGATTTCTACAGTCAAACAACCCTGCTCAAAGAGTGCCGCGCATTGTCGCAATATGTCAGCCTGGTGGCATTTTGCATCGTCCAACTCCATCAATACCGGCGATAGCATCAATTCAAGGCTGAAGCGCACATTGCGTTTGCGTGCTTCGCCCCAGTCAGTATCTTTGGTAGGCTGTAAAATCGTCACGACATCACCATAAGGCTTGATGCAACTGAAGCAGCTTTGCAGAACATCCGCACCCACTGTATCGAGCGCAATATCCACGCCTTTGCCGTCTGTATATTGCAATACTTCCGCAATCACGTCTTGTGTTGGGTAATGGATGATTTGGTCAGCTCCCAGCCGTTTTACAAAATTGGCTTTTTCCGCATTACTCACCGTTGTGATTACTCTGGCACCGGCCAGTTTTGCTAATTGAATGGCGACATGGCCTACGCCGCCTGCACCGGCGTGAATCAATACTGTTTGACCGTCGGTAATGCGCGCACGGTCATATAAAGCCTCCCAGGCGGTAATCAGCACCAATGGGGCTGCGGCAGCTTGCTCAAAAGATAAGGAATGTGGCTTTAGCGCCAGCAAACTGGCATCTACCATGACATATTCTGCATAAGTGCCTTGGCGCTGATTAAATCCCGGTTGTGAAAAATAAACCGCGTCTCCGGGTTTGAAGTTTTTTACCTGATTGCCAACAGCTTGCACAATGCCAGCGCCATCACAGCCCGGTATGACCGGAAAAGAGACAGGAAATCGCTCGGGGGCCGCTCTAATCTTGGTGTCAATCGGATTGATGCCGATGGCTTTGACATGCACTAGAGCCTGAGTGCTGCCGCACTCACCGGGTGCTTTCATATCGCCATATTGCAACACATCAATCGTTCCACCGGCTTCAAAATAGACTGCTTTCATGATTGGCTCCAAATAGGATCGTTAAAAAATTGTTCCAATGTTACTTTAATCATCGCTGAGTTTGTTTGTCCAATTTCTGGAACACATACTTCATTAAACTCTATGCCATCAGCTTTTCATCAATTAATGATTCATGCGTATGCTATGATGCTTAGTTTCCCAATGTTTTACACACTGTGCCTACGCTGATTGAGAAGGAAATACTGTTGCTACATTTTAAACTTGCTCACCGGAGTGCTGCCACTGGATCGAACCTCGTCATGCATTGGTTTGATGCCATGAAGTTATTATTGGTTGAAATTGCTGCTGTGACAGTGTTTATTCAATCATTTGCCAGCAAGCGTTATCAATACTGGATTCGTTGCTCATCATTGTTGCCCATTATGCTAGTAGCCGGTTGTGCCATGGGGCCCGATTATTTGCGACCGCAAATCGAAACCGCCGAGCGCTTCCGCATCAGCCATGCGGAAGGTCAGTCTATTGCGAATCTAAATTGGTGGGAATTGCTGCATGATGAAGAGCTACAGCGGCTGATTAATCAAGCTTTAGTGGAAAATAAAGACCTCAAACAGGCAATCGCCAGTGTTGAAGAACTACAGGCTCGCCTGAATATAGTGCGCATGGATTTCCTTCCCCAAATGGACATTAGCGCCAATGCGCCTGCTTTTGGTACGCTGGGTGGCTTCTTGCGGCCTGGATTTGCCACCCCTTTCAATTATTATGGACAGACAACCTTGAATTGGGAGCTGGACATCTGGGGCAGGTTGCGCCGCTCTAATGAAGCTGCCCGGGCGGATTTGTTGGCGCGTGAGGAAAATCGCCGCGCGATCATTCTGACGCTCATCAGTGCAGTTGCGCAGTCATATTTTGATCTTTTGCAATATGACAAGCAATTGAATATCGCCCATCGCGCATTGGCATCCTGGGATGAATCGGTCACTATTTCCCGGGCGCAATTACAAGGGGGGGTCATTTCCCGTCTTGATTTGGATCAGTTTGAAGCGGAACGAGCCAATGCAGCCACCCGGGTTGCTGAGCTTGAGCGCAAAAGAGTGCAGGAAGAAAATAGGCTCAGCGTATTGATCGGGAAGAATCCGGTTTCCATTTCACGCGGGCGGCAGTTAACCGATCAGCTGGTTTTGACTGAAGTACCGGCAGGGCTGCCTTCCGAATTACTACAACGGCGTCCTGATATTCTCCAGGCCGAGCAACAACTGGCTGCTGCTACTGCCCGGATTGGTGCCACCAAAGCGGCGCGGTTTCCTAAGCTCACCCTGACGGGGTTTCTGGGTGTGGCCAGTCCGGCTTTATCCAATCTGCTGACGTCAGGTAGCGAATTCGGCGTAGGCGGACTCGGTTTGGCAGGGCCTTTGCTGAATGCAAAAAGTCTTGGGTTTGAACAACGCGCAGCAGAAGCGCAAGCAAGACAGGCGCTGGCGCAATACGAACAGACCATTCTGGTTGCCTTCAAGGAAGTGGAAGATGCGCTGATAGCTATCCGTACTGTCAACGATCAGTTGGCAGCGCAGCAAAAACAAGTCGAGGCGCTGCATTCAGCATTGCGTGTTGCCAATCTGCGTTACCAGGGCGGGATTACCAGCTATGTCGATGTGCTGCTTGCCAAGCGCAATCTGTTTGATGCTGAATCTGCTCTGAGCGCAACGCAGCGTTTGCATCTGGTATCGGTTGTCCAACTCTACAAAGCTTTGGGAGGAGGGTGGGTGCCATGAGATTAACATTTCACTATGATTTCTTTTTATGCTGTTTGCGCCTTTTTAGGATAACCAAGAGTCGAATTATGTACCCAATTATCCAGTGGATTACCGCTTCTAACGATCGAATGGTCACTGTCATGACTACCAGCCTTTTCGCCTTTTTTCTACTGCTGCTAGCGGGTTGTTCCGGTGAGCCACCGATAGCGCCGCTGCCACCGCCCCCCCAGGTCGAGGTGATCACGGTGACGACCCAAACCATTCAGGACGAACCCGAATTCATTGGCCAAACGGAGGCTTTTCGTCCGGTAGAAATTCGCTCGCAGGTGAGTGGCATTATTAAGAAAATCTACTTCACGGAAGGGCGCAACATTAAAAAGGGCGATCAGCTATATCTGATTGATCCTGTGCCTTTTAAAGCGATCTACCAGAGCAATAAAGCGAAGGTGGCCCAGGCCCAGGCCCGGCTTGACCAGGCCAAGCAAGATTTGGCGCGCGTGCAGCCGTTATTGGAACAGCAAGCGGTCAGTAAAAAGAACGTGGATGATGCCGTGGCCGAGATGTTGGGAGCGAAAGCAACTCTGGAGGCTGCGCAGAATGATTTGATCAAAGCCAAATTTGATCTCGATAACACATTGATCACTGCGCCTGTGAATGGCCGCATCGGTCGCAGCCATTTCTATGAAGGCCGATTAATTTCTGCGCAGGCAAGTCTGTTGTCTACCATTGATCAATTGGATCCGATGTATGTCAACGTAAGCGTGCCTGAAAGTTATTTGCTTCGCCGTCGCCGTGAACTTGCCGATCAAAAGGTTCAGAGGCCGGATATTTTTCAGTTGCGGGGTGTGATGACTTTCTCGGATGGCAGCGTGTATCCGCAGGAGGGGGTGTTGGATTTTGCCGATGTGGCTTTGCGACCTGAAACCGGTACGCTGCAAGGGCGCTTTGTATTTCCCAACCCTGAAGGAGGATTATCGCCCGGGCAATCCTATTTCTATCCCGGACAATTCGTCAAGATTCGCATCAAAGGATATACCCGCACCGGTGCAATATTGATACCCCAGCGTGCGGTTCAGCAAAGCCCCAGCGGTTCATTTGTGTTTGTCATTGATCAGGAAGAAAAGGCCGAGCTTCGCTCGGTTCGAGCCAGTTCGTGGCGTGGAAAAGAGTGGTTGATCGAGGAAGGACTCAATCCGGGCGAGCGCGTGGTAGTGGAAGGATTCTTCCGAGTACTACCCGGTATTCAAGTCAACGCCGTTCCGTATCAGAAAGAAATAACTTCTGCGGTGAATGCTGCTGAGAAACCAGATACTCGGAACACGCCATGAAATCCCATTTCTTTATTGATCGACCTATTTTTGCATCGGTCCTGTCCATCATCATCGTAGTGATCGGATTGGTGGCTTTACAGAAGCTACCGGTGGCGCAGTTTCCGCAAATTACTCCGCCCATGATACAGATTGATGCTGATTATCCGGGTGCTAGCGCAGAAGTCGTGGCGGAAGCGGTTGCACGCCCCATCGAAGTGCAGCTTCCGGGTATCGATAACTTGATGTACTACGAATCGACCAGCACGAACGACGGGCATATGACCATGAAGCTTACGTTCGAGATTGGCACTGATGTGGATATCGCGCAAGTTCAGACACAGAACCGGCAGCGGCTTGCAGAGCCACAGTTGCCTGATGAGGTGATTCGACAAGGTATTACGGTCAAGAAGACTTCGCCGGATTTGCTGGCTGTGGTTGCGTTGAGCTCCACCGATCCCAAGCATGATACGGTCTTTCTTTCCAACTATGCGCTGCTACGAATTCTCGATAGCATCAAACGGCTTCCTGGCGTTGGTGATGCGATCATTTTTGGCGGGCAGAATTATTCCATGCGTTTGATCCTCGATCCTGTGCGTATGGCGCAACTCAATTTGACGCCGACTGAAATTGCCGCCGTGGTTCGAGAGCAGAATCGGGATTTTCCGGCCGGTAGAATCGGTCGGGAACCCACGCCGAATGGCACGGAGATGACTATTCCGGTGATTACTCGTGGTCGCATGAGCGAAGTCAAGGAATTTGAAGACATGATTGTGCGTGCCTATCCGGATGGCTCCATGGTGCGATTGCGTGATGTTGCGCGAGTGGAATTGGGCGCTCAATCGTATGATCTGCAGGGGCGATGGAATGGAAAGCCGAATACGTTTCTGTTGACTTTTTTGGCACCGGGTGCAAATGCGCTGGATACGGTTCGGCGCGTGCGTGAAGAAGTGGACCAATTGTCCAAAAGCTTTCCGGCTGGCGTATCTGCCGATATTCCTTACGACACCACCACATTCATTGATGTCTCTATTCGTGAAGTGGTCAAAACTCTCGGCGAAGCCACATTGTTGGTGATACTGGTTGTTTTCCTGTTTTTGCAGAGTTGGCGTGCAACGCTCATTCCGGCGATTGCTGTGCCTATTTCCCTGATAGGTACCCTGGCGGGTATGGAAGCATTAGGGTTTTCGATTAATACCTTAACCCTGTTCGGCATGGTGCTGGCTATCGGAATCGTGGTGGATGACGCGATCGTGGTGGTGGAAAATGTGGAGCGGCACATGACTCAGGGAGGATTATCGCCCAGGGATGCCGCCAAGAAAGCGATGGACGAGGTAACCGGGCCAGTCATTGCCATTGTTCTGGTGTTGGCCGCCGTGTTTGTGCCGGTTGCCTTCTTGGGAGGAATTACCGGCGAATTGTATAAACAGTTTGCCATTACCATTGCATTGTCGGTAGCGATTTCCGGATTCGTGGCATTGACGCTCAGCCCTGCTCTCTGCGCGCTGGTGCTTAAACCCGGCCATGGTACTCCGAAAGGATTTTGGCGAATGTTCAATCAATCGTTTGATTGGATGCAAGCGCGCTATGTCGGAACAGTGGGTGTCATTATTAAACGCTCAGTCATGGCGATGGCTATTTTCTTGATATTGATAGTCACTATCCTGGGCTTATTCAGAACCATTCCGGGTAGTTTCCTGCCGGAAGAAGATCAAGGCTATTTTATTACCATCATTCAATTGCCTGATGGTGCTTCGATGACACGTACCATTGACGTATTGAATAAGGTGGAAAGTTATTTTCAATCGATTCCGGCCGTGCATTCAACCGATACGCTGGCTGGTCAGAATTTTGTGTTCGGCACGCGCGGGACGAATCAGGCAACCATGTTCATTCCATTGAATCATTGGGATACCCGTCCGAATGCCAATGAACAAGTTCAAGGCCTGATTGCGGCAGCGTTTCAGGAGTTCGCTAAAATCCCTGAAGCATTGATTTTGGCTTTTAATGCGCCCTCGATCAGCGGATTAGGTTCCACCGGAGGATTTTCAGCACACTTGCAGGATCCCAGTGGAGGCGATTTTGCAGAGTTTGCCGCAGTAGCCCAGCAATTTGTCGCCAAAGCAACGGAACATCCGGCAATTGCCGTGGCTAACACCAATTTTCGCATCAGCGCTCCCAGGTTATTTGCGCAGGTCGACCGGGAGCGAGCCAAGGCTTTGGGTGTGCCCATTTCTGAGGTTTTTGATACCATGCAGGCTTATTTCGGAAATTTGTATGTGAATGATTTCGTTAAGTTTGGCCGCATTTATCGAGTGCAGACTGAAGCCTTGCCCGAATACCGCTCCAATCCGGAAGATATCAGCAAAATCTATGTGCGTGCGCAGTCCGGTACGACACAAACCATGATTCCATTGGATTCTGTCGTAACCACCGAATTTAACAGCGGACCTGATCCCGTGACGCATTTCAACGGATTCAATTCGGCGTTGATACTGGGCGGCGCCGCGCCAGGCTATAGTTCAGGACAAGCTCTGGAAGCATTACAGCAAGTCGCTGATGAAATCTTGGTTCCTAAAGGCTATACCATTGACTGGAGCGGAATTTCCTTGCAAGAACGCAAAGCGAGCGGGCAATCTTCGCTGGTATTCGCGTTTGCATTATTGATGGTATTTTTGGTGCTGGCTGCCCTGTATGAAAGCTGGTCGATTCCTTTCGCAGTGATTCTGGCAATTCCTTTTGGAATTCTGGGTGCTTTCTTGGCCATTTGGACGCGCGATATGACCAATGATATTTATTTTCAGATTGGATTAGTGACATTGATTGGACTGGCCGCCAAGAATGCAATCTTGATCGTTGAATTTGCCAATCAGCGACTGGCAGCAGGCATGTCGCTGGCCGATGCGGCACTGGATGCAGCACGCTTGCGTTTCCGACCTATCATCATGACATCATTGGCCTTTATTCTGGGTGTATTGCCTTTGGTGGTGGCTTCGGGAGCAGGTGCAGCGAGCCGGAATTCCATCGGCACCGGTGTATTTGGAGGGATGCTGGCGGCTACATTTTTGGCTATCTTTTTCGTGCCGCTCTTTTTTGTGCTGGTTGGCAAAATTGCACAGCGCACTCAGCGTCGAGCAAAACCAGAACACCCGATAGAAACGCAGAATAGTTCTTCCAACGAAGAAAAACAGTGATCATATCGATAAGAATTTCCGGCGCTGTTTTTAGCATTCAGCCTTCATTCAGCCTGAAACTATACAATATTTTATGTTGATGAAGTTTCCGCTCTATTGATCTGACAAGAAATATATCTCAACAAAGTAACTAATTTGGATTCTGGACTGTCAAAAGAATGAGCAAGGGAAATTATAGATCTTGTATTGCATTTCTGATACGGAATGAAACTCACATGAAACATATCAAATGGATGTTCACAATCGCTTTAATGGCACTCGCATGCAATCATGCCGCCTGGGCGCATGGTAGCCGTGGCCATAGTCGCTTAAACCTAGGGATCAGTGTGGGTGGATATTATAATCCCGGTTTTTATGGCTCTGGTTTCTATGGGTCTAATTTTTATGGCTCAGGGTTTTATGGCCCTGGTTATTATGGGTATCGCTCCTATGGGTATCCGGGTCCTTACTTCAATGCGCCTATTTATAACTATCCACCCACTGTGATCGTTCCAGTAACCCCGCCTGTGTATATTCAGCAGGAACAATCTGGATCAGTTCAAAAACAAACCAATTATTGGTATTACTGCCAGAAATCGGATGGTTATTATCCGTATGTCAAAGAATGTCCAGGCGGATGGTTGCAAGTTGCTCCTCAACCACCTGCTCAATAACGCAACGAGGTAAACATGCAAATCACAAGAAATCTCTCTATGGTACTAATTGTCTGTTTGACAACGGCTTGTGTGCATATTCCGTCAGGTCCTAGTGTCATGACGCTGCCTGGTTCTGGTAAAAGCTTTGATCAGTTTCGTTCGGACGATTATGAATGCAGACGTTATGCTTATGAGCAAGTGGATGGCAGCACACCGCAACAAGCTTCCCGGACCAGTGGCGTAGAAAGCGCTGCTATCGCAGCAGGGTTGGGTGCGGCTGCGGGGGCCGCTTTGGGCGGGGGGCGTGGCGCTGCGATAGGCGCCGGTACAGGTTTGTTAATGGGCGGATTGATTGGGTCCGGTACCGCTACTTCATCAGGGTATGCCATTCAACAACGCTTTGACATGAGCTATATTCAATGCATGTATGCCAAAGGCCATCGCGTTCCTATCGATGGGAGAATCACCAGTGATCCCGCATATAGTGGCAATAGCATTCGGAGAAATTCTGCGCCTACGCCCAGCTTTATTCCGCCTCCACCCCCTCCAGGCAATCCACCGCCACCCCCACCCCCACCGCGATAATCCTTTCAGTAGTGGTTGATGAAGTGATGTATCTGACTCACAGAATGCCTGGACCGGCATCCGATGATGGGATCAAAAAGCAAGCTGAAGATGTAGAACGAAACTTTATGCCTTATGTTGGTGTTTTGCTGCTAAGAAATTAAATGGATTCAAACACTAAAATGGCTGCCACGTTCGCCCAATATGCTGAGGATTTTAAGAAACTCGGTACGAATTGTGGCCGGAGAGCGTTTTAAGTAGTTGGCAAGCACTTTGGTACTGGTTGTCTGCAAGGTGAGACTTGCTTCCAGTAGTTCACGCAAGGCAGGGGTCAATGCGCTTTTGATGTTCAGATCATCAATCAAGCAGGAGATGTGCATTTTTGCACGTCTTAATTGACCGATTTCACGCACTCTGAGGTTGGTTTTCTGAGCGAGTAATAAGATATTGTTTTGTGTTTCAGGCGTAACAACAAAATCAACGCACGATTCATCGTCTTCTGCGAAGGTAGGTAAGCATTCTAATTTCATTTTTAATCCCTCAATTTTTAGATTCCCTACATTACTGATTTTGCAATTTTTCTGAAACCAGCTTGAGTGTTACTTTAGTTTAGTGATGTTACATTTTCATGAAGGGGTGGAGTTTAATAGCTTCAAATTGAGTTCATGTCACGATTAAGCGCGTATTTATTACCTTTTGTTTAAGAATGTTCTGTCAGAAAATGTGTATTGCGATGTCGAAACATACAAAATATATTTCTGATAGATACTTCAATTTCATGTCATTCGCTCTCAGCAAGCGACAAGAAAATGATTCAAACTACGAGCGTAAAAGGAGAGTGCAAGCCAATAAAGCCAGGCCCACCGATATATTTGGCGCCATTAATGCGCTATGGGCATGTTAAAATGCAGCCTTCCCAAAAACACAAAACATCATGAATTCCTCTGTCATTACCGCGTTATCCCCTCTGGATGGTCGTTATCACTCAAAAGTCGAGCCGCTTCGGCTTTATTTCAGTGAATTTGCTTTGATTCGTTACCGGGTTCAGGTTGAAGTGGCTTGGTTGAAAGCATTGAGTCATGAACCTGGAATCGCTGAGATTCCGCTATTTTCAGCAGAAACCGAGATCCGGCTTGATGAGCTGGTGACACATTTTTCAGTTTCTGATGGGGAAGCAATCAAGCGCATTGAAGCGATTACGAATCACGATGTAAAGGCGGTTGAATATTGGCTGAAGCAGACACTAGCCGATAATGTCGAGATTGCCAAAGCCGCTGAATTCATTCATTTTGCATGCACTTCCGAGGATATCAATAATCTGTCGCATGGTTTGATGCTGAAATCCAGTCTGGAGCATGTCATGCTGCCAGCGCTTGACCAGATTATTTCCCGGTTGGTTGAGTTGGCTCATCAATTAGCCGATGTGCCGATGCTTGCGCGCACGCACGGTCAACCAGCAACCCCGACCACTTTAGGTAAAGAGATGGCTAATGTGGCGTATCGCTTGCAACGCAGTAAACAGCAACTTGCATCGGTTGCTATATTGGGCAAAATCAACGGTGCAGTGGGCAATTACAATGCGCATCTGTCGGCTTATCCTGATCTGGATTGGGAACAGTTTGCACAATCATTTGTTGAAAAGCTTGGCCTGGAATTTAATCCCTATACCACCCAGATTGAACCTCACGATACGATTGCGGAATTATTCGATGCTTATGCGAGGATCAATACCGTTTTGTTGGACCTGAATCGCGATATCTGGGGATATATTTCACTGGGATATTTCAAGCAAAAAACCAAAGCCAATGAGGTGGGTTCTTCAACCATGCCGCATAAAGTGAACCCGATTGATTTTGAAAATTCGGAAGGCAATTTAGGCATTGCCAATGCATTATTGCGTCATTTAAGCGAGAAGTTGCCAATATCTCGTTGGCAACGTGATTTAACCGATTCCACCGTGTTGCGCAATATGGGGGTTGCGTTAGGGCATACGCTGCTGGCTTACGATTCCTGTGTAAAAGGGCTCAATAAGCTGGATGTCAATCCTGCACAGTTATCCGCCGATTTGGAAAATACCTGGGAAGTATTGGCTGAACCGATTCAGACTGTCATGCGGCGTTATGGCGTTGCTAATCCTTATGAGCAATTGAAAGCGCTGACACGCGGCAAAGATGGCATTACCCAAGCAACGCTGCATCAATTCATTACCGATTTGAATATTCCCGCAGCAGAAAAAAATCGTCTCCTGGCAATGACACCGCACAACTATCTCGGCAAAGCCAGTGCTTTAGCGCGAGAAATAAAAAAATAATCAAGCAGCCAAGTCATAACCAATTGATTTAAATGATTACTAGATTTGATTCGGGTCAATGGCAAAAATTTCTTTTAGTAAAGTGCTTGAAATTTAAATAGGCAGCCCCAATGTCAGCCCAATAGTTATTAGGAGGTACGATGCAGAGTCCAGAAAATACAAAAAATCCTGAGGTTAATGAATCAGAAGTCGCGGCTGCTAACGATGATGCCAAAATACCGGGGATCAGCAGCGATGCGACTATCCAAACAGAAGGAAAATTAGATCCGCAACCCAACCTGGAACATTTATTGAAAGAAGCTGAAATAAAAGCAGCCGAACATCATGATGCCTGGATTCGGGCTAAAGCTGAAACCGAGAATATTCGCAAGCGTGCGCAGATGGATATTGCAAATGCACATAAATATGCCATTGAAAATTTTTCTAGTGAATTATTGACCGTAATCGACAGTCTGGATGCAGCGTTGGCAGTTGAAAATGCCAGTGTAGAGAATTTCAAAAATGGAATGGAATTAACACAAAAGCAACTGCTGAATGTATTTGATAAATTTGGTGTTAAGGCGATTGATCCGAAAGGAGAGAAGTTCGATCCGCACCAGCACCAAGCAATGTGCATGGTCGATTCTGAACAGGCCCCGAACACGGTGGTGCAGGTGATGCAAAAAGGCTACAAATTGCATGAGCGCGTTATTCGTCCGGCACTGGTGTCGGTCTCGAAAGCACAGAGCACTTGAATTTTTCCTAAGTATCTCCATTTTCAGCTTAGTTGATTGACAGAATTAATCATTAAAAGGATCTAAATATGGCAAAAATTATCGGTATCGATCTGGGTACCACCAACTCTTGCGTATCCGTTATGGAAAACGGAAAACCTAAAGTCATTGAAAATTTGGAAGGTACACGGACGACACCTTCCATTGTTGCCTATACTGAAGACAACGAAGTGCTAGTTGGTGCTTCGGCCAAGCGCCAGGCGATCACTAATCCCAAGAATACCCTGTTTGCAGTGAAGCGCTTGATTGGGCGCCGCTTCGATGAAGACATGGTGCAGCGCGATATCAAGATGGTGCCCTATAGCATTATCAAGGCGGATAATAACGATGCATGGGTGGAAGTGCGGGGTAAGAAAATTGCTCCACCGGAAGTGTCTGCACAAGTGCTGATGAAAATGAAGAAAACAGCCGAGGATTATCTGGGTGAACCCGTGACTGAAGCAGTGATTACCGTACCTGCCTATTTCAACGATTCACAACGTCAAGCAACCAAGGACGCCGGACGAATCGCTGGGTTGGAAGTGAAACGGATCATTAATGAACCAACGGCAGCGGCTTTGGCTTTTGGTATGGACAAAAAAGAAGGCGATCGCAAAATCGCCGTGTATGACTTAGGTGGCGGAACTTTCGATATTTCCATCATTGAAATTGCCGAGATTGAAGGCGAGCATCAATTTGAAGTGCTGGCAACCAATGGCGACACATTCCTCGGCGGTGAGGATTTTGACTCGCGTGTGATCGAATACCTGGTTGATGAATTCAAGAAAGAAACCGGTATTGATCTGAAGAAAGATATGCTGGCACTGCAGCGTTTAAAAGATGCCGCAGAAAAAACCAAAATCGAACTGTCGTCCAGTCAACAAACAGAAGTAAATTTGCCCTATATCACTGCGGATGCATCCGGGCCTAAACACTTGGCCGTCAAGATTACCCGTGCAAAACTGGAAAGTTTGGTAGAAGAATTGATTGAACGCACGGTTGGACCATGCCGCACGGCGATTAAAGATGCTGGATTAACCGCTTCTGACATTGATGACGTGATCCTGGTCGGCGGACAAACACGGATGCCTAAAGTACAGGAGAAAGTTAAAGAGATATTCGGCAAGGAACCACGTAAGGATGTGAATCCAGACGAAGCCGTGGCAGTAGGCGCAGCTATTCAAGGTGGCGTGTTGCAAGGCGATGTGAAAGACGTGCTGTTGCTGGATGTAACACCGTTGTCCTTGGGTATCGAAACGCTGGGTGGTGTAATGACCAAACTGATCCAGAAAAATACTACAATTCCAACCAAGGCGCAGCAGGTATTTTCTACTGCCGAAGAGAATCAAACAGCGGTAACCATTCATGTGTTGCAAGGTGAACGTGAAATGGCATCGGGCAATAAAAGCCTTGGGCAATTTAATTTGAGCGATATTCCTCCTGCTCCACGGGGAATGCCGCAAATTGAAGTAACCTTTGACATTGATGCGAATGGTATCTTGCATGTGTCAGCCAAAGACAAAGCGACCGGCAAGGAAAACAAGATCAAAATCCAGGCAAGTTCGGGATTGTCTGACGAAGAAGTCGATCGTATGGTGAAAGATGCGGAAGCGCATGCGGAAGAAGATCATAAGGCATTGGAATTAATTTCCAGTCGTAATCAGTGTGATGCGATGATTCATTCGGTCAAGAAATCCCTGAAAGAGCATGGTGATCAGTTGGATGGCGATGAAAAATCCAAGATTGAGGCTGCTTTGAAAGATGCTGAGGATGTTCTCAAAACAGATAAAAAAGAGGATATTGACGCCAAAACTCAGGCACTGACGGAAGCTGCCCATAAATTGGCTGAAAAAATGTATCAGCAAAAGGATCAGCCGGATCAACAAGCGCAGCCGGGTGCGGCAGGATCTTCATCCAGCCAGCATGAAAAGCCAGTTGAAGGCGAAGTTGTTGATGCAGAGTTTGAAGAAGTCAAAAACAAGAAATAATTATTTGTAGAGCCACTAAAACGCAGAGGCGTAAGAAGAGAATCTCACTTCTCTTCAACGGCTCTGCGTTTTAGTGTGTTCTGAATTTAAAAACTATTTTTACAAAGCATCATCAATTTTATCCCGGTAGCAGGAAATCAATATGAGTAAGCGCGATTACTATGAAGTGCTCGGTGTCAGCCGCGATGCCGATGAAAGTACCATCAAGAAAGCCTATCGCAAGTTGGCTATGAAATATCACCCTGATCGGAATGCGGGTGATGTTAAATCGGAGGAGATGTTTAAAGAAGCCAAAGAGGCCTACGAAATCTTGACGGATGCGCATAAACGCGCTGCCTACGATCAATTTGGCCATGCCGGTGTGGATGGAAATGCAGGCGGCGCTGGTGCACAAGGATTTAGTGACGCTTTCAGTGATATTTTTGGAGATATTTTTGGTGGCGGAGGGCGTGGCGGGCGTGCCAATATGCATCGTGGCTCTGATTTGCGCTACAACCTCGAAATTACGCTGGAACAGGCTGCACACGGAACTGAAACGAAAATCCGCATTCCTACGATGGTGAAATGTGAAACCTGTCATGGTGATGGTGCCAAACCTGGGACTTCGCCTAAAACCTGTACGACCTGCAATGGTCACGGGCAGGTTAGGATGCAGCAGGGCTTCTTCTCAATTCAGCAAACTTGCCCTAAATGCCAAGGCAGCGGCAAAGTGATTGCACATCCATGTGGCACTTGCCATGGAGTCGGATTAGTAAAACAACATAAGACACTGAATGTAAAAATTCCCATGGGAGTCGATGATGGTGATCGTATTCGTGTTTCAGGCGAAGGAGAGGCGGGGGTAAATGGTGGACCACCCGGCGATCTGTATGTGGTGATTCATTTAGCGGCGCATTCTGTTTTCCGTCGTGAAGGCGACCATTTGCATTGTGAAATACCGATTAGTTTTACAGTGGCGGCACTGGGCGGAGAAATTGAAGTCCCTACACTGGAAGGGCATGCCAAAATCAAGGTACCTGCAGAAACACAGACTGGTAAAATTTTTCGCTTGCGAAGTAAGGGTGTTAAAGGGGTGCGCAGTCGAGAGAAAGGCGATTTACTGTGTCACGTCGTAGTAGAAACTCCGGTCAAACTGACTGCGCGTCAAAAAGAATTGCTAGAAGAACTGGAATCCATTAGCCTGACTGATGGTCCACGTCATAGTCCTCGCGCCAAATCATGGATGGATAAAGCACGCGAATTCTTTTCAGAGTAACAAAGCCTAAAAAGATTGCTGTCCCACTACATTCGATAACCCCGTCATACGCGACGGGGAACGATTGTTTATGAGCGCTTATGAATTGACAATCATGCCATACAGCTTATCCTTATGTGCAAGCCGCTTCTTTTTTAATTCTTCCAAATAATCATCGGACGTATTCTCAACCCCTTCCTCGATTCTCAGTATTTCGCGATTGATGTCATGATATTCTTCAAACAGGCGAGCGAAATGACTATTGCTCGCTTTCAGTTCGTGGATGCGATCGTAATATTCTGGAAATTCATGGTGTAAATCATGCTTATCTAACATTTCACAGCTCCCTAATTTATTATTCTTCTGAATAGGCAATTCATTCTGAGCTTGCAGCAAAAATAAGTGCTGATTCAGATCAAAACTCAAGTGGATCCACATCAATTACCCAGCGAATTTTATGTGTGGGCAGAGAATTGATTTGTTTATACCATTGAGCGAGAAATTCCTGTAACTGCCTGCGTGAAGAAGATTGTACCAGCAAGTGTGCCCGCTCCAAACCTTTTAAGCGCAGCATCGGCGCTGGTACCGGATCAAATATTTCCACTGTTGGAAGCGGCTGAGCAAGTTTTGCCGCCTGTGCGAGAAAATCAAGCACAAGCTCAATGTTGTGGGCCTCCGCGCGCAAAAGGGCTTGATACACGTAAGGCGGGAATCCGGCTGTTTTTCTCTCTGCCAATAGCGACTTTGCCAGTGCATCATAATCGTGTTGTTGCAATGCACGGTAAAGTGGGTGATCGGGAAATTCAGTTTGAATAAGCACGTATCCTGCGACCGCAGCCCGACCTGCCCGGCCTGCGACTTGCATCAATTGTGCAAACAAGCGTTCACTGGCACGAAAATCAGTACTGTAGAGCGAAACATCCGAATTCAGGATGCCGACCAGTGACAAGTTGGGAAAATCATGCCCTTTAGCAAGCAATTGTGTGCCAACCAATATATCCACCTCTTGCGCATGGATAGTCTGCAGAATATTCTGCCATGCATTTTTGCGCCGAATACTGTCACGATCGATGCGAAGAATACGCGCTTCTGGAAATCGTGCTGCTAGAGTGTCTTCGATACGCTGTGTGCCCTGTCCAAAAGGGGCGATATCCTGATTCCCGCATTGCGGACAAGCTCGTGGAAAATTCTCCTGATGTCCGCAATGGTGACAGCATAGCTTTTTGTCGCGTAAATGAACCACCAAACGACTGGAGCAGCGTTGACATGTCGCAGACCAGGCGCAAGATTTGCATAGCAGCACAGGTGCATAACCACGGCGATTGATAAAAATGAGGCTTTGATGTTTTTTTGCGAGACACCGTACCAGAGCTTGGGTGAGCGGCTCGGACAAACCTTCCTGAGTTTTATGGGTGCGAATATCGATGCACTGAATCAATGGTAATGCGGCATTTTCGACGGCACGCGATTGTAGGCGCAAACTTCGATAACGCCCGTTCAGGGCATTGTAATAACTCTCCAGCGAGGGAGTGGCTGTTCCCAGCACAACGGGTATATTCGCTTGCCGGGCGCGGAAAATAGCCAGATCACGCGCGGAATAGCGCAATCCATCTTGCTGCTTGAAAGAACCGTCCTGCTCTTCATCGACAATAACGAGCCCTAAATTGGGCAACGGGGTGAACACAGCGAGACGCGTACCTAAAATGATCCTGGCTATGCCTTGCTGTGCCTGTAACCAACCCAAGAGTCGCTGCGTGTCATTCAAACCACTATGCAAACTAACCAAATGAGTAGCTGGAAAGCGTGCCCGAAAAATGGCTTCCAATTGCGGTGTTAAATTGATTTCAGGAATGAGCACCAGTGTTTGCTTGTCTAGTGCCAGGGCTTGTTCGATGATGTGCAGATACACTTCAGTTTTGCCACTGCCGGTAATGCCATGCAACAGCCAAGTATTGAATTGATTGATCTCGCTTGTAATCGCATTGACGGCTTTTTCCTGCTCTTGAGTCAATGCAGGCTTATTACTCGGCTTGAGTGTTGATGTTGCAGGAATCGCCATGGCAGAAACCCACCCTAACTCAACCCAAGCTTTTAATAACTTAATGGCCGTTGGTGAAATTAGTTTGGCTGCCTCGCTGGTCAGTCCATCTGATTGATTGAGCTCAGTCAATAAACGGCGAGCTATGCGCTGACGAGCCGGGATACTGGTTAGACCAACCTGTTTTCCAGTCGTGGTTAAATGAAATTGGTGATCATTTGAAGGTGCGGATAATTTCACAGGTTTGTTACCACGCAATTTACCTGGCAGGCCATTCATGATGACCATACCGAGTGGATGATGATAGTAATCACTACAAAATTGGAATAAATCGAGCAAAGCTGTTGGCAGTGGCGCAATGTCCCTAAAGATGATTTGTGCTGTTTTTAGTTTCTCAACAGCAATCCGGGTATCAGAATTGACCGCGACGATAATACCCGTCAACAGTTTCTTCCCAAAAGGGACGTTTACGCGCAGGCCAACATCCTGTGGATGAGCGTCTACGGCTTGATAGTCGAATAACGTGTCGACATGAACATTCAATGCGACACGGATGATGGGCATAGGTAGAAGAGGGGATGATAGTTGGATTGATTTGCTAAGATTATTGCGGTGAATTCACTGTGTCAACAATGAATGCTCACCGAAAGCATCGATCTTTCGGTGAGTAACGAGCGATTATTGATAGCTCGTTATTTTTATCGGGAAATTCGATGAAGGGTTACCGATTCTTCACCTGGTTTGTCAAGTTTGGCAGTATTGCCATCCGCATTGATACTGAATCCAATCGGCGTGTTGTTATCCAGATCCGAGAAACCGGAACAACCGTTAGTATTGTAAGTAAAACTGGATAAATTCAGTTTGCTAGCGCCTTTGTCATAAGCGTACGATGAAAACTCGATGCCGGGTTTGCCGCATTTTGCCTGATCGGCTCTCTGGGTAGCACCTGTTGGATCAATCACCATGAATTTGCCATTTGGAAAGAATACCAGGGTTTGTGTTTTGATCGTATTGGCATCATATGCCCATGCGCCGACGATGCCGGAAGGATCATTATCAATTTTTGAATAGCGGGTTTCTTTCACTTCCGTCGGAGCGACTTCATTCTCATCGCTAAGCTCGATCGGTTTGGCAATGTGGAAGAGTTCTCCGAAAACGCTGCTTTCTGCGCGTGCTCTTTGTACCGTGACGATATCTGAGTTTATCAATTCAAAACCATTGGTACGAATGCGACGGGTTGGTCCGGGATTTGACAAGCCGGCTTTCAGATTAGTATCGACCGATGGTTTTCCGATCAGATTGAATCCTCGGGAATCAAATCCAATGGCATCGGCAACGCCATATTCAACGCCTGCCTGGAAAATGGTACGGCCACCGCAAACACGGTTTTCGTCACAGGAATCATCAGGTCTGGCATCACCTTGCAAGTACTCGTGGCTGTTATCGTTAGCAACGCGTAAGACACTGGCCGTTTGATTGTTGTAGCTAACCCAGATTTGAGCGCTGAGGAGCGCGACGCTTTGTGAGAGAAAGTGTGCAGTGGCTTCTTCTGTGGTTTTAACATCGCCACTGATCCCACTTGCATCCATGATGTTCTTCAAATTGGCGGAATCGGCGAAGGTATCAGGATTGCTGTCCAGATTAATGGATGATTTCACTGCGGCGGCTGTTTCGCTGGAAATGGTAATTCCATTGGTCGCATCGCCATCTGAATCCAGTGATTGAAGCAGAACTAATAAATTTTGAGCTTTATTTGCGTTATCTCCTGCTAATTCAATGGGTGTCACAATTTGTGAACCTGGGATATTACCCAGTGTCAAATCGCCCAGCTTGAATTCAATTTTGTCGCCATGATTAAAATTAAAAATACCTTTGTCATTGGTTACGCCCGATTTGCCGGAAGAAGCAGCATAGGTGATGCCGGAAACGGGGGAATCGACCAGAATTCCGGTTGCAGGGCCTGTCGGCATGCTTCTGGCTGCCGTTGCTGCTGACGAATTTGATGATGTTGTGGATGATTGTTCCGTACCGCTGTCGCAAGCAGTAAGGCCAACCATAGCGACTGTGGATATTAAATGTACCCATGAATTTTTTCTTAACTGTTGTTTAGATTTCATTAAGCTATTCTCTTTTTGATTAATTAAATAATTCAATCTTGTACAATTTACATTTTTGGATGAATAACGCGTAAATGGATACTGATATTTTACTACCAACATTGCTATTATAGCCATGCAATCTATTTTTCGTTCTTAACTTGTTTAAATGGGTTTTAAATTTTTGTCTTTTCGTGTATTTTCGCCGCTAATTTTTTATTTGGGGGATATAAGGTATTTATATGTCTAACATGGCTGAAATCTCACAACTGACTGAGATGTCAGTGCAGCTTCCCGTTGACTGGTACTTGGATTCTAAGATTCTTGAGATTGAAAAACACATTTTGTTTGATCAAGGGCCCGGTTACGTAGGTCATGAGCTAATGGTGCCGACTGTTGGGGATTACTACGTACCAGAAGGGATGAATAATGCCAAGGTGTTGGTGCGCAATGAAAATGGCATTGAACTACTATCCAATATTTGCCGCCACCGACAAGCGCTGTTGTTAAAAGGGAGAAGTAATACCAAGAATATTGTATGTCCCATCCATCGCTGGACCTATGCATTGGATGGTAAATTGCTTGGTGCTCCTCATTTCACGCAGAATCCTTGCCTTAATCTGGATAAAACACCGCTGCAAAACTGGAATGGATTGCTGTTTAATGGCCGCCGCAAGGTCGTCCAAGATATGGCCAAATTGAGTGTGCTGAAAGATTTTGATTTTTCTAACTATATGTTGGATCGCATTCAAGTTGACCAGTACCGCTGTAACTGGAAAACGTTTGTTGAGGTTTATCTGGAAGATTATCATGTGGAACCCTATCATCCTGGTTTAAGTCGCTTTGTTAATACTGACAAGCTCGAATGGGAGTTTGGGGATTGGTATAGCGTACAAACCGTAGCGATTGATAATACTCGTTTTCAGCGCCCTGGTAGTTCGGTGTACGCCAAATGGCATGAGCAAGTTTTACAGCAAAATGAGGGGAAAATGCCACCATATGGTGCCATATGGTTGCTGTACTACCCCAATATCATGCTGGAATGGTATCCACACACGCTAGTGATCAGCACTTTGTTGCCGACCGGAGTGGAAAGCTGCACCAATGTGGTTGAGTTTTATTATCCGGAGGAAATTGCTTTATTTGAACGCGAGTTTGTCGAAGCGGAACAGGCTGCTTATAAAGAAACTGCCTTAGAAGATGATGAAATCTGTCAATTGATGACCGCCGGCCGGCGCGCATTGTATGAACAAAATCGCAATGAGATAGGGCCTTACCAAATGCCTATGGAAGCGGGAATGGAGCATTTTCATCAGTTCTTGCAGCGCCAAATCGGACCTCATGTCTGACGATTTTTAATTAAAAATTCTTTATCATAGGATATTCGGCTAGTGCGCTCGATGTGGATGCTGGTGGCCGCGTTTATGTTTGCTTGCATGGGTGTGCTGGTCAAACTGGGGGCGGCTCATTTTTCCAGTACTGAACTGGTGTTTTACCGTTCATTATTTGGTGTATGGATGACTTACTGGGTTATCCGACACTACCGACTCTCGGTGCGCACGCCTCATTGGCGGATTCATTGCTGGCGTGGGATTACGGGACTTGTCAGTCTATTGATGTTTTTTTATTGCTTGACGCAATTGCCTCTGGCAACCGCTATTTCATTGAATTACACATGGCCGCTTTTTGTCGCTTTGTTTTCGATTCTGATTCTCAAAGAACAATTGCATTGGCCTCTAATCTGCACAGTATTACTCGGTTTTGTCGGTGTTGTGCTTTTGCTGCGCCCCTCACTGCCTGAAGATCACTGGATTACCGGTTTAATAGGAATAGCTTCAGGTTTCTTTGCGGCGTTGGCTTATATCAATGTCAAGCAATTGGGTAATTTGGGCGAATCGGAGTGGCACGTGGTATTTTATTTTACGCTGATCAGCACGCTGATTACCGGTGCATGGCTAGTGTTTACAACCTTCAGTCCCATCACCGGAAATGGCTTGCTATTGTTGCTGGGAATTGGCATGACGGCTACATTGGCACAATTGGCGATGACGCGTGCTTATCATAGGGGGGTTACGTTGGTGGTGACTTCATTGGGCTATAGTAATGTGCTGTTTGCCAGTCTTTGGGGAATTTTACTGTGGAATGAAATGTTGCCGCCGCTTGCGTGGGTGGGAATGGGATTGATCATTTTGGGCGGATCTCTTAGCGGTATTATGAGTTTTAAATCGACGACGGCTGTAGCACAAAAATGACTTTACTGCGCATTGCTGAATAGCAAAATTTGCACCATCTGCTTTATTTGCCTATGATGAAGCTTGTTATCATTTGAGGTGAAGCCATGATTACTATTCAAAAGAAAGACAATCTAGTCATTGTCGCAATAATTGGTGAATTTACGTTAACTGACTATAAGGAATTTGAGCAGAAGGTGCTTTATCAGTCACATTTTGATGGTAAAGCAAACCTTTTGTTTGATTGGCGTGACATGTTGGATTACACCGTGGATGTTGCCTGGGAAGAGATAAAATTTATGCGCGCGCATGGCAGCGAGTTTAATCGGGTGGCTGTGGTCACTGACGACGAGTGGCAAGCCTGGGGAGCCTGGGTTTCCAATCTTTTCATCAATGCCAACGTAGCGGTGTTCCATGATTATGAGGAAGCGGAAGAGTGGGCTGCCGATAGTGTCAGTGCTGATTGATTCTCTTTTTATCGTCAAAAAATAATTGATGAGAGTGTGTCATGAATCAAAACATTACACACTCAACTTAATCATTGTCTTGTTTTATTAATCAGTCAAAGAAATCTTATGGATGAACTAGTTTTCGCCAGAGTACTTCATGTGCTGGGTGTCGTGTTGTGGATTGGCGGTGTTGCGATGGTGACTACGGTATTGCTACCCACTCTGGCGCGTATGCCATCAGCCATTGAAGCGATGGCTTTTTTTGAGCAATTCCGGCGGCGGTTTGCTGCACAAGCGCGCATTTCTACCCTATTTGTAGGCGTGACCGGATTTTACATGGTGTACGTATTGGATGCCTGGCAACGTTTTACGCAGTGGCAATATTGGTGGATGCACACTATGGTGTTTATCTGGCTGTTATTTAGTTTCATGCTATTTGTCATGGAGCCGCGTGGCCGCCGCCAGCAAGCACAAGCACCTGCACAGACAAACATTTCTGCAGACACCTTTGCCATCATTCAGCGCAAGCATCTGAAGCTGTTACTACTGAGTCTGCTGACGATTGCGGGCGCTGTGGCAGGAAGTCATGGTTGGTTGATATCCGGGAATTAAGCATGAGTTACGCTTTACTGAAAATGATACATGTCGGCAGCATCGTTGTGAGCTATCTGTTGTTTTTTGTGCGTGGTATCTGGTTGATGCAAGATTCGGAGAAATTGCATCAACGTTGGGTGAAAATCCTGCCGCATATGGTCGATACGCTACTACTGGCCAGTGCCATCGCATTGGCGATCACCATTCAACAAAGCCCACTCAACGATGCCTGGTTGACGGCCAAGGTGACCGGGTTAATCATCTATATCGGCCTTGGCATGGTGGCGATGCGGTTTGGCAAAACGCGCCGAACCAAAATTGTTGCCTGGGTTGCGGCGGAATGCGTGTTTATCTATATCGTTCTGGTGGCGTTAACCAAAAGCCCCGTATTGGGTTTGTTCTGACGGAAAATTTGCTTAAACCCGGAAGCGACAACTTAAACCAATGGATGTATCTCGGTTCCGTCTTGAAGAAGCGCATGAAGACCAATGGCAAGCCATTGCTGATCTGGTAAATCTGACTTATCGTGGAGATCAAGGTTGGACTCGAGAAACACATATTATTCAGGGTGACAGAACAAATCGGCAAGCAATTGAGAGTGCCTTATCCAAACCGGATGCTTATTTCTTTGTAGTCAATCAACCCAAATTACTAGCCGCTTGTATCTATATCGTCAAAGAAAATGAGCATGCTTATATTGGCTTCTTTTCAGTTCATCCCAGCTTGCAAGGACAAGGATTGGGTAAATATGTACTCGAACAGACGGAAGCTTATGCCCTGAAAACCATGAACATACGAAAATTTGTGATGTTTGTGGTGTCACAACGCTCGGAATTGATTCAATTTTATGAGCGCAGAGGTTATGTTCATACCGGCAAGGTCGAATCTTATCCCCTGCATCTGAATATCGGCGTGCCTAAGGTTTCTGGTTTAACAATCGAATATCTCGAGAAAATTGTTTAACTGAACACGCATTTCTTCGCAACAGGGTATAGTCCTATTCCTATATCGATTTCTATCTTTTTTTACTACAATTCCCGGGCCGTTAGGCTAATGGCTGTTTGAATAAGAAAGGCTCTATCAATCTTTTTTTAATCGATGAGGAAACTATGCTTATAAAAATCGTTTTGGTTGCAGTATTAAGTTTTAGTGTTTCATGCTTTGCCGAATCAGGCGCAGATAAGTCAAAACCGCCTGCTGATTCCAAATCACCCGCACAAGCTTCATCAGTAGCAGGCCCAGCAACAAAAGAAAATGCCAAATCTTCGACTCAAAATTCAAGTACGCATAAGAAGCCATCCATGGTGGATTTTTGTAAAAAAAATCCTTGCTGACCAGATTATTAATTTTGAATCGGAATTGACTCATGAAAATAAAAATTTTAAAAAAACTGTCCGCTACCATTTTTACATGCTACGCAACCATCGCTATGGCTGGTCCGCATTGGAGTCATGATGAGCAGGCCGAATGGGGAGCGATTCGGGATCATTCGCAAACAATCGAACCTTTTACATTGCCTTATGCAACCTGCAGTCTCGGCAATCATCAGTCACCTGTCAACTTGTCAGAAGAAAGCCATAAAGCGCGCCTCAATAAATTAAGGTTCAAATATTATGTTGATAGACCCGTGTTCTTTAACAGTGGGCACGGCATACAGGTCAATATGTCTGACGACTATGACGGTCATTTGAAAATTGGCAGGGAAATTTATCCGCTCATACAATTTCATTTGCATGAACCCAGTGAGCACATGATCGGAAACAGACAATTCCCTGCAGAATTACATTTTGTGCATGTCAGGGAAGACGGAAAAATTGCTGTATTGGGAATTCTGATTAAACTGGGAGAATATAATGTAGCCCTTCAAACCGTCCTGGATAACATGCCATCCGAGGAGGGGGCGCAAAGCACTGATGCAAACGTTGCACTGAATCCACTCGTGCTGTTGCCGGAACATCGCTGGAGCTACTATACGCTTGCAGGTTCTCTAACGACGCCGCCTTGCAGCGAAGGAGTCAATTGGTTGATCTTGGCAGAACCGATTACCATTTCATCTGCTCAACTTGCGCAACTGAAAAGCTTCTATTCAGATAACGCGAGACAAGTTCAGGATCTGAACGGTCGTTCTGTTTCGCATAGAGTCAAGTATTGATATTTTATTTTTTGAAACAAGCTGAACATCGGGATGTGTCGAGGGATTTGAATTTTTATTTAAATCCCTCGTTTGAATTGAACATCTTCCATCTTTCCACAGCGACCAAGTCATTTTCCAGTAATCCAAACTGGTGTATCTATATTAAACGCAGTCGCACTTAATGTGTTTTTCCCAGTGGTGTTGTGTTTGAATGAAAGGGGTGCGGTTCAGCAAGCTCGAAGCCTTGTACATAATCGATACCTATTTTCTCGAGTAATTGTAAGGTTTGCGCATCCTCTACCCATTCGGCAATCATTTTGAATCCCAATACATGCCCGATACGATTCATCGATTCAATCACTGCCTGATCAACAGGATCTTTGGTCATATTCTTGATCAGCCGCCCATCGATTTTAAGGTAATCCAGTGGAATATCTTTTAAATACCCGAAAGATGACAAGCCGCTACCAAAGCGATCCATGGAAAAGCGGCACCCCAGTTCTTTCAGGGTTGCGATGAATTGCGTGACATGAGTCAGATCGGTGAGTGCAATGTTTTCAGTAATTTCAAAGCAAATATTGGACGAAATCTTTTGATAGGTTTTAAGATTATCGACTACAAAGTCGAGAAAATCCTCGCTTCCCAACGCTTGCGCCGATAAATTGATGGCGTAGACCACTTTGGATGGTTGCTGAAAACGCTCTTTCAGTAACATGAGCGATTGCTCCACAACCCAGCGATCGATCATCAACATCTGATCGTGACGTTCCGCGGAAGAGAGAAATGAGCCGGGGAGAATCAATTGATTCTGCTCATCGCGGAGCCGTAAAAGAAATTCGCCATGCTCTTCCAGTTCGTTTTTGTTTGATAATGCGATAATCGGTTGAAAATATAGACATAGTCGCTTGTCTGCGATAGCTTGCTGAATGCGCGACAACCATTCCATTCCACTGGATTTCTTTTGTAATTCATTATCGTTTGCCTGGTATATGTGAACTCGGTTACGACCTTCATTTTTGGCGGTGTAACAGGCACTATCCGCAGCACTCATGACATGAGCGAGTCCTTCATTATCTTGGCGAATGGAATACAACCCGATGCTGACGCCGATGGTGAAAGTTTTATCCAACCACTGAAAACGAAAATTTTGTACTAATTCACGTAGGCTATTGGCTACCTGCATGGCTTCATTTTGCGGACAATGTTCTAATACCACGCCGAATTCATCTCCTCCCAGGCGCGCCAAGGTATCCCGTGCACGTAATTTAGAGTGTAAGAGTGCTGTCACCTGGCGCAGTAATTCATCGCCTGCGCCATGTCCGCAGGTATCGTTGATGATTTTGAACTGATCCAAGTCAAGATATAGAAGCGCATGTGTGTCATTCTTCCTGGTTGATGCGAGAATTTTGCGCAAACGTTCTTCGAATTCATCACGATTTAACAAGCCGGTCAAAGAATCGTGCGCTGCTTGGTAGGCGAGTTTTTGCGTCAGCTTGCTTTGTTCGGTTACATCGCGAAAGGTTAATACCGCACCCACGGTCTTTTTGTTGTTCTGAATCGGTGCGATTGAATAATCAATGATACATTCCTGCTTATTTCTACGAATCAGGCGGCATTCTTGATTGTGGCTCGATTTCCCCGACTGATTCAAACAGTCTGCGAGTGGGTCTCCAATGGGCTCTTGTGTATGGATATTCTTAATCTGAAAGATATGTCTTAATGGAGCTCCCGCTACTTCGCTATTTTTCCAACCGATGAATGATTCCGCGATGGGATTTAAATAAGTGATTTTTCCCAACGAATCTGTGGTGATAACGGCGTCCCCGATACTGGCTAATGTCACTTGAAACAACTCTTTTTCCTGATGCAGAATATCATTGGTCAGGGCCAGTGCTTCTGTGCGTTCGACTACACGTTGCTCCAGTTGCGCTTTGGCATTTTGCAGCGCTCTTTGCGTGAGGTCTTTTTCTGCAATCTGCGCCTGCAATTCCAAATTAATTGCATTTTGATGGTCTTTTGCTTGCAGCAAACGGTGTAGCAAGTCAGAGTTATCGAATCGCAACTTGAGGGAATGGGTAATCGTCTGGTGCAAACGGTGCGAAATAACTCCCATCAGTAACAAGAAAAGGAGATAGGTAAAAGCAATTGCAATATTGGTATCAGTGTCGTGCAGGATGGCCTGATAGGTAAAGGGAATGATTGTGGGGACTGCAAAGACTAGAAAAGCATTTCGATAAGAAGATAACGTCGCCATTGCGCCGGCGATGATTCCTCCCAGCAAATAAGCAAGAAATAACTGATGCATTGCACTGTGAGCAAGAAAAAAAGCGCCTCCTGCTAGAGCCCCCAGAATGCTCCGGATAACAGCACACCTATGATAAAAAATCGACCCCAGGCGATTGATTCTTCAATAGAAGGATTGTTGCGAAAATAGGACTTGATCAAAAAAAATCGACAGACAGTCAACAGATAGATCCCTGCGAGCCAACTCAAGAGCCATTGTTCAGGAACATAACCCCAAAATACGAAAGCAAGTACCGTCGAAAGAATGACAGTAGCCAGAAGTGCTTTATTTGCTTGCTGATAAAGTAGCTTGATCTGCTCAGCCAGAATCGCTGTAGGCAAATTAGGTTGCTGATAGTCAGAATTTCTGGACTGACTATTCAATTTGATTCCTTGTTGTCATTTTGCATAGCTGATGAATCATAGAAACGATTAGCGCTAAATTCACTGGATTAAAAAGCACTCTATAACCTGCATCTTCATTCAAATCAATTAGGTATACGTAGATATATCTTCAATGCATAATACATTTAGTCACGCATGCGCTTGCACCATCATTTCTGGTTTTAATAAACCATTTTAGCTGAAAGTGTATGAAGTACCCATATTAAACTGTCGGATAGATCCGATTGACAGCAGAAAATTTATACTCAATTATTAGAATAATTCGCAGAATCATTAAATTATATTGAAAAAGCTTATATAACATATTCATCAACGGCTGTTTATTAATAGTCAAACTATGAGGAGAGCCATCATCGAACCGAATCGTGCCATTAGTTATTCTCAGCACAGAATGGGTTGTTTCATAAGTATTTTTTTGCTTCTTTTTCCGACTCAAATGATGGCTGCCGGTATAGCCGTGATGGAGCAGAGCGTTAAAGAGTTAGGACAGGCATTTTCGGGAGCACCAACCAATATCGAAGATGGAAGCATGGTTTATTTTAATCCGGGAGCGATGAGTCAGGTTCGTGGTCGGTTGTTATCATTGTCGGGCTATGTAATAGTACCTTCAGCCACTTTCCAAGACCATTCTTCTCAATTAAGCCCTGCGCTTGGCGGTGCAGCACTTAGAGGAAATAATGGCGGTGAATCAGCAGGCCCCATTCTTATCCCCAACATCTATTATGTGCATGAATTGACCCGCCGGATTGCTGTTGGCTTTGGATTTAATGTTCCTTTTGGCACACACAATAGCTATCATGCCGATTGGAAAGGACGCTATCAGGCAATTGATTCAGAGATCATGACTTTAAACTTCAATCCGTCTATGTCATTCAAAGTGAATGAGCAATTCTCACTGGGAGCCGGCTTCAATGTGCAATATCTGCAATCCAAACTCACGAATGCAATTGACTTGGGAACAATTTGTCTTCAGGCCTTAGGTCCTGCGCCTTGCACCAGTCAAGGACTCTTGCCGCAGACAGCGGATGGGCATGTTTCTCTCAAAGGGGATAGCGTAGGATTTGGATACAACTTTGGCGCCTTCTATGCGCCCACTCAGGATACCCGTCTAGGGGTCAGTTACCGATCGCGGGTTGTCCATGATGTGCAGGGTGATGCGAATTTTTCTTTGCCTAGTCATGCCCAAGCATTGACTCGGGGCGGCGCTTTCGTCGATACCCATTCCCGTACTTCGGTGACTTTGCCAGATAATGTTTTATTTGGATTTTCTCATCGCATCAATCCGCGTTGGGGAATTTCTGCCGATGCATTATGGACGCATTGGAGTCTGGTACGCGAACTCAGGACAGATTTTTCTTCTGCACAACGCGATGATGTGCTCGATTTGAAGTGGCAGGATACTTGGCGTTATGCTTTTGGAGTCAATTATTCTTCCGAATCCAATCGATGGACGCTGAGATCAGGCTTTGCTTATGATCAAACACCGATTCCAAACGCACAACTCAGATCACCGCGCATCCCTGATACGAGCCGTTATTGGCTGACCGCAGGCTTAACTTATGCCCTGTTGAAGAATATGCATATCCATGCTGCTTATGCTCATTTGTTTATGGATGATCCTTCCATCAATCGACAGGGAGCGACGTCAGATATTCTCATCGGGCAATATTCAGAGCAAATTAACCTTGGTGGTTTACAACTGGATTGGCGTTTCTGATTAGTTGTCCTGTATTGCACTGAAATTGAATTTTATGAATTCGTGTGCTCAATATTCAAGAATATCGGGGCTGATTGCTTAAACTAAGGAAGCACTGATTAATTGACTGCACGAGCGAATTGCTTCGTTGCGCGGTACTCACTCCCTCGCCTATCAGATTGATATGTCTCGGTTGTTGCGTTCCGTGCGCCTCGCCCTTCATCACGTTCGTTGAATTAATCAGCGCTTCTCTAATGATATTTACTTCAATCAATACCGCCCCTCATTCCTTTTACATCCGGTTTGAATCGATGACACCATTGAGATCTCACCTTAATGGTGTGCTTTCATAACGATTAAAATTCTTCCCAATCATCGCCACCCACGGCTGAAACCTTGCGAGGTTGGGTTGATAGGGGGGTTACGGCAGGGTTCGTATTGGTACTGACTACAGGCTTGCGAGCAATCGATCCGCGCTTAGGAATCTTGATGACACCCGCTGGACGATTACTTCTTTTCACGGGAGTCGGGGCTGTTGCATGACCACCTGATAGCTTGAATAGGGTCACTGCTTGGGTCAGGGATTGTGCCTGTTCCTGCATGGATTCAGCCGCTGCGGCAGCTTCTTCTACCAACGCTGCATTTTGCTGTGTTACTTCATCCATCTGTGTCACGGCTTGATTCACTTGTTCTATGCCAGAGCTTTGTTCATCGGAAGCTGCTGAAATTTCACTCATGATGTCCGTCACTCGCTTAACTGCACTGACTATTTCGTCCATGGTTGCGCCAGCTTCATCTACCAGACGAGTGCCATCTTCCACTTTTCTTACAGAATCGTTGATCAATTCTTTGATTTCTTTGGCAGCAGCGGCAGAACGTTGCGCCAATGTGCGAACCTCGGTAGCTACCACCGCAAAACCACGCCCTTGTTCACCAGCTCGGGCAGCCTCCACGGCTGCATTCAATGCCAGAATGTTAGTTTGAAAAGCAATGCCATCAATGACACTGATAATGTCGACAATTTTCTTGGAGCTTTCGTTGATGGAGCTCATGGTTTGTACTACTTGACCAACGACTGAGCCACCTTTAACCGCAATCTCGGAAGCTCCTGATGCGAGCTGATTGGCCTGGCGAGCATTATCTGCATTTTGCTTCACGGTAGATGTGAGTTCTTCCATGGAGGAGGCCGTTTCTTCGAGGCTGGATGCTTGTTCTTCAGTGCGCTGACTCAAATCAGAATTACCAGTAGCGATTTCACTTGATGCGGTTGCAATAGAATCAGTACTCATGCGCACTTTTCCTACCAAATCGACGAGATTATCATTCATTGTTTTCAACGCTTGCAATAAACGGCCGGTTTCATTGGTTGAAGTCACTTCGATACGACTGGTTAGATCGCCTGAAGCAACTGCATTGGCAATGTTAACCGCTTCAGTTAAGGGTGCAACTATCGCGCGTATTAATAAAAATCCGATAATGATAGCTAAAAAAATCCCCAGTGCTATCACAACCGATGATATCAGAAGGATATTCTCGTACTGTTTCTGGGCTTCCGCATATTCTTTCGCGCTTTCGTCACGTTGCAATGTCAGTAATTTAAGGGCAATTTCATGTGCTGCAGTAAATTTTGCACCGGCATCTCCAGTCATGTTCGCAACCGCAGCATCATAATCGCCCGCAGCAGCCAACGACATTGTCCGATTACGAGATTCTGTATAGGCTTTCCAGCGCTGAGTAAAATTCTCCGCCAGAGTCGCTTCTTCAGGGGTCAAGTTGGTGGCCGTAAATTTTTGCCAAAAGTTGGCTATCTCGGCATCGCGCTGATCAGTCATCGTTTGCCGTTCCTTGACCAGTTCAGCATTTCTTCCATATGCAGATATGGCAGCATTCAGTCGTACACGTTGCATACGATCCACGATCAAACCTAAATCACCCAAAGGAATTGTGCGATCTTCATAAACACTCTTAAAAGCGCCATTGGTTTGATTAAGACCGTACACCCCTAAACTGCCTACGCCTACCAGCAATAGAGATAACAAACTAATAACAAATACCAATCGCGATTTTATTGTCAGATTTTCAAACATCAAAGTCTCCCTTATTATTTAGATTTTTTATTCAAGAAATTGCCGTTTTCGTTAATTAATGCTGTGCTCGATTAAACCCATATCACTGCTGCTCATTAGTTTCTCGATATCGATAAGTATCAACATACGCTGATCAACAGTTCCCAATCCCATGATGTATTCGGTATCAATCACTGAACCGAATCCCGGTGTCGGCCGCATTTGATCTGCGCCTAGACTGATGACATCCGATACACCATCCACCACGATTCCCATGACACGTCCGGCTACATTTAGAATAATCACCACAGTAAATTGATCATAATCTGCATTTCCTAATCTGAATTTGATTCTCATATCGATAATCGGAACAATGATGCCACGCAGATTGACTACTCCTTTGATGAACTCCGGTGCATTAGCTATTTGTGTGACTGAGTCGTATCCACGTATCTCTTGAACCTTGAGAATTTCGATTCCATACTCTTCTTTTCCCAATCGAAAAGTTAAAAATTCATTGGCCATGCAATTACCCACTGAACCTGATGCCTCTTTAGGCAAAGTGACTACTTGCTTCTGTATCATGATTAATGTACCCCGCTTAATAAAATTAGCCGCTACAGATAACAGAGAATATTAATTACACTCTGTAATTTTCTGATTCTAAATTGATTATTATTTTTATAAATAGATAATGAATCCAATGAAAAAACCAAATGGCAATCTATGAATAGATGATAAATTGCCATTTCTTTGTTTGAGCTTGATAAGTTCATGGAATCATTGAACTATCATTACGGGATATGTGTAGCTATATTTTGTCGGTCGCTTCTTATTGTTTACTCGGTTATTTCTGTAATTTGCGTAGGAAATAGCTTACATGTATTGCATGCAAGCTATTGACAAATATCAATTACCCAGTTGAATGAGATTGCAACGATTTGTTATGCCATATAATGACTACTCTAGAACTCTAGCGAGAATTTTTGATCAGTAGTACTGAAAAAAGTCGTAATGGGTTAAAACTAAATAAAGTGATTCTTTAAATTTGTGTTGAGGCTATCCATGGATAAAAAAGCAAAAATCAACTTCTGGTTTGTCATCATAGCGATATCGAGCTTGCTGTTAGTACAAAATCTTTATGTGCGATACACACAGGTTAAACCCATTCCATATAGTCGTTTCCAGCATTTTCTGGAGGAGGGGCGCATTGCTGAGATTGCCATTACAGAGAACCAGATCTTCGGCACGCTCAAAGAAGAACATGCCGATGGATTTAAAGATTTTGTCACCACGCGAGTAGAACCTGAATTGGCGGAAATACTGGATAAACACAATGTCGTTTATACCGGTGTCGTACAAAGTACTTGGTTGCGAGATGTGCTGTCTTGGATTCTGCCGACGGCGCTATTCATTGGGATCTGGTTATTCATCATCCGTCGCATGGGCAGCAATATGGGGAGCGGATTGATGTCGATTGGCAAAAGCCATGCCAAAGTATTTGTGGAAAAAGAAACCAAAGTTACCTTTGATGACGTAGCGGGCGTGGATGAGGCCAAAGAAGAGCTGCTGGAAATTATCAATTTTCTCAAGAATCCGGTTGATTATGGTCGATTGGGTGGCCGTGCGCCTAAAGGTATTTTACTGGTTGGCCCCCCCGGTACCGGCAAAACATTACTGGCACGCGCCGTGGCAGGTGAGGCTGGAGTGCCGTTTTTCTCAATTTCAGGCTCGGAATTTGTAGAAATGTTCGTTGGTGTAGGCGCTGCCAGAGTGCGCGATTTGTTCGAACAGGCACGGCAAATGGCGCCTGCCATTATCTTTATTGATGAATTGGATGCGCTGGGTCGGGCGCGTGGTGCTTATGGACTGGGGGGAGGGCATGACGAAAAAGAGCAGACACTGAATCAATTATTGGCTGAGTTGGATGGATTTGATCCCAGTAGCGGGATTGTACTGTTGGCAGCAACCAACCGGCCGGAAATTCTCGATCCGGCATTGCTGCGTGCCGGCCGGTTTGATCGTCAAGTGCTGGTGGATCGCCCCGACAAAATCGGCCGCGAACAAATCCTTGCCGTGCATGTGAAAAAAGTAAAGCTGAATACGGATGTCAAAATCGAACAGATTGCCGCTTTAACCCCCGGATTTACCGGCGCAGATCTGGCAAACCTGATCAATGAAGCTACTCTGCTGGCTACACGCCGCAATGCCACATCCGTCACGATGGATGATATCAACAATGCGATCGAACGCATTGTTGCCGGTTTGGAAAAACGCAATCGCCTGCTGAATCCCAATGAACGGCGCGTGGTTGCCTTTCATGAACTGGGACATGCGATGGTAGCGCTGGCATTACCAGGGACTGATGAAGTCCACAAAGTTTCGATTATTCCACGCGGTGTCGGTGCGTTGGGATACACCATCCAACGTCCAACAGAAGACCGTTTCCTGATGACCCGCGTGGAGTTGCAAAATAAAATGGCAGTGTTGTTGGGTGGGCGTGCGGCTGAGCAAGTCGTATTTAATGAGGTGTCCACTGGTGCGTCGGATGATCTGGTGCGTGCCACTGATATTGCTCGTGCCATGGTGCTGCGTTACGGAATGAGCGAAGCTTTGGGCAATGTGGCCTATGACAGAGAACAATCGGCATTTCTGCAACCCAATGTTCCATTGCCACAAAATCGCAATTACAGTGAAGAAACCGCCAATAAGGTGGATCTCTCTGTCCGCACGCTGGTTGATCAGGCGCTGGAACGTGCAGTCAATATTCTCCAGACCAATCGCGCCTTGTTGGATCAAACCGCTGAGGCATTGCTAAAGACTGAGACACTCAATCAGCCGGAAATCATTAAACTCAAGCAAGCGATTGTTTCGTATTCATCGCATTAAATGATCACTGTGTATCGGGGCAGGGTCGGTTGAAAAAACGGTCACTTGATCGATGCCAGCTCACATAATGAATAAAGTCTGCATGGCAATTCGATCAATTTTGACATATGGCGATCATTTCAACGCTATGCAAACTTATGTAGCTTTGCTGGGATTTGATCAACGATAACTTCGTTGATCAGTTTCTCTGTAAAGTGATGCTCGCGTGAGGAAGCGGAAGAAATTTCGGACACAATGGCAATCACACTGCGAATGGAAGCAGCAATTTCTTCCATCGTTTCCCCTGCATGCGAAACAAGTTTATTACCAGCCGCAATTTTATTTTCAGAATCACTGACTAATTCTTTGATTTCGCTGGCTGCTGCAGCCACTCGCTGCGAGAGTGTACGTACTTCGCCGGCTACCACAGCAAAGCCGCGACCTTGACTGCCAGCACGAGCAGCCTCAACTGCAGCATTAAGGGCAAGAATATTTGTCTGAAAAGTAATCTCGTCGATGATGAAAATAATCTCTGAAATTTTATTTGAAGATTCCTTGATGGAATCCATTGTAGTCATCACCTGTCCTACCACATCCACACCTTTATTAGTGACCGGAGACATTCCGTTGGCAACACGTAAGATATCATTCAGATTGTTCTCTATAAAAATGGAAAGCTGATTAAAGGATTCGGCGAGCGATCGATTGAAACCCTGCTTATCATGGATATCCATTTTGAGATTGAAGCCATTTTTATTGTTAGCCGCTGCATCGACGATGCCTTGGATTTCGCTGACGATCTTGGTGAGGGAATCGACCGTATTGTTCACGCCATTTTTGGTTTCACCGAATACACCAGGGTAATCTTTGGTTATTTTTTGACTTAAATCTCCGGCAGCCAAAGCGCTGGTTACACGCATCACATCATTTAAGCCTACTTCGGTGGTTTCAGAGAGTTGGTTCAGTAATCCACAGATTTTATTGCCAAAACCATTTTTATTAGACAAATCTATTTTTTTGCTGAAATCTCCTTGCACAGCAGCATCTACGATGACCTCAATTTCTGTTACCAAGTGCGATAAATGCTTCTGCATGGCGATCATAGAAGCCAGCATGCCACTAGATTCGCTTTGATGATCCACCTCGATGTGATAATTCAAATCTCCCTGGGTTATTCTTTCTGCCATGAGCGCCACCTTTGCAGATTCAATCCCTTCCATACGTAACTGAACGGCTAAATAAACCAATATAACTGATTCAAATACGACATAAGCGGCATGCAACAAGACAATGCCAAAACTTTCACCGTGGTGGAAAATCCAAACATCAAGTTGAGACGCTTGTAAAAAATTTCCAACCAAATGCTGTGTGGCAATGAGTGCTGCACCAAATACAATCGGTCGCCAATCCCGATAGGCCAATAAGAATGCCAGCACTACAAACAGGCCAAAGTGCATTTCTATCAATCCGTGACTGATTTGGATTTGAATAGCGATCTGAATGATTAAAGCACTTGCCATCGACAATCTGGAAACCAGCGTTCCTTTCAGCGCACGCCAGACTAAAAAGGGGATGATTAAAGCAGGAATGCCAATCGCCAAACTTAAGCTTAATTGATCATAGAATAATCCAAGTACAACTGTTACCAAAAACAAAAAAACAACCGTTGCCATCATTACTGCATCGACTCGGGTGCGAATTGGTTTGAGTAAAACTTCATTATTATCCATTCTACGTCTCTCAGTTTGATTGATAGTTGTGCTGTAACAGCCAGTTATTTTTCCGATACAGCCAAGTCAAGCAAAATAGGCTATTAGCCAACCAAACAATATTTGCGATCGTTATCTTGCAGACTCGGAGTATTTAGAAAGTCTGTGTACAGCGGCAATAGATTGATTACACTTTAGGAAAAATCCTACAAACAATGCTGAAGTAGTGAATTGGGTAGGTTTGGATGCTTATATCTACAAATTCAATCGGATATTAGTCAGTTTATAGTAGCCATGGTTTGGCTACCATAATTAGCAATGATCAAAACATTGAGTATTTACCTATTGATATCGATAATTTCCTTGCAGTCTTTGAAGCGCTAAAAAGCCTCTCATGTAAGAAAAATTACCAATAATCTGCTCGCTGTTAAGTGCTGTTTAATGATTGGCTGCCTGCAAGACAGAGGTATTCAAATACGGTGGAATCAGTACCCGAATGGGTCGCGGACTGATGCTAAATTCGACCGTACTTTCAGCTTCGATATCGCGATTGCGGAAGTAATCACCATCAACCTGCAATGGATAAGATTTTTCATGCAGGGTACAAGCGATGTTTTTTCCTGAGAAAAACTGCATAGGCAGGTTTGCGGGCTTGCGTTGCAAGATTTTCATGGCTTTGATCAGTTCGTGTTGATGCCGTGCACCGGGTAAGAATCCCAGTACCAGCTCGTTTTTGGAGGGATTAGCCGCAGGTACGAGTTGCAAGTTTCTGGCATAAGCTGAATTGTTAGCGATAATGATATATCCGGAGCCATGATCGATCACTGGTTCGCCGTCAATACTGACGGATACTGTTGGATGATGCAACGCACACAAGGCTTTGAGTCCATGCCAGACATAGATTGAATCATTCAAAGGGCCTTTTCTTTTACCAATATTTTTAACCGTGAGCGAATCCAGGCCCATGGATGCCATATTGAAAAATGGTTTTTCCCCTTGAATACCTTTACCACTGATCAAACCGTAAAATTGTTGCAGACAAGTGCCTGAGGTGATCGATTGCAACAGATCTTCCGCGCTGGCGCTCATTTCATAAAACCGCGCAAATAGCGATTCATTTCCACCTGGAATCGCGTAAATGGGCGTGGCTGTCTTATTGATGATATCTAAAAGCTTGCGTATGGTCCCATCGCCACCGACTACCACAACAAGATCGCTGGCAGCAATGTCATCAGAGATACGCATGTAACCTTTCATTTTTTTCTCAGATGTGCGCACTTCAACGGTTTTTCCATGGAACATCAACTCCGTTTCCAGCTTGCAAGCCATGGCTTCAGTGTTTCCTGCGCTGGATATTGGATTGTAAATAATCAGGATCTTTTGTGGAGAGGGTATTTTGATGACCATCGGGTTGTGTTGGAATAAAAGATTGTCTTTCATATCTGAGTTTAAAAATTTCTCTAATGGTTAGAATAAATCACTGGTGAATCAAAATGATAGTTCTGCTGATAAAATTTCAGTGACAGTATCAATCAACCGGGATTACCTTAACATCCGACCATATCTGACGACACCAGGATGGATCAATGGGCAGCATACCGTCCTTGATCCATTGCACTAGATATTTTGCCGTGTTGGGGTAAGTCACTTGTATAGCCTTGGATTCATACAGCCATTGCTCAATTATTTTCGCATCGACGCTGTGCATCATTTTTCCGTATCCTAATAGTTGAAGAGCCGCTGCATTGGAAGTTTGTTCCATTTGTGCATGCACAGGTTTTACCAGGATTTTTTTGCCCAGTTGCAATGATTCGCTGGCCAGCTCAAAACCAGCATTGCAAATGATACCGGTACAATCCGACAAATCTTTTTGGAACCCGTGTAGAGACAATGGCTTGCAATGAATATGCGCATAAGGCGAAGTCACATTCTCTGGAGAATAAATAAAGAATTCAAATTCCTTGAAGGGCGATAACAGTTTCATCACCTGTTGCTGATCTTCAAAGGGCAGATAGATCACTACTTTATTTCTCTGTATCTGCTGAGCAATGATCGGAGTTTCAATCACAGGTGGCAAAATAGGTTGATCGAAATGATGCCAATGCAAACCGATGCCAATATCAACCGGAGCAAAATTTCTCATCACCGCTTCGGAAACCGGATCAGTGCCTGCGCGGGGAATGTGGTATTGGAATGCATATTGATGACTGATACCTATGGTTTTTTTGTTCTGTTGGCGCGCTGCCCAGGCAGTGATGGGTTCGTAATCACAAATCACCACATCGTAACCGCTTAAATCCAACTGTTTGATGTCTTTTAGAAAACGTAGTGGCTTGGATTGCAATACTGTTTGCAGATGATTGATTTTGCCATTCTGAGTGCTGAACGTCAGACCATTGCGCCATTGATAGCCGTTAAACACTTCCATATCGAAAAATTTATCTTGCGGCCTGCCAGTAAATTGATAAGTGACTTCAAGATTAGCAGCTTGTAGTTCTCTGGCCATGATGCGACCGCGAGTGATATGACCATTACCGGTTCCTTGGATGCCATAAAATATCTTCATTTCAATGTGTTCCTAAGGTTCTGAAAGCGACGCGCATACATGAGTACGATGAATTGATACCATTCAGCAAAGCTTTTGATGTGTTATTGGAAGTTGGTTTGCATGAGATCCGCGAAGGGTAATGATCTGCTATGAGAAAGCAGCGGCCATTTTTTGGCTTTATATTCATATTCAGGCGGCTTTCTTACTGGCAAGTAACTCTTCCTGAATCTGGTTCTTGTATTGTTCAAAGCGTTCAGACCAGAAAACCAGCTCCAGCGATCCGTCGGTGTGTTCCAGCAAGGTCGAGCAGCTCTCCACCCAATCGCCATCATTGCAGTACAAAACGGAATTAATTTCTCTTAATTCGGCATGATGGATATGCCCACAGACAACACCATCAACACCACGCTCATGCGCCAGATGTGCCAATGCATCTTCAAAACTGCTGATATAACTGACTGCATTCTTGACCTTCAATTTTAGATAAGCAGCCAGTGACCAGTAGGAGAAACCGAAGAATTTGCGCAGGCTATTGATATAGTGATTGAGGTCCAACAAAGTGTCGTAGGCGACATTTCCCAATTTAGCAAGCCAGCGGCTATTTTTGACGATGACATCAAATTCATCGCCATGCATTATCAGCAATTTTTTTCCTTCGGCTGATGTGTGCACATAATCTTGATGAATCTCGATGTTGCCGAATACATGACTGACACAATCCCGCAACGCTTCATCATGATTGCCGGGAATATAAATGACTTTAGTGCCATGCTTAGCTTTGCCTAAAATAGACCGAATTACATTAGTGTGTTCTTGCGGCCAGTAAGGATTCTTTTTGATGCTCCAAAAATCGACAATGTCGCCGACCAGAAAAAGATAATCCGTTTCGACAGAATGCAGAAAATGCAAGAGTGCATCGGCTTGGCAACCGCGAAATCCGAGATGAACATCTGAGATCCAAACACTTCTGACTTTGATAGGAGCTGTATTCTTCACCATAAATGCCTTTTTTAATTGGGTTATTCATGGCATCACAGCATAAAGAGGGTTTATGAAGCTACGTTGAAGTATTTATTAAATATTCATGAAATGTTTATTAAAAGGAGGGGAGGGTAAGGTTGTCATGATACTTTGCTGTGAATATACAGATTCAACAAAATCAGAATTTTAAGGATAGCCGCGTTGCAAAATTCAATGGAAGTATTCATCCTGTGTCGATGCTTTATTCTGTTACCTATCCATACCATGCAAGAAAATACATCATCATCATGTATTTAAAATCATATTCAAACGATTATGTAAAAACGGAATTAAGCAGAGAGCGTCAGGCGTTATCTCTATGGAAGTTTCAGTTATCGTGTGCAACCACCGTATTGCCGCCACATGCTTTTGCTTGGCATACAGCTTGATTGGCTGCTTTGGATAGCTCGGGAAAACCTTCCGTTGAATCTTGGCTTATTTCAGCGACACCAAAGCTTGCGGTTACACTCAAATTAGTTGGCTTTAGATTTTCAATCGATTTGCGAATCTTTTCTGCAATGATCGCTGCATTTGAAATATCGCAGTGTGACAATAGCAACACAAATTCCTCTCCTTCCTGTCGAGCAGCGACATCCTCTTTTCGAATGGATTGAGAAAGTATCGAAGCGATTTCTTTCAATACGCAATCGCCTGTTTTTTGGCCATATGTTTCATTAATTTGTTTGAATTGATCGATGCTAACGCTAATTAGACTGTAGGGAATGCTGTGTCGTGTTGCTTCACGCAGCCTGGATGGTGCGGTTTCCATGAGAAAATCATAGTTGTACAAACCTGTTACCGGATCTTTCATGGCTGAAATGAATGAGTCACTTGTGCTGCATTTCTGCACGCGCGCCTTGTCTAATAATTTCTTGTTAATAATCAAGTTGCTGACTCTTGCAAGCAATTCTTCTTCAACTAACGGTTTGGTGACGTAATCATTGGCACCTAGGCGCAATAGTTCTACTTTATGCGCGACATCATCCACAACTGAAAATACTAATAAGGGAATATCTTTTTTATGATCATCTTCAAGATGGCGTATCGCCTTGACGGTTCCATAACCATTAAGCTTTCCTTTAAGCAATATATCCGTTAGCACTAAATCATAGGAATTTTTTCTGAAAGCTTCGATACCTGCTTCGCCGTTTACGAAATGATCAACCGTATATCCACTCTCTCTGAGAACTGTAGTTGTCGAGCTTGCAACCGCGACACTATCCTCTATATAAAGAATATTGCCTGACATGGCTTTATGAGATTTTTTTCTAAAAAATTGCGCTGCATAGTTGGTAATTTTATCTAGTTCATGTTTGGCAAATATTTCCGTCACACCGGCTGAAAATGCTTCATCCAATAACTTCTTATCCTCATTGGACGTGACCATAACCACTGGGATTTGGCGGGTACGCAAATCTGCCCTTAGCTGTGACGAAAATTTGTGCACATCCATATCTTGCAAGTGCATTGCAATAAATATCAGATCGAAAGGTTGTTTTCTCAGCAACATCAGAGCCTCACTCCCTGTTGAAACCTGCTTGGTTCCAAATCCACCCGATTCAATCGCTGAAGATAGAAGTTTCTGGTAAGTTCTGGATGGTTCAACAATGAGTCCTTCCATATTCTGGTGCTCCCTCTTAATTACACAAATTTGGTTTTCAGTAAGATCAAACGTGCTGCCATTAAAAAATATATTCCTATAGCGACATAACTACTGATTTTTTTAGAGGAATCTTCGAAAAGAGCACAAAATGCGAGTAACAGAGTCAGAGAAAACCCAGGAAATTTCTAGGAGAACATACTAATGATTAGTTTAGAAACCATAAATTCTGCAGCAATGAGCAGCATGACCTTTCTCTCAGCTACAGTAATTTCTCGAGATTATGGATAGGTTTTTTTCAGCAATGATAGGCTGAACAGTAGCGCACTGAACAAAACGATGGTGGTACCCGAAGCAACATTGAAGATATAGCTCAGATACATGCCGATGATGCCGGTTACTGATCCAATGAGTGTTGAATAAATAAGCATTTTACTAAAACTCTCTGTGAGCATCCTGGCTGTCATGGCGGGAGCGATCAGTGTGGCGGCCACCAGCGTGACACCGATTACATTGAGCGATGCAATGACGGAGAAAGTGAGTAGCAGCGAAAACAGGAATTGCACGGATTCTGTTTTAATGCCCAGTACGCGCGCAGCTTCAGGATCAAAGGTGGAAAACAGTAGTGCCCTATAAGTGAAAAATAAAGTAATCAGTGTAGTGGCCGTCACCAGTCCGATCACTACCAAGTCATCATCAGTAATTCCAAGAATATTACCAAATAGAGCAGCTTCAAAGTTTTGTTTAAAGTTACGCAACTTACTTACGATCGCTACACCCAAGGCAAACATTGCTGTCGTCACAATGCCGATCGCGGCATCCAATTTGATTTTGTTATTTTGCGTAATTTTGTTAATCACTAGGACAGCGAGCAATCCCATCGCAAAGGCACCGGCGTAAAAATTCAAATTCAGAGTAAAGCCCACTATAGCGCCACCAATGGCAGCATGCGATAAACCATGTCCGACATAACTCATGCCACGTAGAACTACGTATACGCCGATCATGCCGCCGCATGCGCCCACCAGCAATGCAGCCAATAAGGCGCGACGAAAGAATTCATACTCGAGTGGCTCGAGGAGAAATTCCATTAATGCTTCTCATCCATAAAGTGAAGTGGGGTGCTGTTGGCAATTAACAGATGCCCTTCGTATTTAATGATCACAATGTCGCCACCATATGTTCGGGTCAGAATTTCATTGGTAAAAATGTCATGCGGTTGCCCTTGTGCGACAACACCTCGATTAAAGCAAATAACCCAAGGCAGATGAGAAGCCACGGCATTCAGGTCGTGCGTGGTCAATAAAATGGTAATACCTTCACTATTGATATCTCTCAATAGGTGCAATACTTCATGTTGGGTTTTGATATCGATGCCTGAAGTGGGCTCATCCAGAATCAGAAGTTTAGGACTACTGATTAATGCCCGTGCAAGAAATGCACGTTGTCGTTGACCACCCGATATATCGATAATATGCTGTTTTAAGCAATCCTCAACACCTAATCGATGCGCAAGATCACGAACACTTTTACGTTCTTCCTTGCTGAGCCAAGGCAAGATACGCCCATTGGTATACAGTCCCATCGTAATAACTTCTTCGACAGTAACCGGAAAATTCCAATCGACACTGCCAAGCTGGGGCACATAACCGATAGCACCCGGCTTTACTTTATTTGCAGGATTGTTGTGTAACTGTATCTTTCCAGAGATAACGGGATGAATGCCTAGAATAATTTTAAGCAGTGTCGTTTTGCCACAGGCAGTGGGACCGACAATACCTGCAAATTGACCCGCAGCAATCTCCAGTGACAAGCCGTCAAATACTACATTTTTCTCATAACCGGCTGTGACATTACTCAGCTGGATAGCAGCGCCGAATGGTGGATTAAAACGCGATGTTACTTGCATCAATACTCGCCATGCAGGTTGGATTTCCCCCCAGTGCTTTCGTCATGATAGTCATGTTGTTCACCATCATGCCAATGAAAGAGTGATTGGGTGGCGCTGGTAGCTCATCATCTGAAAGCTGATCAATAAATTTGACGTTCGCTTCGCGTGCGATTTGTTCCATCACTTTACTAGGAAAAACTTCTGAGCCAAATATTGCGGGTACACCGGTCTTCTTGATCTGCTTAATGATGCTGATGACTTCTTGCGGGCCAGGCTCGGAAAAATCGGAGGGCTGTATGGCGGCAATCACCGTCATGCCATAGCGGGGTGCAAAATAAGCAAAAGAATCATGGTAGGTCACTAGCTTGCGATTGTTTGGAGGAATTGTTTCAACGCATTTGAATATTGCTTGATCTAATTTCTTCAGTTTGGCGAGATAAATGGTTGTATTTTCCAGATAGCTTTTTTTATTGATTGGATCAAACGCAATAAGATTATCCTTGATTATTTCTGCATACCGCATGACCAATTCGATATTCAACCATAAATGAGGATTCGGATGCCCGTGTTCGCGCGGGAAGCTAAAATCATATTGCCAATCTTCTTCCTTCAGTGCATGGTTCCCGAGTTGCAGGATGGAGGTCTTAGGGTTCTTTACCTTCTCCGCGAGTATTAATGTGGGTAATTCGAGATCCAAACCATTAACGATAATTATATCGGCTGCTTGCAGTATTTTTATATCGGAAGGGATGGGTTCAAATGTGTGTGAATCGATTCCATCCGGAACTATCCCGGTAACATTGACGTGAATTCCTCCAATGTTTTGCACCATATTCGTGATGGGAGAGACGGTCGTCACAATGTTAAGTTTCTTGGAAGTACCCGACGCGAGAGCTGTGTTTTGGAGCGCGATGATGAATAAGAGTAATACAAGTTTTGTAGTATGACTCATTGAGCGTTTCATAACGATTCCCTTGATTCTAGTCAAATTGTATGAAAAAAAGTGAATTTATCATATCTATTAGATTATGATCACGATTTATACAACTTTGAAGAAATAAAATACGTGAGTTTTGAAGAATGAACGTGAGAAAACTGATAGGAGTTGCGATTACTCTGCAGCAGTTTCTCATGAGTTACAGTGTTCTATCAATTGGTTGGCTGTCTTCGTCAGCTCATGCCGCAGGTGTGCCGTCACTGCGGGAAGTTACAGTCCGCGCCAATGCGAAGGATTTGATTGGCACTGCGAATTCCGCGAATGAAGGCACAGTGCTTAAACAGCAATTGGACTTGCGCACTGTTTATCGGCCAGGAGAATTACTGGAAACCGTGCCGGGTTTGATCGTGACTCAACATAGCGGCGAAGGCAAAGCCAACCAGTATTTTCTGCGTGGTTTTAACCTCGATCATGGCACGGATCTACGTATCACGATCGATGGCATGCTGGTTAATCAGCGCTCGCATGGACACGGACAAGGTTGGGCTGATACTAATTTTATGATTCCGGAGCTGGTGGGAAATGTGCAGTACATGAAAGGATCTTATTATGCCAATCAAGGTGATTTTTCTTCAGCCGGTTCGGTTAGCATGGGGTATGTTGATAAATTACCGAAGGGCATTGCTAGCTATGGTTTAGGACAACAGGGATTTATGCGCGGATTGGTGGCAAAATCACATGAAGTAGGTAATGGGAATGTTTTGTATGCTGTCGAATTACTGACAAAAGACGGTCCGTGGGTTAAACCTGAAGACTTTAAGAAATTCAATGCGGTATTGCGCTATAGCCAGGATACGGGGCCGACCAAATTTAATATCACTGCAATGGGTTATGGCGGAAACTGGAATTCTACCGATCAGATTCCACAAAGAGCGGTTGCCAGTGGATTCGTTCCGCGGCTGGGCGCGATTGATCCCAGTGATGGTGGTGAAGCACACCGCTTTAGTCTTTCCAGCGCATTACAGCATAAGAGTCGCTTCGGAACTACGCAATTGAATTTATATACACTCCACACCAATCTGGCTTTATTCTCAAATTTTACTTATTTTCTTGATGATCCTGTGAATGGCGATCAATTTTCTCAGTTCGACAAACGCTTTCAATCCGCCATGAATTTAAGCCATCTATGGGTCAATAAAGTCGGCGGAATCGAAATCGAAAATACGGCAGGTGTTCAATTCCAGAATGATGTGATTGATAACGGACTATTAAGCACAAAACAGCGCCAAACACTGTCAACCACTCGTAAAGACCACATTAATCAGAATAGTGTGGGCATCTATTATCAGAATAGCATACAGTGGCTGGAAAAATTCCGCAGCGTGGCCGGTGTGCGCTCGGATTACTACTGGTTCAATGTAAACAGCAATCTAAACGCAAACTCGGGTAATCGCTATGACAGCATGACTAATCCTAAGTTGAGTTTGATTTTTGGACCCTGGGCACAAACTGAATTCTATGTTAATTACGGTAGCGGTTTTCATAGTAATGATGGACGAGGGGCTACTTCTACCGTGGATCCAAAATCGGGGGATCCCATCAACCGGGTAAATCCGCTGGTGCGTTCGACGGGATATGAAACGGGATTTCGTACGGCTATTGTTCCAGGATTACAAGCTTCTTTTGCATTATTTCGTTTGGACTTGGATTCAGAACTGCTGTTTGTGGGTGATGTCGGAACGACTGAGGCAAGTCGCCCAAGCAAACGAGAAGGGTTTGAGATCTCGGCATTCTATATGCCCACTGATTGGCTAACGATCGATGTGGATTATGCGTTGGCACGTGCACGCTTTAGTGATTCGGATCCGAGTGGTGATCACATACCCGGTTCAATTAAAGGAGCCGGCAAACTGGCAATTTCCGTAGACAATATCGGCGCATTCTTTGGGAGCATGCAATGGCGTTACTTCGGTAAGCGCTCTCTCACCACAGATAACAGTGTACAGTCAAATTACACACTGACGCTGAATGGTCAGATCGGTTACAAAATCGGCAAAAATGTCCAGATATCGTTGCAAGGGTTTAATTTATTGAATACTCGAGCGCACGCAATTGATTATTTTTATACTTCCAGGCTTCCCGGTGAGCCTGCTGCCGGCGTGAGTGACTTGCATTTTCATCCCATTGAAAGTCGATCGTTTCGCGTCAATTTAGTCGCTAATTATTAACCGATGCTAATATTATCCATCCATGCATGGAATTAAATCTATTATTCTGATAAGTTCTTAGCAGTAAAAGTTTGGGAGAAATTTATGGAACGTTTTACTATTTCGATGGATGATAAGCTATCTGAAGAGTTCGACAAGGTGGCGCATGCACGAGGTTATGATAATCGATCAGAGGCGATTCGTGATCTTATCCGCGAATATCTTGAAACTGCTCGTTTGCAGAAGGATAACAAAGGTTATTGCATCGCAACCCTGAGTTATATCTACAATCACCATGAACGTGATTTGGTCAGTCAAGTTACCACTGCCCACCATAATCATCACGATCTGACCTTGTCGAGCATGCATGTGCACATGGATCATGACAACTGTCTGGAGGTGGTAATTTTGCATGGCACGGTTCAGGATGTCAGGCTATTTGCCAACCAGGTGATCGCAACCAACGG
>CADEDO010000006.1:70253-78300 GCA_902826115.1 uncultured Nitrosomonas sp.
TTGAATGCATACAATCCCATTTCGATGAGCGTCTTGTCGGCACCCAGCAATACCGGAACTGCAACCCCTACGATGGCACCAGATAGCGCCATCAGTGCTCCACGGAATGATGTGATGGCAATTCCCGCCAGAAAAAGGAGCCCGACAATCACGCTGTCGGCAAACATGACTTCGCCGATGCCTTTGGCAATGGCTGTGTACCAAGTGACTGCAGTTTCTTGAGTCAGAGCGGCAAACTCTGAAGTGACCACTGAGGTTGCGGCAATGTCGGCGGGAGTTCCTGGCGCGGGAAGTACCGCACCGCGTGAGAATATATCAAAAGAATATACGGCTACCATGAACATCCAGCACGTCAGCACAAAAGGCGATGTGGAAGCAGGAATATTGTAAGGTTGCAGAATTCTCATCAAAGCAGCTAGCACAACTGTCGATAGAATTGAGGCAAGCACTACAAACAGCCATAGCTGAGGCGTATTCTCCAGAAATAAAAACAGACAAGGACCGACCAGGGTGCCATTGAATCCGTACAATCCTGCATCGATGTCGTCCTCGGAAAAACCTAGCAAATAGGCAGCAACGGTGCTGGAGATGACGCCGACCGTGGCAGCCAATCCTGCCGTTATCCCGCCGATGTAGAGAGCGATCAGGAAAATCAGACCGGTTACGGCATTACAACAGAAAAATACTTGCCCGACGCCCCTGAGGATGGTGCGTAGAGGCCATGGTATTGCTTTGTCAATCAATAAAGACCACTCCATGATGATCAGCTCCTAAAGTTGTGTGGAAATTGAATTAGGCAACTGGAACAACCCTTATTCGAATCGTGAATCAGGGCAACGATACTCACACTGCGGATGAATAGCTCTCAGCAGGTGGCGCGTTGTTTTACTTCATCCAGCAATCCTTGCTTTACAATGAAGTCGACGATCTGATCCACGCCTTCTCCGGTATGCATGTTGGTAAATACAAAAGGGCGGTCGCCGCGCATTTTTTTCGCGTCTCGCGCCATGACATCAAGATTTGCGCCGACATGGGGCGCAAGATCGGTTTTATTGATAACCAAAAGTGCCGAGCGCGTAATTCCGGGGCCACCCTTACGAGGAATTTTTTCACCTGCGGCAACATCGATGACATAGATTGTGAGATCAGACAGTTCGGGACTGAAAGTGGATGCCAGATTGTCGCCGCCGGATTCAACCAGAATTAGGTCAAGATTTGGAAAATCCGCGGTCATGCGCGCAATGGCTTCGAGATTGATCGACGCATCTTCCCGGATTGCCGTGTGCGGGCATCCTCCGGTTTCCACGCCCATCAGGCGTTCTGGTGGCAACGCATTGGCACGCAACAGGATTTCCATGTCTTCTTTGGTGTAAATATCATTGGTAATCACGGCCATTTCATAGCGATCGCGCATTTTCTTGCTCAGTGCTTCGCAGAGAGCGGTTTTACCAGAACCCACCGGACCACCGATGCCAACTCGAAGAGGATTTGATTGTTTGTTCATGTCGTTATTTCCAAGAATTATGATCGATATACTCTACTATATTGCGTTTCATGCTGCATCGACAGCAATGATAATCCCGGCGCCCAATTAGATAATTCATCGTCATTGAGCAGCTGCGCGCGCTGTGCAACTTCCTCGACGACTGGATGCAGGGAAAGTAGTAATCTCTGTCCGGAAACCTGTCCTAAGGGAACCGATTTGACGCACACCAGCACCTGATTTTCAACCAGCGAGAACAACATACCCAACAATGCTGCCTCACGTGGCACTCCAAGAGCTACCGCCGCACAGGCAAACGCAGTAGGCAAGGGTGTTTCGGATTGAAGTGACAATATTGCTTGCAAGGAGTCGTCGGCAATCTTGAGATCCATCGCCAGTTTCCTTAAAGAATATCCCATCTGGATGGTTTCGGCGCGGAACTCGGTTGTATCTCGTGCGGCAACAAAGCATTCAGTCCAATGGCTGACAGTTGCTGCATCGCGTTCGGCAAAAGCGTTCAGTAACCGCCATACGATCGGCGCTTCGAAATCGGCGATGATACTCAACGATTCAGAAATCCACGCATAAGCGGAGTTTTCATCGTAGACAGTGCGGTTTTCGATGGCAGATTCCAGTCCTTGGGAATAGGTATAGGCTCCAATCGGCAACGATGGACTGGCCAATTGCAACAAACGGAGCAATAATGCGGATTGCATGGCATTACTCCTGATGTCGTGAATCCGACGGACGGTGGATCTTCTGCCGTGCAGGTATGGGAGCCAATGGACCGTGGGCATGATAGTGTCCATCACCATGATGGTGATGATGTCCACCGCTGCTTCCATACGCGCCGGACTCCGGCTCGAATGGTGCCGTTTCTTCACTAACCGCTGCACCCAGGCCTTCGAGCATTTGCTTTAGCACGCTATCCTGGTGAATGCGCAGGAATCCATCACCAACTTGGGTTTGCGTATGCCGATTTCCCAAATGAAATGCGCAACGCAACAAGTCATGCGGTGTGCGACACGTGACACGGTAGGTCGGTTCGGCAGCGGCAATGATCTGCACCACCCGGCCATCGTCACTCTGAAGCAGATCGTTATGCCGCAATACGGTGCCGCGTGCGGTAAAAATGGCTACTTCTTCACCACTGGTCAATGCTGTTCGCAAGCGGCTGTTTTCACGCATTTCATAAGGAAGAACGAGTTCCGCAAAAACCGATTCAGCTTGGTCTATTTTGGTATTGAGGGTAATCATCTGTTTTTATTGCATTCATTTAAAGATTATTGAAAGTCGCAATCATTGTTGTCAGCATAATAATGTCTTGCAACGGCACAGCTTCCAGAGTCAGGAATATTGCAGCGGTTCCCAACCTAGAAAGCCGGCCTCGTTCCGCTATCCTTAGAATAGAAAATACCGTTGCGCCATCGGTAGCACATCTTCCGCGCCGCATGTCAACAGTTGACCATCCGCACGTACTTCATAGGTTTCCGGATCCACTTCCATTTTAGGCGTTGCACTATTGTGAATCATGTCTTTCTTGCGCAGATTCCGGGTATTTTTGACGGTGATCAGTTCTTTATCCAGTCTCAGTTGATCTACCAGGCCGGCGCTGAGTGCCGCTTGTGAAGTAAAAGTAAAACAAGATGTTTTGATGCCGCCACCGTAGCCGCCAAACATATACCGATAATGCACAGGCTGTGGAGTAGGGATGGATGCATTGGGATCACCCATCAGAGATGCTGCAATCATTCCACCTTTTAGAATCATCGATGGTTTTACACCGAAGAAAGCTGGTCTCCATAATACAAGATCTGCATACTTACCAACCTCGATGGAACCGATAGCGTGTGCAATGCCGTGAGTAATTGCCGGATTGATGGTGTACTTGGCAATGTAACGTTTTACCCGGAAATTATCATTTCTAGAGTTGTCTTGCTGCAATGTGCCGCGTTGTATCTTCATCTTATGCGCGGTTTGCCATGTCCTCAACACGACTTCACCGATACGCCCCATTGCTTGTGAATCGGATGACATCATCGAGATAGCGCCCATATCATGCAGGATATCTTCAGCCGCGATCGTTTCCTTGCGAATGCGTGATTCTGCAAAAGCAAGATCTTCCGCAATATTGGCGTGCAAATGATGGCACACCATCAGCATATCTAAATGCTCATCCAGTGTATTGACCGTATAGGGACGGGTGGGGTTGGTCGATGACGGCAGTACATTATCCAGACCTACCACGGCAATGATGTCGGGTGCGTGACCGCCGCCTGCACCTTCGGTATGGAAGGTATGGATGGTGCGGTCTTTCATTGCGGCAATGGTGTTTTCCAAATAACCGCCTTCATTGATGGTATCGGTATGGATAGCAACCTGTACATCATACTTGTCGGCGATGTCTAAGCAGTTATCGATTGCTGCGTAAGTCGTACCCCAGTCTTCATGGAGTTTTAAACCGCAAGCACCGGCAAGAACCTGTTCTTCAAGCGGAACTGGCAGACTGGTGTTGCCCTTGCCAAAGAAGCCCGTATTCATGACCAGTCCGTCGGATGCCCTGAGCATGGAATGGATATGCCAGGGCCCTGGTGTACAAGTGGTGGCGGCGGTGCCCACGGCCGGACCGGTACCGCCACCCAACATGGTGGTAATACCGTTCATCATGGCATCTTCGGCTTGTTGCGGCGAAATGAAGTGGATGTGGGTGTCGACACCGCCTGCGGTGACGATCATATTCTCGCCAGCGATGATCTCGGTTGCCGACCCGATTGCCATGGTGACATTGGGTTGGATGTCCGGATTGCCAGCTTTACCAATATTAGCGATCTTGCCACTCTTAATGCCAATGTCAGCCTTGACAATGCCCCAGTGATCGATAATGACTGCATTGGTAATCACCGTATCCATGACATCAGCATGATTGCGTTGCGATTGCCCCATACCATCGCGAATCACTTTACCGCCACCAAACTTTACCTCCTCACCATAGGTAGTAAAGTCTTTTTCAATTTCAATCATCAGTTCCGTGTCGGCAAGACGAACTCGGTCTCCGGTCGTTGGGCCCATCATTTCGGCATAGGTTTGACGGGAAATTTTTACGCTCATTTGCTTACTCCTGTAAAATTGCTGCGATACAAATTATTTCAGTTTGCCCATCACTTTTTGATTAAATCCATATACGATCCGGTCACCGGAAAGATCAACAAGCTCGACAGTTCTTTCTTGTCCAGGTTCGAAGCGGACAGCCGTGCCGGCCATAATATTCAATCTCATGCCATAAGCAGCTTCCCTGTCAAATTTCATGGCGGAATTCACTTCATAAAAATGAAAGTGAGAACCAATTTGAATGGGGCGGTCTCCTCCATTCGAAACAGTCAACGTTTTTGTTCTTCTGCCGGAATTTAGTTCGATATCACCAGGCTCTGTAAATGTTTCACCTGGAATCATTGGTACTCTCATAGCGGTCTCCTATTCTGTTGATTAATTAAACAATCGGATTATGGACAGTCACGAGCTTGGTACCATCCGGAAAAGTTGCTTCAACCTGGATATCCGGAATCATTTCAGGAACGCCTTCCATGACATCCGAACGAGTCAGTATTCGCTGACCTGCTGACATCAATTCCGCTACGGTTCGTCCATCTCTGGCACCTTCCAGTACGGCACAAGTGATCAGCGCAACCGCTTCCGGATAATTGAGCCGCAGACCACGGGCTTTACGTCTTTCAGCCAATAGACCGGCAGTAAATATCATGAGCTTGTCTTTTTCTCTAGGCGTTAGATCCATTGTTTTTCTCCTGGGTAAAATAACAGTTACAATTAAAATGATTGAATTACTGAAGCTTGCAAAAATCAATCAGAAAATTATCTTTTATCAGATCGCTGATAGAATCAGGTACTCCACATGCGCGGCACGATTGCTGTTCGATTGAGAATTTCCGGTCGTAACGAACCCCACACGCTTAGCATGACATGCCGGGCGATTTCGCTCGAATCACCCATATAGCGGGCAACGATCACCGATTTTAGTTGTGATAAACCAACTCGAGCGCCAGGATCGTTTTGAGTGACTTTTGCCATTTCCTCTCGTGTCACATCGATCAATGATTGCGGTAATGTTTTTACTGTTGCAATAAAAGTGGCACACACCGTCTTGCCGGAAAGCGCCAATGGACCATTCATGCTGGGGCTTTCGCCGTTAAGTCGAATTTGCTCCAGCCAGATCATTTTATTGTTGTGTTTGATGCTTGTACGCTGACTGATCTGGCCTTTATTGAAGGATTCACCTGATGCCGTTCGACCAAAGCATAAAATTTCACATCCTGCATAAATTGCATTGTCTTCAAGCGTCACTTCATGATCAATGCGGACATCCGCATTATTATAAAAAATGGTTTCTTGAGGCACCCACTCAAGTGAAGCATCGTTTTCTAAACTGATTCTGATTTTTTGATGTGAAACATGACCATTGGCTTTGTACCATTTCGTTGCACCGGGGGTCGTAATTTGCGCATGTGCAGATGAGCCAATATGTGCAGTGAGTTCAAGTTGATCTCCGCCGACGACTCCGCCAGGTGGATGGATGATTACAACATGGCAAACTTTGCGTCCCTCTGGATATAGCGGTTTTTGAACCAGCAGGGGGCCATAGTGATCCCGTGACACGAGACGCGTTGTGCCAGCATCTTCAGCAAACTTAAGCGCTAGCCTTGCTTGTAGGGGAGTATGTTTCGGGTTTGCAACCGAGTCGACTGCCACAGTCGCCATAGACTGTTCTGGATATTTCAGAATAGTAGGGCTCCGTTGATTAAGGATTGATGTTTCTGAACAATTCGGTAGCAGCATGATGTTTTTAAGTTTTCTTGGCGGTGTGGTTCTAGAGCGTAATTAAATCTGAAGCTGAAAAGAAATTCTGAAAACATCTTGTGTTGGGCCTGCCACTCCCGGTGCATAATTCAATCCTTTCGACAAGAGATCGCCATGTTGGTAATAAGCAGAAACACGTGCATTAAATCCATCAATGATATAATTTACGCCTGCTTCGATTTCTTCGCGATTACTGCTTCGATTGGGCTGCACACTGGTAAATCTGCCGTAAGGTTGAAATTGTCCGACACCGACTTTACCTGGAATTAAATAAAGTCCTGTTACTGTCCACGATTTGCCATCAAACATGCAAAAGCAATCACGATCAGAAAAAGCAGCTGTCGAATAGTCTGCATAAAATTGTTTATATTCAGCATTTAGCGTTGTTACACCCATATTGCGCGGCAATACTTTTTCAAATAATAAATCGCCTGTGAAACCGAGAAAATCACTACGATGTGCTAATGATCCGGCGCCATTCTTTTGGTAAGACATACCGAATGCCAACGCTAAAATATCCCCTGCTTTGCCATAATAGGTACTGGAAGTATAGTAGCCAGGATTTTTCTCTGGGTTCAGAAAATTATAGGTCACACGTGCGGCGGTCAGTATAGTGCCGCTTGGATTGGGACCCGTGGTATTGGATGATTCCAGGCCGCGAAAGACTCCCATTGCATAACCCAGGGTTCCGGGAACGAATCCTGGCTCTGCATTACCCCATAAAGTTACCCCATCGTCACGACCATAACGACCAGCGCCCCCATTGCCAAAACCGGTACTGAAATCCTGAGAAAAGAAGGGGGTTTTGAAAGCATCATGAGTTGCTTGGAAAAACGGACCACTTAATTCTCCTCGTTCTGTAGGTGCTAACATGCGACCACCCCAAACGTTGAAATAGCGGTTGTATTCGAATTTAGCAATGGCATCAAGAATGTTGTAAGACATTCTGGGATTTTCGCCTGATGCGGTATTGTTACAAAAAAAACAATCGGTATTGATTTCGAATTTTAGATATTGATTGATCTGGCCATTGAGGTAAAGACGGGCATTATCGTTACTGTAAGCACCCCCATGAAAATTTCCAGAATTTTGATTCTCTGTCCACAATCCGGTACCTCGATAACCTGCACCCAAACTAATCCATCTAGTCTCACTAGTCTGTACTCTGAGTTTATTGGAAATGGGTTTGACAGATAAATCTATTGCGGTGGCTTGGGATGCAGATAAGAACAAAGTGCCCATGAACAAAGCGATTAGAAAAATCTTTAGCCAATCATGAAATCTCTGTTCCTCGGTATACCATCCGACTGGGTTAGCGGTTATTGATATTAATCGGGAATTCCTGATATTGGTTTGCGAATTGATATTGCCTGTTTGCATGAGGCTACCCATCCTCTATATGGAGTTATCAAACTGAATGATTGCTAACAGCTATTAATAATTGGAACTGAACTGATTAATTTTATATCAGGATTCTAAAACGCAAGGTTTGTAATATCTTTATTGCATTTTGTATGAATGTAATCTGCTTAAAACATTAAGAGAAATTTGGGAATTAGCATTAAAGAATCTTTTGAATAGAGAAAACATAATACCCATGCGAAGGGGGGCTGTTTCCAAAAATCGTGGAAATCTATTTTAATGAAGGATTGATAGTTGATTCATTCATTATTTCTATAATGGATTTACCCTAAT
>CADEDO010000007.1 GCA_902826115.1 uncultured Nitrosomonas sp.
ATTCTTACTTGGTAGCGCATATCTGATCGCTGAATTTCTGAGTAAGCTCTAGTTAAATTCTTCCAAGGTCGTTCAATTTCGTTAGGCAATTCATCAAGTGCAAGTTTAGAATAAAATTCTAAAGGTAAACCATTCACTGTTATTTTCTTATTTACTGTTTCATTAATTTTAAATTCGTCTACATCATGGAAACCTGCATAACCAGCATAAATAAACCTTGCGGACTGCGCTTCAATTCTTCTGGTGAAAACAAGAGGCACTACGATCAATGCATTGTTAGCAATTTCAGGCAAAATTGTGCTCTTATTTTTATCATCTTTTCTATTATAAGAAATGCCTTCGTGTTGACCTACTCTTACAGTTAGTCCTTTACTATCTCGAGTATCTTTATCATGTAATTTCATTACATAAAAAACACCATCCGTATCACCATGATGTTTCCAAGCTGAAAAATATAGAGCAACTAGTGGATTGATTGTCCAATCGGAAAGCAAAGTCGGCAATCCATGATGCTGAGCCACACTTAACCATTCCCATACTGACGGTTGTTCTCCCTGCCAGGGTCTATTATTTTGTAAATATAAATGAACGGCGTATCTTTTTAGTCTATTCAATAAACGCTTTTGAATATCAATAATTGTTGAACTTCCTCTTACAAGACCAGGCATACCATGTTCACCGAGTAATATAGCGTTACGAATGAGCTTTGGTATAAGTGGTCGTCCATAAATTGATTCACCTCTAAAATAATACGTAGGTGAGCTCCCTTGATCTAGGTTTGAGTTACCAAGTATATTTAGCAAATCGGATAAACTTTTAATAATCAATTCTTCTTTATTTTGACTCATATGAACATTATTAATAATAAAAAGGGTAGCTTGATTATTATAAATCAAGCTTAAACCTGATTCACATGTAATATATTATTTGGTGCATTTATTAACAGAACTTAGAACTCCAAGAGAGCAAAGAAAACACAGAATTGATTGTGACAAATTTGTGCCGAACCACATTAGAATCATTACCGTGTGAGGTTGTTTTACACTGATTTAGTGCATGGCAAGCATTATAAGTGATTGTTTTAGAATAATACTATATTTAATAAGTGTGTCTCATAATCCCTTGGTCGCTGGTTCGAGTCCAGCCAGACCCACCAAAAAATCAAGCACTTGGGTATTATTGACCAAGTGCTTTTTCTTTTTATTTCTCTGTGTAGTCCCGGTAGGAAATAGCAGAACAGCATAGTAGGTAGCAAGAAACTGAACAAACTGCACAATTTGGTAGGCTCTAGATTAGTAGGAGCAATCTGTTAGTCTAGTAAAATGTCAAGAAACAGTAAATTAAGTGATTGAGGCATTGAGAGTGCATTGACACTCGTTTTCATTTCTTCTTCCAGTTAATACTATTTTCTTTTAACTGGAATGTCCGGATTCATTAGACCGATTCACTGTGTAAATTTGTCTGGATCGCATGACGACAGCGGTTCATCCCCACGAGCGTGGGGAACACAAAAATTCATAGCGGAAGCTCGTGAGGAATTTCGGTTCACACCTGATCACGTAGCAAATCCGGGTTGTTATTCCTACGATCTGGCGGCATAGCGGGTGCGTTTGCATATCAGGAATGATAAAGGTGACCTCTGGACAAAAGAGGTCAATTATTATTCACGTACTCCAAAACATAATGCAAAGTATCACGCTGATCTCATTGTAAAAGCTGTTAAATGTGCGGGTTGGCTGAAAGGCCGGTTCTTTTCATCAAATACCCATAATCAGTAAGAAAACTTTTCCGTAAAATCTGTGGATAAAGCTGTAAATGAATACGCTTCGTACAATTCTGTCAGAGTTCCCGAAGTGTCGCTATTTACAAGATTAATAAGAATCATTATCATTATGAACTGAAATGATATAAAAAGTGCCAGATTTTGATATGAAATATCTTTGCTTATATAGAAAAATTATGTATGAGCAAAGATATGGCTAATAGCAAAATTACCTGCCTATTCTTCATCGCAAAGAGGCGCATCGCAGCCAGCCAACAAAGTTTCAATCTTTTGTCAGCCAGCCATCACTTAATAATCAGGAGATGGCGCTATGCGCACAAGAAAGAAATTAGTAGAGGGTGGAAGTTGTTGCTTGTCATGGATTTCGAACATGTGTTCGGCATCTATACCATTTATAGCAAGTAACACTCAATGTAAAGCTATAAAATTACCCATCACCGAGAGCTTAGTTCCTAAATCTCCAGTTAGTTTCAGATTAGTTGTATTCAAACTCCGCCACGATTGCACAGAATCCAAGTGCTGCAACGACTTTGAAGTTAATGATACTGGGAACTGTCGCACGATCTTACCTTACAGCAAGATACACAAACAAGACAATACCAAAATTACTCCTCCAAAAGACCCTATGGCTGGTGTACTTGAGTGTGAATTTTGGTTTATCAAATACCGGTGCTTAGCTGGGTATGATTTTTTTCTTACGTTAGCGTATTGGTTCGTACTAGCACTTCTAGCTTTCAATAACCTATTAGCAATTAGTCGACGGCCCGTTCAAATTAGCAAGTGTTTGTCGAGAAAATCCATTTATGAAGCCGCTTACCAAAGTCTGGTGATGATTTTCCATCAATTTAGCAGCGTGAATGCTAATAGATCAACGATTAATCCCAGTTGGATGTATCTGGATGTAGGGTCATTCTACATAAATGGAGAAATACTGTTATGAATGAATCCCTCATGCCTGCATTATCGATTACAGATTTATTATCGGCAGGAAACCAGGATCTATCTCAATTTCCGCGTTCATATTTCGAAATACTGCCGACCAAACGTAGCAAAATCTGGGAGCTTAAAGGAGCCAATCGTTGCCCAGTTGTCGGTACCTGTCTATCGCTGGACGAATTGGTGAACTTTGCCCAGCGATACCATTTTAGCGCATCGCTAAACGATACTTTTTCTCTACACATCGAAATGATAGATCGCATGGCTACGCGGAATAGTGCTTCTGAAGCCATACAAAAGCACCTCGACTTAAAGTATCAAATCTTTCTGGCACGTTTTAAGTCAGCCAAAACAGATGCTGAAGTTCTCAATTTGTGGAAAAAATGTTTTGCACACGGAGATATTGCCGGTGCTTTATGGGCAGCACTGACCCATAAACAAGTCAGCAATGAAACAAGAGGAAATATTTATGGCGACATTCATATGCATTCCCACCAAATGGGAGCAGGCCAAGCTACCAATACACGTCGATTAGTCCAGTTGGAAAAAGACTATGCTGAACTGGAAGTGGTGATGGCGCTTCAGAAGCAACGTCATGTGCATGTCGAAGCAAAATTGCGTCGGCAGTTCCAGGAAATCCTGGCTGAAATAGAGCATTTGCGTCAGGCTCAGAAAGATATGTTAGCGCTACAAGCTCGGCTGGAAGCCATTGAATCTGGTAGGGCGATAACTGAAATGGGACAACGTTTGATGAAATTAGCCGTGGCAAACGAGCGGTTACAGAGCTCAGCCAAACAAGTTACTTTTCTCGAGCAAGCGCTGCAGATTGCTAATGGCAAAATAGCAGAGTTGACCCATGAGTGTGACGTTCTGACTGCAGAACGAGATTCGCTAGAAATACTCTTGCAATCTAGTAGTGTAAGTAATGTTCCTTGCAATCCTTCTCATTTTCATAACACATCACAAATAAAAAATTGTTGTGTGATTTGTGTCGGCGGGCATGTCACACAATTTCCAAAATATCGTTTGCTGGCCGAGCAATTAGGTATTTATTTAATCCACCATGATGGTGGTCAGAATGATGCACTTTCCCGCCTGCCGGAAATGATCAGTCGAGCTGCTGCTGCAATCTGCCCAACTGATTGCATTAGTCAGGCTGCCTATTATCGGATGAAGCGTCTCTGTAAACGTAACGGCAAGCCTTGCTTGCTATTCAAAGGAAATGGTATTTCCGGCTTCGCCTCAGCCCTTACCCAAGTATTTTCAGATCAAGTGAATTTGAAAGGTGGTGTTATTGAGCTATTGAAGGAAGTGGCGGATTAACTAATAAAGCACCTCGTCGTGCGCAGCGGGGTATTAACTGCACTTTTCAACCAGCTTTCGCCCCAAGGAGCGGGGAGTTGAACCCGTAGAGATTAACAATAAATTATAAAGATCATGATGGTGCCTGTAGAAAAATGGACTCAAGAACTGAATACATTGTTCATTATTAATCGTGTGCAATTGCGTCGAGCTGCATACAAAATCTTGGGAGATTGGGATATTTCGGATGATATCGTACAAGATGCTTATATTAAAGTAACCGAAGTATCGGCCACGCAGAATATCAGACAGCCGTTGGCATACCTGTTTCGGATCGTACGCAACTTAGCGATTGATTACTACCGGCGCGGTATATTTGAAACTGAACTATTTGGAACAGAGGAGGAAGGATTATACGTCCAGACTTTGACAGAAATGCCTGAAGCCAATGCAATCAATCGCCAGCATCTAGCACTGGTGGTAAAAGCTTTAGCTGAGCTCCCTGAACGTACAAAGCGGGTTTTTATGCTTTATCGAGTAGAGGGATATACACATCGAATGATTGCCGATGAACTGAATATCTCTACCTCATTGGCAAATATGCTCATCCATGAGGCAACGGAGCATTGTAGAAATGTTTTTTTGAAAAAGATGGAATAAGTAAATCCATTGAGTGTTGATTGCTGAATGAGATTAGCTGCTGTAGCTGTGCTTACTCGCCAAAAGAATGGCTTTCTTCAATTTCTTTGCTGTTTTTTTGTATTCTTAATAAGCCGATTCGTCTACTCTGAATAAGAAGCATTCTTATTAAAGAGAATTTAAAACTTATTGTCCTGTAAATTTGAGGTGTTGACTATGACGAGTTGCTTTGATCGTGAAGATGGCGTGTTCCGTGTGTTGGTTAATCATGAAGAGCAATACTCTATTTGGCCGGAATGGAAAGCTGTTCCGGGTGGTTGGAAAGATACCGGTGTGTTAGGCGACAAGAAAACCTGCCTGGATCATATCGAGAAAGTCTGGACAGATATGCGTCCACTCAGCTTGAGACGATTCATGGACAATCACGTTTAGTTCGCTGCAGCGATGCAAAAGCCATTAACACTTTTCTGTTTGCCATGCGCAGGTGCAAGTGCAACGATGTATCTACGCTGGCGACGCTTATTGCCTTCCTGGATAACAGTGAAACCGATTGAATTACCGGGTCGTGGCAATCGAATGGATGAGTTTCCCGCAGAAAGTTATGCGGAACTGACACAAAGTTTGTGCGATGAGCTTGTACCCTCATTGCCTGAACGATACGTTCTTTTTGGTCACAGTATGGGTGCTTTGCTTGCTTATGGTATCGCTCAGGGTTTGTGCGCTCGACGATCATCCATGCCTATAGCACTGCTGGTATCTGGCTGTGCGGCGCCAAGTTGTCAGGATAGTCAGCGTTACAGCAATATGCAGAGTGATGCCGCATTAATAGCGGATTTAAGCAAACAGGGTGGTACGCCGGAAGAGGTATTTGACAACCAGGAATTGCTGAAAATGACATTGGATTTATTGAGGGTGGATTATCGTGTTTGTGGAAGTTTTGAATACGCTCAATTACCACCTCTGCCAATTCCGATTCACAGCTTTGGTGGGCGTGCTGATGAGATTAGTGCCGCAAGGCTAAATGACTGGCGGCTGGAAAATACTCAAACATTTACGTTGGATTGGTTTGATGGAGGACATTTTTTTCTTCGTCAGTCTGAAGACTGGTTTATGTATGTGTTAAAAAAACGTTTGATGGACAGTCGAATTGAGGTGTTTAGTGCAACGCTTACATCTGCCTAAGACCGTGCCCGCTGGCATTGAGGTTTGGTTACTCAAATTTGACTTTCACTCAACGCAACTCATTAATGACTGGCCGTTACTGAGTATGGACGAGCAGATACGTACACAGCGTTTTCGTCAGCATGAAGATCAGGTACGCAGCATTGTGACACGGGCGGCATTGCGTCGTCTGCTAGCAGAACGTGTAATGTCATCTCCCCACGACATTCAGATTGAATTAGACAAGTTTGGTAAACCTCGACTACCAGCCTCTTACGGTGTTGAGTTTAATGTTTCACATGCGGGCGATTTTGCATTGATTGCATTATCTACTCGGGGAGAAATTGGAGTTGATATTGAATATCGTCATAGAGATGTCAGTAATCTGTGTATTCATGTGCTTTCCTCAGTGGAGCGTGCCCGGAGAGTCTGGTCAAATAAAAATTTCATCGACCTCTGGGTAGTCAAAGAATCTGTATTAAAGGCGCTAGGGTTCGGCATTGCCGAATATCTGCAAGCCATTACGGTGTTACCTGATCATGGCGGAAGCTACCATGTGATGCATGATCAAACCGAATGGGCAGGAGTTAAAGCGTGGTCGATTGATGCACCAATTCACTATGTGGCGGCACTGGCATTGACAAAACATCGCAAGCTGGAGGTAGAACGCCACCCCTTCCTATCTTGTGTTTCCAAATGTACCTGATCCAAATGAGAATTATATATAGAAGTAATGAAACACGAACTTCACGTTCGGATTGTAGAGAATTTACTTGTATCAAAGAATGTAAATTGATTAGGTGTAAATAATGAGTACAAGATTGATTCCATCGCGCAGATACCCTGACAACATCGTTGTGCATCTACAGACACTGGCGCGTGAACGTCCGGCAGACACTGCGTTGATTGTTGTCAGTGCAGAAGGTGAAGCTTTTATCGACAGGAAATTTGCTTATGCGTCACTCGATCTGCAAGTCAAAGCACTGGCTGCGGTGATACAAAAAAAATATTTACCGGGAGAACGAGCGTTATTGCTTTTGAACAACGATGAACATTATGTCATTAGTTTTCTGGCGTGCCTGTATGCAGGAATAATTGCCGTGCCCATTTTTCCTCCGGAGTCTGTACGGGAAAAGCATTTGGCAAGATTAATTGCGATTGCCAATGATGCACAGGCCAGTTGTATCCTGACGACCAGCGAGTTTCTCCCACTGATCAGTAGTGCAGCTATCGCACAATTTGCTAAGGCTGACATTCTTGCCGTAGATACCATTGAACAGAGTAACGCATCACGATGGCATGCCCATACCCCGAAGGGGGATGAAATTGCTTTCCTCCAATATACCTCTGGATCCACCGCCACGCCCAAAGGTGTCATGGTCAGTCATCATAATCTGATGGTGAATGCCCGAGCGTTTGAAGAGGGTATGTCGATCAATGCCGACGACATTTTCGTGAGCTGGTTGCCGTTGTACCATGATATGGGATTGATCGGAGGACTCTTGCAACCGATACATCGCGGCATTCCGGCAATACTGATGACCCCCCGATTTTTTATAGAAAGACCCATACGATGGCTCGAGGTCATTGCGTATTATCGCGCTACTGTCAGTGGTGCACCCAATTTTGCTTTCCAACTCTGTGTGGAGCGTGTGAGAAGTACGCAGTTACAAGGACTCGATTTGTCTAGCTGGCGTGTCGCTTTTTCTGGTGCTGAACCTGTACGCCGAGACACCATGCTTGCATTCATTGAGCGCTTCAAATCCACCGGTTTCTCGGCGGGCACTATTTATCCTTGTTATGGTTTGGCTGAAGCAACATTATTTGTCACCGGAGGGGTGCGCGGAGAAGGAGTAAGGGCGCATGAATTTTCTTCAGAATTGCTTGCGCAAGGCAAAGCGGAAATGGTGGCACAGGGAATTCCGATAATTGCATGTGGTTTTCCTGCTTCGAATCATGCAGTTAAAATCTTTGATCCGGAAAAGCTGATGCCATTGCCGGATGGTCATGTTGGCGAAATATGGACGGATGGCCCCAGTTTGGCCTGTGGCTACTGGCAGCGTCCCCAGGAAACCGCAGAAAATTTTCTGGATCATGACGGTGGACGTTGGTTACGTACCGGTGATCTGGGTTTTATTCATGCACGGCAGTTGTACATTATGGGACGGCGCAAGGATCTCATCATCATCCGTGGACAAAATATTTATCCGCAGGATATTGAGCTGATCATCGAGGAAGAAGTCGAAGCCGTACGTAAAGGACGAGTGGCCGCATTTGCAGTTGAACATACAGAAGGTGAAAGCATCGGTGTCGCAGTCGAAGTGTCGCGTAGCATGCAAAAACTCATTCCCACTGAAACATTGGTAGAAGCGCTCAGTGAAGCAGTCAGTGCAAGTTGCCACGAATCCTTATCGGTGGTGGTATTGCTCAATCCGGGCGCGCTGCCCAAGACATCGAGTGGCAAACTGCAGCGTTCCGCGTGTCGCCAAGGATGGCGCGAACGTACACTGGATGCCTATGCTATCTACGAATACGGTCATTTCGTATTGGGTGGAAGCAGTCCGTCTTCCCAGGCGTTATTGGATGAAACAGAAATCGCAGTAGCCACTGTCTGGAAAACGGTATTAGCTTGCACCGAATTGGGACGTGAAGATCATTTCTTTGCCATCGGTGGCAATTCACTGAAGGTTGCTCAGGTTGCGGCACGTATTTCCGATCAGTGGCACATTCCATTTACCCCACGCAGCTTGTTTCAGTATCCGCGCTTGCATGAATGCGCAGCGGAAATTAAACACTTATTGTCAGGGAACTCTTCTTCGCCAGTTACTGACAATCGCATATTGCCCTGCAACGATGAAATCAGCTCATTACCCCTATCCCACGGACAGCAGAGCCTTTGGTTTCTATGGCAACTTGATCCATTCAGTACCGCCTATCATGTGCAATATGCTGTGCGTTTATCAGGTGTGCTGGACAGACCGGCATTTCAGGCGAGTTTTCAGGACTTGATCGAGCGGCACGAGTCCTTGCGCACAATTTTTCGTGTCAATGCAGCAGGTTCAGTCGAGCAAGTGATTCAACCGGTATCGCCGCTGGCGATTACCGATATCGATTTGCTGGATTTGGCTGTTTCACAGCGCGAACAAAATGTCGCAGAGGAAGTGCGGAGCATGACTTCATTGCCGTTTGATCTGACGAGGGATCCATTGCTGCGGGTTGCTTTGATCCGGGTAACGGAAAATGAAAATATTATGATCATCATCATGCACCATATCATTTCGGATGGTGTTTCGATGCAAATCCTGCTGAATGAATTTGCAGCATTCTATCAGGCGCATGTGCAAGGGAAGGCCGCTGACCTTGATCATCTGCCTATCCAATACTCTGACTATACGTTCTGGCAGAAAAATTGGCTGGAAGCGGGTGAAAAAGACCGGCAGCTTATTTATTGGCAAAATTATTTAGGCAATGAACATCCGCTTTTAATGCTCCCGGTTGATCGTGCACGGCAGCTTGCCACCAGTTACCGAGCGGCACGTTATCGTTTTGATTTACCTCTGGATGTATTGGAAAAATTGCGTCAACTGACACTTGAGCGTGGGGCAACGCTGTTTATGGCATTGTTGACCGCGTTTCAGGTATTACTGTTTCGCCATACGGGGCAACAGGATATTCGCGTGGGTGTGCCGATCGCCAACCGCAATCGCATTGAAACGTCCGGTTTGATCGGTTTTTTCGTCAATACCCAGGTACTGCGTAGTCAATTGCATGGCCGTATGTCGCTTGCTGAACTTTTGCATCAAGTACGGGAAGATGCGCTGATTGCGCAATCTTTCCAAGATCTCCCATTCGAGCAGTTGGTCGAAGCACTGCACCCGCAAAGGGATTTGCGTCATAACCCGCTATTTCAGGTAACCATCAACCATCTGCAAAAAGATTACCGGATGCTTCAACAGCTTTCCGGATTGATAGTTACTGATTACATCCTCCCGGAGCAGGCGGCGCAATTGGAATTCAGGCTCGAAACGGTCGAATTGCTCGATGGCAGCGTAAGCGCCAGTTTTATTTATGCGGCTGATTTGTTTGAATCGGATGGGATTGAAAGATTGGCGCATCACTTTATCCGTATTCTACAAACATTGGCGGCGTACCCGCAAACAGCCATCAGTGAGATCGACCTATTAAGTGATAAAGACAAGGAGCAGCTCAAAATTTGGGGGAATCATGCGCCGTGTACTGCGATTAACCAACCGGTTCACCATCTCATAGAACAGCAAGCGAATAAATATCCGCAAATGACGGCGGTAATCTCGAATTGCATCGAATTGAGTTATGCGGAACTCAATTGCAGGGCGAATCGACTGGCACATCGCCTGATCAGTTTGGGTGTTAAGCCGGAAATACGCGTTGGTATTGCCATCGAGCGTGATTCTGTTGAATTGATAGTGGGTCTTCTGGCTATCTTGAAGGCGGGTGGCGGTTATGTCCCGCTGGATCCTGCCTATCCGATAGAACGCCTGAATCACATGATTGAAGACAGTGCCATTCAGTTTCTGCTGACACAAACACATATCAAACCAAGAATTCCGCATAGGGAAGGGATGGAATTACTGGAACTTGATGCGCTCGATCTTAGCAATGAGGTGCAGGAAAATCCTCGGATTGCATTGCACGGCGAGAATTTGGCGTATGTCATTTATACCTCAGGATCTACTGGTCGTCCCAAAGGGGTACCAGTTGCACATGGTCCTTTAGCGATGCATTTGACAGCGATCCAGGAAATTTACGACGTTCAACCCAGTGATCGGGAATTGATGTTTTTCTCAATGAATTTTGATGCAGCAGCAGAACAATGGATTACCCCTCTGACTCAGGGCGCCACGCTTGTGCTCTCTTCCACAAACGATTTGGCGGGCGAGGGTTTCGTAGAACTAATCGAAAAACATCGGATAACCATTCTGCATCTTCCCCCCGCTTATTTGCGCATGCTGTTACCGCTGATAGAAGGCAAAGAACATGTCGTACGCACCTGTATCGCCGGCGGTGAAGCATGGTATACCTCCGATGTGATCGCTGCGCAGGCGATGTTCCAAGGTGTCAGGCTGGTAAACGCATATGGTCCGACTGAAACGGTGATAACACCGGCGGCATGGGTGAGTCATACGAGTGAAAAGACTGGAGCACAGGTCGGGGGCGATCATGCCCCGATTGGCCGCTCTATTGGCGCACGCAATCTGTATGTCCTGGATACAGAACTCAACCTTGCACCTGCGGGCACAACCGGGGAACTCTATGTAGGCGGTGAAGGATTGGCGCGTGGTTATCATGATAGGCCAGCATTGACCAGTGAGCGCTTTGTTTCCGATCCTTTTAGTCAGACCGGAGGCCGTCTCTACCGTACAGGTGACTTGGTTCGTTGGCGCGGCGATGGACAGCTTGAATATTTGGATCGTATCGATCATCAGATCAAGATTCGCGGTTTCCGCATTGAGTTGGGTGAAATCGAAGCCCAATTGCATGCCCAGGCGGAAGTGCGTGAAGCTGTCGTTGTCGCTCATGAAGGGTGCAGTGGGATACGTTTAGTCGCCTATGTGACGGCGCATCAGGGAATTCAGCTTAACCCGTTGCTATTAAAAACGGCATTAGGTAACACGCTACCCGATTATATGATCCCCGGCCTGTTCATTTTCCTGGATGTGTTGCCACTTAATCCCAACGGCAAAATAGACCGAAAAGCATTGCCTTCTCCCGAGCAGTTTGACAAATCGGATTATGAGCCACCTGCTGATGCAACTGAAATGACTATTGCGGAAATATGGGCTGATATCTTAGGGATTCCTCAGGTTGGATTACATAACAATTTTTTTGATTTGGGCGGGCATTCGTTATTGCTGATCAAAGTCAAACACAGATTGGAAACGCATTTAAGTGTATCTATAGCCATTGTGGATCTTTTTAGATATACCACCGTTGCAAGCTTGGCGAAATATTTGAGTCAAGGGGACAACAACACGGGGCATGCATCTTTGCAGCGCCATCGGGATCGGGCGCAGCGGCAGCGTGGCGCGTTCATTCAACGAAAACAGAAAATAGAGAGGACGCATTGATGAATAGCTCTGAAAAATTAACGCAAAACGTAGAAATTGATATTGCGATCATTGGTATGGCATGCCGTTTCCCGGGCGCGAACGATGTCAATGCGTTTTGGCATAATCTACGGGAAGGCGTTGAGTCAATCACGTTCTTTAGCGATGAGGAATTGCTCGAACTTGGTGTATCTGCCGAGGTGTTGAATGATCCCCATTACATTAAAGCAGGCGCTCATTTAAGCGATGTCGATTGCTTCGATGCGTCTTTTTTTGGATATACGCCTCGGGAAGCAGCAGAAACAGATCCGCAACATCGATTGTTTCTGGAGGTGGCATGGCAAGCCTTGGAAGATGCCGGTTACGATACTTCGCGGTACGCCGATCCGGTCGGCGTATACGCTGGATGTGGCGTGAATACTTATCTGATGCTGAACTTGCTATCCAGCGGGCGTATGGCGGATAAACACGATATTTCTTCGTTGCAAGGGCTAATGAATGGTAACAATAAAGATTCGATGACCACCACGGTCGCATATAAGCTTAATTTACGCGGCCCCGGAATTACAGTACAGACAGCCTGTTCCACTTCTCTTGCGGCCACTCATGTTGCTTGCCGCGGACTGCTCAATCATGAGGCCGATATGGCTATTGCAGGGGGCGTCTGGGTAAATCTGTTACATGAGGGTGGATATCATTATCAGCCTGGCGCAATCCTCTCACCGGATGGTCATTGCCGTGCTTTTGATGCAAAAGCAGCAGGAACGGTCATCGGTAGTGGGGTGGGTGTCGTAGTATTGAAACGACTGGCCGATGCGCTGGCGGATGGCGATACCATTCACGCGGTGATTAAAGGTTCTGCGATCAATAATGATGGCTCCGCTAAAATCGGTTATACCGCTCCCAGTGTGGAAGGGCAAGCAGAAGTGATACTGGCCGCTCAGTCGATTGCCGGTATTTCCGCAGACACGATCAGTTATATTGAAACACATGGCACCGGTACCACCATCGGTGATCCGATAGAAATTGCGGCATTAACGCAGGCTTTCCGGGAAAGCACCGACAAACGGGGATTTTGTGGCGTTGGTTCGGTCAAGACCAATGTAGGGCATTTGGATGCAGCAGCAGGAGTGGCGGGGTTGATCAAGGCAACACTTTCACTCAAGCACCAGATTTTGCCGCCCAGTTTGAATTTTGAGCAACCCAATGCACAAATCGATTTTTCCTCGAGCCCTTTCTACGTGAATACGGTGGGTAAGGTCTGGGAGAGTGGTGCGACGCCACGCCGTGCCGGTGTCAGTTCGTTTGGCATCGGTGGAACCAATGTACACATGATTGTTGAAGAAGCTCCACCAATCCTCCCATCCGGTCCCTCACGCGAATGGCAGATACTCATGGTTTCAGCACGCAGTCGGGATGCGCTGGAAAATGCGGTGGTGCGTTTGCAGAATCATATCGTTGCGCATCCAGAACAGCCATTGGCTGATGTCGCCTATACGCTGCAGACCGGGAGAAAGCATTTTTCGCATCGGACGATTGCGCTATGCCGTGATCATGATGATGCTGGGATGTTGTTAAAGAACCGGGATGGCGATCGTTTTCTGATGCAAAAAGTAGCCGTTGAAAATCGCTCTGTCACCTTCCTGTTTCCCGGCCAGGGCGCACAATATGTCGATATGGCGCGCGATCTTTATCAGTATGAGCCAGTATTTCGTGAAGAATTCGATCGTTGCCTGCGACTATTAAAATCCCACCTTGATTTTGATTTATTCAAACTGATATACCCGGACGCAAACGAGGAGGCGCGGATTTCCGCTTCAGCACGGCTGGAGCAGACCGAAGCTACACAACCCGCGCTGTTCGTTATTGAATATGCCTTGGCTCAGCTATGGATGTCATGGGGAATTCAACCTGCATCGATGATCGGACATAGTGTGGGGGAATACGTGGCTGCCTGCCTGGCAGGGGTATTTTCCCTGGAAGATGCCTTGTGGCTGGTTGCTATGCGAGGGCGTCTGTTACAACAAATGGAAACAGGCGCCATGCTGGCTGTTATGCTGCCTGAAACAGAACTTGCGCCTTATGTGATCGAAGGGTGTGATTTGGCAGCGGTTAACGGACCAGCACTGTGCGTGTTATCTGCGCCAACCGCAGTGATGGAAATTGTGGAAAAGAATCTGACCGAAAATGGCATTGCAAGCCGGCACTTGCATGTTTCACATGCATTTCATTCCAGCATGGTGGATTCCATATTGCCTGTTTTTGTCGAGATGGTTACCAAGATTAGGTTGCGTCCACCCAAAATTCCATTTTTCTCTAATCTGAGTGGGGATTGGATTACACCTCAGGAAGCAATGGATGGCGGTTATTGGGGGCGGCATTTACGTGGAACAGTACGTTTTAACGATGGTTTGCAAAAATTGCTGGTTGATCAGGCACAGATTTTATTGGAAGTCGGGCCTGGAGAAACATTGATAACGCTGGCGCAACGCCATCCTTTGGCAAAACCTGAGCAACTCATGCTGTCGTCGTTACCTCATCCCAGTAAAGGCCATGTAGCCCAGAAGCACTTATATCTTAATTTGGGCAAGCTTTGGTTGAATGGTGTGATGATTGACTGGCAAGCATTCTATGCGCATGAACGCCGACATCGTGTTTCATTGCCGACGTATCCGTTCGAGCGTCAATCTTACTGGATTAAACCCGGCGAATCGAATGCACAAGCTGCTTCTAAGCCAGGCAGTCATTCGGCTGCGGGGTCAAAAGAAGCAGAAAATGTTCTTGTACATTCAAGCAATGATTGGCTTTATGTACCTTCATGGCGGCGGGCCGATGAAATTAATTCTGACAGCTTTGTTCCTGAAACAGCCAGTACTTATTTAATTTTCAGCGATGAGCATGCGCTCAGCACCGCTTTGATTGAGTGTTTGTTGTGTTTGGGCGTCAATCCCGTTGTGGTTTCTGCTGGTACAACATTCCAACGTAAGAGTAGGCATAGCTATATCCTTTGTCCTAGGGAACAACAGGACTTCGACTTGTTGTTTCAGAGTATCCGCGAGGAAGGTAAAACGCTGGGTCAAATCTTTCATCTTTGGAGTTTAAGTGAAGAAAACACAGTGAGATCTGAAGCAGAAAGCCTGACCAGGAATTTCTACAGCCTGCTTAATCTGGCAAAGTCTCTGGAAAATTCCAAGACGCTTATTCCGTCTGGTAAGCAGGTAGGTATTACCATTGTAACCAATCAATTGGCTGATGTTACCGGTGTGGAAACGTTGTGTTCAGAGAAGGCGTTTCTGTTGGGGCCATGCAAAGTCATTCCACAGGAATACTCAAATCTGGATTGCCGCATCATCGATATTGAATTACAGCCGTCGGATGAGGCTATGCAGGCCCGGCTGGCAAAACAAATTCTCACTGAGTTACGAACAGATACCGGTACTTCTATTGTGGCCTACCGCGGGCCCTATCGCTGGACTCCATTTTTTAAACCGGCACAACCTCCTTCAGTTGTAAAAAACCGTCTCAAGTCAGGAGGCGTTTATTTGATTACCGGCGGACTCGGCGGCATCGGCTTAGCGGTGGCGGAATATTTGGCTCGGACCCAGCAAGCAAAATTGGTGCTTCTAGGCCGTTCCATTATTCCCGCGCGTGAACAATGGCAAGAAATTTTATCTGCACTCGGCAAAGAAGATTCACTGCGGCGCAAAATAAAAAATATCATGCAGCTGGAAAAATTGGGTGCCAAGGTACTGATAGTGAATGCTGATGTTGCAAACCTGACTGAATTAAAGATCGTTGTTACTAAGGCACGGCGATTGTTCGGTGCTATTGATGGGGTGATTCATGCGGCAGGCGAGGTTAGCAGCGGACTAATGTCAACCAAGACAGAAGAGATGATTGCGCGGGTATTTGCACCTAAAGTGCAAGGAATGCAGGCATTGCAAGCGGTATTCAAGGATGATCCTATTGATTTCATGTTGTTATGCTCATCACTGGCTACGATTGCAGGCGGTCTTAGCAAGGTGGATTACTGCGCGGCTAACGCTTATCTGGATGCAGCGGCTCATGTTGCTTATCGTAAATCCGCCTATCCGGTTATTTCAATCAATTGGGATAGCTGGCGGGAAGTTGGCATGGCTGCAGGCATGGAGATGCCGGAAGGCGTCGGGATTTCTCCCAGAGAAGGCGCGAAGGTATTCGAGCAGATTGTGAATGGTCCGAATATCCCGCAAATTATTGTTTCAACAGTTGATCTGTCGGCACGATTGCGTCAGACCCAGCACGATCTGATTGCACAACCGTTTACTTTTACCCTGACAGCCAAGACAGGAAGATTCCCAAGACCGGCATTGCCAACGGTATTTAAATCCCCAGAAAGTGATCTGGAAACAGGTATTGCGGAAATTTGGCAGAGTCTGCTGGGAATAGAAGCTATCGGCGTGGATGATAATTTATTCGAATTGGGTGGCGACTCATTGTTAGGAATACAGTTGTTATCCAGAGTGAGAACAAGTTTTTCCGTTGATTTGCATCCGGCGGATTTCTTCAGATCGCCTACCATCACAAGATTGGCCGCATTGGTCGAGACAAAATTGCTCAATGAAATTGAATGTTCATAATGTGATTGGCTTGACTTGAGAAATGTGAGTGCCCCGTAACAAGGTATCCCACCGAGGAATAAATCAGAGATTTTTTTATGGCAGATAATGACGATCTTGCGCGACGACGAGCGCGCCTGACGCCGGAACAGCGTCAACGATTAACGCAGCGACTCCGGGCAAGCGGTGATTCATTAAGACAAGCAACTACCACCATTCCACGCCGACCGGACGGTGAATTCGCAAATCTTTCCTATGCGCAGCAGCGGCACTGGTTTTTATGGCAATTGGATCCGCAGAGCACGGCATATCATCTGGGCGGCGCGCTGTGTTTGCTTGGGGAACTGGATATTGAAGCTTTGCAGGCAAGTTTCCAGGGGCTGATAACACGGCATGAATCGTTGCGCACGGTTTTTCAGGTGGATGAAATAGGATTGCCGCAGCAGAAGATCGATGTGCAAGGGAAATTCGAACTGATTCGGATCGATTTGAGCGATTTGCCGGTTGCGCAAAGTCGTCAGCGTGCGCATGAAGAAGCGCTACGGATCAACGTCACGCCGTTCGATCTGACGCAAGGGCCGCTACTGCGTGTGGCACTCATCCGGGTGGCTGCGGAAGAACACCATTTGGTGGTAGTGATGCACCATATCATCTCGGACGCCTGGTCCAATCGTATCATTATCGATGAATTCGCTGCACGCTACCGTGCTCAGGTGGAAGGATTGGAATTTTCGCTGCCGCCGCTGGCGATTCAGTATGCAGATTATGCGCTATGGCAGCGCAACTGGCTGGAAGCGGGAGAAAAAGAGCGGCAGTTAACCTATTGGCGCAGTCAACTGGGAGAAATGCATCCGGTATTGCAATTGCCTACCGATCACCCGCGCACATCGACAGCAAATTACCGGGCGGCAAAGCATGATTTTGTGTTGCCAATTGCACTCGCGGCCCGCCTGCAGCGTCAGGCACAGGGTCGGGGAACAACGCTGTTTATGGCATTGCTGACTGGTTTTCAGGCATTGTTATATCGCTATACCGGGCAAAGCGATCTGCGCGTGGGCGTACCGATTGCCAACCGTCATCGTGTCGAGATAGAGAATATTGTCGGTCTGTTCGTGAATACCCAGGTACTGTGCAACCGCATCGACAGCCGCATGCCGCTGAGCAAGCTACTCGAACGAACCCGTGAGGCCGCGCTGGGTGCGCAGACGTACCAGGATCTACCGTTTGAGCAACTGGTGGAAGCGCTACAGCCGGAACGCAGTCTGCATCAGAATCCGCTGTTTCAGGTCATGTTTAATCACCTGCGCGAGGACTATCGCGCACTGGGGCAATTGCCCGGACTGACCGTTGAAGAATATGAACTCGGCGAGCGCGGTGCGCAGTTTGAATTGACGCTGGATACCGTGGAGAGACCGAACGGACGAATTGACGCACGTTTCACCTACGCCGCCGAATTGTTTGGGGCGGACACGATCAAGCGGTTGAGCGAACATTATCTCAGGGTACTGGAACAACTGGCTGAAAGCCCGGAGCGATGTTTGGGCGACATCACGCTCTTAAGCGCAGCGGAATGGCAACAGCTAAAAGATTGGGGGGTTAACGGACGGCGCTATGCCAATACGGAACCGGTGCACCGCTTGATCGAGCGGCAGGTCAATGATTGTTCTGATGCAACTGCGCTTATTTTTGGCGATACGGAGCTTAGTTACGCGCAACTGAATAGCCGGGCGAACCGGCTGGCACATCAACTGATTGCTTTGGGAGTGAAACCCGAGAGTCGGGTAGGGATTGCGGTGGAACGCTCGGTCGACATGGTGGTTGGGCTGCTGGCGACGCTCAAGGCAGGCGGTGCATACGTGCCGCTGGATCCGGCATATCCGCGGGAGCGGCTGAATCACATGGTGACAGACAGCGCGATTGAACTATTGCTGACACAAAGTCATGTCAGAGAGCGGATTCCCCTTGCGGAAGGGTGCCATGTTGTGGAACTGGACATGCTGGATTTAACGGACTGGCCGGACAATAATCCGGCAGTGAACCTGCACGGGGAACATCTGGCTTACATCATCTATACCTCCGGCTCCACCGGAAAACCTAAGGGCGCCGTTAACCGTCACGGTGCGCTGTATAACCGGCTGGTTTGGATGCAGGAAGCCTATTCCCTGGATCATGGCGATACTGTGTTGCAGAAAACACCGTTCAGCTTTGATGTGTCAGTTTGGGAATTTTTCTGGCCATTAATGTACGGAGCGCGCCTGGCTATCGCTAATCCGGGTGATCACCGTGATGCCGCGCGGTTAATTGCACTCATTCAGCAGCACAAAGTAACGACGCTGCATTTTGTTCCGGCCATGTTACGGGCTTTTATGGCAGAAAGCGGTGTTGCAGCCTGCAGCAGCTTGAAACAAATTGTCTGTAGCGGGGAAGTGCTGCCATTGGAAATGCAAGAAGCCGTTTTCAGGCAACTCCCTAATGTCAAACTTTACAATCTCTATGGACCGACGGAAGCGGCCATCGACGTAACCCATTGGACTTGCCGCGATGAAGCATCCAGTAATATTCCGATCGGGCAACCGATAGTCGCTACCCAAACCTATATTCTGGATACCGATCTTAACCCGGTGCCACAAGGCGTGGCAGGGGAATTGTATCTTGGCGGCGCTGGACTTGCTCGCGGTTATCTGAATCGGCCTGGTCTGACAGCGGAGCGGTTCGTGGCGAGCTCGTTTGATGGGAATGGAGCGCGGCTCTACCGCACGGGGGATTGGGCGAGATGGCGATCGGACGGGCAGATTGAATATTTAGGACGGCTTGATCATCAGGTCAAGGTAAGAGGTTTCCGCATCGAATTGGGTGAGATCGAAACACAGCTATTGTTACAGCCGGGAATCAGAGAAGCAGTGGTGATGGTGAAAGAAGGATCCAGCGGCGCAAGACTTGTTGCCTATGTGTCGTGTCATGCGAAAAATGAGGTGGATACGGTCGAATTGTGCGGAGTATTGGGAAAATCCTTGCCCAGTTACATGATTCCATCGGCGATCATCGTGCTGAAGAGCCTGCCGTTGAATGCGAATGGCAAGGTGGATCGCAAACTGTTGCCCGAGCCGGAATTCAGTAACGCAGGTCAATACGAAGCGCCGCAAGGTGAAGTGGAAGAAACATTGGCGGCAGTCTGGATGGAAGTTCTGCAGCTTAAGCGGGTCGGACGAAACGATCATTTCTTTGAGCTGGGAGGGCATTCCCTGTTGATTCTGCAAGTTCGACAGAAATTACAACGCAACAGATCGCTTGCATTGCCGCTGCGGATGTATTTTGAGCATCCTGTTTTGCATGAAATCGCTGCGATGATACAGACGAGCTCCTTGGCTTCCAATCAGGGCGATGAATTGTCTGAAATGTCTGAATTACTTGATTTATTGGAGAATTGATTGGAACTGAATAAGCAGGATATTGCCGAGCGATTTTCCGCGCTTTCCTCCGGCAAGCAAAAGACATTTCTTAATGCATTGAAGGAGCGGGGAATTGATTTTTCTTTGCTGCCTATCATTCGACAATCTTCGGATAACCGTCCGATTCTTTCCTACGCGCAGCAGCGGCACTGGTTTTTATGGCAATTGGATCCGCAGAGCACGGCATATCATCTGGGCGGCGCGCTGTGTTTGCTTGGGGAACTGGATATTGAAGCTTTGCAGGCAAGTTTCCAGGGGCTGATAACACGGCATGAATCGTTGCGCACGGTTTTTCAGGTGGATGAAATAGGATTGCCGCAGCAGAAGATCGATGTGCAAGGGAAATTCGAACTGATTCGGATCGATTTGAGCGATTTGCCGGTTGCGCAAAGTCGTCAGCGTGCGCATGAAGAAGCGCTACGGATCAACGTCACGCCGTTCGATCTGACGCAAGGGCCGCTACTGCGTGTGGCACTCATCCGGGTGGCTGCGGAAGAACACCATTTGGTGGTAGTGATGCACCATATCATCTCGGACGCCTGGTCCAATCGTATCATTATCGATGAATTCGCTGCACGCTACCGTGCTCAGGTGGAAGGATTGGAATTTTCGCTGCCGCCGCTGGCGATTCAGTATGCAGATTATGCGCTATGGCAGCGCAACTGGCTGGAAGCGGGAGAAAAAGAGCGGCAGTTAACCTATTGGCGCAGTCAACTGGGAGAAATGCATCCGGTATTGCAATTGCCTACCGATCACCCGCGCACATCGACAGCAAATTACCGGGCGGCAAAGCATGATTTTGTGTTGCCAATTGCACTCGCGGCCCGCCTGCAGCGTCAGGCACAGGGTCGGGGAACAACGCTGTTTATGGCATTGCTGACTGGTTTTCAGGCATTGTTATATCGCTATACCGGGCAAAGCGATCTGCGCGTGGGCGTACCGATTGCCAACCGTCATCGTGTCGAGATAGAGAATATTGTCGGTCTGTTCGTGAATACCCAGGTACTGTGCAACCGCATCGACAGCCGCATGCCGCTGAGCAAGCTACTCGAACGAACCCGTGAGGCCGCGCTGGGTGCGCAGACGTACCAGGATCTACCGTTTGAGCAACTGGTGGAAGCGCTACAGCCGGAACGCAGTCTGCATCAGAATCCGCTGTTTCAGGTCATGTTTAATCACCTGCGCGAGGACTATCGCGCACTGGGGCAATTGCCCGGACTGACCGTTGAAGAATATGAACTCGGCGAGCGCGGTGCGCAGTTTGAATTGACGCTGGATACCGTGGAGAGACCGAACGGACGAATTGACGCACGTTTCACCTACGCCGCCGAATTGTTTGGGGCGGACACGATCAAGCGGTTGAGCGAACATTATCTCAGGGTACTGGAACAACTGGCTGAAAGCCCGGAGCGATGTTTGGGCGACATCACGCTCTTAAGCGCAGCGGAATGGCAACAGCTAAAAGATTGGGGGGTTAACGGACGGCGCTATGCCAATACGGAACCGGTGCACCGCTTGATCGAGCGGCAGGTCAATGATTGTTCTGATGCAACTGCGCTTATTTTTGGCGATACGGAGCTTAGTTACGCGCAACTGAATAGCCGGGCGAACCGGCTGGCACATCAACTGATTGCTTTGGGAGTGAAACCCGAGAGTCGGGTAGGGATTGCGGTGGAACGCTCGGTCGACATGGTGGTTGGGCTGCTGGCGACGCTCAAGGCAGGCGGTGCATACGTGCCGCTGGATCCGGCATATCCGCGGGAGCGGCTGAATCACATGGTGACAGACAGCGCGATTGAACTATTGCTGACACAAAGTCATGTCAGAGAGCGGATTCCCCTTGCGGAAGGGTGCCATGTTGTGGAACTGGACATGCTGGATTTAACGGACTGGCCGGACAATAATCCGGCAGTGAACCTGCACGGGGAACATCTGGCTTACATCATCTATACCTCCGGTTCCACCGGAAAACCTAAGGGCGTGGGGGTGGCGCATGGGCCGTTGGCAATGCATGTGCAATCAATTGGTGAGCTTTATGGTATGACTGCGGCAGATCGCGAGCTGCAATTTGCCTCGATCAATTTTGATGGTGCGCATGAGCGTTGGCTAGTGCCATTGGCTTTTGGTGCCGCATTGATGCCGCGAGACAACGAATTATGGCCGGTTGACCATACGGTTGCTGAGATAGCCAAACATCGTATTACGATTGCTTGCTTTACCCCAGGTTATTTGCAGCAACTGGCGGAGTTTACCGGTAATGCTGGTCAGGATTTGCCGATTCGTTCCTACACGGTGGGCGGTGAAGCAATGAATCGCACCAGTTTTGATTTTGTGCAACAGACACTGCATCCACCACGCATTATCAATGGCTATGGTCCGACTGAAACAGTAATCACGCCACTGATTTTTAAAGCCTATCCGGGAACTCAATTTGATTCGGGTTATCTGCCGATTGGTTCACCGGTGGGGGACCGCACTGCTTATATTGTGGATGCTGAGATGAATCCGGTTGCGCAGGGTGTGACCGGTGAGCTGTATCTCGGTGGAGTGGGATTGGCACGAGGTTATCTGAACCGGCCGGATCTGACGGCGGAACGGTTCGTGGCGAACCCGTTTGACGGGAACGGGGAACGGCTCTATCGCACAGGGGATCTGGCGCGATGGCGATCGGACGGGCAGATTGACTATCTGGGGCGGCTTGATCATCAGGTCAAGGTAAGAGGTTTTCGCATTGAACTGGGTGAAATCGAAACACAATTATTATTACAGCCGGAAATCAGAGATGCGGTAGTGGTAGCGATGGAAGGGCCTGGCGGTGCAAAGCTTGTGGGTTATATTGTACTGCATGCAGGAAGCGAGGTGGACACGTCTGAACTGCGGGGATCCCTGGGGAATTCCTTGCCAGACTACATGATTCCATCGGCAATCATCGTGTTGGATAGCCTGCCGCTGAATGCGAATGGCAAGGTGGATCGCAAACTGTTGCCCGAGCCGGAATTTGCAGGTGCGGGTGACTATGAAGCGCCACAAGGGACAGTGGAAGAACTATTGACTGCGATTTGGAAAGAAGTGTTGGGAATCGGCCAAGTTGGGCGCAATGATAATTTCTTCGAACTCGGGGGAGATTCTATTCTCAGTCTTCAGATTGTGACCAAAGCGCGCCGTGCAGGCTGGAAGATCATGCCGCGGCAATTGTTCGAACGGCAGACAATTGCTGCACTGGCAAGTATTGCCAAGCCGCTGGAAGAGCTTGCTAAAACGATTCCTGCACAGCGTGATTTATCGGATATCACCGCGCCCATTCCCATGTTGCCGATTCAGCTTGATTTTTTTGCACAAGCGATACCCAGGCGGCAGCACTGGAATCAGGCGGTACTGCTGAAAAGCCGCCAGCCTTTACAGGAAAATTGGCTGGATCAGGTATTGCAAGCTGTTGTACAGCATCATCAGGCATTGCATTTTTGTTATAGGGAACAAACCAACGGTCAATGGCAGCAAATGAACGCTGAATCCAGTACGCAGGAAGTGTTGTGGGTTCGGCAGGCGGCAGATGCTGAACAGTTACTGGCGCTCTGTAATGAAGCCCAGCGCAGTCTGAATCTGCAGCAAGGATCGCTGCTACGCGCCATGCTGGTGGATATGGCGGATCATACTCAACGTTTGCTGTTGGTTGTGCATCATTTGGTGATTGATGGTGTTTCCTGGCGCATTCTGATAGAGGATCTGGAGATCGCCTATCATCAGGCGATGAATCATGCAGCTATTAACTTGTCCGAAGTGACTACCGGTTACCCGGTATGGACTCAGCGGCTGCAACAGTATTCGGATGGTCATGCGGTTGAGTTTGCCTATTGGCAAGGCCAGGCGAATGTACCCGTTTCCCTTCCTTGTGATTTCCCAGAAGGTTCCAATAGTACGTTTAACCATACTCGCATCACCGCGAGGCTTGATCAGACGCGAACTCAGGCGTTGCTCAAAGACGCACCGGTTGCCTATCGCACGCAAGTCAACGATTTGCTGCTTACCGCGCTAGGCAGCGCCTTATGTCAATGGAGCGGGCATCAGAAGATTCTGGTAAACCTTGAAGGCCATGGACGTGAAGATCTTTATCCTGATATCGATCTGTCCAGGACGATTGGATGGTTTACTACGCTGTTTCCGGTAATCCTCGATCCATCAGGTGATTTATCACAAAGAATCAAGCGTATTAAGGAGAGTTTGCGGCAAATTCCCAGTAAAGGATTGGGTTATGGTTTATTCAAACACTACGGCACTGCAGCACAACGGCAAATTATCCACGGTCTTCCCAAGGCGCAAGTGGTATTTAATTATTTGGGGCAATTTGATTCCAGTTTCGGAGAACAGGCTCCTTGGATGTTGGCTGATGAAGCGCTAGGTGATTTGATGGATCATGACGTGAACCAGCAGCATGACCTTTCGATTAACAGCTACATCTACAGTGGTGAGCTGTGTCTGGAAGTCAACTACAGTGAAGTCCGCTATGCCAAAACAGCAATTGAAGCATTTGTCGAATCGTTACTGATTGAACTCAAAGCGATTATTGATCATTGTGGGCGCGGTGTTCGCGGAGTGACACCTTCTGATTTTCCTTTGGTTCAGCTGACTCAGGATGAGTTGGATGACTTACCTATTCCTGTTGAGCAACTTGAGGATCTTTATCCGCTGTCACCGATGCAAACCGGCATGCTGTTTCATAGTGTATTTGATCAGAATGGCGGCATGTATCTCAACCAACTAAGCGCTGATATTGAGCATCTGTCGGTGGAGCGATTCAGAGCTGTCTGGCAGTCTGCGATTGACCGACATGAGATATTGCGAACCGGTTTTGTGCAGGAAGGAAAAATACCGTTGCAATGGGTAGCGAAAGTAGCTGAATTACCTTTCATTGTGCATGACTGGCGCAATCAGAATATGCGCTCTTTAGCTTATCAAAAGCGTGATTTGGATGCGCTCGCGCAATCAGAGCACGCGTCAGGCATCGATCTGAAAAAACCACCGCTGATTCGGATTGTCGTGGTACGCCTCACTGATGAGCGATATCACGTCATCATGACCATCCATCATTTACTGTTGGATGGCTGGAGTACTTCTCAATTGCTGGGTGAAGTGCTGCGGCATTATGGTGGTGCGACGCTGCCATCGCTTCGCACGCACTACCGGGATTTCATTGAATGGTTGCGTGATCGAGATCAGAAAGCATCTGGAGCTTATTGGCAGGAGCGTTTACGCGATATCACTGAATCCACCCGATTAGCGGATGTGTTTCCAGCATCAACAACGCATGAGAGCTATGGAGAATCCATTCATCCGCTCAACCGGACCTTGAACGATGATTTAGTTCATTTTTGCAAACGCGAACACATTACGATCAATACAGTAATACAAGCTGCGTGGGCTTTGTTGCTTGGTCATTATACGGGTCAGCAAACGGTTACCTTTGGGGTGACTGTGGCGGGCAGGCCGGCAGATTTGCCGGGAGCGGATCAGATACTCGGACTCTTCATCAATACCTTGCCAGTGAGTATTGCACTGAAACCTGAATGGGCGGTCGGTACGTGGCTCCGGGATTTACAAATACAAAACTTGGCTTCTCGCGAACATGAACACACGCCACTGTATGAAATTCAGCGTTGGGCGGGGCAAAGCCGGCAGGGACTGTTTGATAGTATTTTAGTGTTTGAAAATTATCCCATTGATGAAGCATTCAAACAGCATACGCCGGGCGGATTGGCTTTTTCCGGTGTCAAAGGCCGGGAGGCCACCAATTATCCGATGACCGTATCGGTGGTAGAGAATGATGGATTGACCTTGCAATATGGGTATGCCTGCAAAGATTTTGCGCAAGCAACGGTCCGTTGTATCGCGGTGCAAGTTGAACAACTGCTGCGTGAAATCATGCGAAACGAAGTCAAATGTTTAGGTGACATCACGCGATTGAGCTTGGCGGAATGGCAACAGCTGAAAGACTGGGGGATTAACGAACGGTGCTATGCCAATACCGAGCCGGTGCATCGTTTGATTGAGCGGCAAGCGAGTGAGCATCCTGATGCGATCGCACTCATTTTTGGTGAGATGACACTCAGTTACGCTGAGCTGAACCGGCAGGCAAATCGGCTGGCGCACCAATTGATTACGCTGGGAGTCAAGCCGGAGAGCCGGATAGGGATTGCAGTGGAACGCTCGATTGATATGCTGGCTGGGTTGCTGGCGACGCTCAAAGCAGGTGCAGCGTATGTATCATTGGATCCGGACTATCCGCGCGAGCGGTTGGATCACATGGTGGCGGACAGCGCGATTGAATTGCTGTTGACGCAAAGCCCGCTGCGGGCACGGATTCCGCATGCTGCGACTTGTCATGTGCTGGAATTGGATACACTGGATTTGACCGGCTGGCCGGAAAACAATCCCGATGTGGGACTGCAGGGTGGGCATCTGGCCTATATTATTTATACTTCCGGTTCTACCGGGAAACCCAAGGGTGTGGGTGTATCCCATTTTGCCCTGTCTCAACATGTTCAGGCCGCGATAGATTCATTTAATCTGAGTATCGCAGATCGAGTATTACTGTTCTCGACGATTAATTTTGATGCTTTTATCGATCAGTTTTTCCCCGCGTTATGTGTCGGAGCAAGTATTGTTTTACGCGACTCGACCTTATGGGATAGCGAGACTTTTTATCGTGAATTGCTTGCCAGGCAGATTACAGTCGCTGACTTAACGACTGCGTACTGGCAATTATTGATCAGTGATTTTGCCAAGATAGGCGCGCGCCATTACGGTTCACTCAGGCAGATGAATGTAGGTGGCGAACGAATGCCACCTGAAGCATTGGATATATGGCGTGAGGCTGGATTGGATGCGGTCACATTATTTAATGCTTACGGACCTACTGAAGCGGTTGTCACAGCAACTTTTGCAGATTGCAGTACACATTTACCCAAGCAGGTTGCCCGTTCTAACAATATTGCGATTGGCAGACCACTGGCCGGACGTCATATTTACTTGCTTGATGCCAACTTGGCGCCTGTACTGCCTGGAGTTTCCGGTGAACTTTATATCGGTGGAGAATTGCTCGCGCGCGGATATTTGAATAGACCAGAATTAACTGCGGAGCGGTTTATCGCCGATCCTTTTGATCAAAAAGGAGGGCGGCTTTACCGCACCGGAGATCTGGCGAGATGGCGTTCGGACGGGCAAATAGAATATATGGGCCGTCTGGATCATCAAGTTAAGGTCAGGGGATTTCGCATTGAACTCGGAGAAGTGGAGGCGCAGCTTTTATTACAACCGGAAGTAAGAGAAGCGGTAGTGATCGCCAAGGAAGGACCCAGCGGAGTAAGGCTGGTAGCCTATATTTCGTTGCATGCAGGCAGTACGCTGGATACCACGGTGCTGCGTGAATCGATGGAAAAAGCTTTGCCGGATTACATGATGCCATCGGTAATTGTTGTTTTGGAGCGCCTGCCGTTGAGTGTGAACGGAAAGGTGGATCGCAAATTGCTGCCCGAACCGGAATTTGTCAGCGCGAACCAATATGAAGCGCCGCAAGGTGAGGTGGAAGCCGCATTAGTTGCGATCTGGGTGGAAGTACTTGGCATAAGTCAGATAGGGCGCAGCGATAACTTCTTCGAACTGGGAGGAGATTCGATCCTCAGCTTGCAGATTGTCACTAAAGCGCGCCGGACGGGTTGGAAAATCACGCCGCGACAATTATTCGAGCAACAGACAATTGCTGCATTGGCGCAGGTGGCAGAGGTCGTATCTGAATCCTTGGTCGAGGAATCTCAGCCTGAGAATGCTTGTCTGGAAGATTATCTGGATGCTGGAATAATGGCTGAGTTGCCATTCGGAAATAGTCAAATAGAAGATATCTATCCCTTGTCGCCGACGCAAGAAGGGATGTTATTCCATACACTGGCGGCGCCAGGTACCGGACTGTATGTGAATCAGATGAGTGTTGCAGTGGAAGGGCTTGATGCGGAACGGCTGGCACATGCTTGGCAACAAATGGTCATCCGGCATCCGGTATTGCGCACAGGATTTTTATGGCAAGCGGGACTTGTCCATCCGTTGCAGATTGTATTTAAACAAGTCGAAGCTACTGTCACTTATATGGATTGGCGCGGTAATCATCATCTGGAAGAGTGCATTGTTGCCTATGCGGATGAAGAATTAAGGCGAGAGTTTGATTTTCTTAATCCTCCGATTCGATTGAGTTTGATCCGGATAGACGAGAACCGCCATCAATTAGTATGGACCAAACACCATATATTGCTGGATGGTTGGGGTGATTCCATGCTGATCAGTGATTGGTTGCGTTGCTATAACGGCGAAACGCTTGCGCAACCAGGACCGGATTATAGTGTTTATGTGCGCTGGCTTGCAAAGCAAGATAAGCAGATGAACCAGCATTTCTGGCAAGCTGAGCTTGGTGACACGGAAGGTCCGACACTCTTAGCGAAATCGATCAATACGATAGTCAAAAAAGACGGTCGATCCGATTTTGCACAGATTTATACGCATCTGAATCCCGAAGAAACACGCCGGTTGCAAGCGTTTGCACAACAAATGCACATTACGTTGAATACTTTCGTGCAAGCGGCATGGGCGTTACTGTTACAACGCTACACAGGGAAACAGACGGTGATTTTTGGTGCCACCGTCGCAGGTCGACCACCCAGCTTGCCCAAAGCTGATCAGATTCTTGGCTTGTTTATCAATACCATTCCTATTCCGGTTGAGCGACGCAGTGATTTGACAGTCGGCGAATATTTAAGCGCGTTGCAGGCGACCAATGCCCGTTTGCGCGACTATGAATATACATCGCTGGCAGATATCCAGCGTTGGGCAGGTTTTTCCGGTCAGCCGCTGTTTGACAGTATTGTCGTATTTGAAAACTATCCTATCGAAGCCGCATTGCGCAGTGACGAGCACTATGGCCTGCGTTTTGGTGAGATAGCCGGTAAAGGACTGACCGGTTATGCAATGGATTTGCAAGTGATAGTAGGTGACATGCTGGAAATTGAGTATGCTTATGCGTGTAACGATTTTTCCGAAGAATTTGTGACCGATCTGCGTAGTCAAATGGAAGGTCTGATGCGGGAAATGATGAATTATCCGCAGCGCGTGGTTGGGGAACTGGGGGGGCTAGGAAAACCGCAGCTTGATCAACTGTTTTTGCTGCGTGGTAATACTGATTCGAGCGAGCCTTTATCTCGAGCCTATCAGTCTGTGCATCATTTGATCGAGCGTAATGCATCACATCAACCCGATGCCATTGCGCTGCTGATGGGTGAGCAGGAAATTTCTTATGCTGAGTTGAATGTATGCGCCAATAAACTTGCACACCGATTGATTTCTCTGGGTGCTGGCAGGGAAATCCGCATCGGTGTTGCGATGGAACGCTCCCTGGATATCATTGTGACGCTGCTCGCGATTCTTAAATCCGGTGCTGCTTATGTTCCGCTTGATGTGGACTATCCTGCTGATCGGCTTGCATTCATGATAAAAGACAGCGCGTTGTCGCTGTTGATTACGCAAAGTAAGGTATTGGCTAAGCACGAGTTCGATGCCGCTGTACCTAAACTGGTTTTGGATGCCATCAAGCTTGAGGCGGAATCAGCACGTAATCCGCAGATATCTGTTCATGAGCATAATCTTGCTTATGTCATTTACACATCTGGATCCACCGGTTTGCCGAAAGGGGTGGCGGTGACGCATGGCCCGCTTGCCATGCATTGCCAAGCGACCGCCCGGATTTACGAGATGCATCCCAATTCCTGCGAATTGCTGTTCATGTCATTCTCGTTCGATGGCGCGCATGAACGCTGGTTGACTGCATTGACCGTCGGAGCCGGACTGGCGGTGCGCGATCAGGAATTATGGACTGCCGAACAGACTTACGATGCTTTGCATCATTATGGTATTACCAACGCTGCGTTTCCACCGGCTTATCTCGGCCAGGTTGCGGAATGGGCGATGCTGCGCGATGATCCGCCACCGGTAGAGTTGTATGTATTCGGTGGCGAAGCCATGCCCAAAGCTTCCTATGATTTGATTCGTCAGACATTGCGGCCGCGAACGTTGATTAATGGTTACGGGCCGACCGAAACCGTGGTCACGCCATTAATCTGGAAAACGCAGGCCAGCAACAGTTTTGATTGTGTTTACGCGCCTATCGGACGACCCGTGGGTGAACGTGTCGTGTATGTATTGGATGTCGATATGCAGCCGGTGCCAATGGGTATCGTAGGTGAGCTTTATATTGGCGGCTATGGATTGGCACGGGGTTATCTGGGACGCGCCGGTTTGACTGCTGAACGCTTCATTGCCGATCCATTTGACGACAATGGCAGCCGCCTCTACCGTACCGGTGATCTGGTCAGATGGATGGATGACGGCAATATCGAATATGTCGGTCGCGCTGATCATCAGGTGAAAATACGCGGATTTCGGATTGAATTAGGCGAAATCGAGGCGTGTATCCGTGAGACTTCAGGTGTTGCCGATGTGGCGGTTGTTGTCTATGAAAGTGTAACGGGTGCGCAGCTGGTGGCCTATGTTGTTCCTGTCACTGAGCAAGCAGGGCAGAATCTGATAATGCAATTGAAACAGACGCTCACCAGCCGATTGCCCGAATATATGCTGCCGGCACACTTTATGCCATTAACCACGTTGCCACGTTTGCCGAGCGGCAAGCTTGACCGCAAAGCGCTGCCGGAACCGGGCGCTTTAGCGAGCGATACTTATCAAGAGCCATCGACGACTGCAGCCAGAATGCTGGCAGACATATGGCAAGCAGTGCTGGGTGTAGAAAGGGTCGGTGAAACAGATAATTTCTTTGCGTTAGGGGGTGATTCATTATCAAGTCTGAAGGTTATGGCGCGCATGCGTAATCTTAACGATGAGAAATTGAATTTTAAGTTGCGGGATTTGATACAACGACCAACCATCGCCAGTTTATTGGGATTGGACAAGCAAACAATTACAAGTCCGAACGGGCTATTGGCGCTCAACCAACCGAGCGGGAATGAGGAAATTAAACCACTATTTTGCATTCATGCGGGACTGGGTACTGTGTTTGACTACCAACCGCTGGCGCGGCAATTGCAAGGTACGCGAACGGTTTATGGACTACCTTGCCGCATGCTGGGCGATCCCGCGCACCGGGATGTATCCTTGAATCAAATGGCAGAGGATTACTGCACGATGATTCGGGCTATCCAACCAGAAGGACCGTATCATTTGCTGGGTTGGTCATTGGGCGGCACATTGGTTGCCATGATGGCTGCAGTGCTGGAAGCCAGCGGGCAGACTGTGGCATTCCTGGGTTTGATCGACCTCTATATTCCTGGAGTCGAGCCATCGCAACCCGATGACTGGCGGCAGGATCTTGTTGATTTTATTTCTGTGGCAATTCCTGGCGCCGCACTGGATGTCATCATGGAGACAAAGCTATTCGGTCAGTCTCCAGCGGTGGTGACAAAGCGGACAATCATTGCGTTACTGGTAGAAGTGTTGGCTACTAGACAAGCCGAGATTCTAGCTGGCAAACGTGCGGAACTTCAGGGCTATGCCGACATGGGCGCAGAAGAACTGGCGCATATCTTCCTTATTGCACGTCATTTAAAAATGCTTTCGTTACAGACAACCGCCTTGAAATCTTTGAGAACCGAGACAATTTGCTGGTGGGCGGCTGGACGCAAGGTGGATGAACGGCTTGTGCTGGAACAGCAGATCAAACCGGCTGAGATACACTCGATGGAAATCGATGCCGGTCATTTTGACATCGTGCGCGCTGAATCATTGCTATCGGCGGTTAAGTTACTGTTGACGACAACCTCAACTGATCGTGTTTATAGTTAAAATAACCGATTCATCAAGGGTATTGATTTCGTCGGGGAGTTTCAGCGCTGATCGATCAATAATCAAATGGCGCGTGCATACAATTTAGCGCTGATTGACGATTCTTGCACGTGCCCAGCGTTTTCTTTGCCAAATAATGATCCCTGTGACCGAGAGCATGGCGACCAATAATCCCAGTATAGAAATCATAATGCGTCCAGGTAAGCCAAGAATGCGCCCGGAATGAAGTGGAAATTGGGCATCCAGAAAGATGTCGCCAGCACTACCGCTGCCTGGAATTCTGTCGCCCAAATAGGCACCATCCTGTCCGTCGAAATAAAGCCATGGATTGCCGAGGCCAAACTCAGCGTGATCGTGTCCTGGTTCGTGAAATGTAACGCCATAAATCCCATATTCCGGTTCGTAAAACATGCCGCCGAGCGATGTATGCCAATTTCTTCTTTGAGCTTCTGCGCTGGCGAGCTGAATGATCTCGCGTCGCCCGATACCGGGTTCGATCGGTTCATCATGCGGATTCGGTGTGCGTATGGCAAAGGGATCAGGCGTAAGTTCGGAAAAAATCGATACAATGGGGCGTGTGACTTCCAGTTTGAGATTCATTGATACCGCAGTGACGGCAAGGATTAATAATAAGCTCCATAGCCATACACCGCCTGAGCGGTGCAAATCAAAATTTAACTTATAACTGCCTTGCTGCCAGCGAAAAGCAAATGATTTGCGCCATGTTTGAAAATTCGGAAACGATATCCATAATGCGATGAAGCAATCGATGCACCATACGATGGCCAGAATGCCCATAAACACAATGCCTAATTCGATATTGAATGCCTCCGGAATATGCATGCTGAAGTGCAATTTGTACAGAAAAGATAGGAGATCTTCCCGGTTGAGTGAAATTTCACCCCACATGCGCGAACCACGTATTTCTCCATTAACCGGATCCAGTGCAATTTGATTGAAGCCCAAATCAAATGCTTTGCCGGTTGTGGGATCAATGCGGCCAATCACACCGAGCCCCAGGTTATGTTCAGGTTCAATGGATAACGGTAACCAGGTGACAAGTATTTTTGGATCGGATGCTTCGAGCTGGTCAGCGAGTGCTAATGGGGGAAGCGGTTCTCCTTGGCTTTGTCGTTCGAATAATTGTGGATTCAGCCATTCATCGAGTTCATGGTCCCAGGAAATGATCGCGCCGGTCAGCCCTGAAATAAACAGGAAGACAGCCAAAAAAAGGCCAATCCAGCGGTGTAGCAGCGTAAGAATTTGACGGCTTACTCTGGATTTCCCAGATTGCTTGTCCTGCTGTTGAATTTCGGTGGGTATTGTTGATTCAGTAAATTTTTTCATCACTTTAAGCTACGCTATTTGCTGTCAACAATGGAGAAATGGTTGTATCAACTTCGGTTTTTGAAGGCTTGGAATTAGCATGAGTCAAACGACCATTTTCCATGCGTATGAGTCGATCGGCTAAGTGAAAATAACGATCATCATGCGAAATGACTAATATTGTTTTTCCCATCGCGCGTAATTCGGGAAGCAATTCATGATAAAAGATTTCTTTAAAAACAGGATCCTGATCAGCCGCCCATTCATCAAATACCAGGAAAGGGCGATTTTCGAGATAAGCGACCACTAAAGCTAACCGTTTACGTTGCCCTTGCGATAGCGTTAGCGTAGTAAAAGCGCCATCCTGGACTTTTACTTTATTTTGTAGATGAAGTTTGGCTAGAAGCTCATTTCCCCTTTGATCCAGATCTTTGCCATGGTTCGTTTCAAGCAATTGATCAAAAAGATGGAAGTCAGAAAAAATTGTCGTGAAGAACTGTCGGTAGTAATCACGATTAGTAGCATCGACGATGGCACCATTGAGAATGATTTTACCTTCTTCCGGAGGATAGAGACCTACCAACAACTTCGCTAGGGTTGTTTTGCCGCTGCCATTACCCCCGACCAGGAAGGTGATTTCTCCCGCATGAAACTGCAAGTCAATCGGACCCAGGGTAAACATTTCATCCTTTTGCTCATGATAATAACGATGTAATATCCCTTGCAATACGATGGACTGTAGCGGTGGTAGCTTGATTTTGCTGGTTTGAGGTTCCGAAGAGAACATGGAGCGCGTAATTTCATCGATTCGATCAGCCGATACTTGCGCCAGATTGGCGCGTGGAATATTCAATAGCAGCGCTTCGAGTGGTCCCAGCATATAAACAAATACCAAAGCATATCCCGTCATGATCAATGTTCGATCGGGCACATCACCAACCAGCATGAATAGCACCATGCCAATGAATGCATAAATCAGAAAATTCCCCCAGCTTGCTGAAGCCACAAAGATGGACATGCCCAGTGTGCGCTCTTTACGCACTTTTTCAATTGACTGTCCGAGTACTTTATCGTAGAAGGCGGTGCGTTTATCTCGATTAAGGCGTAATTCCTTTGCACCGTCTGTGAGTGAACGAAAACAAGCAAATAAATTATCCTGCTCCTGGGCAGCGATATCGAGGTGCCGTATAGCGCGAAGATGCGCAAGATGATATCCGAGTGAGCCAAATCCAATCACAAGGATTGCGAGTAAGAAAACGTGCCATGACAGAAAAGCCATGTAGACCAGACAGCCGGCAACCACGACGGCATTTGTCAGAATTACCGGAAAACTGACAAAAAATTCGGCCACACGAGTGCAATGTTCGGAAAGAGCGGATTGTATGCGTGCAGCACCCAGTAATTCGAGTTGTCGATAATCAGCATCAATTACGCGTTTTGCGATAAAGCTACGCAATTCTGCGTGCGCACGCTGTCCTAACCGTTCAAATAAAATGGCTGCCGCCATATAACTCAACATGACACAAAGCGCGGTTGCTGCGAATACAAGCGCCATTTCTCCGTTATCCGATTCGGCGGTTGTTAGCGCAGCGCTGATTTGAGCAAGTAGAAGGACACTGCAAATCCCATGCACTATGCTAGCAATTGCCGCGCTTAAAAGTAGGGGGGTGGATTGTTTAATAAGATACTTCAGCATGGTTTATCCATTTGACAGAGATATATCTAGTGACGAATGGTGAAAGAAAATGTTTACTCTGCAGTGGCGTATCTAAGGTGTTTCTCAGTAGATAAACAATCTATCCCCAAAGATTTTATTACCGGCTGTTCGGCACGATTTGCCAATAGCACGGCCATTTTCTCATTCCAATTAAGCATTTTGCAGATAGTCAATATTCTCTGAGAAATAAAATTATAAATAATAATACTTCTCATTCGTCTTCAAGAAATAGATGACGTAATTACTGAAATTAATTTCTCTTGGAAAAGAATGGAGTCACCTCAATTAAATGATCAATCTTGTGAGTTGCTGATGGAACAATCGATGTTCCCAACACGCTTGTTATCCTGCCCTGATCAAGTTTGCTATCACGTTACGTATGAAGCCAAAACATTGCGTGTCACGAGTCATGAAAATGGGAAAGAATCCATCTGGCATTTGGATAAGCAATCCGATCAATTAAGATTGCAATGGATCTATTCCTCTTCAGTTCCGCCTTCAGTGTCTGAATTACTGACTGCAATAGAAGCTTCGTTCGCCAGCTATCCGCACCAGAAAAAATTATCTTTATTGATTCCGATTAGACAATGCAGGGAACTATTCGACTCGGGTATTTTGGTCAGGGATGAGGATAATCAGATTGCTGTATACGTCGATATGTTTTGGCAACAAGCCAGAGTATGGCGTTCTTCAATTCTCACTCAGGTTTTTCCCATTCGCTATGTCTTTAGTCATGGGCGACGCCATCCGCTTCGACCTCCCAAGCCTATAGGCTTGGTTTATCAACGCTATATTACGTGGCTGGGGCGTACTTTAATTTTTCGAACAGTTGATCTGACAACTGATCTGAGTCGTTTCCATAGCTGGATGAATGATCCAGTCGTAGCGGAATTCTGGCAGGAATCAGGAGATCTGACGAAACATCATGCTTATCTCGCAGCTATCGAAGCCGATCCACATGTAATCAATTTAATTGGTTGCCTGGATGATGAGCCATTTGGTTACTTCGAAGTTTATTGGGCCAAGGAAGATCGCATAGCGCCTTATTACGACGTGGATGATTTTGATCGGGGCTGGCACGTGTTGATCGGGGAGCCGCATATGCGCGGCAAGCGTTTTGTGACCGCTTGGCTGCCATCGATTTCGCACTATTTGTTTCTTGATGATGACAGGACGCAGCGCATCGTCATTGAGCCCCGTGCAGATAATTTCAAGATGATCCGTAACCTTGCGCAGTGCGGCTATGCACATCTCAAAGAATTTGATTTTCCACATAAGCGCGCGATGCTTGGCATGTTGTCGCGCGAGCGGTTTTTTTCTGAACAATTATGGGTGCCGCGCAGTATTACGTCATCCCATTCTGTATTTTTATCCTAAGGATTACTTCATGAAAATTTATGATTTGATCGGCATTGGTTTTGGCCCATCCAATATCGCATTGGCTATTGCACTCGAAGAGAAAAAACAGATTGATCATCATGTTGAATCTTTTTTTATAGAAAAACAACCCAGTTTTGCTTGGCATGCCAACATGATGCTGGATAACGCACATATGCAAGTTTCCTTCCTGAAGGATTTGGTCACGATGCGTAATCCTTCAAGCCGTTTTACGTTTATCAATTACCTGCACGAAAATAACCGATTGCAGGATTTCATCAACCTAAAAACTTTTTTCCCAAGCCGTCATGAGTTTAATGATTACCTGACATGGGCAGCAGCACATTTTAATCACTGTTGTGCTTACGGTGAAGAAGTGATTGAAGTGCTTCCGGAAAAATTGGGCGATGAGATTGCATTATTACGAGTTCGCTCGCGCGATAAATCACAAGTTGTACATGAACGTGTAACCCGAAGCCTGGTTATCAGTATTGGGGGGCAACCCAGGATTCCTGATTGCTTCTCGTCATTAAAAAAAGATGCGCGGATTTTTCATTCAAATAACTATCTGCAAGAGATTAAACAACATGTGAGCGCCAAAAAAATCGCTGTAGTAGGAGCGGGACAGAGTGCATCAGAAATTTTTATGGATTTGCATCATCGTTCCAAACACACACAAGTGGATCTGATTATGCGTGCTCGCTCAATCAAACCCTCTGATGATAGCCCCTTTGTGAATGAGATTTTCAATACCGATTTTACTGACTATGTTTTTAATAGTCCTGAGCAGAAGCGCACCGAAATTCTCGATGAATTTTGGCATACCAACTATGCTGCACCTGATCTGGTTTTGATTGAACAGATTTTTAATGTGTTTTATCAACAAAAAGTTTCTGGCATTGAGCGGCATCGTTTTCTACGACGACATGAGGTCAGGAAAGCTATCGCTCAACCAGGAGGCATTCAGCTTATCCTGCACGATCTCAATGCAGATAACCCGCGAGCGGAAACCTATGATGCAGTGGTGCTTGCCACAGGTTACCACCGCGATCACTACAAATCTTTATTAACACCACTTGCACCATATTTCAGAGACTTGACGGTCGATCGACACTATCGATTATGTAGCGCGCCGAATTTCAAGCCGGCAGTTTTTCTCCAGGGTGCCTGTGAGTCGAGTCACGGCTTGAGCGATACCTTGCTGTCAGTTACAGCGGTGCGCACGAGTGAAATAGCGCAAGCGCTTATTCAGTCCCTTAACCATTCTAAAAATATGCCTGCAAAACGCACGATGTCAACTGAATTGGTTTGATGTGATAAATCGCGGTTTTGAGGGATTAATTCCAAATTAACAATAGAATATACAAACACTTAATCATGGATATTTTGATTCAACATAACAGATTGATTATGATGCTTAAACGCTCGGTATTTTTTTTCGTTTTACCATTGACTGTTGGGGCTTTGGCAAGCGATGGTCATGCACAGTCTCAACAACAAGCTATAGATAGGCCCGCTGAAGCCAAAACCCAACAAAATAAAACTTCTTCAGAAGAAAATCATACAGCACCATCAGTGTCGCCAAATACGACAGTGCTGCCTCCGGTAACTGTTGAAGCTAAAGCCTCCGAAGAGGTTGCTGGATATGTTGCCAAACGTAGCTCTACAGCCACCAAAACGGATACGCCGATTCTTGAGATACCGCAATCCGTTTCTGTGGTTACTCGTCGAGAGCTGGATATGCGCAGCGTACAGAATTTTACTGAAGCCTTACGCTATGTTCCTGGGGTCACTGTGGATCAATTCGGGTTTGAGGGGCGTGGTTTTGAATACTTGTTGATGCGCGGTTTCAATGGCCTCACGACAGCAAATTTTCGTGATGGCTTGAGTAATGCAGCACAGGGATTGTTTTTCGGTTCATTCATTACCGATACCTATGGACTTGAGCGAGTTGACGTGTTGCGCGGACCCTCTTCGGTTCTGTTCGGCCGTGGTGACGCCGGAGGTATTGTTAATCGTGTGACGAAACGACCCAATGCCAATCCAGCGCGTGAAATTCAATTTCAGTATGGTAATTTTGATCGTAAACGTATTGCTGCTGATGTTGGTGCTGTCAGTAAAGATGGTACGCTGATGTTTCGATTGGTCACGTCGGCGCTGGATAGTGACACGCAAGTCAAATTCCCGGGTGCCGGTGGCGATCGCGCTGAAAATCGGCGGTTTTATATTGCACCGTCGGTGACATGGCGACCAACAGTAGACACAACCATTACTCTGATGGGGGATGTGCTCAATAATCGTAGCGGAGCATCTGCATTTTTACTCACTGCGCCAGATGGTGGTTTTACAAATATTCAGCAGGGTGATCCGAAATTTTCAAGATATGCAACGAATCAATCTTCCTTTAGCTATCAGATTGAGCATCATTTCAATGACATCCTGACCGCCCGCCAGAATTTCCGCTATGCACAGCAAAGCGGACAATTTAGGGATTTATTTTCACTGGGATACAATACGATAGACCAACCTTCGCTAGCGGACCGTGGAACCTATGCAACCAAAGAGCGATTGAGTCAAATTGTGCTCGATACCCATTTGCAAGCGAAAGTCAATACGGGTCCAATCAATCATACAGTGTTATTGGGTGCGGATTGGAATCAGACCAATGCATCAATGAGATATTTTGAAGGTTACGTGAATGGATTTACACCGCCAGGAATCGATATTCTTAATCCAGTGTATTTGCAATCAATTCCTACGCCAGATCTACTACTGACCCATGCTAAGCAGAAAATCGATCAACTCGGATTTTATTTGCAGGATCAGATTCGTTACGATCAAAACTGGATTCTAACTTTAAGTGGGCGTTATGATCGAATTCATTCTAAAGATAATGATCTGCTAAGTGTAACCACTACTCGTGGCAAGGATAGTGCATTTACCGGAAGAGCCGGTTTAACCTATTTATTCTCTAACGGAATTGCTCCCTATGTTAGTTATTCGCAATCATTTTTGCCACAAGCTGGATTTGATTCCAATAATCGTGCTTTTGATCCGACGCGTGGTTCGCAATATGAAGTCGGGATTAAATATCAACCTGTGGGCGGAAACAGCCTTTATACCATGGCGTTGTTTGATCTGACCAAAACCAATGTGTTGACTCGTGATCCGAATGATGAAAGCGGTTTCCGTTTTGTGCAAACCGGTGAAGTCGGATCGCGCGGTGCCGAGTTAGAAGCAAGAACAGAGTTGTTGCATGGTTTGAATTTTATCGGCGCATTTACTTATCATGAAGTCACTGTCACGAAAAGCAATGATGGGAATGAAGGCAGAATGCCGGTTCAAACGCCTACCACAATGACTTCAGCTTGGTTGGATTACTCATTGGGAAGTACTGGGATTAACTGGTTGCAAGGGGTTGGGATTGGTGGTGGAGTACGTTATGTAGGACGAGTCTTTAACGATGAGGAAAATACCAATTCTACCCCGGCATTTACATTGTTTGACGCCACGCTGCGCTATGACCGTGGTCCTGTGTTGTTTACTCTCAATGCCAGCAATCTATTCAATAACCATTATTTGTCTTCCACTTTCTTCGGCAGAAACTATCTTGGAACAGAGCGAACAGTCATTGGTTCTATGACATTCAGATTCTAGGCAAAGATAAACTGCATTGATCATTGCAATTGCACTATTGGAGGACACTTGATGTTACTTGATCCTGATCTGGCGGCTTTTCTTGAGCTGGTCGAAGCAAATATCATGAGCGGGGAAAAACCGGAGATGCATACGCTGACACCTGAGAAAGCACGCAACGAATATGAAGCTTCAACGCAAATTCTCGATGTACCTGGAGTGCCGGTAGGCAGCGTTACTCATATCAGTATTCCATGCCGCGATGGTCAATCGATCGCTGCGCGCTTATATAAGCCGACTGAATCCAGTGAAACGATGGATTCTCTGCCAGTACTGCTCTATTTCCATGGCGGAGGATATTGTATTGGGAGTCTTGATTCTCATGATTCATTGTGTCGATCATTGACAACCTTGACACCTTGCTGCGTGTTGAATGTGGCCTACCGGCTAGCGCCTGAATATCAATTTCCAACCGCTGTCTATGATGCGCAAGATGCCTATCGTTGGTTACTGTCCACAGGATCGGAATATGGTCTGGATGTGGGGCGGGTCGCGGTTGGAGGGGATAGTGCCGGCGGTACGTTGGCTACGGGCTTGACTATTGCCGCACAGCAGGAAAATTGGCCGCAACCGGTGTGCCAGATATTACTCTATCCTTGTACCAGCGTCTGGCAGAATACCGAATCGCATCATCGTTTTGCACAAGGTTATTTACTCGAAGCGAAAACGCTTCAGTGGATGTTTGCAAATTACCTGCGTACCGATGCCGATCGAACGGATTGGCGTTTTGCGCCACTGCAAGCGAGCGACTTGCGTAATCTTGCGCCGACCTTCTTGGTGTTGGCTGAGTATGATCCTTTGCTTGATGAAGGAATCGCGTATGCAGAAAAGCTTAAAACCGCCGGTATTTCCACGCGAATCAAAATTTATTCCGGAATGACACACGATTTTGCTCGCCTCGGGAACATTGTCAGCGAAGCCGAGCAAGTGCGTAACGACATAGCCGGCGAGCTTGCTAATGCATTTTGTCCAAAATAGATTGAGTAACTCGTACCTGTATCTTCAGACTTCATTGATGATCAAATGCCCTGCCAAATGGGATTGGATGGATCTCAGTGATTAGGATTTTTATTTGGGCGATGCTTTTTTTTATTCTGGCAGGCTGCATGACAGCGCCACAGCGTCAAGTTGAAGAAGTCGGCGCGAAATTACCGGATCAATGGGGCGAGGAGGAAGCGTTTAATCAACCGATCCCTACGCGATGGGTGGAGACCTTTGGTGACGCGCAGTTGAATGCTTTGGTTGATACTGCGTTAGTCAACAATTATGAATTGAAAGCGGCGGCAGCACGCGTGAGTGCGGCGATTGCGCAAGCGCGTATTGACGGTTCGAGCCGCTGGCCACAGTTTTTCTTTACCGCCGATCACCAACAAGTTCAGATTCGTGAAGCAGGTTTTGGCTCATCAAGGTTTGGTGTGTTTGAGGCGCTGTTTGGTCTGAGCTGGGAAGTGGATGTGTGGGGGCGAATACGCGATTTCCAGCAAGCTTCGGTGTTAGAAGCGGACGCGATGAATACCGATTATTATGGTGCACGACTATCTCTTGCAGCGCGAGTGGCACAAAGTTATTTTGAATTAACGGAAGCTAAAAGTCTGGCGGCGATCGTCGAGCAATCGATTAAAGACCGTACTATCATCGTCAATCTGGTACGTGGGCGTTTTCAACGCGGCCTGGTACGGGGTCTGGATTTGCGCTTGGCGCTTACCGATTTGGCGAATGCCGAAGCGGAACTCAAGGAGGCACGCAATCTAATCCAGAATATCGCGCGCCGACTGGAGATTTTGTTAGGGCATTACCCGGCAGGAAAGGAAGTTACATCGACAACGCTGCCGCAACTGCCGACTACCATTCCTGCCGGTTTACCTGCAGAGTTGCTGGAACGGCGACCGGACATGGTCGCCGCGTTCAGACGTTTGCAAGCTGACGATCTGCGAGCCGTCAGTGCAAGGAAATTGCGTTTGCCGCGCATTACCCTGACGGCTGTCGGCGGCACACGCAGCGCCGATCTGACCGAGCTGATCGACCCCAGATCTGCGGCCTGGAACGTATTTTCCGGACTCATGCAACCCCTGTTTGCCGGTGGGCGCATTCAGGGTGAAATCTTTCGCACGCAAGCTTTTGCAGAGGAAGCATTGAATATTTACAAAAATACCGCACTGAACGCTTTCCGAGAGGTTGAACAAGCACTGGCGGCGGAAGAATGGTTGCGGCAACAAGAAATATCGCTCAAGAAAGCTGTTGAACAAACTGAAGCCAGTCAGAAAATGGCAGTTTATTCTTATCGTAATGGCCTGATTGGAATCCTCACGTTACTGGACAGCTACCGCAGTACACTCAATGCCCAAAGCGCCCATCTGTCGGTTACTCGGCAATTGCTCAGCAACCGCATCAATCTGTATCTGGCGCTGGGAGGAGATGTGTGATGAGGCGACTGCAGTGACTATAAACCGGAATTTGATTATTACCCATTTATGAATATACGTCGGCAATTACTCATCGCACTCATGATTGCGATTACAGGCGGATTGGTCGCGCTGGTCATTGTTAATTCGCCACCGCAAACCGATCAGCAGGAAGACATCGTCAAACCGCCTGCCGTTCGCGTCATCACAGTGAAACCTGAACGGCTGCGCATGGACGTGCGCTCGCAAGGACGGGTCATGGCGCAAACCGAGATAGACCTGGTGACCGGCGTCTCGGGCAATATCATTAAAATCTCTCCCGCCTTTGTCAGTGGTGGTTTTTTCAAGAAAGGCGATTTGTTGGTTGCGATCGATCCGGCAGAATATGATCTGCGGGTAGCGCAAGCGCAAGCACGGGTAATGGAGGCACAATACCAACTGACACGCGAAGAAGCGGAAGCGGAACAGGCGCGCGATGAATGGCAGCATCTGGGGCAGGGAGATCCCAATCCGCTCAGCTTGAGAATTCCGCAACTGAATGAAAAGAAAGCAAAACTCTCGGCCGAGCAAGAAGAGCTGAAAAATGCCCGATTATTGAGGCAGCGCACCGACATACGCGCACCCTTCGATGGCCGGGTGCGTAACAAAGAAGTTGGCATGGGACAATATCTCAGCAGCGGTGTCGTATTAGGCAGAATCTACAACAGCGACCTGGCGGAAGTGCGCCTGTCCTTAAGCACGCAAGAACTCGCTTTCGTGGATTTTCCGGACTTACCCAACCGTACGCAATCCAAGCAGGGAACGGCGGTGAAACTCACCGCAAGCTACCAAGGACAGCAGCACACCTGGTTGGGTCGTATTGTGCGCAGTGAAGGTGTGGTCGATCAAGAAACAGGCATGGTGATGGTGATTGCACAAATTCCGGATCCATTCGGTCTGGGTGCAAAGAAACCTGAACTATCGGGTACGCAATCATCTGCTGCTATTTTGCCGGTCGGCCTGTTTGTCGAAGCCAACATTGAAGGACGTTGGTTCGACAATATGATCGTTTTGCCAGCGAGTGCATTGCTCAGGAACAATCAGGTCGCTGTCCTGGATCAAGATAACCGCTTACGTTTCCGCGCTGTGGAAATACTCAGGAGAGAACGCGAACAAGCCATCGTTAAGGCCGGATTAAATGCGGGGGAACGCGTATTGGTTTCCGGCTTATCTCATCCGGCTGAAGGGATGACAGTGACACCCATTGAGCTTGTTCCATGAAACTGATCATCTGGTTTGCGCGTAATCCGGTTGCTGCCAATTTCCTCATGTTACTGATTATTGCGGGAGGATTGCTGGGTTTAACGATATCCAAGCGCCACACCGTTCCTCCCGCTCCACAAAACCAGCTGCAGATTGAAATTAACTATCCCGGTGCGGGTCCTGCGGAAGTAGAGCAAGCATTGTGCATTCCGATTGAAGAAGCTATTCATGATCTGGAAGGGATTCGGCATATCAACTCAACGGCTCACCAAGCACAGTGCGAGATTATCGTTGAATTTGATCCCGCAATCGGTTCGGCACGATTCCAGGCTGCTGTGCAGGGCAGGATGGATCGCATTACGACTTTTCCGAAAGAAGTTGAGAAACTGAAAATCCAGGAAATGAAAATTGGCACATCCGCGGTAACCATCATGGTGCACGGTGAAGTTGATATGCTGACCTTGATGCGTCAACGCGATCGACTGCAAGCCATGTTAAGCAAACATCCGGATATTGGAAAGCTGACGCCTTGGCCTCAGCTTTCCTATGAAATATCGATTGAAATTACAGAAGCGGATTTACGTCGACATGCACTAAGTTTTGAAGAAATGGCAGAAGTCATTCGCGCCGCTTCCAATAACATACCGGCAGGTGAATTGAAAAAATCTGATGGCAAGTTGTTGTTAAGGAGCAATAATCAGGCGATGACCGTGGCCGATTATGGAGTAATTAATCTGCGACCTGATCAGCATGGTGCGCGCTTGCTGCTCGGCGATATTGCGCAGATTCGTGAAACTGTCAGTGACAGGGATATATTGGCAAGAATCGATGGTAAACCGGCTGTGCAGATATTTGTGATATCCAAAGACCGGATCAAAACGACGGTGGAAGCGGTTAATGAAGTCATTGCAGCATTTCGTCCTGAATTGCCCCATGGGGTTGGTATTACCACTTGGGATGATTGGTCAAAATATTATGATCATAATATGTCCATGCTGTGGGAGAACGCAGTATCGGGCTTTATTCTGGTTTTTCTGATCTTGATGTTTACCATGCGATTCTATCTGGCGTTATGGGTGAGTTGCGGTATTTTGATTTCCCTGTTGGGAGCACTCTGGCTGATGCCGATGCTGGGAATTTCACTGAATACTTATTCAATCGCCGCCCTGATTTTGATTCTGGGTGTGTTGGCGGATGATGCTATCGTCGTGGGTGAGAATATATATACCCATCAACAGCGCGGTCGGCCTGGTTTGTCCGGTGCGATCAGCGGGACGCTGGAAGTCGCGCCATTAGTAGTGTTGATGGTGTCGTCCACGATGATTGCTTTCATCCCCGGACTGTTTTTGCCGGGACTTAGTGGATACTTGATGTACAACATTTCCCTAGTGATTATCGTAACCCTAGCATTTTCCATGCTGGAGGCACTGCTGATACTGCCTGCTCATCTGGCTGTTAATTTTACACCTGCTAAAAAACAAAATGTCTGGTCTGCGACTATCAGTGCGATCCAAGATCGAGTAGATGGCGGACTGCAATGGTTCATTGACTGTGTGTATATTCCGGTATTGAAATCATTGTTAAGGTTCCGCTATATAACGCTATCAGTGTTCTCTATTGTGTTGATCATTACTGGAGCACTTGTTTTTTCCGGACGTATTCACAGTGTGATGGAAGCGCCGGTGAATGACTATTATTTGTTTGCCATTCTTCAGCTTCCGGCGGGTACCCCGTTAGAAGAGGTTAATCATCAAATCATGCGCCTGGAGCATATTGCCAACGAGATCCGGCTCGAATTAAATACCGAACTCGGACTCGGTACATCGGATAAATTAAAGGATAGTTTTCAGCATATTATCGCTGTCATTGATGACAATTCCGGTTTCGTCGACATCGAAATATCGATTGACGAACGTATTCGTTCCAAAGTGGATAGTATTAAAAGACAATGGCAGGAGCGTTTTGGTGAGCTGCCTGCCGACACGACACTGTCTTTCCAGACCTTCTGGCCAAGGGATCTGGGTATGCCCGCCATTCATTCTGCAAAAGCTATCGAGTTGAAGTTGATCGCAGCCGATGCCGCGCTGCAAAGCGCTGCTGGGGAGATACTTAAAGCCAGACTTTCTTCCTATGCCGGCGTGCACAGCGTAGCTGGCTCCATGCAGGCAGGTAAACCTGAGCTGCGCCTCAAGCTTAGGCCCGAAGCGGCGCTCCATGGTTTAACAATGCAAAGTTTGGGTGAACAGGTTCGCCATAGTTTTTTTGGATTGGAGGTGCAGCGCTTTTATCAGAATCGGGATGAGATCCGCGTGATGCTGCGTTTTCCTTCTGAGCATCGCCGTTCCTTGGATGATTTATATCGCATGCCGATTAAACTGGATAACGGGAGTACTGCTCCGTTTGCTGTAGTAGCCGAAGCCGAATATACCCCTGGCTTCGCCAGTATTACCCGGCAAAATCGTGAGCGAATCCAAACAATCAGTGCGGAAGTTTTTAAAGGAGAAGCTAACGCCGAGGTTATTCTTGCTGATTTGCGCATCAAGGTGATTCCGGAATTGGAAGTGCAATATCCGGGGCTAAAGATCGAACCGGGTCAATCCAGACAGAAGCAGGAAAAAGCCATGTCTTCTTTATGGGGCTATGGCGCACTGGCAGTATTGGGAATCTACGCACTTCTGGCTGTTCCGCTACGTTCTTATATACAGCCGCTAGTCATTATGCTGGCCATTCCATTTGGTTTCGTTGGCGCAGTATTGGGCCACCTGTTGCTGAAAATTCCTTTATCCCTGGAATCTTATGTGGCGTTATTTGCCGTGGGGGGAGTTGCTATCAACGATAGTTTGATATTGGTTGCAAAAATCAATGAAATGCTACAGAAAAACACATCGATTGATAAGGCTGTGGTTCTGGCAGGTAAGGCGCGTTTTCGCGCGATATTCCTGACCACAGCGACTACTGTTATGGGATTATTGCCACTCATTAATGAACAAAGTTCAGATGCTGAGAAACTCATGCCAATGGTGATTACACTGGCATTTGGTATATTTTTCTCGTCTTTAGTCACTTTGTTGCTAGTGCCAGTCAGTTGTGTGGTATTAAAAGATACCCAATCAAAAGCCTGTTAATAAATTGATCAGTAGATTTTCCAGTTGAAATCTCTCGTTTATTGGAAGGAAAAATGACATCGTATCCTCTATTACTAAAACAACTCTGGCATACACCTTTGACGAATGCGCCAGAACAGGAAATCGTCTATCGTGATCAGTTACGCCTGACTTATCGTCAAGCGTATGCCCGTATTAATCGATTCGCTGGAGCTTTGGTTGCCGATGGCTTCAGGCAAGGTGACGTGATCGCAATCATGGATCACGACAGCCATCGTTATCTCGAATGCTATTTTGCCATACCGATGATTGGTGCAACGATGATGACGGTCAATACCAAGCTGATACCGACGCAGATTGCCTATACGTTGAATCACTCCCGCGCATCGATGCTGTTGCTACATGCTGATTTCATTCCGATTATCGAAAGCATTCGTGCAGAATTACCGGGAATACGCAAGTTTATTGTCATGGCGGATGGGGTAGGGGTACCGCAAACCATTTTGCAATTTGATGATGAATATGAAAACTGGCTGGCGAGTCAAACAGATGATTTTAATTTTGCAGATTTTGATGAGAATACCCGCGCGACGGTTTTCTATACTACCGGTACTACCGGTGGACCTAAAGGTGTTTATTATACGCACAGACAATTGGTGCTGCATACGCTGGCAGCTGGCATGGCATTGACGGCACCGGCAGTGCGGCAACGATTCCACTCTGAAGACGTCTACATGCCGCTGACACCGATGTTTCATGTGCATGCCTGGGGTATCCCTTATATTGCCACGCTGCTGGGTTTAAAACAGGTTTATCCGGGGCGTTACGCGCCCGATATGCTGTTGAAACTGATTCGTGAAGAACAGGTGACTTGCTCACATTGTGTACCTACCTTATTGAAAATGGTATTGACAGCAGCGCAAGCATCCGCAGTGGATCTGCGTGGATGGAAAGTCGTTATTGGCGGATCCGCGTTGCCGCACGTACTGACCAGGCAAGCGCTGGAAATGGGGGTCGATTGCTTCGCCGGTTACGGTTTATCTGAGACTGCGCCCATATTGACGCTGGCGCAATTGACTGGGAATAAAAGCACGCAAGATTCGATAACGGATGACGCATTGACTGATTTGTGTTGTGCCGGACGTGCGATACCACTGGTGGACTTGCAAATCGTCGATGGGGCGATGCAGCCGCAAGCACATGATGGGCAGAGTAGCGGAGAAATTGTGGTACGTGCGCCTTGGCTGACGCAGGGTTATCTGGATAATCCAAAAGCCAGCGAGGAGCTCTGGCGCGGTGATTATCTGCACACGCAAGATATTGGTGCTATCGATTCAAATGGCTACCTGCGTATTACCGATCGTCTGAAAGATGTCATCAAAGTTGCCGGTGAGTGGGTATCCTCACTGGAAGTGGAAAATGCATTAGCCTTAGTTTCCGGTATCAGGGAAGTTGCCGTAATTGGCATGCCGGATAAACGCTGGGGAGAACGCCCGCTGGCATTGCTGGTCGTAGATAAGCATTTGTTCAATGAGTTGGCTGCACAGGAACAGCTGCGGTTATTTATTGCGCGTGGGTCGATTTCAAAACACGCGCTGCTGACGCAATTCAAGCAGGTTGATGCCATTGCCAAAACCAGTGTGGGTAAAATCGATAAAAAAGCCTTGCGTGTTGAGCATATTCCTGCAAGTTAAACGATTCATGGCGAAACGGCATTGGTTCTTCGCTTCATACGCCACTCAGTATTTTTATCAAGCTTGTTTGAATCTCATCAACCAGTAAACAACTCGTTTCACAATCAAGGAAATTAACGTGAAAATTCGCTCCGTGTTGCGTTCATTCTTGTGCATACTATTATCCACAACTCTATTCCTGAGTGCGTGCCAGCAATCTATCCGATCGTTAGCACAAAATCATAATGGTGCGGAAATTTTGTGGGATACCTGGGGCGTTCCGCATATTGTGGCCCGGAAAGATAGCGACGCCTTCTATGCCTTTGGTTGGGCGCAGATGAGAAGTCATGCCGATTTGTTGCTCAAACTCTATGCCGTGGCACGTGGGCGCGGTGCTGAAATTTTTGGTGAAAGTTATCTGCCCGCTGACCGGTCCGTGCGGATGCTGGGTATTCCAAGCCTGGCTGAGCAATGGTATGCGAAACAAGACGTTGCCTTCCGTGCCAATCTGGATGCATTTGCCGCCGGCATCAATGATTTCGCGCGCCGACATCCAGAGAACATTTCTGATGCGGTTAAAGCGGTATTGCCGGTGACGCCGCAGGATGTGATTGCGCATACCACGCGGGTAATGACCGTTTTTATTGCTGGCACTTCCGAGTGCGGTGCGGTATTGCCGGGTTTTGATTTTATTGGCCAGCCGGTTGCCTCGAATGGTTGGGCGCTAGGCCCCGGTTATTCAACCAGCGGTAACGCTATGTTACTGACTAATCCGCATCTGGATTGGCATGGATTAGAAACATTCTACGAATCACATTTCCTGCTGCCGGATGTGAATCTCTATGGCACGGCATTGGTGGGTTCTCCTGTTTTGCAGATCGCTTTTAACGATCATTTGGGCTGGACGCATACCGTCAACACCATGGATGGTTGCGACCTCTATCAACTGAAGCTGGCGGGATCCTCATTGAACGATGGTTATATATTGGATGGCGTCGCACAATCTTTCATCACTATTACCGAAACTATTCAAATCCGTCAGCAGGACGGCAGCATGACAAGCGAATCTTTGCGCATTCATCGAGCTAAACAAGGGCCAGTGATTGAAACGGGCGATCAAATTTTAGCGGTACGTTTTGCTTTATTGGAAACATCATTATTGGCTGATATGAACCGGCAATGGTGGGAAATGGGGCATGCCAGCAACCTGAAAGAATTTCAAAATGTGCTGCAAGGCCAGCATCTTCCGCTATTCAACGTTATTTATGCGGATGTGGATAAGCATATTATGCTTGCTTTTAATGGCATTATCCCAGTACGGGACGTGGGGGATGCAGCTTTCTGGCGTGCGCATGTTAGCGGGGATGATTCGAGCTTGATCTGGACAAAAGCACACGCCTACGCGGACCTGCCCAAATCGATTGATCCTCCCGGCGGTTGGGTACAAAATTCAAATGGCGCACCTTGGTATATGACGATGCCTTTTCTCGATAAAAACCAGTATCCGCCTAACATCGCGGCGGATGTGATCAATAATCGTGAGTTGCGTGGATTGCAGATGCTGAATGAACATAAACAAATGAGCTATGCTGAATTGATTGCTGCCAAGCATTCGACACGTGCTTTAGTTGCCGATCAATTGCTTGATGAATTGGTCGCTGCTGCACGCGCGAATCATGATCCGTTGCTGCGACAGGCTGCCGATGTGTTAAATCGCTGGGATCGACAATATTTAGCAGAAAGTAAAGGCGGATGGCTTTTCGGCATCTGGTTCGAGAAATGGTTGGAAAGAACAATTACCAAAGCCACGGATGCTGATCCCAATTACGACTTTACCTTTAGTCAGCTTGTCGGGGATCTTTTTTATGCACAACCTTTTGATTCGACTCAACCACTGACTACACCGCGCGGCTTGGCTGACGTGCCGTTGGCGATACTGGCCCTGCATGATGCTGCCAGTGAATTGCAAGCGACTATTGGCGCACTCGATATAGCTTGGGGTGATATTGCTCGTTTGCGTCGCGGTAAGATTGATTTGCCCGGCAATGGTGCCGGTACTGAACTAGGCGTTTTCCGCGAAATTATTTACCAACCAGATGAAGATGGTAAATTTCAGTCGTCTTCCGGCGATACGTATATTGCACTGGTTGAATTCTCACGACCTGTTCGCGCTCAGGTATTAACAACCTACGGTAACGCTACCCAGAACAATACTTTTGGAATAGGCGATCAGCTGCATCTGGCAGCCAAACAACAGCTTCGATCTGCTTGGCGTACGTTGGAAGAGATCGAAACGAATTTGGCGTTACGTGAGAATTTGACATATTGAGATTTTTATAAAACTCTGTTTTTATAATTTTCTATCGGTGTACAGACAACTTTAGGCCTGCTGCATTAATCACAGCTAGCAAGGTTTTATTGTCGGATTTCCTTTTGTGGATAATGCCCGGTAAAGACTCTCTCTTGGGATTCCAGCACGGTCAGCTACCGTGGACATGCCTTGCGCTTCTGCTATATGCCGCAGCGCTGCTAGCAAAGCTTCGCGCCCCCTCCCGGTTGATTAACTTCATCAAGTGCGGTAGAGAGGGGTATTCGTCGGCAAAAGCCGGATCTGCTCGCAGTAGCTCCACTACTGTATCATCATGAGGGCGGGATAATTTAATCATGCTGTGTTTCTCCTATTCCAATTCTTCCAGTGTTCCAATGCAGTATCAATTTCAGCCTGTTGTCTTATCAACATCATTTCTTCGATTCAGTAATCCATGATTTCTAGCTAAAACATAAAGCCAGTTTCGAACTGGCTGATCAATGAATAGCCATAACAGAATGCTAAGGATGATTAATGCAATCATCAGACCCAATGTAACGCTTGGCGAATCAATGTGCACATCCAATGCATGAGCCATTTCCCATAATGTCCAGTGTATCAAGTAAATGATATAGCTCGATCCGCCCGCAACAACTGAAAATCTTGTAAAAGTAAATTTTATTTGACTGAGTATTAAGATATTCCACAATAGCAGAGGAACGGCAATCCAATACAGATTAAATGGAGTGGGGATCTTAGGTGCGATCATGATGATGCCAACTAAAGCAATCAGATTCATGCCAATAAAAATTGGATGACGTAATCGCTGGCGAGCCGAATGACTTGCGGAACTCAGCCAATGGCATGCCAATATTCCGATGACGAACTCAATCAATCTCACCAGAGGATTGCTGTAGATAATGGCTTGTGTGGTTACGAAATCACGATTGGGTAATTGTTCCACGCAAACAAAGATGATCACACCTTGTGCTAGCCACAAAACAAATGCCAGACTTAATCCCCATTCTTTTTTAATATATAGAACCAATGGCATAAGGAATGGGAACAATAGATAAAAAAACATCTCGCTATAGAGTGACCAGAGCGGCGGAGAAAACAAATAACGCCCACTCGATGCTTCATCGAATGCTCCAAGAAATAAGAAGTGATCAATGAATTTCGTCTGCCAATCTGACAGATATGCGCTTGAAGCGATATCGAATGTTAAGAATTCCGGGCGTCCAGCTATTTGAAACCAATGCACTCCATATTGTCCGATTCCCCAAGCAAACCAGACTGCAGACAGTATCAAGAAAATCCAGTAGGCGGGTACGATCCGAATAATACGGCGCAGCCAAAAATCGACCAGCACTTTGCGCACTGGACGGCAGTCCGGATGAGCATGCGCCATAATAAAGCCAGACAGCACAAAGAACCAGGAGAGTGCCACAGTGGCCCATGTATCATTCCAACCGAGCTTGAATATGAGCGACAAGTGTGCCATTGCTACTGCGAGAGCCGCCAGTAAGCGGCCAATATCTAGCCAGGGCATCGGGTGATGTGACGATCAATCAAGTATGGTAATGATGAGAGACGCATTATCGTGAGAAAATACTTGAAACATAGTGTTTCATCTTTCTTGTCGCATAATAAAAAGGCAATAATTGCTGCACGATATAGTTGTTACTGTAATTTTGATCGCCGAAATTCTGCGCTTTTTTATCTTTTGGGTAGTATGCGGTTCCGAATAGATAATCCAGTATTACCAGATTTCGCGAGAAATTTTTATCAGCCGCTTCTGGTTCAGTGGAATGATGCCAGGCATGGAAATGGGGTGTCATCAAGATCCGCCCGGTAAAACGAGGCCCATTAATATTGCTATGACCATAACGATCCACAAAGCCTTGAAAAAAGCCAAACCAAAGTAAACCGATGCCGCCGGCTCCAAACCACCCCATGATGACTACATAAGGAGCAATAAACAAAACCACATCCAGCAAATGGAAGCGTGATGTCATCAAAGAGTAATAACGTGTCGAGCTGTGATGCACACGGTGAAACTCCCATAAGATCGGATTCCAGTGAAGCAGACGATGGACAAAATAAAAACTTGTCTCACTGACAAATAAAGCCATCAAAAATATTTGCCATGCCGGTGCTTCCAAGAGCAGATCTTTTAGGGGGCCATGCATCGGCAGTAAGCCATTAATGCCTACCACACAGGCATTGATTAACATAGCGCGAGCCATGGGCTCATAGGTATGAAAAAGGTCGCTCAACCAACCTTGATTTAACAATTCATAGCGACGATTCGGAAAGAGATATTCAAGAAAGATGATCAGGCTAAACCAACCGTATGCATTAAAGTAATGCAACCACTCATACATATCTTGCATGTTTTTATTCCAAATCTACAAAATTAAGTGAGTAGACGTTCGATGTTATTATTGATTGATAGGGATAATTGAAAAAGGCAAACTCTTAAATTTGGGCGCTGCATGAATAATATGAGAATGTCTACTGGTGTATTGGCGATAATATAGAGCAAACATGCTCTAATTGTTTATTTATTCTAACTTATTAAGCTTCGTTGCATGAAATATAGCATGGACGTTGTCTCTATGTCCAGAATAAGGCTTGTGTGAAGTGGCTTGTCATTTTTGACAAGTTTTCAACAGAAGCTGGCTCGTGTGCCAGATATTATTTATCATTGTTTTAGCATAATACATAAAAATATCAATCCCATATCATAGGATCAAAGCGCTATCTTCCTTCATTGCTACTTATTCCTTTAATTGAAAATCAAAAAATATGCTCATTAATTGCTGAGTAACCGCTTCCTATTTGAGGGTATGAATGAGAGATGATGGCTATCATTCAAATGAAAGCGTATGTGAATATTTTTCATTCTATAATTAAAATCAAGCGCTAGAACATGAATCTATCAAAAGCAGAAGCGGTATCAATGAAAATTCTTATGGTTACACGCGAAAGCCAAGCCGACAGGCGCTATGGGTTGGGGCAGAGTTTATCCCCTTTAATTCAGGAACTTTCGCGACGTGGATTGGCTACGGATTATCTGTGTCAGGTTGACCTTGGGCAACGTGCCGTGCGCTGGCAATTGAGATTGCATCGTGTGCTCTCAAGTTTTGCAAGCATGGGTAAAACCTCTACAAATTTTCCAATGTTATTTTATGTTCTGCTTGAGCGTTTTAATGTGGGGCGGCTTGCCGCAAAAGTAGCCGTAAGAGATGGTTATACGCATGTGCACTGCCACGATCCGATTATTGCAGCGGGCTTCTGTTTTTTCTTGCGTTTTCAGCCAGCGTGTCGACTGGTATGGGGAGTGACCGAGCATGGTTTTGGTTGTTACGCGCAAGCGATACACGAAGATGGCATTCATCTCGGTCGGCATGTCATGAATGGGATGCGTAAATGGGAAAAAAGTACGCTACTCAATGCCTCCTGGGTCATTGCGCCAACCCAAAGCGGTATTGCTCAGATCGCTCGTGACCTGGAAATTTCTCCGGTTCCAATGAACTGGTATCACATACCGCATGCACTTCCGAAGCTCAATCCTTACAGCAAGGAGGAATCACGAAATCGACTGGATTGGAACGAAGATATCGTTTACTTGCTGGCGGTTGGCCGCATTGCTCCAGTCAAACAATTTGCGCTGCTGATTCAGGCCTGTGCCAAATTGAAATTGGAAAAAGGTTTTCAGCTGGTGATTCTGGGGGATGGAAATTACGATGATTTGCAGAAATTAGCACAGCAACTGGAGTTTTCCCGAGAAATTATTTTTACTACTACTGAAGATATCGGCTTATACCTTTGTGCCGCCGATCTGTATATCAGTACCTCGGCTTCTGAATCCTTCGGGATAGCCAATCTCGAGGCTCTGGCAATGGGCGCCCCAGCAATTTGCACGGCTGTAGGTGGTGTGCCGGAAGTGGTAGGCGATGGGGCGCTTTTGATTGAACCGGAACTTGATGCTTTGATAGCCGCGATACAATCCATGTTGGATGACAGGGAATTGCGCGAGGCGACTGCTCAGAAGGGTCGGATGAGAGCCAAAACGTGGCCTGATATTATAAAAATTACGGATATCTATGAAGCAATTTATCGCCAAGTGGCAGCAAGCTAAGATAGCCCGGCTAGGACTCTGTCCACTACCGGCCGTGTTATCTCTTGTTGAAGGTGGAAGAATACTCGTTTTTGCTCCCCACCCGGATGATGAAGTGCTTGGCTGCGGGGGCACGTTAGCCTTGCTCCAGCAGAAAGGCTGTGCAATTAAGGTCATTTTCGTCACTGATGGCGCTGGTGCCGGTAGTCTTGGTCCAGATGCACCGATGATTCGGCGTAAGGAAGCCACGGAATCTCTCGCGGTATTGGGCGTGAATGATATGGAGTTTCTCGATGAGCCCGATGGCAGCTTTCGCAACTCACCCCGCTTCGAAAAAAAAGTGCAGACGCTGCTACAGGAATTTAAACCGGACTGGTTGTTTTTACCTTCAGTGCTTGACTATCATCGTGATCATGTCGCCATCGGACAAGCGGTATTGTCTTGTTGGCAGCGCGGGGGAATGCCAGGTCGCGCCTTCATTTACGAAATATGGAGTCCATTGCCGGCCACTCGTGTGGTAGACATCAGTAGTGTCATTGATCTCAAAAAACAAGCAATCTCCCGCTACGTGCTGCCACTTTCCCATTGCGATTATCTTTCTGCCAGCCTTGGACTGGCGGGTTACCGAGGTCTTTATCTGCCTGGAAAGGAAGGCCACAAATACGCTGAAGCCTTTATTGAGGCTGAAAAGAAAGTGGCTTTTAGAGACATGCCGCAAATAATGCTAAAATTGCGTTTATATCTCGAAAGCCTGTTGAAGAGCTAATATCGCAGGCTTTTCTAGTTGCTTCTTAACTGATTCCGGAATTCAAGGATGTCTGAAAAAAACAGCGCTGTTTTTCCCCTGGTTAGTGTCATCATTCGCAGTATGGATCGCGCAACGCTTGAAGATGCGCTGGATTCTGTAGCTTCACAAACTTATCGGCATATTGAAGTAATCATTGTCAATGCTAAAGGCGCGGGTCATCGCGAAGCAGGAGAATGGTGCGGACATTTTCCGCTGCGAATGATTGGAAGCGCTGTGCCATTAGATCGGGCTCGAGCAGCCAATATCGGGTTGAATGCGGCCAAAGGCGATTATCTGATTTTTCTGGATGACGATGATCTATTTTATCCAGTGCATATATCAAATCTCGTCACTGCCTTGCAAAGCCATCCGAATGTTCGATGCGCTTATGCCGGTGTACATGTTGAATACTATGTGGATGGACAGCTTGAAACCACCACTCAATTTAATGAACCATTCGATCAGCGCCGACTCTGGGGAAGAAACTTCATTCCGATTCACGCCATGCTGTTTGAACAGTCTTTGGTTACCAAAGATCATTGTCGCTTTGATGAGGATCTTGGAGTTTTTGAAGATTGGGATTTCTGGATTCAGCTCATGCAACACAGTGAGATACTGCATATCGTTGAAATTACAGCCGCTTACCGGAATCATGGCCACTCTGGCATGGGACTTGGATATGATGAAGATTTTGTGAGGGAATCGAGAAGTAAGGTTTTCGATAAATGGAAAGTGTTTTTAACCGGTAAACAACTGGATGATCTGATTGAATTTAGAGAAAACCTTATTTCTGATCTCCGGAGCCAATTAGCCGACAGGGAGAATCTGGTTGTTTCTCTGCAAAATCGTCTCGAGCAAGAAGCGCTGGCAAGTACTCATCGTGAACAATCGCTGCATAGAACAATTAATGACTTACATAGAACAATCAGCGATCTAAATAAAACAATTCATAGCTTATTTTGTTCAACTTCCTGGAAAATGACAGCCCCGTTGCGATTCTTGATCCGGATCATTCGCGGGCAATATCACGAGGCGTGGGATGGTTTGCGCCGTAAAGTTTTCCCTTTGTTGAAAATAATCTACTGGCGATTGCCGGCACGATGGCGCAACATCGCACTAAATATGGTTTATCGAATGGCGGGCCCTCTTTTTTCTGGCATGGGGCATTATGAGTTATGGCGTTTCGGTAGGACCGACTCTATTCATCAGTTACCTATGGATACGGATGCCAGTGGCTTTTTAGCAGGCATGATGGATCTATCTACAGTTGATCCATTAACAACGCCACCACCGGGGCGCATTGCAATCCACGCTCATATTTTTTATGCGGAACTGGCAGCAGAATTTGCAAAATTCTTGGAGAACATGCCCTTTCCCTATGATCTGTTTATCTCAACGCCCAATGAGGCAGCAAGCCAAACGTGCAGACAAGCTTTTTCTCAGCTGCATCAACTGGAGCAACTGACCATCACCATCGTACCCAACCGCGGACGCGATATTGCGCCCCTGTTTTGCACATTTGGAGATACGCTTCAACAATATGAATATATAGCTCATTTTCACAGTAAAAAATCTTTGCATACCAATGGTGCTATTGATGGGTGGCGAGAATATTTGCTAACAAATCTACTTGGAAGCAAATTACAAATTCAAAAAATTTTTGCATTGCTGGCCGGAGAAAAAGCTGTTGGCTTTGTTTATCCCCAGAATTTTTCAAAAATAACTTATGCAGCAAACACATGGCTCTCCAATCAAGCTTTGGGGCACCTTTGGTGCAACAAACTGGGGATCGAAAAAATCCCGAGAGGCTATTTTGATTTTCCGGCAGGATCGATGTTTTGGGCTCGCACCGAGGCTCTGCGGCCGTTGTTTAAAGCGCATATCAAGATTGAGGATTTTCCTGAAGAAGCAGGACAAACCGACGCAACCCTGGCGCACTGCATAGAACGTTTATTTGTTCTGGTGACCAAGCGATTAGGATTGAATGCCATCATTCTTCGAGACAACAAATCCATGAGCTGGTCTCGCTGGCGCTTTGAACAATATCTGCTACGCAACCAGGAAAACACACAGGCTATGTTGGCTGATCCAGTTCTACGCGTAGTTGTTTTTGATATTTTTGATACGTTATTGACACGCCCGCTCCTCAATCCTGAGAATATTAAAAATATTGTCGCCCAACGGGCCGGAGGCGAGGCAGGCAAACTTTATCTTGAATTACGCGCCGTTGCAGAAACTCAGGCGCGCCAGAAAGCCGGGCGCGATATTGGTCTGGATGCTATTTTTGCAGAGCTTGCTACCTTGTCCGGACTTTCATCCGAAGTCATCAATCAATTACGCAGCCTTGAGGAAACTATTGAGCTGGAAATCGTCACGCCGCGATCGGAAGTCATCACCTTGCTATACCTCGCGATTACTTTGGGTAAACGCGTCATATTAGCCAGCGATATGTACCTGCCAAAGCCAGTGATTGAAAAGATGTTAAAGCACCACGGAATCAGCGGATGGCATGCGTTTTATTTATCTTCCGATACCGGTTTTAGAAAAGATACCGGTGATTTTTATCGTCAACTTTTGATACAAGAAAATGTGTCTCCAAGTGAAATCATGGTGATCGGAGACAACGAACATTCTGATTTGCAAATACCCGATATTATCGGGATGAAGCTCCTGCATGTAATGCGACCCGTTGAATTGGCACGAGCAATTCCCCGTTTTGGGGCAATCATTGAGAATACATTATATTGTGGTGATCTAAACCGGCAGCTTACTTTAGGGACACTTGTTCAAGCGAATTTTCGCCCTTTATTTTTTCCTCACTTTGATCCCTCCGATCTCGTTCCTGCCACCCCTTGGACGACTGGATTCACTATTGCCGGACCTTTGGTTCTATCCTTTGTACAGTGGTTAGCGGCAAAAGCTGCTGCCGATAGCATTCAGCATTTGTATTTTCTTGCACGCGAGGGACAAATCTTAAAATTAGTTTACGATCAATGGGTATCCAATGATGCCAACGCAATTCCATCAGATTACTTGGTGCTTTCCCGCCGCGCAATCACTGTACCGATGATTTCAAATTTTGATGACATTCTTCAAATAGCGCGTGTGCAGTATTATCCAAACCATCTATCTGAATTTATACAAGAAAGATATGGATTGAAACTATCCCATGAAGAGCTTCAGAATTTTGCAAGACTCGGACTTTGGCCGAAAAACAAGTTGGTCTCCGTTGAAAATGAAAATATCGATCATTTAATGCCTGTGTTGCAAACTCTGGAAGAGCGTATTCTGACAAATGCCCAGATTGAACACCCAGGACTGCTGTCTTATCTGAATAGTGTGGGTTTAAATACAAACTCTAAATCTGCAATTGTAGACATTGGTTATTCTGCAACAATACAAGGTTATCTTAATCGCTTGATGAATCAGGCTATACATGGATACTATCTGATGACGACAACGCGAGTACAAAAAATATCTTCACAATACGGTGCAATCACTCAGGGATACTTTGCTCATGACATTGATCCAAAGATTAGTCCCCCGCCAATATTCTTGAAAAGCTTCTCTCTTGAAAAACTACTCAGTTCAGATGATGCGCAAATAGTATGCTATCGGCAATTAGATTCGGACAATATTATTCCTGAATTCCGTCAATTAGCCGATGAAGAACGACAATCAATGATAATACGTGCGGAAATCAGACGCGGAATAATGGATTTTGTAAATCAATCCATTATGATACGCGATAAATTAGTCAGTGATTTCAAAGTTCCTCCCGATATTGCAATCGATTTGTTTGAGGAATTTATCGCACACCCTTCCCAAGCAGAACAAGATATTCTTGGCGCATTGGTGCTGGATGATCACTACTGTGGCCGCGGGATTGTGAGTTAACGGCCTTATATCACACGATAATACAATTGACTAACCGATTGTTCCCTATGGTTTATTAATGAAGCATCCTTTCATCTCTGTCGTGATTGTCAATTATAATGCTGGCGACATGCTGTCTAAGGTAATGTCAGCGCTATCGCAACAAACTTATAAAAATTTTGAAGTGGTTGTCGTGGATAACAATAGCCAGGATGATTCCTGGCGCGCGACGGAAAATTTGCCTTTCCCATGCCACTTAGTGCGATTGAACGACAATATTGGATTTTCCTCTGCCAATAATCTTGCGGTAAAAAGCCATGTCAATGGCGAATGGTTGTTTTTATTGAATCCCGATGCCTATCCTGAATCTGAATGTCTGGAGGCAATCGTAAAAAACTTAAACCAAGTATCTGATGTGGATTGCTTCTCCTGCGTATTGATCGATGCAAATCAGCCCACACAACTGGATGGACTTGGCGATGCTTATCATATATCCGGATTGCATTGGCGCAATGGCTATGGTGCTCCCTGTGACATCACACCCAAGTATCCGGTAGAAGTTTTCTCAGCATGCGCAGCTGCTGCGGTATATCGCACCGAGACCTATCGTCAATTAGGTGGCTTTGATGAAACGTACTTTGCCTATTCGGAAGATGTCGATCTTGGTTTCCGCTTACGGCTGGCTGGTGGAAAAAGCGTGTTATTACCTGATGCTAAAGTTCATCATGTGGGTTCCGGTATTACCGGTCGCTCAAGCGATTTCTCGATTTATCATGGACACCGTAACCTTACCTGGACGTTTATAAAGAATGTGCCTAATCCATTGATGTTCTTCCTGCTGCCAGTGCATGTGATCATGATATTTTATATGGGATTCTTCTTTGCTGCCTCTGGTCGTTTCGGGCTTTATATGCGAGCTAAGATCGATGCTGTTAAACAGATCCGGTTTCATTGGGCGCAAAGAAAGGAAATTCAGCGTAAACGAAGGTGTTCTTGCTGGGATTTGCTTCGAGTGATGTCCTGGTGGCCGCGCAGTTTCTTGACCAAAGTGCATGTCAAGTAAGAAAGCACCAGTTGCTTCAATGCGTCTTTGAAAGGTTTATTCTCCTTCTCTGCGAGAAAACAACTGTGCACGAAAATCCTCCATTTGCGCCAGTAACCTCGAGGGTGAGGTTGCGTCGCCGAGTATCAGTCCATTTGAGTAATTCGCCACGGCTTCGGCGGGGGCTCCAAGATTGAAGCAGCACAGCGGAACACCGCAAGCCATTAATTCGTGTGCAACGTAGGAAAAGGTCTCCGGCCAAATCGATGGAAACAGAAAGATATTCGCATTCGATTGCTCAATGGCTGATGCCAGTGCGGTTCTTTCATAGCGCCCTGTTACATTCAGGCAATCGGCGGAAAAATTCGGCACCATGGCGCCAATTACCGTCACTCGATATGGCAAACGATGTGAGTCGATTTCTTCGCATAATTGCTTGACAATGTTCCAGCCTTTCTGCCAACCAATTGATCCAACGACACCGATATGCAGCGGCTTGCTTAGATCCACCGAAATAGACTGATGGCGGAAGCGCGCCATAGAGTGTGGTCGTACCACGATTTTTTCGGCATATTCCGGATAGATGCGAGTGAATAAATCGCGCGTACTGTTAGAGAACGCCACTATGCTATTAATCATTGCCAGCGCCTTTTTCCAAGTTGCGCGCCATTCAGCAATCGAGTCAGTGCCAACGGGGAAATCGATAGGTAAGCGACTAAAGCAACTATGGCAGGTCGCGCTATCGGGTAAGCCGCAATAGTTGCGTTCGCTATCGATGAGAAACAGGCTTGGGCACAGCATGAAGAAATCGTGCAAAGCAATGTTGATAGGAATATCACCGATATCTGATTGATCAGTCAGCCAATGCAAAAACGCCATCGGTTGTCGGAAAGAATAAAGGTTGTTGATGAGAATGCTACCTGCCTGGATGCCTGAAATCACTCGTCCCCATGCAGCGTAATCGCTAAAATTCAGAACTAAACGTTCGGTGGATGACATCCATTCGGCGCGTAATTCACCTGTACGAAAATCATCGAGTAAATGCAGAACGGGCGTTCCACTCTCCAGAGTATTGGCGATCAATTCACGGCTATACGCATAGGCTCCTCCCTCGATGACGTTGTCAATAATCACTAGAGCGGGGCGGTCGGCTTGCTTTGCCAGTACCATCAGATACAAAAAATCCCTGAGTGGTCGAATAGGATCGCGTCGAATAAAATCCTCGTAGTAGTCGAACAATCCAGGATAACGCGCGCGCAATATTGCTTCATTGCGATCAGCAAGCATCTGGCGCTCCTGAGAGGGAAAAGAGCCGCCATGCTTATGATAAACGAACAGGTTGGGGGCCAAAACATGCTGGTAGCCCAATGCCTTGGCTCGTGCGCACCAATCATTTTCTTCGCGATAACCCCTGCCAAAAATAGGATCGAACAAACCGATGCGTTTTGCGACTTCCCAGCGAATGGCCATGCAAAAGCCGACTCCTGATGAGATCTCAATGGCTGTCACATCCTTAAGGCGTGCAAGCACCGTATCCACTGCCAGTGCATTTAGTCCTTGTGGCAGCTCGTTATCGATAAAAAATTGTGGAAAACTGCAAATCGCGCCAGCATTGGTAAACGGGGTGACACTCGCCACTTGTGAATTTGCCAGCATCGGTGCAAACAAACGCTCAAGCCAGAATGGGGGCACCTGCACATCCGAATTGAGCAGCACAAAATCATTCATTACTTGCGCAAACAGGCGATTGACGGTTCCTACGAACCCCAAATTGTTTTCGTTGCATAACAGGATGGCATCAGGGAAATCCTGCAAACGCTGCTCCAGCCAAGGTTGCACGCGCTCGTCCGTACTTGCGTCATCGCAAACCAGCAAACGAAATGGAGTGCTGTGCGCACATTCCAGGCTATCAAATAATGGCGCCAGAAATTCAAAACCATTGTAGATCGGAATCAAGACATCGATCCGCTCCGGTAAAGCCGGAAAGGAAGGCTGGTTCTCGTGCATGCGCGGTGCAACAGTGGCTGGCAATGTGCTTTGATGCGATACCTCTGTTGCTTGGGCGGCGAGAGATAGTTTGCGTCGCGCAGGTGCTATTTGTCCACTCATTAGCCAACCTAATACCCGCAAACGTGCATGCCAATCCAACAAACCAAATCCAAGCCAGGCGCGCTTGGCTAAATATACCTGAGTGGAAATTTTGCGCAGTGGGCTGGTAATGAGCCACGAACGCGAATTTTCGTACATTGCGATCGTATCCTCGCGCAGACGACGCAACTCGGATTGAGCTTGATTTGCTTCGCTTAACATTCGATTCGAATCCGTCAACATGCGTTTTAAATCTTTCACTTCAAATTGAAGGTGATTGTTATGTGCTTGCGCTTCCTGTAATTTTGGGAAAGTGCGTGCCCGATTGACAACTTCATAGAACAAATCAGCATTCATGCGAGTTTGCCACTTCGCGCAAACGGCTTGTTCAGCTGCTCTGGCAAGCTCTGGATCGCCCATGATGGCAAATCCGCTCCCTCTGCCAATGCGATAAACTGCCGTCATGGCATCTACGAAAATGAAATTACCTTGTTGAGCAATCTGTATCCAGAAATCCCAATCCTCGCAGAGATCGAGTGCTTCGTCGAAGCGAGCTCCTGTTGTGTATGCCTGGCGGCGAAATAAAACAGCATGGATAGGCAAGAAATTGGCTAGATGCAGCGAAACTGCATCGAATGGTGTGGAAAATTCACGCAACAAATTCCCGTTAAAATCTAGCGCATGTACGCGCGAATAGGCTGCGACAGCCGTTGGATGAGTATCCAAGGCTGCAACGAGACGTGCCACATGTTCAGGGCGCAACAAGTCGTCATCATCGAGAAAGCCCAGCAGATTCCCTTGAGCTGCTTCCAAACCGGCATTGGCGGCAGCACTCCGTCCCATAGGTTTTCCGCCCTGATTGATCAGTTGCAGCGGAAATCGACTACAGCTTGAGGCAGGGTCGGTATGATCGCCGCCTTTGGCATTGACGACGATGATTTCAATGTTTGGATAAGTCTGACCGCACACAGAATCGAGAGCCTCTGCAAGTGTCGATCGATCCATGCTGCGGATAATGATGCTTACCAGAGGTTGCTCAGGCGTCGTAAGCATATTCATGCTGGATTACTAAACGGTTGAGTCGAACTGAGATCAAGAAGCAAATTTTGCGCTATTACAAGGGGATGTGGCTGATTAATCATCCTGTTGAATTGTCCGGAATTGATAATTGAAGATTTTTCATCGGTAAAGTCAGCAAGCATTTCAATAGTTTCCAGTATTGGAAGAGCGGCTTTTTCCTTGGTCGTTGCGAAATAAAGCCGATGCAATGAAGATCAGTAAGGTGTCATTATGGCGAAACACGCTCTATGTCTGCACGAAGCGCGAAATTTTAATGTATATTTCCTCACAACGCTAACGATTTGATGGTCATGACTCGTTCGTATGACAATGTATTGTGGTCAGGGAATTGGGGATGATCGTCATGCCACAATTGCTGGTGGTAATCGGTAAAAAATTGCAGAGTGATGTGATGTGGATCATATGCTAGTGCTGATTACTATTGTATCTTTAAGCCGGATAGGGAGTTTTTAAATACTTGCATATGCTTGATCTTGATTCAGTAACGGTTATCATCGTCAATTACAACGCCGGCTCGTTGCTGACTAGATGCGTTCATGCTGCGCTTGCACAGGCACAGCAAGTTGTTGTAGTAGATAACGCTTCATCAGACTCCAGTGTGTTAAACCTGGAATCTGAATTCTCTTTGGAAAATCGACTGTGCATTATCCGCTCTGAAAGCAATATTGGTTTTGCCGCTGGCTGTAATAAAGGACTGAATGTCGCAACACAACCCTACATTCTGTTTTTGAATCCGGATTGTATGCTTCAAAGTGGGACATTAAAGCATTTGGTGCAAGTATTAGCATCGGATTCAAATATTGGTATGGTCGGCGGCTATCTGACTAATCCAGACGGCTCTGAGCAAGGTGGCGGAAGGCGTGCCATTCCTTCGCCGTGGCGTGCTTTTGTCAGGGCTTTTGGCTTATATCATCTAGAAAAATATTGGCCCAAAATATTTTTTGACTTTCATTTGCACAAGCAACCATTACCTCAAGAATCTATCGAAGTGGAAGCAATCTCAGGAGCGCTGATGCTGGTGCGGCGAGAAGCCATCGAAGACGTGGGCGTCTGGGATGAAGGTTATTTTTTGCATTGCGAAGATTTGGATTGGTGCATGCGTTTTAAGCAAAAAAACTGGAAGATTGTTTTTGTGCCCAATGCGCCAGTTACGCATTTTCAAGGCACTTGCAGTCGAGGTCGTCCATTTTTCGTCGCTTGGCATAAGCATAAAAGCATGCTGCGCTTTTATCGAAAATTTTTCCGCCAACAATATCCAAGCGCACTGATGGGATTGGTCGCGGTGGGTATATGGTTTCGTTTTGGCGTTACTGTTGTGTTCTATGCAGTGAGACAATTGATCGCAAAACACTGAAACTAAATATGAATGCACAATATATTGGATTACTGGGGGCTACCAGCCTGCTTGGGGAATGCTTGCTCAAGCAGCTCGTGCGGGATAATTGGCATATTACTGCCTTTTCTCGTCATCCGGTGCCACAAATCCACCCAAATATCAAATGGCAGCAGCTCGGTATATCTGGGCAAGCAAATGAGAATATAGGAATGAATAACATTTCTACTTGGCTATGCGTTGCACCAATCTGGGTATTACCGGAGTACTTCGGTCTCTTATCGGCCTATGGCGCTCAACGGATTGTTGTATTATCTTCCACCAGTCGATTCACTAAAGAGGCATCCTCGAATTTCAGCGAAAGGGAGATTGCGCTGCAATTAATAAAAGGCGAGGAGCTTGTGCAAGCATGGGCAGAGGCGCATGGAATAGATTGGATTATTCTTCGTCCGACACTGATTTATGGCTATGGACGTGATAAAAATGTTGCTGAAATAGCAAAATTTATTCGACGATTTGGTTTCTTTCCCGTCCTCGGATCAGCCAATGGATTAAGACAACCGGTACATGTTGAAGATGTCGCTTCAGCCTGTTGCTCTGCCATCAGTGCTTTAAATTTGACCAATCGTTCCTATGATTTAACGGGAGGGGAAACCTTGCATTACCGAGAAATGGTAAAGCGGGTGTTTGCGGCACTAAATCGCAGGCCCCGTATATTCACTATCCCACTCTGGTTATTTCAGATGGCTACATGGGGATTGAGATGGTTGCCACGCTATCAAAGCTGGACCGCAGCGATGGCGGAAAGAATGAACCAGGATTTAAGATTTGATTGCTCAGACGCCAAACAGGATCTAAACTTTTTCCCCAGATCGTTTAGTTTGGCGCAAGAAGATTTGCCTAGGAAAACTGATTAACGATAATTATAATTGCCGCTGATTCAATAGATTGCATATTCCATGAGAATCAAATACGTTATGATAGCCGGGTTTTGCCTATCATTAGTTTTTTGGGATAAATAGCCTACATTTTTCTGTCATAACCACTTATTAGATGAAATTCAAATTTAAAGCTCCACAAAATGAAGTTGCGCAAGTATTAGCCAGCTTTAAAAAAACTTTTCGTAATATTGGTGTTTTTAGTGCGGTCATCAATATGCTGATGCTCATGCCAGCGATCTATATGCTGCAGCTTTATGACAGCGTATTAACCAGTCGCAACGAAATGACTTTGCTGATGCTGACATTGATTATGCTCGGTGCCTATAGTTTTATGGGGGCCTTGGAATATGTGCGCAGCTTTGTGCTGATTCGTGTTGGCGCCCAGCTTGATATGAAACTGAATAAGCGCGTGTATACCGCAGCTTTTGAACAAAGTTTGAAACAAGGTGATGGCAATGCTGGGCAGGCATTGAAGGATTTAACCAACTTGAGGCAGTTTTTGACTGGCAACGCTTTGTTTGCTTTTTTTGATGCTCCCTGGTTTCCGATCTATTTGTTCGTTATCTTTATGTTTCACCCTGGTTTGGGCGTTTTTGCGCTATGCGGTACGGCTATATTAATTGCTTTGGCGTACATCAACGAAAAAATCTCACACAAACCTTTGGCAGAAGCAAATTCAATGGCCATTGCCTCAACCAATGTGGCATCGAATAATCTGCGTAATGCTGAGGTGATTGAGGCCATGGGCATGTTGCCAAACATTCAATCCCGATGGTACAAATTGCATAGCCGTTTTTTAAACTTGCAAGCTGAAGCCAGTGAAAAAGCCGGCATAGTTACCGCACTTTCCAAATCTTGTACGGTTGCATTGCAATCGCTGATGCTGGGATTGGGTGCTTTGCTGGTTTTAGATAACAGCATCACCCCTGGCATGATGATTGCGGGTTCAATTTTGTTGGGCAGAGCCATTGCACCGGTTCAGTTGTTGATCAGTGTCTGGAAACAGATTGGCAATACGCGCAGTGCTTATGAGCGCTTGACCAAGTTGCTTGAACAAAATCCTGCTCGAGAGGCAGGAATGGCACTACCCAAACCTATAGGTGTTATTGCGGTTGAAAATGTGACAGCGATCCCGCCCGGTAGTAAGATTCCTGTTATCAAGGGATTGTCTTTTTCTCTGGCTGCTGGAGATGTACTCGGCATCATTGGTCCCAGCGGTTCAGGAAAATCTACACTGGCACGCTTATTGGTTGGTGTATGGCCAGCGGCGGCTGGCAAAGTACGATTGGATGGTGCCGACGTTTATCTCTGGAACAAAGATGAGTTGGGGCCATATGTCGGTTATTTGCCACAGGATATCGAATTATTTGCAGGCACTGTTTCCGAGAATATTGCACGTTTCGGACAAATTGACGCAGAAAAGGTCATTCTTGCTGCCAAACGGGCAGGAGTACATGAAATGATTTTGAATATGCCTGAAGGTTATGACACTCCATTGGGGGATGGCGGCGCAGGCCTGTCGGGTGGACAAAAACAACGTCTTGGTTTGGCACGTACCATGTATGATGACCCTTCATTGATTGTGCTGGATGAACCTAATTCAAATCTGGATGATGTCGGTGAGCAGGCGCTATTGGCTGCATTAACTGATTTACGCAAACGCGGGAAAACTATTGTTTTAATTACCCATCGCACCAGTATTATCAGTGTCACCAGTAAATTGCTGTTGCTACAGGATGGAGCAGCCAAGCTGTTCGGGCCTACCAATCAGGTGATTGAAGCCTTAAACAAGCAACAGCAACAAGCCCAACAAGCACTTCTGGCGCAGAAGGAAGCCAAGAAGCAAGCTACTCAGAATACAACGCCTCAAGCGGCTAATGCGACTAATCCAGAAGCTAATTAAGTGTGTATCACCGTTTATACTTATTGAAAAAATACGGGTCATCGAACAGGGATAATAATGAAGCTTGTTGCTAAAGAAAAAGAGACAATGATTGAGAGTATTCCGGTCGACAAATCCAGTCTGGTTGAAACTGACGAAACCATTCATACCAAACTTGGTTGGTGGATTGTTTTGGTCGGTTTTGTAGGATTTGTTCTGTGGGCATCATTTGCGCCTCTGGATAAAGGTGTGCCGATTTCAGGCACGGTGACCGTGGCAAGCAATCTTCAGGCTGTACAACATCAAACTGGCGGGATTATCGATAGCATTCTGGTGAAGGAAGGGGATCATGTTAAGTTGGGCCAGGTGTTAGTGCGCATGAACGATATTCAAACCAAAGCGCAAGCTGAAATAACCCGTGTTCAGCTTTACGCCGCGCGCGCTGTGGAAGCGCGTTTGCTGGCAGAGCGTGATGGTAAGCATGAAATCACATTTCCTGCCGAATTGTTGTCACAACAAGCGGATCCACGTATTGCCAATAACATGATCATTCAAAATCAGTTGTTCACATCGCGGAAGTTGGCATTGCATCATGAAATCGCTGCTCTAGATGAAAATTCCGCTGGGTTAAAGGTGCAGCTTCGTGGTCTTGAGGCATCGAAAGCGAGTAAAAGTCAGCAGTTGAAATTATTAGAAGAACAAGTTTCAAATTTGCGTGATTTGGCAAACGATGGTTTCGTGCCTCGCAATCGTGTTTTGGATCTTGAGCGCACGTATACTCAACTGACCGGTGAAATTTCAGCGGATATTGGTAACATCGGTCGTATTCAGCGCCAGATAGCCGAATTGCAACAGCGTCGCATCCAGCTGCAACAAGAGCACCAAAAGGAAGTGCGACAAAAATTATCAGATATTCAGCGAGAAGCGGATGCGCTGAACAGCCGCTTGATCGGACAGGATTTTGAGTTAGCTAACATAGAAGTTAAAGCTCCCGTTGATGGTATTGTTGTGGGCATGAATGTATTTACAGAGGGGGGGGTTATCGGATCAGGATTCAAGTTGATGGATATCGTTCCCAGCGATGATTTATTAGTGATTACTGGACAAGTACCTGTTCATTTAATTGACAAAGTGCATATTGGTCTTGATGTTGATCTGATTTTTTCTGCGCTTAATCAAAAGAAGACGCCGAATATTCCAGGTACCGTTACCCAAGTATCCGCAGATCGCTTAACCGATGAGCGTACCGGTCTGCCTTTTTATAATATAAAAGCCAAGGTCACTCCTGAAGGTATGAAGCAATTATCTGATCAGCAGATTAGAGCAGGTATGCCCGTGGAGATATTTATTAAAACAGGCGAACGATCGTTGATGAGTTATTTATTCAAACCCATTCTAGATCGCGTTCATTCATCTATGAGTGAAGAGTAATTGAGATGAGATTCACTCGAAAAAGAATTGCTAGCCTTGTCTGTGCTATTGTTCTAACCCAGATCGGCCATGCTCAGGCACTCAGCCTTTTAGAGGCTTATGAAGCGGCATTGGAGCATGATCCGATCTATCGCTCTGCCTATCATGAAAATGAAGCTGGGCAGCAAGCTCAGGCGATCGGTCTGGCAAATTTGCTGCCTAATTTATCGTTCACTCATTCACAGAGTAAAAGTTCTGGAACCATAGTGCAGAATGGTACTTCTAGTTCGCTTGATTTTGATAGTCAAGTGAGTACATTATCTTTGCGCCAGCCTTTAATTAATATGGAAGCACTTGCTAGCTACCGGATTGGAAAAGCGCAGGCGGAATCCAGTCGCGCTAAATTTACTGGCCGTAGTCAACAACTTGTAGTTCGATTGATAGAAGCCTACGTGGAAACATTGCTGGCGCAAGATCACGTAAAGCTTGCTGAAACTCAACTTAATTCCCTGGAAGAGCTGAAGCGTGTTAATGAGCGCATGTTAGAGAAAGGGGAAGGGACTACGACCGATGTGCTGGAGACACAATCGAAGCATGCAATAGCTCAAGCGCGCGTTATTGAGGCGAAAGATGAGCTGGAAGTCGCGCAGCTTAAGCTTGAAGCGATTGTAGGACAAAAGATAATCCAATTGGACCGTTTGTCCGACACGTTCAGTTCAAATGCTATCCAACTTCAGGACTACGATAATTGGTATGCTCTAGCCATGGAGCGCAATGCAGAGTTGGTGACGCAACGCCATACCGTGACATCAGGTAAAGAAGAAATTAGAAAAAGTTTTGCTGGCCATACGCCACGTGTTGATTTGGTGGCGAGTCTCACGAAAAATGATCGAGGATCCTTTATTACACGAGGGCAAGATGCCGAATTTGGCACCATCGGTTTTGAAGTCAATGTCCCCATATATGCAGGCGGGCGTGTGAATGCTCTCACCGCTCAAGCAAAAGCAAATTATGCGCGCGCGGAAGCTGATTTAGATGCCATAACTCATAAAGTATTGGTTGAGCTACGCAAACAATACAATTTGCTATTAAGCGGTGTTAAAAGAATTGAATCGCTGGAGCTTGCTGTCAAGTCAGCGGAATTATTGGTTGATGCTACACAAAAAAGTATTCGGGGCGGCATACGGATAAATTTGAATCTCTTGGATGCTCAACAACAATTACATACCGCTAGACGCGATCTTGCAGAAGCTAGATATAACTATTTACTTGCGTATTTACGGTTGCAATTAGCTTCCGGTACTTTGGTTCTTGATGACTTAAGAAATATTGCTGGTTATTTTATCATCAATCATCATTAGTCTTCCGACTTATGATGAATAGGCTAAGTGATGGGTAAAGAATGTTTTTTCTCAGAATCATTTTCTGGTCAGTTTTGAACAAATATCAAGCAGCTATTAACTCCAGTAGGTATAATTCATAACTGATTAGAGTGCTATAGGATAATAATATCATATACTTAATATGCCTTACTCGTAGACTTTTCGTTAGTTGAACATTTTGGTGAATAACAAGCAATATGAGTGCCAGAGAGGTTAGCGTAAATTTAAAACCAATAAATTTTTCTGTGCTATCTTCGATCAAGTTTGCCATAAACCAATTAAGTTCTTCACCGCCCTGAGCTAAGATATTTAGAGTAAGAAACGCATCAAGTACACAAAAAAATAAAATGGCAATCGTACAAAGCATCAAATGATTTCCATAATAATCAACATACCTTGGCTTTCCCCTTCCTGCTCTGCGTTCACTAATCCTTCTTCCTGCTTTAATTCCCAGATGGAAAGCACAGAAGAATGGCATATTCTGACGACGATCCTGACATCGATTGTCTAAAATCTGGAATGTTTCGGTCATAATCTAATTTCTTCCTCTAGTAATTTTTTCTGCTTAAAAATCTTTGGATATCATCGTCTTTGTCGAATCATTCTAAGTGAGACTAATCAAAACGAGGATGCTTGAATTTTTAATACCTATTTGAGAAATAATCTTAATTTCCTATGAGTAGAGTGTAAATTCGCTACTAAAGATTTGCAATCAGACACAAGTACTATATTTTAATATTTTTTATTCTAAATCTGAGTGCGCGGTATTAGTTGTAATGTGCTTATTTTATTAGAAGCTATTGAATAATAATATTGTTCAATTTATTAGAGCTCAATATCTTGCCTGTGAATGCTTTTTGTCTCATGAATTGCTAGCTTATCTTTTAAAATAGTATTGACATAGGACCCTATAACAAGTTGTAATACGCGGTTCTATTGACAAAAGAAATTAGAGAGAAAAATGAAACGTACATATCAACCCTCAGTTACCAGAAGAAAACGTACCCATGGATTCCTTGTGCGCATGAGAACGCGTGGTGGTGCGGCAGTGATTCGGGCTCGCCGAGCAAAAGGTCGTGCTCGATTGAGTGTTTAATTGGGCTTTGATTTTTTATTTTTAGAGTAGCTGAAATATATTCCCTGCCAAAGAATTGCAGATTACATAAACCAGCGGAATTTGCTGAAACAATTAATCTAAAATGTCAGGCCAGTAGCCATTTGATTCAGATCTATGCAAAACCCAATGATCTCGGATGTGCACGGCTCGGATTGATTGTTTCAAAAAAAATTGAACGGCATGCAGTTAAGCGGAATTGGATTAAACGTTTATTGCGAGAAGCATTTCGTAAGAACCGACATGATGATCATGAGCAATTAAGGAAAATGGATTGGGTAATTCGAGTGAAACGTCCTATTACCAAGAATGAATCAATGCAACTAGTTACTGAAACTAAATTACTGATGTTTGAATTACAGAGATGTCTCGGTTAATTATTGCTCTTATAAAATGCTACCAGTATTGCATTAGTCCTTTTTTGGCACCTTCGTGTCGTTTTAGCCCAACCTGCTCTCATTATGCTTGTGCGGCATATGCGAAGTACGGATTAATTCATGGAACACGCCTGAGCGTTTGGCGTATTTTGCGATGCAATCCTTGGTGCAAGGGGGGCTATGAGCCTGTACCTTAAAGATTTTATTCGGTCTATGCTGAAGTTTTACGCGCATACCTATTAAAAAATTGACAAAGTAGCTGCTACAATGAAATTAAGCAAAAACAGAACGTATTATCAATTTTAAGCTTAGATCATCCACTTCTAGTAGCTATGTCCAGAAAAACAACCTGATCAGATAAACAATGGAAACAAAAAAACTTGTACTTATAATCATTTTCTCTACTTCATTGCTTTTTCTATGGGATGCGTGGCAGAAAGAATTATATCCACCTGCTTCGCAAGTCATGTCTGGAGCTACTCCGAATTCGTCTAACCAGCTGCATGACCCTTTGCCAGTCCCGGGTGATGGGCTTACTTCTTCTGTTGGTGAATCTGGAGTGCCATCTGGAATAGAGGGCGCCAATTCATCTATCACACCGAATCTATTCGTGATCGGTGAAAAAGTTAAAATCACAACTGATATGGTTGTAGCCGAGATTGACACGGCGGGTGGCGATATACGCCAACTTGGCTTGATACAACATCCATCCAGAGAAGATAAAAATAAGCCTTATGAATTACTATTAGATAAAACTGCCCGATTTCAAGTAGCCCAATCAGGATTGATTGGCGATGGCTTGCCCAGTCATAAAACAAAATATACGCTGGACTCCAATCAGTATAATTACGAGTTGAAGCCGGATCAGGACAAGATTGTCGTGCGCCTTCTGGCTCCAGAAGTAAATGGTATACAAGTTGCGAAAATTTTTACTTTTCATCGAGGTAGTTACGTTGTCGATGTGGAGTTTGAAATTACAAATCAGAGTGATACTACCATTATTCCGTTCTCGTATTTTCAAATGCTGCGGGACTCAAACGAACCTACAGGTGCTGGCGCGATGGTCCAATCGTATACTGGTCCAGCCATGTACACCGAAGCAGAAAAGTTTTTAAAAATAAAATTCTCTGATTTAGACAAGAATAAAGCAGAGTATCCAACTAATGCCGATAATGGTTGGATAGCCATGTTGGAGCACTATTTTCTGACCGCCTGGTTGCCAGCTCCGCAAACTCCCCGTGAATTTTATGCTAAGCGCTTGGCTCATAATCAATACACTGCGGGCGTTATTGCTCCCGTTGGTGCCGTTGAGTCAGGTCAAACTAAGCACATCGTCATGCCCTTGTATGCAGGGCCACAAGAACAAAACAAATTAGCAGAATTAGCGCCGGGCCTAGAATTGACCGTTGACTATGGCTGGTTAACTGTGCTTGCTAAGCCATTGTTCTGGTTGCTTTCCTTCTATCATTCATTGGTAGATAACTGGGGATTAGCCATTATCCTGTTGACAGTAACCGTTAAACTTATTTTCTTCCCATTGTCTGCTGCAGGCTATCGCTCAATGGCAAAAATGAGGTTGGTAACACCGAAATTACAACGGATACGCGAACAATATGCCAGCGATCGCCAGCGAATGCATCAAGCGATGATGGAGTTTTACAAAGAAGAAAAAATTAATCCAATGGGTGGGTGTTTGCCTATTTTGGTCCAAATCCCGGTGTTTATTGCCTTATTTTGGACGCTCATGGCTGCCGTTGAGCTACGATATGCGCCATTGGCTCTGTGGATTACCGATATGTCTGTGCCGGATCCCTATTATGTGCTTCCGTTAATTATGGGTGTATCAATGTGGATTCAATCCAAACTTAGTCCCACACCTACGGATCCCATTCAAGCAAAAGTAATGCAAATAATGCCTGTTGCATTCAGTGTATTCTTTTTCTTTTTTCCATCTGGCTTGGTCCTTTATTCGCTTTGCAACAATATTCTTTCTATTGCTCAACAATGGCAAATAACCAGAATGTTTGAGAACAAAGCGCAAGCAGAGGCCAATAAAGATAAAAACAAGAAAAAAAGAAAAAACAAACCTGAATCAGCTACGGAAGAGCAACTCCAATTAGCTACTTCTGCTGAGGAAGAAATCAGTAGCAAGGAAGAGGTGATTGAAGAGATCGATAGTACTTCCCGAGATGCCAAACAGCTATCACCGGCAGCGGATAGTGTAAAAAATAAAGTGCCTGTGAAGCCCAAAAGCAATATCACTGGAAGAAAATCAAAGAGAAGGTAAACGATAAGTGCAGATTATTCTTTTTTAAGGAGTAATCTGCATTCTAAGTGGCAACCATGGAGATTATAAATGGTACCTGCTGCTGATATTATTGCTGCAATTGCAACACCACCCGGTCGAGGTGGCATCGGTGTAATTCGTATTTCTGGTAAGCCCTTAACAAACCTAGCAAAAATAATTCTAGGCAAACTTCCTAAGCCACGTAGTGCATGCTTAAGTAAATTTGTTGATACTAATGGGCAAGTCATTGATCAAGGTATTGCCCTCTATTTCCCAGCTCCCAATTCTTACACAGGTGAGGATGTCCTTGAATTACAAGGGCATGGCGGTCCGGCAGTGATGAATTTATTGCTTAGCCAGTGCCTTTTGGCAGGTGCACGTTTAGCACAGCCGGGTGAGTTTACGTTGCGTGCTTATCTCAATAATAAAATTGATTTAATTCAGGCTGAAAGCGTCGCGGATATCATTGAGGCCAGTACTATAGAAGCTGCTCGCTGTGCTATTAATTCTTTGCAAGGTCGTTTTTCATCCAGAATTGAAGAGCTGGTAAGTTTGCTAATCACGTTGCGCATGCTGATAGAAGCGGCTCTTGATTTTCCAGAAGATGAAATTGATAACTTGCAGACAATCCAAATCCAAGACAGGCTAGAGCATATCCACTCTCAACTTGAACAAATCTTTAATGATGCACGGCAAGGAAATTTATTGCAAGAAGGTATCAAAATTGCATTGGTAGGCGAGCCTAATGTCGGTAAGTCTAGCCTATTGAATCAATTGGTTGAAGAAGAGGTTGCCATCGTAACCGAAATCCCAGGAACTACTCGCGATACCATACAACGTACGATTATGATCGCAGGCATACCTATTCATATTATAGATACAGCGGGGTTGAGAGAAACCAATGATATTGTCGAACAGAAAGGGATTGAGCGCACGCATGCAGCGATCAAACATGCTGATATGGTAATCTGGTTAGTCGATAGCAACCAACAGCAGATTTGTGTAACAAATCAGGTAAGTAGTCATATTCCTATTGATAAACCCAGAATCACCGTATTTAACAAAATTGATTTGTTGCTTCAAAACCCCAAGATAGAGTATGAAGAAAACAATCCTAAAATTCATCTATCTGCAAAGACTGGCGCTGGCATTGAATTATTGCGCAAAAAAATATTGGAGATTGCCGGCTGGCAATTTAATCCTGCTGGCGAAGGATTATTTATGGCTAGACAGCGGCATTTGGAAGCACTTAAACTGGCACGGACTCATCTTGATATTGCTCGAAGTTTTACGGAAAATGAGGATCAACTGGAATTGCTCGCTGAAGAGCTTAGACTTTCACAATGCGCGCTGTCGTCAATCACAGGACAATTTACTGCAGATGATTTACTAGGAGAAATATTTTCTCACTTCTGTATAGGTAAATAGCCTAAGTCTGTATTGGCAGCCAAAGGCGTTGATAGATCTTTAATCAAAAATACTTTTAGCCACATAGTGGCACAATATTGTTTCACACGATCCCACCAGCTTTAGAGAAAAGCAATTCCCTCCATTTGAAATTCCACTTAAGAAATAACCTCAAATGTCCGATCTCAAGTGAATCTTAAATGATTTCTTGCTAATCACAGCAATTAATAATTTGCATTCATAAATAAGTGGCTAATTAATATAGGTTAGCAGCTCAAGAACTTAACCATCTATGCGCCTAGGAATACTTGAAGACGAAGCAACTCAGATATCCATTTATGAGCTATTGTTCTCACCAACGCAGCATCAGTGCGCATTTTTTGGAACAATCGCTTCTTTTCTGGACGCACTCAAGCATGAGAAGTTTGATCTACTCATTGTGGATTGGGTGTTGCCTGATGGAACTGCAGGAGAAGTGCTCGAGTGGATACGCAAGAACCTTGATTGGCATATTCCTATTATATGCGTTACATCACGCACTAGCGAATCCGATGTAGTGAATGTATTGCATATGGGCGCTGATGATTATTTTGTAAAGTCTTCCCGATATTTTGAATTACTTGCCAGAATAGAATCATTAGCACGTCGAAGTCGTGAGAAACAACCGACTAACCAGTGCTTTGGACCTTACGAAATTGATCTGTCGAATCAGCAAATATTGATGGATGGAGAAGATGCCGGATTGACACAAAAAGAATTTGCACTTGCGGGCTACCTATTCCAGAATCTCAACAAACTTTTCTCGAGAGTTCATTTGCTGGAAAAAATATGGGGATTCTCTGCTGAGATTGATACTCGTACTGTAGACACACATATTAGCCGTATTCGTAACAAACTTAATTTTTCTGCACAAAATAGTTGGGATATTTTGACAATTTATGGATACGGATATCGTCTCTGCCATAATAAAAATATTGCCCCCAATTCAAATAAAGCGCCACGCCGTAAGCAACGCAGCAGTACCAACTGTGCTTAAATTCTGAAAGTGCCGGGCTAACTTCTGTTCTATGACTCTCGGAATCGCATTTGCCAGCAATAAGATCACTTTGTTTTTCCCTAGCTGTA
>CADEDO010000008.1 GCA_902826115.1 uncultured Nitrosomonas sp.
GAATGATCTACCGACAATTTATCCATGATACGGATAAACTCTCTGGCTTCAAAATTCTTAGTATCATTACCCTTTTTAAAATGATCCAGCTCTTCAAGCACAGTGATCGGAATCGCTACATCATTGTCTTCAAAGCTGTATATCGCGCTATGGTTGTATAAGATAACCGATGTATCCAGAACAAATATCTTCTTTCCTTGCTTTCTTGGCATGAGAAATTGAACCTTTAAAAAACTAACGACAATCAGTAATTGTCGTTAAGTGGATTTTTTAAAGCTCGGTAAAACAACAAGCACCCGATCTTGAAGGTGGCGCTACTTTAATTGACAAGTAGCGCCTTACAAACATGGCTTGGTAAATCAATGCAACGCTTTACCGAGATTCAGGAATTGCGTTTCGCCAGTAGAGTTGTCAACCCCATCATTATCGGTAACGACATAAACATCTCCATCCGCTGTTCTGGCCAATCCTTCCAATTTATCGTGAACCCAGCCTTTGCTTGCCTGCATCGCGGGCAATACATCGATTGCCAGGGTTTTACTCAATATCGGGAAATTTCCTTCAGCTTGTGTTTTAGGTGTGACACCATTGACATCTATGCGGTAAACACGCTTGATGCGAGCATCCGCTCCAGCCTGATTGTCTCGCTCGATGATCGCAAATTTACCTTGCCCCAGCGAGGTAATCTCCGATAATCCCACAAAACCGCCTGCCGGAGATTCAACAGGATCAAGGGGATAATAAAAGAACTTCCATTCGCTTTCATCAGCGGATGGATCCAGATCCAAAGCTGGTGTATATCGGCCGATGCGCACCATGCCGGCTGGATCATTTTTCCATTCCCGTTGAAAGGCTACATAAACCTGCTCATTGGCGCCTATTCTTCCGGTTACCGCAACACCCTCGAAACCATTACTTTGCTGCAATGCTTCAACCTCAGCCGGCAAGCGAATCTCACGTACCACCGTGCCATCTCGTTGAGCTTCAATTAATAAATTGCGGGTCGTAGACGTGCCAGCTCCTTCGGATACAAGCCAGAAGCCGCCATTACTGCGCTGTGCTATCCCTTCGAGATCATAGTTAACGGACGCACCATCCTTCAGTAGCTGTGTTGCACTGTTAATTATTGCGGGAAAATTACTGACATCAACACTATAAATACGGCTCTCGTTATAAAAGCTATCATGGACAGTATAGAGCTTGTCTGCATCGAATTTGTCGGCAGATAGCCCCGATAATGCCCCCCAGGTTATCGGCTTGCCGTCGGCTTGTTTTCTGGATTTGATTTGAGGATAAGACGCCGGTTTATGCTCCAGGCGAAAGATATTAATTTGAGACCGCACGGGCGAATCAACCTCGGTAGACGCAACAAAAAGATTTCGGCCAGGGATGGCCAGCAAGCCTTCCGGACCAGCGCCAGTGGGCAATATCTGCTGGTATTCCAGTTTTTTACCATCAACCTTGTATACACCGACAAAATTGCCACGCTCGGATCCTACAAAAACATACTTATCATTCTTATAACGGCCAACAGTAACTCCTTCCGGCTCAACACCTTTGTTATCGGAGCGTTTTTCCGGATAATGGCCTACTGCTGCTGCCAGGTATTCGAATTTATTGCCTGAGTCATACACTACTTTACCGCTACGATTGAATACGCTGAAACCCCGGCTGCCGCCAAAGAGATCGCCCTCGTTGGCAGTAATGATCCTGTCATTATCCAGCCATGCAACAGCATCTGGTTCGCGGGCTACATCCGCTAACGTACTGGTAAAATCTATCAATTTATTATCAACAGTATCGATACCCTCCAAAGTCACATTCCCAGCGTTGAAATTCTGCAGCAACTTACCGCTGACGAGATTCACAAACACAATGTGGTTGTTCTCTTGTAGCGTCACGGCAGCGATATTGTTCTGATTGATACTGACAAACTCCGGTTCCGGGTCATCGCTGCCATAAGACGCTAAACCAGTCAGATCGACTTTGCGCACTTCCCAATGGTCGGGCGCACCTATTAAATCAATGATGTTCAGATAGCCAGCAGGTAACTGAGGCAAGCCACCTTCCACACCCGCTACAGTAACATCCTCATCGCGCTCATTTTCAATGACAACCGCTGCATATTGACCATTTGGACTGACTGCAATCGAATCCGGCTGTCCACCCATATTGATTTCACGAACGGGAGAACAACTGGAAACATTCATCAAACAGGATGGTATATGGTACGCGGCTAGAATTCCTGCAGGTTCCTGATAGCTCACTGAAGTATTGATGCCAACCAAGGCAAAATCACCAGAAACCGCAACTGACGTTGGTTCACCGATGGTATTCAGCGTACCCAAGCCGAAGGGATTTTCCGGATCACGAATATCTACAAATCCTATTTTTCCAGTTGGACTGTCCGTGTATATTAAATAATTGCCATCTTTACTTGCCGCAACAATTTCTGCCACTGTCTCATCAAAAAAATTTCTGTCACAACTGGTATTCTCGCAAACCAGGTAGGTAGCGATGCGCTGAAAGGATGCTTTATCGGTATTCGAGGAATCTGCGACAGCTAAACCTGAGAGCGTCGCAACAACTGCCAAACTCAACGTGTTTTTGGCAATACACATCCATTGATTGGTTAATCTCATAATAAGAAGCCTTTAGTCATTTAACAACTTGATGGGTTATATTTTTATTAGGCAATGAAATTGCAGCGATTGACTATGCATTCATTACCATTGAGAAATGCTAAAGGAGGTTTGTTGCGTGGATATTGCAGATTTGTATGAAAATGTTGAGCACTGTCCGGATTGAGGGGATACGAAGAAAGAGCTGATCGATATCCGTATTTCTCCTTGCTCGATTCGCCCTATAGCGCCATCAGCCGGATCGGCTTACTGGATGCGCCCGCCGATTCCGTGTATTAAATCGAAATCGCTTCATCAAGCTTACGCCACGGTATCGCTAAAGCAAGCTTCAGCAATGGATCACCTTAGGGCAACAAATTTGTTCCAAACAGGTACGGTGAAGTGTCGTACTGCTACGTCTTAGCATTTGTAAGCAAGAAATACGACATCTTTTTAACATTTTTGGTCGCTATGATCACTAATAAAGAGTGTCTTTATGAATAAAACCTAATTATCATGAATATATCAGGGGTGACTAATGCGTGGCATTGCAGTTGATCAACTTGTTTTCCAGCGCTAGAAATACTTTGTTTCTGCCCGCATTCTTGGCGGCATAAAGGGCCTTATCTGCTGCATTGACTAAATGATCTTCACTTTTCATGCCGGCTTCTTTTAAAGCAACTCCGATGCTAATGGAAGTTTGAATTTGAATGTCATCGATATTGATTTTCTGTTCTTTGACGTGTTGGCGGAGCCTCTCGGCAAATAGCACTGCCGATTTTGCATCGGTATTTCCATTGTGACAAACGACCAGAAATTCTTCTCCTCCCATGCGACAGAAAGTATCCCCTTTGCGGGCAATATTACGAATCGACGAAGCGACTTCTTGCAGCACCTTATCGCCAATTGCATGACCATAGTTGTCGTTGATTCGCTTGAAGTGATCAATATCGATCAGCATGACTGCCATCAATTGGTCAGTTCGACTGGCGATGCTCCATGCTTCCGAGAGTGATTCCATGCCCGCACGCCGATTGGGGAGTTCTGTGAGCACGTCGGTTAATGCGTAATGTTTCAACTTACGGTTAGTGACTGCTAGCTCGGCAGCGAAACGTTTCAATTGTTCACGGTCACGCTCCCAGGATTCTTGCAGTTTGCGATAATGCCAGGCAGCCCGTAATCGGGCCCGGAAAGCACGGATATTGATCGGTTTGGTGACGTAGTCATCAACGCCGGCATCAAAGGCAGTGATGATCTCTTCTTCATCTTCAATGCTGGTCAGCATGATGATATATAAATTCTGCCCCCACTCGGTAGCACGTAGTGACCTGGTTAATTCAAGTCCACTCATTACCGGCATGAGCCAGTCTGTTATGACGACATGCGGTAAGACCTCCATTGATAAAGACAGTGCTTGTTGGCCATTGCTTGCGGTAAAAACCGTATGCCCCAGGATATTGGACAATAGCCCTTCCACCAGCACAAGGCTGGTAGGATCATCTTCCACCAACAGTATGCGTAACGAAGAGCTGTCGTTCACATTTTCCTGACGTGGTGCGGACGCATTCATCATCTTATGGAATGGAGGAGGGGGTTCTACGCCCGATAGCTTGAGCATTTTCCCCCATGACTGCCATTCCTGCATGACTTGATCGATAAACGTGCCAAAGGCTTCCGTATCCAGACCAATTTTCCCACCCAGGAGAATCAGTTCGGAAATGCGATTATTTTGTTCAGATTCTTTGGCCAAGCCAAAATCAGCGATTTGCTTTGCCAGGTAAAGCAGATGCACGATCTGATAAGGGCGTGAGCCTTCGGAAAAATCGGATTCGGAAGGTGTTTCATGAAAGTAAGCTGCTTCCACATAAATGCCGGGAACCCCGAAATTGAGTAGCATGGCAGCCGTGAGTTCATTATGATCAGTCTGTAAGGACTGTTGCTCCAACTCAATCAGCAACGTGCCGGGAGTAAGTTTTCCTATTAGTTCAGCGTACTTATCTGGATAAATGGTGGCTAATGCCAAACAACCGATTCGCGCCATCAAACCACAGGCAAATAACTCATCAGGCGAAGATATGCGGGTAGTCTTGCCCAATTCCTGCATGGCAATCGCCATCAGCAGTGAATGTGACCAGAATTCTTGATAATCAAATTGCTTGCAAGGGCCTTTTTGGTATTGATCAATCAGTGAGAATCCCATGGCAAGCTGTTTAACGACGGTTAAACCAACACGGGAAACTGCGTCCAATACGGAAGTGATGGACCGGGTTGCCAGATTTGTCGCATTGGCGCGCTGGATCAAGCGTCCGGACAGTGCTGGATCAGTTTGAATAAGCTTGGCAATTTGAGAAATGTTGGCATCCTCCCGGCGGCATGCCTCTAGCAGGGCAAGCGCTACCCCTTTGGGGCTGGGTAACAAGGCGCTAATTTTTAACTGGTTAATATCAGCTACTTTCATAACTTATTCCTCTGGGTTCAATTGCCTGTATTGACCAATGTTTCTCGCAGAGAGCGAGAATTTCTGCGGTTTTGATGGGTTTGCTAAAGTAGTAGCCTTGCAGGGTTTCACAGCCAAAATATTTAAGGGCTTGCGCCTGGTTCAGTGTTTCTATCCCTTCGGCAGTAATGCTGAAGCCAAGATTCTTGGATAAAGAAATAATAGCCCGAACAATGGCGAGATTATCCTTATCATCCAGTAAACCTCGCACGAAACTTTGATCTACCTTGATACTGTTTATCGGCAGACGCTTTAAGTAATTCATCGAAGAATAGCCGGTTCCAAAATCATCGAGTGCGATTTGGATTTTGTGCTCGCGTAGCGTATTAAGGGTGATCAAGGTATTTTCGCTATGTTCCATCAGGGCGCTTTCGGTAATTTCCAGAACCAGCTTATCGGGCGGGAAGCCGGTTTCTGCCAAAATATTGAGCACCGTACGCACGAGGTTGGGATTCTTGAACTGTAACGGAGAAAGGTTAACGGCGACTTGTAAGCTGTGTCCACTGCGGTGCCATTGAGCACCTGCGGTACAAGCAGTCCGTAGCACCCACTCACCAATTGGAATAATCAAGCCATTTTCCTCAGCTAAAGGAATGAAATCGAGAGGGGAAATGGCACCTTGCTTGGGATGCTGCCAGCGAATCAATGCTTCCACCGATTGGAAGCTTTCACTTTCGATATCCAACTGCGGTTGGTAGACCAAATGCAGTTCATTGCGCTGCAATGCATTCCGCAGATCATTTTCCAGATGCATGCGCTTCTCGGCTTGAAGTGTCAAGTCGATATTGTAGAATTGACAATTGTCCCGCCCTTCATTTTTTGCGTGGTACATAGCCGTATCTGCATTCTTCAACAAACTTTCCACATCTTTGCCATCATCAGGATAAAGCGCGATGCCAATGCTCGCAGTCAGAATGACATCGCGGGTTTCAAGATGAAAAGGCTGATGCATGGCTTCGCGGATTCGATGCGCAAGAATCAAGGCATCTTCGGTGCGATTCAAGTTAGGGATAACGACGGTGAATTCATCGCCCCCAAGGCGGGCCAGCTCAATTTCTGATGGATTGGTGTCGCTGCGTGAAATAAAGTCGGAAGAGCGCGTACTGTTTTGTAATCGAGAAGCCGCTCCTTGCAGAATGATATCGCCTACCGTATGACCCATGGTGTCATTGATGTTTTTGAATCCATCCAGATCCAGAAACAGGACAGCTAATTTGTTATGGATGTATTTTGCACGATTTATTTCTCTTTTTAAGTGCTCCATAAAAGATTGGCGATTCGGTAACCCGGTGAGGCTATCAAAATAGGCGAGGCGGGATATCCTGCTTTCAGAATCCTTGCGTTCGGTAATATCACGTACCAGGCATAGCGCTTCCTGGGCGTCAATCACCACAACCCGATTTTCATAATATTTGATTTTGTCATCGCCTAGCTTGAGTTGATACTCAAAAAGCTCGACGGATTCATATTTGCGCGCACGCTTGGCGGCATCCAAGTACATGCTAACAATATCTTCAGGCAAGGTTTGATTCAGGGAATCTTCCAGTTTTGTAGCTAGCCAGAAAGTATTATCCGGATGATTGTGCATATCGATGACTTTGCCATCGTTGTTCAGAATGAACATGGTGTCAGGGATGGCACTGAAAATTGCCTTGCTGCGCGCATTAGCGCTTTGTAGATCGAGCAGATTCAGATAAGCGCGCTTTAGATAAAGAATTCGATAACTGATCAAATTCCAGTTGATTGGTTTTGCAATAAAATCGGTTGCACCGACTTCAAAAGCATGATGAATTGACTCCACGTCATCCATGCCTGTCACCATGATGATGGGTAGTTCATTGCCTATTTTTGCACGCAGATATGCACACACTTGATAGCCACCCATCTGCGGCATTTCCACATCCAGCATGACCATATCAGTCGGTGATGCTTCAAACAGACGTATGGCTTCTGCACCATCACAAGCCAGCGTCACACTGAAACCTGCCCGCACTAATGCAGCTTCCATAAGGTATCTGACGGTTATGTCGTCATCAGCCAATAAAATTCTGAATGATTCCGCGGTCATGATTGATCGAGCATTTTTCTGATTTCGATAATGACTTGTTGATATTGTTGTTGCATGCTTTCTCGCAGTAATTTTGCATGCGCTATTTCTCCCGATTGACCGAATACTTCCAATTGTTTAAATATGGACGACAAGCTTTCGGCACCGATATTTGCTGAACTGGATTTTAGCGTATGCGCTGATCGACGCAGACCGTCTGTATCTGCATCCAGAATAGCTTGTTCCAGCTGCTTTATATAACCTTCTGCGGAATCAAGGAAAGCTTGCAGAATTTTGTGGACTAACTGATGTCCTCCAACGCTATCCAGTTCACGAATCTGTTCAAGCCGCGTCGGATTGATTGCCGGTGCATTCTGTGTTTCATTTTTTATTTCAATCATTTTAGATTTTATAGTATCCGTAGGGGTAAGTTTTTCTTTGGGAAGCCATTGATGAATGATGCGTTGTAGTTGATCCAAGGAATAAGGTTTGGAAAGAAAATCATCCATTCCGGCATTCAGGCATTGGATGCGATCGCTTTCTGAGGCGTTGGCAGTGATGGCAATGATGGGTAATTGCCCAGTATTTTTGAGTTGCTGGCGAATCAGGGATGTTGCTTCAAACCCATCCATTACCGGCATTTGGCAATCCATGAGGATAATATCGTAATGATTAGCGGAGGCCAGTTCTAATGCTTGCTGACCATTATGTGCAATTTCGGTTTCCAGACCGAGTTTGGTCAGCATTGCTTTGGCGACATCCTGATTGACCGGATTGTCTTCCGCTAATAACACCTTGCCGCATAAGGTTGGGGTAGTTGACTGAACAGTAACTTGCTTTGTTACCGGGCTAATGGCGGGAATATCAAGATTACGCCGCATGACATCGCTGATAATTTCAAATAACTCTTTCTGGCGAATAGGTTTGTTGACGCAACGAAGAATACCGATATTTTGCCTTTCCAACTGACTTGCATTGCTGTAGGTAGAAGTGAGCATCATCAGGCGAGTGTTGTTGAGGCGCGCATCGGCATTAATCCGGCTGGCCAATTGAAGTCCATCCATTTTAGGCATATGCATGTCTAAAATTGCTAGCTGGAAGGGGGCGCTTTCATGTATCGCCTGAGCCATGCACTCAAGCGCTGCTTCTGCACCGTCAGTGCAAACAACGTTCATATGCCAACTGTCCAGTTGTAGTTTGAGAATATCCCGGTTAGTCTGATTGTCATCCACAACCAGCACTTTTATGTCATGCAAGTCATTAATATTATATGGGATTGTTTGCGCTAACTCGGATTTTTTTAGTTGTAGCTTGATCCAGAACTTGGAGCCATGACCGGGTGTGCTTTCAACCTGGATGCTGCCTCCCATCAATTCCAGCAATTTTCTGCAAATCGTGAGACCCAATCCCGTTCCACCGTATTGGCGAGTTGTCGAACCATCGGCTTGGGAAAAATGTTTGAAGATCTTGTCATGATATTCTGCAGGAATACCAATGCCGGTATCTTCAACACATATCTGCAGATTGGCCAGGGTGTCGGTTTCACTCAGCATCTTGGTGCGAATGACGACCTCTCCTTGTGCAGTAAATTTGATCGCATTATTGATCAAATTGGCGATGATCTGGCGTAAGCGGAATGAATCTCCGCGTACCATGAAAAGCGTGTTGGGAGGTGAGAACTGCGCGGCCAATTCCAGATTTTTTTCATCTGCAGATTGTGCAAACATTGCCAGCGTATCTTCGATCAATTTGACGAGATCGAAGTCAATGATTTCCAGCTCCATATGATTCGATTCGATCTTTGAGAAATCAAGAATGTCGTTGATAATCCCTAACAGATGTTGTCCTGAGCGCTGTACGGTTTCGGCAAAGCGCTGTTGATCACTATTCAAAGGAGTGTCTAGCAGTAATTCAGTCATGCCTAAAATTCCGTTCATGGGCGTGCGGATCTCATGACTCATGGTGGCTAGGAACTCGCTTTTGGCCTTACTGGCAGCTTCTGCAGATTCCTTGGCATGTACTAATTCCTCTGTGCGCTTGGCCACTTCATCTTCAAGATGATCTAAATGATTAGCCAGTTTTGCATCGCGTTCCTGGATGATTTCTAGCATGTTATTGAATCCTCTGGATAATGAATTCAATTCAGTAATTTCACTCGGTTCTGCTCGAGCCGTGTAATCCGCCTTGGTCGACACATGCTCCATGACAGTGGATAAGTCATTGAGTGGATCTAATACGGATTTGTTGAGTTGTTGCAGCAAAAGATAGGCGATGATGATTGCGACAATAGCCGCTGTAATAGTCATTGTACTTTGCCACAATAATTGCCAATACAACGGAGCCAGAGAGATCTCTAAATAAAGCGCGCCATGTAAATAATCATTGAAATAAATAGGTTGAATGGTGGTAATGGTGTTGAGATTGTAGAAAATAGCTTTATCCAGGGAGGATAAAGTCTCAGCAAGGGGCTTGTTGTCGATAGAATAGTAGGCAAATTGCGCTTTTTCCTCATTGTAAATCGCGCCTGCCTGAATTTCCTGTAAATGGTTGAGCGATTGCAGGAGTGTTTGTGCTGAGGTCGTGTCTTTAAACATCAGAGTAGCGATCGCATTTTCAATCAAGATTTTGGCGGTGGCTTCGCTTGATTGTAACAATGAATAAAAATCCAGAGTGAAGTTGCTCAGAATAACCAATGTCGCCACTAGCAGCATGGCTGTACTCTGTGTGGCCAAGCTGATTTTTTGTAGTTTAGCGCGTAATGTAATATTTTCAGGTAATGAATTTTTCATTATTGATACACCTCAGTGGCGAAACGGAGTAGTTGGGAGCTGAGCTTCAGATGGTTCTTTTTTGCCATGGCATCATTGGCTTCAAAAGTGACTTTTCCTTCTTTGATAGCCATATTGAGCATGACCCCCTGTCGACTGGTGCCGGGGGTGTCGGCAATCGTTAATATCGGTCTTCCATTCAGTTGGTCGATGATTTCGCTGAGATTGCGCACGGCTGAACGGGCAATGAAAACAATCTGGCAAGTGGCAAGTTCTTCAACATTATTTGTCTGCCGGATCAGGATTTCATATTCATTGACTTTCTTTTGCCGTAGATGCTGCAAATCTTCACCAAAAGGATCATCACCGTGGATGCACAAATTCAAGACCTTCTCAGGCAAGCTAGGCCATTCGGTGTAGGCAGCAAAATTGTAAAGGAAAGCTACTTTTAATCGATATTCTGAGGGCTGTTGGGCTTGTGCGATGGGTGAGTAACTGAGCAACAAGTACCAACAAGCCGAAAATATCGAACAAGCAATGATCAGTAAGCGCCTTCTGTGACGACTATTGTCATGTGAAATGACGCTGGCCGATTTTCCTGGTAGCTGAGTGCATTTAACGATCAATCTCTCTATGAACTGCTTTAGATTGCGGAAGTTTTTCAGGAAGAATGTCATATCGATAGGCGCCTAGAAGCGATAATCCATTCTTAAGCGAATTGTTCGCCCGGGTTGCAGCAGGCTGCTTTGCCAGTTGGCATCTGTCGGTTGCTGGTAGTGTTCGTTGAACAGGTTGTAGAAACTGAGGGATGCCTCCAATCCTTTCACCCAACGCACATCTGTCACTACATTGAGATTGGACAGGAAATAATTGTCTGTGTGCGTGCCATCGAGGGTTTTGCGCTTGCCATAGTATTGCAGTTCATAGCCGGCTCGCAGACCGGTCATCAATGGGATGGGGATGGAAATATTCAACTTGCCCAAATGATAAGGTGAATTGGTCAGATGCGAGCCATCGTGTTCAGCGCCTTGGATGCCAAAACTGCCACGCAATCGTGCATCCCAATCCCATGATTTATCGAAGGAAAGTTCAGCGCCCCTGGCTTTGACCTTATTGTCTTGTTGATACTGGCCAAGCCCGCTGATGGGATCAATGGCAGAAACAATCGGATTGTAGGTGTCCCATGCATACACTACAGCACGCAGATTCATGTCATGCAGTGGACGATAATCGGCCACCAATTCAGCCGTGTCGATTGTCTCAGCATTTAACCCGGGGTTATTGACCCGAAATATGCCATCGTTGTAATCGCGCTCATAGGCATTGGGTGAGCGGTGAGCGCGGCCATATAGCGCCTTGAGTGTGGTTTTGGGCGTTGCTTGCCAGATCAATGCACCGCGCGGGCTGAGTTGATTGTTGATCCATTTGCTATAGTCATAGCGCAATCCCAGCGTGGCCGATAAGGTATCGGTGATGCGCCATTCATCCTGAATATACACGCCAGCACGCACGACAGAACTATGGATTGCGATATTCTGATTCGGGTTATCAAAGTTCTCGAAAGTTTGCTTGATGCGGGTATTGTTGTGATATTCAGCGCCCAGCATCAATTTATGATCGGCAAAAGCAGTCGACAGCAAGCGCAATTCAGCGCCATGCCAGTCACCGGGTCCGGTCGATAATGTGCGCTCGCCGCTATAAACCATCGGATTATCATAGCGATATTGACCTAGGAATGCCCGCCCTAAGACATTGAGTGTGTCGTTGGCAAAGCTATCGTTATACTGGATTTGCGTATTGAGGCGGCGGTCGCGCTGAAACTGACCGTTTACCAATGGATCGGATAGATAGGCGCCGGTAGGATCATCCTTGCGTCGATCGCCATAAATGAAATCGAATGAGAGAGGGCCGTGGGTAGCGCGTGCAAACATTTGTTTGACATTTTCACCATCCATGCGATGCGCCACACCAGAAACGCCGGCATCCCCAAAATCAAATCGATGATCGACGCCACGCGCCTGAAGCCCGGAAAAAGACAGGATTGCGTCGGTTCCGTTACTGAATTTCTTGCCCAGCGTGACACGTTCTTGTGGCATCACTTCTGCGGTTTGGTAGGAGGCCGATAGCTCCGCACCTTTGACATCCGAGCCATTGCGCGTAATGATATTGACCACACCAACCATGGCATTCAGGCCATACACGGCGCCACCCGGTCCAGGGATAAACTCGATTCGCTCGATCAGATCAATATCAAGCGGAAAATCCCGTCCGGTGGGACCCTGGTCATAGGTGGCATCGTTGATGCGATTGCCATTGATGGTAATCAGCACGCGTGAATTGAAATCTCCTGGGAGGCCCAAGCCGCGTGAACCGAAGTAATCATACTGATAATCATAAGTAGTGTGTATCCCAGGCAGGCTGGCGAGTGCTTCATTAATGGTGCGCCAGCCATAGGTCCTGATATCTTTGCGCGTAATGACGCTGACAGCGGCTGCTACCTGTGTTTGTTTTTGCTCATACTTAGAAGCACTGGTAACACTGATATTCATCAGCTGCCCTAGACTCATATCCTCTAGTGATTCTGCTGCGCAGACGGGCAATACTTTCATGCAGAATAAACATAACACGATACCTTTTCTTGCCGGAGGATGGATGATTAATGAGATGAGCTTCTTCGGGATGAACACGGTGAACGAGATTGATTTTTTAATTTATCGATTTAAACATACCGAGCTGCTGACCAAATTGTGATAAATAGGGGTTTTTGTTACTTTAATTTTTTAAACAATAGTGACCTGCCAATACAGAACCGATGCGCTAGGTCGGCAGTACTTCTCAGATGCACAACTCTAAAAACTGAATAATCGTTACCGGTCACGTCGATTGTCATGTGATATTGTTATTATTCATTGTCCTAGTATCCTACCTTACTTAAGTAAAGACTGCCTATGATAGAAATCAAATAAAGCGCTATATGATGTATAAATACCCACTCGATTTGGGTTCAGAAACGAAAATCCATTCTTAGTCTTATCGTTCTTCCGGGTTGCATGAGGCTATTTTGCCAATTGGTATCGGCAGCCGGGTGCTGGAAATGCTCGTTAAACAAATTATAGAGACTCAGTGATGCTTCCAACCCTTTGACCCATCGAACATCGGTAGTTAGATTGAGATTGGAAAGAAAATAGCTATCCGTATGCGTACCATTTAGGGTTTTTCGGTTGCCGTAATACTGCAATTCATAGCCGGTACGAAGACCGGTCACTAATGGGATCGGCATGGAAATATTCAGCTTGCCTAGGAAATATGGGGAATTGAGGAGCTGTGAACCTTGTTGTTCAGCATCCTGAATGCCAAAACTACTGCGCAATCGTGCTCCCCAATCCCAGGTTTTATCCACCGATAGTTCGCCACCTCTGACTTTAACCTTACCGGATCCTTGCTGGTATTGAGAAAGACCACTGATGGGATCAGTCCCTAAGCTGATCAGGTTGGTCATATTCCAGGCATATGCGGTGGTGCGTATATTCATGTTCGGCAGCGGTAGATAATCGACCGCCAGTTCGGCGGTATCCATTGACTCGCTGTGCAGTCCTGGATTGGAAACCTGGGATATCCCGTCGTTATAATTGCGTTCATAGGCATTGGGCGATCGATGAGCGCGGCCATATAGGGCTTTAAAGGTTAGTTGGGGTGTTGCTTGCCAAATCAGTGCGCCGCGCGGGCTTAGCCGGCTGTTGATCCAATTGTTGTGATCATAACGCAGCCCCATGGTCGCTGATACCGTGTCGGTAATCCGCCATTCGTCTTGTGCATAGATGCCCACACGGATTATCGAGTCTCTCAGCAGTGTGTTTTCATCGGGGCTGGCGAAATTCTGGAAAGTTTGTTTGATGCGAGTGTTATTTTGATATTCCGCCCCGATCATCAGTTTATGATCGGTCAGCGCTGTCGACAGCAGGCGTAATTCAACCCCATGCCAATCACTTGGGCCGGTGAAAAGATTTCTTTCGCCGCTGTAGATCAATGGATTGTCATAGCGATATTGGCCAAGAAAAAGACGCCCCAGTACATTGAGCGTGTTGTTGGCAAAATACTCGTTATACTGGATCTGGGTGTTGAGGCGGCGGTCGCGCTGAAATTGACCGCCCATCAGCGGGTCAGAGAAAAACATGCCGGTAGGATCATCCTTGCGCCGATCGCCGTAGATAAAATCAAAGGAGAGAGGACCATGGCTGGCGCGCGCAAATACTTGCTTAACATTTTCGCCATCCATATGGTGCGCCACGCCTGCAACACCGGAATCGCCATATTCAAACAAACGATTGGCTCCGCGCGACTGGAGACCGGAAAAGGACAGTAATGCATCGGTTCCGTTATCGAATTGCTTGCCCAAAGTGACTCGTTCCTGCGGCATGGTTTCTGCGGTCTGGTAGGAAGCGGAAAGTTCAACGCCTCTGACGTCTGAGCCGTTACGCGTAATGATATTGACCACGCCCAACATGGCATTTTGCCCGTATACCGCGCTGCCGGGTCCGGGAATAAATTCAATGCGCTCAATCAGATCAATGTCGAGCGGGAAATCCCGCCCGGTGGGACCCTGATCATAGGTGGCATCGTTGATGCGATTGCCATTGATGGTGATCAATACGCGCGTATTGAAGTCTCCAGGCAGGGCAAAACCGCGCGTACCAAGATAATCATACTGATAATCGTAGGTAGGATATATCCCAGGAAGGCTGGCGAGCGCTTCATTCAGCGTTCGCCAACCATAAGTTCGAATATCTTTGCGCGTGATGATGCTGACGGTTGCGGCCACTTGTTGTTGTTTTTGTTCATATTTTGAAGCGCCAATCACACGGATATTCATCAACTGATCCAGACTCATTTGTTCCAAATTCGGAGCTGCGTGCGCGGGGAATATTTTCAGGCAAAACAGGCAAAGCAGCAGACCTTCTCTCGCAGGAGAATAGGTAAGCGACGCAGCTGGTTTTTTGGCGATGAACAAGGTGATAAAGCATTAATAGTTGAATCCCTTGATTTAATCACATTGAGTCTCTGACCAAAGGCTGGGAAATAAAGGTTTTTGTTACCTTAATTGTAGGAATATTGGAGGTGCAAATTAAGTGGCGATTGCACTGCATGGCTGTTTAGCAACAGCGTCGTTGATAGGCTTGTCTGGCGGTCGACCTAAAAACGATAATCCATTCTTAAGCGAACTGTCCGTCCAGGCTGACTCAGGCTGTTCTGCCAGTTGGTATCGGCAGCCGGGTGCTGGTAGTGCTCATTAAACAAGTTGTAGAAGCTGAGTGATGCTTCCAGTCCTTTAACCCAGCGCACATCAGTGACTAGATTCAGATTGGAAAGGAAATAACTATCCGTGTGAGTGCCATCGTTGGTTTTGCGCTTACCGTAGTATTGCAATTCAAAGCCGGCTCGCAGGCCGGCCATCAATGGCAGCGGAATGGAAACATTCAATTTGCCCAGATATTGCGGAGAATTTTGTAGAGACGAGCCTTGTTGCTCGGCGCTCTGGATGCCGAAACTACTGCGCAATCGCGCTCCCCAATCCCAAGTTTTATCCAGCGATAATTCCGCTCCTCTGGCTAAAACTTTGCGTGATGCTTGTTGGTATTGGGAGATGCCGCTAATAGGATCCACGCCCAATGTGATCAGATTCATCATATCCCACGCATACACGGTGGCGCGCAGATTCATATCCGGTAACGGACGATGATCGGCCACCAGTTCAGCGGTATCGATCGTTTCACTGTGTAAGCCTGGATTGGAAACTTGAAATACGGCATCGTTGTAATCGCGCTCATACGAATTGGGTGAGCGATGCGCGCGCCCATAGAGTGCTTTCAAGGTGGTTTGGGGGGTAGCCTGCCAGATCAATGCACCGCGCGGACTGAGCCGATTGCCAATCCAGGTGATGTAGTCATAACGTAACCCTAAGGTTGCCGATAGCGTAGGGAAGATGCGCCATTCATCTTGAGCAAACACCCCGACACGTACCACGGAGCTACCAATGGCGACATTTTCCGCAGAATTTGCAAAATTGACAAAGGTTTGATCGATACGGGTGTTATTTTGGTATTCAACCCCGATCATCAGTTGATGATCGGTGATAGCCGTGGACAGCAACCGTAGTTCAGCGCCGTGCCAGTTACTGGGGCCGGTGGAAACGGTTTTCTCGCCGCTATAGACACCGGGCTGATCATAGCGATATTGGCCGAGAAACAGGCGCCCTAGTACATTGAGCGTGTTATTGGCAAAATGATCGTTATACTGGATTTGGGTATTGAGGCGCTTATCGTTGACCGCAGCACCGCCTACTAACGGATCGGTCATATAGGGTGCGGCGGGATTTTCTTTGTGCCGGTCGCCATAAATGAAATCAAAGGAAAAAGGACCGTGGGAGGCACGAGCGAATAACTGCTTAACATTTTCCCCATCCATGCGGTGCGCCACGCCGGAAATGCCGGAATCGCCATAATCAAAGAAGCGATCCACGCCGCGCGATTGGAGGCCGGAAAAAGAAATGAGCGCATCCGTTCCATTAGCGAATTGCTTGCCCAGCGTAACGCGCTCTTGCGGCATGGTTTCCGTTGTCTGGTAGGAAGCTGAAAGCTCAGCGCCTTTGATATCCGAACCATTGCGCGTAATGATGTTGACAACCCCCAGCATGGCGTTCTGCCCATACACGGCGCTGCCGGGTCCGGGAATAAATTCAATGCGCTCGATCAAATCAATGTCGAGCGGGAAATCACGACCGGTGGGACCTTGGTCATAGGTGGCATCGTTGATGCGATTGCCATTGATGGTGATCAGGACACGCGTATTAAAGTCACCAGGCAGTGCAAAACCACGCGTGCCGAGGTAATCGTATTGATGATCGTAGGTGGGATGAATCCCGGGCAGGCTGGCGAGCGCCTCATTCAATGTGCGCCAACCATAGGTGCGAATATCTTTGCGGGTGATAATGCTGACGGCAGCGGCGACTTGCTGTTGCTTTTGTGCATATTTTGAGGCGCCTACCACACGAATGTCCATCAGTTCTTCCAGACTCAGCTGCTCCAGATTCGTGGCTGCCTGGATGGAAAACGTGCTCATGCACAATAGACAAAGCAGTAAACCTTCACGAATGGGGGAAGGAGTAATCGGCGAAACGTGTTTTCGCAGGATGGACAAGATGAGTCAGTTTAATAAGTCAGTGCTTGTATTTAAACATCGCCAATTGCTGATCAAAAGCTGGGTAATAAAGTTTTCTATTATCTTAATTCTTAAACTGATTTTTGACAAAACAATCTCAGATGATTACGGTTACTTGACGACGAATTGTGTTGTGTAATCGCCGATCAAATGGGGAAGGAGGGCTATTTAATGATGATTGATGGTCCTGTATGAATCAATCGGTTGAATCATTGACCTTGTTCATTATCCAGCAAACCCAGAAATCCACCCGATTGATGATTCCATAATTGCGCATAGAGCTGACTGTTTGCGATCAGTTTGGCGTGACTGCCTTGTTCTACAATGCGTCCCTTGTCGAATACGATCAGGCGATCCATGGCCGCTATGGTGGATAGGCGGTGCGCAATCGCGATCACTGTTTTACCCTGCATGAGCTGATACAGGCTTTGCTGAATGCTGGCTTCGACTTCTGAATCGAGTGCTGAGGTAGCTTCATCCAATACCAGGATAGGTGCATTTTTTAATAGTACGCGCGCAATCGCAATGCGTTGACGCTGACCGCCCGAGAGCGTGACGCCGCGCTCACCGACATGCGCATGATATCCGGTGCGACCTTTGATATCGCGCAGTGTCAGGATGAATTCATGCGCTTGTGCTTGTTTGGCCGCAGCGATCATTTGTTCATCCGTGGCATCGGGTTTGCCGAACAGGATGTTGTCGCGCACCGAACGGTGCAACAGTGAAGTGTCCTGTGTCACCATGGCGATATTGGCGCGCAGACTATCTTGACTGACTGAGCGAATGTCTTGACCGTCAATGGTGATGCTGCCTTGCTGCACATCATAGAATCTGAGCAATAAATTCACAAAAGTCGATTTGCCGGCGCCTGAGCGGCCAACGATGCCTACTTTCTCCCCGGCTGAGATGTGTAAATTGAGGTCATCAAAAATGCGCACGGGGACTGGCTGATCCACTGTTTCATTATCCGGATGATAGGAAAAACCGACGCGATTAAAATCAATGACGCCTTGCCGGATGTGCAAGGTCTGCGCATCCGGCACATCGATGACATGCTGTGATTTGGCGAGTGTGTTGATACCGTCTTGCACCGTGCCAATATTTTCAAACAGCGCGTTGACTTCCCACATGATCCAATGCGACATGCCCGTCAACCGGATGGCCAGACTCATCACAACCGCAATCGCTCCGGGTCCGATGGTGCCTTGCAGCCACAGATAAATGCCCAGTGCGCCGGTGACGAATACCAGCAACATGTTGATCGTCCAAACGCAGGCGTTGAGCAGGGTGGACAGGCGCATTTGCGGATATACGGTCGACATGAATTCTTCCATGCCGGCCTGAGCATAGGCGGATTCTCGCTGACTTCCGGAAAAAAGCTTGAGGGTCAGGATGTTGGTATAGCTGTCAACAATACGGCCTGTCATCAAAGAGCGCGCATCGGCTTGCAACGTGGAGATGCGTTTTAATTTGGGAACGAAATGACATAGGATGACGATGTATAACATCAGCCAAGCAAGCAAAGGCAAGCATAAATAAGGATCTGCATTGATGACCAATAGGAAAGTGGTGGTGAGATAAACGCTGACAAACAACATGACATCCAGCAACTTCATCACGGTTTCCCGCACCGACAAAGCGGTTTGCATCACTTTGGTGGCGATGCGGCCGCTGAATTCATGTTGAAAAAATGCATAACTTTGATTGAGCAGGTAGCGGTGCGAAAGCCAACGCACGCGCATGGGGAGATTGCCCATCAGCGTTTGGTGGATCACTAGCGAATGCAACAGTACCAGCAGCGGCATAATGATCAGGATGAAGATGGACATGACCAATAAAGTGGGCCATTCCTCTTCCAGGAATTGCGTGGTTTCTTTCTCTGCCAGCCAATCCACCAGTTGCCCCAGTACGCCATACAGCATGGCTTCACTGATCGCCAGGCAGGTTGTCAATAGCGCCAGCAAGATAAGAGAAAATTCAATGCCGCGAATGTAGTGGCGACAGAATTGATACAACCCCTTCGGCGGTTCCGTAGGATGCTCAGGGGGATATGGGTTTATCAGGCGCTCGAAGAAGCCGAACATATTCTTGATTAAGTATTACTCAGCTGTTCGAATATCTTAAAGCCAGCGACATAAGTGCCGATGGCCGCGCCCAGCGTGGATAGTATGAAAACCAATAATACCCGTGTGACCTGATTATTCCACCAGCCTTTAAGCGTGGTGGTATCCGTTCTGAGTCGGTTAAAATCACTGACCTTGGGTTTGCGCACATAAGCTTCTACCGCCGCAACCACCATGCCCGCACCGATGGCGGGATGCAATGTTGTGATGGGGGCTGCTAAAAAAGCGCTCAGTATGGATAGTGGGTGGGCAAATGCAATCGCCGTTCCCACCGCAGAGAGTCCGCCAGTAATCAAGATCCAGTCAACAACCATGCTCATGCCGATTTCCGGACTGCGCATAAAACCAACCACAAATCCTGCAAGAATCAGGACTAAGATCAGCCAGGGCATATACTTCATCCATTGGGACGGTGCTGGAATGGCATCCAGTTGTGCGATGCGTTCATCCGGATTGGTGATGCTTTGCGTTTCAAGTCGTTCAGCCATGCCACTCAGGTGGCCAGCTCCAACGACGACCAAGATATGTTGATAGTTGTTTTCTGTACATTCTTTAATGAGACGGGCTGACATATAGTCATCACGCTCACTGATGAGCGGGCTGAATAAGTCTTTCTCGTTTTCTGCAAACTGAGAAAACGAGCTTTCCAGCACATCGCCTTCCTTTAATTTTTCAATGTCAGCTTCGCTGAATTTTTCTTTGCTGATTACGCTTTCTATCAAGCCGGCAAATAGCGTAAAGCGCTTCCACCAGGGGACATTGTGATAAATCCTTTTCAGCGTGGTGCCAATTTCACGGTCGATCAACAAAACAGGTAGCTGGGCTGCCTGTGCATCTTTAATCGCCACGCGCATCTCCGCGCCGGGTTCAATGTCAAGCTGTTCTGCCATGCGTTGCTGGAAAGCGCCCAATGCCAAACTGGCGGCCACCATGCTGGCCTGACCATTTTTGATTACCTGGAACAGATCCATTTTGGCCATGGCATCAGGATTGACGATGGCTTTATGTCGGCTTGGGCATAATTCAACCGCTACCGCGTCATATTTTTGTGTGGCGATCAATTCTTGCACTTTATCTGCACTGGCTTTTGAGACATGTGCGGTGCCCAGTAATGTCACGTTGCAGTGATTGACTCTGACGGTTTTGATGGGTTCGGCTTGTAAATGACTGGGTGTTGAGGGTTCTGAATCGTGTTCTTCTAATTTAACCATTGGTGAATGTATTTCAGTGTCTTGGAAAGTTAATGGGACTTGAACGTAACAAATCGGGTTTTGCATAGCAGAGATTATCATGCCGATGAGTAAAACGAAATTTAGTTTCTTTTGCTGGCATCAACGTGGGATCGAATCTGTCAACTTTAAGGTGCAAAGTAGGCTTGGAATGAGGCTCTATTGAACCTGGAGGAATGCGGTGCTGTGCATGCTCAAATGCGTAATTCCGTCCCACCGAATGATGTAAAGCTGTAAGTGCAAATAACGGTGTACAATTTGAATTGGATGTGAGGAGATTTGTTTGCAGTTGAAAAAATTCGAAAAGGAAGTCGGTGCTATGAAAAGACTAATTGCGACTATATTTTTTACCGTTGCTATTTCGCTATCCGGTTGCGCGACATCATCAGAAAGTCAGCAGGCGCCGTACATTTCTCCTGCGCAATTTCAAACCTATAGCTGTGAAGAATTATTAATCGAAATTGAGCGGATTCAAACCAGAGTCAGCCAATTGACGGGTAAACCGAATGACAAAGCGCCGACCAAAGATCAATGGATTCTCGGTGCGGACTTATCATTGTCTTGGGCAACATTATTTGCACTGGGTGGCACCAAAGAGCAAGAAGCTGAATATGCGCAACTGAAAAGCAAATATGATGCGATACAGCAATGGGCGATTGCCAAGCAATGTCCCGGCGTTGTCCCGCCGGCAGAGAAACCGCCTGAATTTGATCCCAATTTGGTAGAAGAATTTAAGTCGGACAGAGCGATCAATCGGAATTAACTCAAAGGCTTTGTCAGCTAAATCTACCTATTTAAAGGCGGCGATGTTTGGCAAGATAGCGTGGCGTCCAGCTGTGTGGGATTTTATGCACGAAATGATAGCGTGCAACATGATAACTGGGATCAAATCCGTAGAAATTAAGCTGCATCTGGCGTAATTCTTCGTCCCGATAGGATTGCAAAGGTTTCAGCCGTTCGTCCAACTCGCGCTGGTGAGTTTTCTGCTGCAGCAACGCAGAGAAATCCGGGCGCTTTGCGAGAGATTCAGCGGTCTGACGGATTTTGTTTGCAAATTCTTCTGAATTCACAGCAAAACACTCGTCGATCAATCCCAAGTTGCGGGCATCCGTTGCATCAATGGGCAATCGATTCTGGATCAAGGACTGCACGTGAGATTTGCTGACTCGCCGCGGTAGTAGGTAAGTCCAATATTCCGAACCATACAAATTTCCCATGCTTTTGTAATGCGGATTCAGGATTACGCTGTCTCGCGCATAAATATAGTCGGCAGCCAGGGACAAAAATACGCCACCGGCACCCGCATTGCCCTGCAGTGCCGCTACCGTGAGTTGTCGATCGGTGGTGATGATCGCTTGTGCCAGATCATTCATGGCATTGATATTTCGCCAGGATTCATCAGCAGGACTGGCTGCTTGTTCGATGTGGTTGAGATGAATGCCGTTAGACCAGAAATCTGCTCCTCCCATCAGTACAATGACTCGCACAGCACTGCGGGTGATGGTTAAATAGATGTCGCGCAAACGTTTGCATTGCGTGGTATCCATGGCGCCGTTGTAAAAGTCGAAGTGCAGATACCCCACCTCATTTTTTTCTTCAAACCAGATGTCACGATAAGTCATGCCGGATTGTTTACAGAACGGATCGTCAGGTATTTCGGGCACTTCCGCCAGATGGTCCTGCAAGGCCAGTATCGCGGCCAGCTTGAATGTCGATTGGGTATCCTGTTTATGTTTGAGATGGCCAATCCATAGTGCGCCATCGACGGTAGCACGGCAAACTGCATGATTACGCTTGGCGATGAGGGTTCCTGGCTGGCCCGACAAATGTTCCTCCATGCACGCATCAAATAAATAGTAGGGCTCGCCAAACAGCGTATCCAACACACCAGGAAATCCATCGGCGGCATGAATCTTTCTAAGAATAAGGAGGGTATTGTCATGTTGCCAGTCGATGCAGCGATCAATTTGCCGGATTGGCGCGTGTAGCCGGCCATGTACGTCAGAACGCGCATAATCCAGCGGCATTGGTTGGAAGGTGGCAGACTGGAAGCGGGTAACGGCCGTCAACATGGCATGCGTTGCTGCCTCAACGACTTCATGGCGATATAGACTGCTTTTTCTGGCAAATCGCATCGGGAAATTTTCCGTTGCCCAGATATCGCCCGCATCCATGTCTGCATTGGCTTGCAAAACGGTCACTCCCCATTCCTGCTGATTATGCATGATGGCCCAATCCAGCGCAGAAGGTCCGCGGTCGCCGATAATTCCGGGGTGGAGAATCAAACAGGTGTATTGGCGCCAGATCGTCTCCGGAATCGCGCGTTTCAGAAAGGGGGCGATGATCAGATCCGGTTGAAATAGCTCGACAGCCTGATGAGTCACGGCGTCGTTGATATCAAATTCTATCGATACTTCATGGTCGCGGCGGGTAAGTTCGATAAATAAGCGTTGCGCCAGGCTGTTGAAACTATGTGTCAGAAACAGAATTTTCACTGGAATTAACAGATTCGCGGTAGTTGTTCACCACTTAGCCAGTCAACGATGCGCTTGCCACCGAATCGGGTTTGCATTTGTACGAAACAATGGCTGTCTTCGATGACTTCACCAATGATGGCGGCTTTTTCTCCTAGCGGATGAGTGCGCATGGTTTTCAGTAGGTTCTCGGCATCTTCTGCTGCACAGATCGCTACCAGCTTACCCTCATTAGCAATATACAGTGGGTCAAAGCCTAAAAACTCACAAGCTGCATTGACTTGCTCGTGTATAGGGAGTTGGTTTTCATGCAGCATCATCCCTACTGAAGACTGCAAAGCGATTTCATTGAGTGCGGTGGCGATTCCGCCGCGCGTGGGATCGCGCATTACATGTATGCTGGGTACAGCGGCAACCATATCAGCTATCAAATCATGCAAAGCTGCCGTGTCGGATTTGATGCTGGTGTGAAAAGACAGGTTTTCACGTAATGACATGATGCAAATGCCGTGATCGCCCAGGGTGCCGGATACCAATATTTTGTCACCCGGACGGGCATTCTCACTCGAGATATTGATTCCATCCGGCACCATGCCAATGCCGGTTGTCGTGATAAATACGCCGTCACCGCTGCCTTTTTCCACTACCTTGGTATCCCCGGTTACGATTGGCACCCGGGCTGCTCGCGCAGCTTGTGCCATGGAATCAGCGATGCGCTTTAGATCCGACAATGGAAAGCCTTCTTCCAGAATAAAGCTGGCGGCGAGATAGCATGGCTTGGCGCCGGACATGGCGACGTCATTGATCGTGCCATGCACCGATAAGCTGCCGATGTCTCCGCCGGGGAAAAATAACGGCGTGATGACGTGGCTGTCGGTTGACATCACCATGCGCCCATTGAAAACGGGAAAGCTGGCCTGATCGTTCATTGGCCGTAAAAACTCATTATCAAATGCTGCCAGGAACAATTGGTTGATCAATTGCGCCATGGCGCGTCCGCCACTGCCATGTGCCATCTCAATACAACCGTGTTTCAGATCGAGAGAGCGGGCGTAGCCTGGTTTGATTTTTCCTGTGCCGGACATTAATGCTCCTTTGCAGTGACGTGCTTTTCTGCACGGAAGCGGCCATAACTATAATGTGCAGCACAGGCGCCTTCCGATGACACCATACAGGAGCCGATCGGATTTTCGGGCGTGCAGACGGTGCCGAAGATTTTGCAGTCCTGCGGTTTTTTGACCCCGCGCAGAATGGCGCCGCATTCGCAGGCTTTATTGTCCGCAATGGATAATGCAGGCATTGGGAAGCGTTGTTCGGCATCAAAGTCGGCGTAGGCTGATTTGATTTTCAACGCGCTATAGGGCACTAACCCCAACCCGCGCCATTCAAACGTGCGGCGTAATTCAAACACTTCCGCCACTAGCATTTGCGCTTTGATATTGCCATTTGGCAAAACCGCGCGGGTAAATTCATTTTCCACTTCAGCGCGTCCCTGATTCAATTGGCGGATCAGCATCAGTATGGCCTGCATCACATCCAGCGGTTCAAAGCCGGCGATCACCACCGGTTTCTGGAATTCTTCGGCAAAATATTCGTAGGGTCGACTGCCAATGACAGTTGAAACATGCGCCGGGCCGATAAAACCATCCAATCGAATCAAATTGAGCTGGCGAACTTCGGGAGATTGCAGGATATGGGAAATGGCGGAAGGGGTTAACACATGATTGCAGAATACGCTGAAATTGCTTAACCCAAGGGCCTGTGCCTGTTTGATGGCTACAGCGGTGGGCGGGGTGGTGGTTTCGAAGCCAATGGCAAAAAATACCACTTGATGCCGTGGATTTTCTTGCGCGATTTTGATGGCGTCTGCGCTGGAATGGATCATGCGTATGTCCGCCCCCTGTGCCTTTGCTTTTAATAAACTCATGCCGCTTGCGGTCGGTATGCGCAGCATATCTCCGTAGCTGCAGAGGATCAGTTGCGGCGTTTGCGCCAATTGAATGGCGTTTTCTACCCGACCAATGGGCAGAATGCAGACCGGACAACCCGGGCCATGGATCATGTGAACGTTGTCAGGCAGTAGATCAACGATGCCATACCTGGAAATGGCATGAGTATGCCCGCCACAGAATTCCATGAAGTGATAGTCATGCTGAGAATTAACTTCCGCTGCAATACTAGCGGCAATTTTCCGGGCTAATGCGCCGTCACGAAACTCGTCAATATATTTCATGCCAGTTTTTTGTGTGTGATCAGCTATTTTGGTTGAAAGCGGATAGTTCTGCAAACAGCGCTAAGGTGTGCTCGGCTTCGATAGGATCCAGCTTCTGTAGCGCAAAACCAACATGTACGATGACATAGTCTCCCGGCACAATGTCTTCGACCAGTGCCAGGGAAATTTCCTTGCGAATGCCTGCCAGATTCACGATGGCATGATTGTCAGCAGTCAATTGTTCGATGCAGGCAGGAATAGCAAGGCACATAAGCATTTTATGTCAGTTTTCAGGTGCTGAAATTATGACATAATTAGTCAACTTAACTATGAACAGTCGGGAAAGTGCTTAAGAAAAATTCTTTTATTCATTATTCATTTGTTTTACTGATGGGCTTGTTTTGTCTGTCAATGTTGCACAATTCAGCTCGAGCCGAGAATGGGGTCTGGATTGATGTGGATACGACTGAACATACCTTATTGGTAATGCAAGGCGATGCTATCCAAGCGGTCTTCAAAAATGTAGCCATTGGGCGCTTTGGCACCACTTGGTCAAAAATGACTAAAGATGATAAGACCCCATTGGGTAAATTCAGGGTTGGATGGGTTAACGAGAAAAGTCGTTACTATCGTTTCTTTGGTTTGGATTATCCTAATCTGGAAACCGCTAAACGGGCGTTGGATGAAAACAGAATTACAGAGGAAACCTGGTTATCCATTCTGGACGCAAAAATTCTGGGGAAAACACCGCCTCAGGATACGCCGCTGGGAGGGCATATAGGGATTCATGGAATTGGTAAAGGTGACCAGGAAATTCATCATAATTACAACTGGACAAATGGTTGTGTAGCTTTAACCAATGAGCAAATTGATAAGCTGGCTAAGTGGCTTAAGCCCGGTATCCTGGTTAATATTCGTTGATCAATGGTTTGTGGATTCATCAACTGTTGTTAAATCGTTGAATTGATATTGATTGATAAAATATATGTTTTGTCAATCACTTAGTGAATTAATTTTAGTTCAATGATTAAGATGTTTGCAAGTTTGTCTCATAATTCATTTATTTTGCAGAAAAAATCAGATAAGATCCAGGCAGGTTGCTGATAGGTAGGTTTCAGTAACTAATTAAGTGATGGATGTTTATGCGTATTGAAAGAATAAACACTGAGGAGATCGGAATGAAAGAAAAAATCAAGCATTCAATTCGTATGGTAGCAATTGCAGGTGCATTTATTGGATTGACCGGTTGTGCAACGACAGGTCAATTGGAAGAACATCAAGCTAAAGTTGCCGCTGACATAGCATCAGCTAAAAATGATGCAGCTGCTGCTAAAGCAGAAGCTGCTGCTGCTAGTGCTAAAGCAAACGATGCAGTTCGTATTGCAGATGAAGCAAACAGACGTTCAATGGATACAGAAGCAAAAATTGACCGTATGTTCAAGAAAGCGATGCATAAATAATTGCTAAGCATCAAGTAGTATTTGTAGTAAAAACCCCTCTCAAGAGGGGTTTTTTTTTGGATTGCCTAATGACATTTAAAAAGAGTTTCTTAGAATAAGTTGCTATCCTGCTCTTGTGCTTGAAGCTGGTTTTGCGAACGTGGATGTGAGATTAAGACCGGCATCCCGCTTTTCTCTATCACTGCTTTTCTTAGTGCTTCCTGATCGATTTCAAGATCTGTACTGACATTCTTCTTGTTGTTTTTTGAAGCGAGAAAATCATTAATTGCATTGACTGCCATTTGCCAATAGTCGGCATAGATGGCTTCCTCTTCTTCCAGAGGAGGGTGTAGCTCAATGAAGAGTGAGTCCAATAACCAACCGAGCTTAATGGGTTGGTTGACTATCTGAACTTGTGTTCCCACCGGAATTTTGTCAAACAGTGCTTCAATGTCTTCAGGATACATGCGTACACATCCCGCTGAAACACGCATTCCAACACCGAATGGCTTGATGGTGCCGTGTATCAGATAACTGCCCCCTCCGATACTCAAACGCATGGCATGTCGCCCCAATGGATTGGTTGGGCCGGGCGGCACTATACTGGGATAAGGTTGTTCACCATTAGCAATTCTGTCCATTTGGAGCGATTTGGGAGGTATCCAGGTTGGGTCTTTCTTTTTCTCAACAATTTTCGATACCCCTAATGGAGTGACCCAATCCATTCTGCCGATTCCCACAGGGTAGGTGGTGATCATAGGCTTTTCTCCCTGTTTGGTTTCGGGGAAATAGTAAATTCTCATTTCGGGTAGATTCAATAACAGACCTTTGCGCTCAGCATGAGGAATAATGTAGCGGCTTGGCAGAATTACTTTTGCACCATCTTCAGGCAACCAGCGATCAACAGTAGGGTTAGCCAGCAAAATCTCAATCTGTCCAATATCATACTGGCGCGCTATATCCAGCAGCGTTTCCGTACGACTTGCCTGAGTGGTTCGTATCTGACCAAAAATATCAATACCATGGGGGGGAAGTACCCATGTTTCAGCGCGAACGGAGGTAACAACAACTAGATTGATTATGATAAAAATAAATAAAAAGATGCTATGCATAAGTCAGGTTTTGCAGTATGAGCAACTGTGGATGGGTTGTAGGAAATGAAATAATAACTGAATTCCGCTGATTGGAAACAGGAATAACGGGCGTAAAAGATTGCATTAATCAAGGACGCGGAACAATAAATTGCATTGGTATTGGACTAGATTCACAGCGACTGTTCCCATTTATAATGGGACGCCCTGGTGTCAAATTAACCATCTAATCAAGTCACAAGCCAAGTTTTGTTGTTTTTTTGCTCATCATAATGAGCTTATTGGTTGAATTATAGGGATTATAGAAAGAATCAATAATATTGAGCGGAATATAATTTATTGAAAATACATGTTAAATTAAATTTTTAGTCAGAAATACAACAAGCATGTTGTATGCTAGCAACATATTTGTTGTTTTTTTTGCGAATTTTGTTGGTTTTTCTTGCAGTACGTTTCTGTGTTGGGCACAATTCAATCAAACCTTCCGAGTTGGGAGGTCCGAATAACGGGGTGCATTCCACCGGAGTGTAGTAGTAAAAAATATGACGGCCCCAGTCGTTTTAACATTAAAGGAGAACTTCCGTATGAATAAGAAAATTATTTCGTTGGCAGTAGCCGGTGCACTTGCAGCCCCGATGATGGTATCAGCTCAAGGAACAAACGTAACAATGTTTGGTAGTGTTCAGGCTGAATACGCGACTGTTGATTATCAAGGTTTAAGCAGCCAAGCTCATATCGGTGATGATACCGGACGTTCACGTTGGGGTGCACGTGTTACTGAAAACCTGGGTGGCGGTCTACAAGCTAAAGCACATGTTGAGTATGGTTTTAGCACTGGCGGTAACAATATTGGTACTGCACGTGAGCGCTGGGTTGCATTGGCGAATGATGGTTGGGGTGAAGTTAAATTTGGCCGTGTTCAATCACCATTCAAAGATTTCGCCGGTGGTATGACCATTGATCCATTTGCTTACACCACACTGCAAGCTTCAGGTAGTGGTGGTACCATGACAGCATCTGCAAACGGTCTGGGTTCAGGTGCGCAAGGTTTCGTAAACAGTGCAGCGCGTTATGATTCTCCAAAAGTAGAAGGTTTCAGCTTTTCAGGTATCATCATGCCAGGCGATACCCCTAGATATGATCCAGTATTTAGCAGCTCGCAAAATTCAGGCGGTGAAGATGGTGAATGGGACTTCCAAGTTGCCGGTAAGTATGAAGCGCAAATGCAAGGTCATAATTTAGGCGTATTTGGCGGATATTCACGTGATAATATCAGCACCGCACAAAAAACTGTTGGTGTTCTGAATAGTGAAGAAGTATGGCGTGGTGGTGCATCATGGTCCTTCCAAAACTTCAAGCTGAACGGTCAATATGAAAATATCAACAATGCGGTGGGTGCAGCGACCTGTACCAATGCGGCCATGTTGGGTAACCCAGACTCAGGCAATGCAGACAGCCGTTCTCAATGTAATTCAGCCATGCACTTGAATGGTGACGGTCAACTCTGGTTTGCTGGTGGTCAGTACGATATGGGAAATACCAGTTTCATCGCTCAAGGTGGTATGTCTGAAGCCAAAAGTGTCAATGGCGTTGCAGCAAAACGTGAAGTTAGCAGCTTCACAGTTGGTGCGATTCATAACCTGAGCAAACGCTCAAGCCTGTTTGGTGGTTATCAACGTGCAATGGTTGATGATAAAAATGCAATATTTAGAGATAGCGATACCTATACTGTAGGTATGCGTCACAACTTCTAAACGAAGTTTTTCTCGTAAAAAGGCACCTTCGGGTGCCTTTTTTATTGCCTAATTGAATAAATAAATTCTATTGGTTTTCTTCTTGCTGTAAATTTATACTTTAGAGAATTTTGATAGTTTTTAATGAGGATTTGGTCGTTATGAGCATGAAAAAATGGACGGATGAAGAACTGATTTCTACACGCGATAGCCTTGAAGCCTGGAACACTCGCAGCAACAGTACCGCTGGTGGTTCTAAAATGTGGTTGTTTACAGCATTCCTGGGTGCACTTGCTATTTCTACAGGATTTGCTTTTATCTTTTTGGATGGAGTGACCGTATTGAGCATCATATTAATGATCATGGGCACTATTACTTGTCTATCTTGGTACAAGAGTGACAAACGACGTAAAGATAACATAGCGTTTCTTGAAGATATCAATAAGGAGATTAAATCTCGCAAGATAAAAGATGCTCCAAAAGCAAAGGATAAAAGTGGAGACACCAAGCCAACAGAGAGTATGGAAAGCGAGCAACAAGACTTAGCTGCTACAGATTCTTCGACTGTCAATGATAGCCCCAACAAGTAGTGTAAAAATCAGAATACAAATCTATGTATGACTGTGTATGAGAGCCAATGATTTGTTAGCACGATTTGTGCAATGGATTACTTTCGGAGCAAGCGGCTCCATACCAGCATCCTTTCACAATGAATTGGATAGGCAATCGGCCTTGAGTTCAGATGATATTCGGCTTTTTGAAGCTTTATGTCAGTTTTTATGGATACAGGGCGAGCCATTGCCGCTTATTTTTGATGTGCACGATGAGATTTATACCCGCCAGGGAATTACTCTGACTACATTAAAACGCCTGGAAGATGCTGGCTTAGTGAGGTTCGAGCGCAACGGTTTTGTTAAGAAAGGATTCCGTCAACATGCACGGCTATTTTATTGCGGTAAACCAACAAAAATCGGTTTTTCTAACAACGAAAATAATGAACTGGATTTAGGGCATGTGTTGCTGACGGAGCGCGGTAAAGCATTGGCCCTGACTTATCCGGTATCAAGGAATCAGCAGTTCTATGAATATGTGATCAACCGGTGGTTTCAACAGGGATTGGTTTTATCTTCGATACAAATTGATCAGAATCAACAAAGTCGACATGAGTGATGATGGGTTGTATTTAAAGGATGAGTATGACCCGAAAGTCATTCACATTCGTATAAGTGGGGCCAGTCATCACTAAATCGTTTAACTGCTGAAAGAAAGTATAAGCATCGTTATTGTCTAAGAATATTTGAGCACTGAGCCCCAGTTGCTGTGCGCGCATCAGTGAATCAGGCGTAATGACTGCTCCAGCATTATTTTCTGTGCCATCAATCCCATCCGTATCGCAAGCAAGCGCGTACACATCTGCCATTCCTGCGAGCTCAATCAGCAAGGACAATAAAAACTCTGCATTGCGGCCTCCGCGACCTTCGCCTTTGATGGTTACCGTCGTTTCGCCACCCGATAAAAGGGCGATGGGTGCTTTTAACCATTGTGGGTGAAAGCGGATTTCTTTAACCAGTGCAGCATAGCCTTTGGCAATTTCGCGCGATTCTCCGGTTACGGTATCGCCCAATATCAAGGCAGATATTTGGTGTCGTTGAAAATAATCCGCTGCTGCCGACAATGATTGATGTGCGCTGGCGATAATTTTGTTTGCGACATGCGTGAAAATCGGAGAACCGGGTTTGGGGGTCTCGTCGAGTGGCTGATTTTTACCAGCCAGCAGTTTCTGCTTGATGGGCGGAGGCACATTCAAGTGGTAATGATCCAGTACTGCCAATGCATCCGAAAAAGTAGTCGGGTCGGGTGTGCAGGGACCCGATGCGATATGGGTGGCTTGGTCGCCGGTTACATCAGAAATAATTAATGCACAGATAGGCGCCTTGCAGGCGGCAGCGAGTTTACCGCCCTGAATCGCTGACAAATGTTTGCGCGCGGTATTGATCTCTTGAATGCTGGCACCGCAACAGAGCAATTGATGGGTGATTTGTTGCAAATCATGCAAAGAAATGCCATCGATGGGCAAAGCGAGCAGACTGGATCCGCCACCGCTCAGCAAACAAAGTAATAAGTCTTCAGCGCCTAATGTCTTGACCGCAGATAGCATGTGTCTTGATGCCTGCTCACCGTTTTGATCAGGAATCGGATGTCCGGCCTCTACCACCTTGATTCTGCAGGTGGGTAACTGGTGCCCATAGCGCGTAATGACTAAACCATCCAGTGGGGCGTCAGGGGGCCAGGAATTTTCAACGGCCAATGCCATGGCAGCGGCTGCTTTGCCTGCACCGACAACGAGTGTACGACCTTTTGGCGGGGATGGTAAATATTGGGGGACGATATGAGCTGGATCAGCCGCTCTGACTGCAATGGAAAAACTTTCCAGCAAATAATCGCGTGGATTCATTTAATTAGCATGGGCTGCAAATAATGACCGGTAAAACTGCTGGGATTGGCTGCAATAGCTTCCGGTGAACCTTCGGCAACGATACAACCGCCGCCGTCGCCGCCTTCCGGACCTAGGTCAATGATCCAATCTGCGGTCTTGATGACATCAAGATTGTGTTCGATCACTACGACAGTATTGCCATGATCGCGTAATCTGTGTAATACCTTCAGTAATAAATCGATATCCTGGAAATGCAAACCTGTCGTAGGCTCGTCCAGTATATACAGGGTGCGGCCTGTGTCGCGCTTGGAAAGCTCCAGCGACAACTTGACGCGCTGAGCTTCACCACCGGATAGGGTAGTGGCGGATTGACCCAGGGTGATATACCCCAGGCCCACTTCCAGCAGGGTTTGTAATTTACGCGCAACAACGGGTACAGCTTTAAAAAACTCAAAGGCATTTTCCACCGTCATTTGCAGAATTTCGTTGATATTTTTGCCCTTATACTGAATTTCCAGGGTTTCCCGGTTATAACGTCTGCCATGGCATACATCGCAGGTGACATAAATATCGGGCAGAAAGTGCATCTCGACTTTAATGACGCCATCACCTTGACAAGCTTCGCAGCGTCCGCCTTTGACGTTGAATGAGAACCGGCCCGGTGCATAACCGCGTTCGCGCGCTTGTGGAACGCCTGCAAATAAGTCTCGGATGGGGGTAAATAGTCCGGTGTAAGTGGCAGGATTGGAGCGGGGAGTGCGTCCGATCGGGCTTTGATCCATATTGATCACTTTATCGAAGAAAGCCAAACCGTCAATATGCTGATAGGGTGCGGGTTCGGTGATACTGCCATAAAGATGGCGTGCGACCACGCGATGGAGTGTTTCATTGATGAGTGTCGATTTGCCAGATCCGGAGACGCCGGTCACGCACACAAATAGTCCGACTGGCAAATTGAGCGTAATATTTTTTAGATTATTACCCGAGGCGCCTTCGATTCGAAGCATTCGGTCAGCATCGATTGGGTGGCGTGTGTCTGGAATGGGAATGGATAATGTGCCGGATAAGTATTGGCCTGTTAACGAAGCGCTGTCCTGCTGAATTTCTTCGGGAGTTCCCTGCGCTACTACCAGACCGCCATGTTCTCCGGCTCCCGGGCCCATGTCGACGACATAATCTGCAATCTGGATGGCATCTTGATCATGTTCGACTACGATGACGCTATTGCCGATATCGCGCAGATTCTTAAGGGTGTCCAGCAAGCGTCCATTATCACGTTGATGCAAACCAATTGACGGCTCATCCAGAACATACATGACGCCGGTCAAACCGGAGCCGATTTGACTGGCAAGGCGTATGCGCTGCGATTCCCCGCCTGATAAAGTATCAGCGGAGCGATCCAGTGACAGGTAATCCAATCCCACATTGTTCAGAAATTGCAGGCGGCTGGAAATTTCCTTGACGATTCGCTCGGCGATGGATTGTTTATGGCCCGATAATTCAATCTCGTCAAAAAATAGCTTGGCTTTTTTTAGCGGGAAAGCGCTGATTTCATAAATGGCTTTGCCCGCGACATGCACATGACGAGCGGATTGGCATAAGCGCGTGCCTTGGCATTCCGGGCAAGTTTGTGCGTTGAGGTATTTTGCCAGTTCTTCGCGCACGGTTTGAGATTCTGTTTCCTTGTAACGACGTGTCAGATTGGGAATGATGCCTTCAAAAGGGTGTGTTTCCTGGTGCTTGCGGCCTCCTTCCGACAAATACGAGAAGCATATTTTTTCTTTGCCAGAGCCATGCAAAACAATCTGCTGAATCGAGTCATCCAGTTTCTCGAAAGGCGTTTCCAGATCAAAGTGATAATGCTCAGCCAGGCTGGTGAGCAATTGGAAGTAAAATTGATTGCGTCGATCCCAATTTTTGACTGCACCGGAGGCTAGCGATAGATGCGGGAATGCCACGACGCGGGCGGGATCAAAAAAGGTGATTTGTCCCAAGCCATCGCATTTATTACAGGCTCCGAGTGGATTGTTAAATGAAAATAACCTGGGTTCCAGCTCAGATAAGGAATAACTGCAAACGGGGCAACTGAATTTTGCGGAAAAGAGATGCTCGTGACCAGTATCCATTTCAACTGCCAGTGCGCGTCCTTCCGAATGGCGAAGTGCCACTTCAAATGATTCAGCGAGGCGTTGTTTGGCATCAGGAGAAACTTTTAAGCGGTCAATCACCACCTCGATGGTATGTTTCTGGGTTTTTTGTAACTTGGGTAGCGCATCGATTTCATATACTTCACCGTCAATTCGCAGGCGGACAAACCCTTGTGCTCGCAGCTCATCGAATAATTCGGCCTGTTCGCCTTTGCGTTCGACAATCAAGGGTGACAGGATCATCAGGCGCGTGTCCAGCGGGAGTTGCAACACATGATCGACCATTTGGGAGACGCTCTGGGCCGTCAGAATAATGTTGTGCTCAGGACAATGGGGATCGCCAACACGGGCAAACAGCAAGCGCAAGTAATCGTGAATTTCTGTGACGGTGCCAACCGTCGAGCGGGGGTTGTGGGAAGTTGCTTTTTGTTCGATGGCAATAGCGGGGGATAGCCCTTCGATCAAATCGACATCAGGTTTTTCCATGAGCTGAAGAAACTGTCTGGCGTATGCGGAGAGTGATTCTACATAGCGGCGCTGACCTTCTGCATACAGCGTATCGAAGGCGAGCGAGGATTTGCCGGATCCAGATAATCCCGTAATGACGACTAGTTTGTTACGTGGCAGATCGAGACTGATGTTTTTCAGATTGTGGGTGCGCGCACCGCGTATTTTTATGGATTCCATTAGCTATCTATGTATGAGTCAACCTGCTAATATACCCAACTTTTTGGGAATATCACAACCTGATTCATGTCTGCTCCAACTTCATCTGAAAAAATGTCACCAGCGGAACTGCGCGCAACCATCGGTTTAGCCGGTGTTTATGGTTTGCGAATGTTTGGCTTGTTTATTATTCTGCCGGTATTTGCTTTTTATGCTAAAGATCTGCCAGGTGGCGACAACTATACCCTCGTAGGTATCGCGCTGGGAGCATATGGCTTGACCCAGGCTATTTTACAAATCCCTTTCGGCTGGTTATCTGATCGTATTGGACGTAAACCTGTTATTTATCTGGGATTGATTTTATTTGCAATCGGTAGTGTGCTTGCTGCCTGCGCAGTGGATATTTACTGGGTAATATTGGGGCGCATCATCCAAGGCGCTGGTGCAATTTCAGCCGCTGTGATGGCTTTGGCTGCTGACTTGACCCGCGAAGAACATCGAACCAAGGCAATGGCTACCATTGGGATGACTATTGGTACTGTTTTTGCCGTTTCTCTGATCGTAGCTCCGGTGCTAAATCAATGGATTGGTGTGCCAGGGATTTTTGCCATGACAGGAGTGTTGGCGATTTTGGCTATGGTCGTGGTCAAGAAAATTATTCCTGATCCACAAATCAGCCGCTTTCATTCGGATACAGAAGCATCGGCGGCAAGTTTCGGCGGCGTATTGCGGAATACACAATTGCTGCGCTTGAATTACGGTATTTTTGCCTTGCATGCTGCGTTGATGGCGCTATGGTTGGTTGTGCCATTGACACTGCATCAAGCTGGAATTATCGCAGCTGATCACTGGCAAATTTATTTGCCGGTTCTGATTTTGTCAGTGGTATTGATCATACCGGCGATTATTTATGCCGAAAAAAAGGCGAAGCTAAAACCCGTTTTTATTGCCGCCATTGCTTTATTGCTAGCTGGGCAAATATCACTGGCAATGACTGCTGACTCAGTATGGGGTACAGCCATTGCGTTGTTGGTTTTTTTCACGGCATTCAATTTGCTGGAAGCAAGCCTGCCATCGTTAATCTCGAAAATTGCTCCGGTAGGCGCAAAAGGAACTGCGATTGGGATTTACAGCAGCACTCAATTTCTAGGTACGTTTGTAGGCGCGGCAGCAGGCGGTTATTTGTTTGGCAACTATGGCAGCGATGCACTATATACTTTTTGTGGATTGTTATTGATCGTATGGCTGATTATTGCTATAACAATGAAAGCGCCTGCGGCTGTGCGCTCTAAAATGTATCACGTGCAAGAGATGGATATCAATCAATCAAGGGAATTATCGCATCAACTTGCAGCACTCCCCGGTGTGAATGAAGCCTTGGTTCTGGCGAATGAAGGAGTGGCTTATTTAAAGGTCGACATGCAAGGTTTCGATGAAGAAAAAGTCATTAAATTGCTTGAGGAAGGAAATATAAATGGCATCAGTCAATAAAGTAATACTCATTGGTAATCTGGGAAAAGATCCCGAGACTCGCTACATGTCAAATGGAGATGCAGTCACTAATATTACCTTAGCAACGACAGATACCTGGAAAGACAAGAACGGTGAAAAACAGGAAAAAACGGAATGGCATCGAGTTACTTTTTATCGCAAGTTAGCGGAGATTGCAGGAGAATATTTAAAAAAAGGCCGCTCCGTTTATGTTGAAGGTAGGTTAGAAACCAGAAAATGGACCGATAAAAACGGTGTAGAACGCTATACGACGGATATTATTGCGAGTGATATGAAAATGCTGGGTAATCGGTCAGGAAGCGGTAGCTTTGAGTCACCCGATCATGAAGAAGACAACTCTGTTCCTAGTCGGACTTCTTCAGCCAAGAGCGGGGTGGGATTTGACGATATGGATGATGATATACCCTTTTAACGTTTATCAGGTAATCGAATCACACCTTCCTGAGATTCTGATCTAGACAGGCCTGATTGACGACGGTTAGGTAGTGAGAACTCAATGCTCTCAATGTCACCGCCAATTTCTTTGGCCATATTCCTGAATTCAACGGCCAGCATACACTTGGGAACAATAAATGTTTGTTTCAATCCTGATTTGAAATTAACAAGAATTTTCATCGCTTTATTCCAGGTAAATTTGTTTTGTTAACGAATTAAATTATTAGATTCTTTCGTGATGCTATTGTTTTGATTTTATCGACCCAAAGAGATCAAACTTTAGGCCATATATAGTGTTTAATGACTATATAACTCAATATATTGGTGTTACTGTGGTTGAATCTCATTAAGATGGAAGTTCAAAGCACTTAGCAATAGTCATTGCTATAGTTATAGCGGTCAGAATTTTTGCGATGGGATACTGTTGAAGTGTGTTTATAGATGTGTAGATATAAATTCTATCAATTACCTTTAGGAATCATCATCTTTGTTGAGAAGATAAGTTGTCTAGAAGGTAATTGAGAGCGCATTATTCTATGGAGCAGGCTTTTAGTTGATCATCAAACTTAGCGTCATGATTCCAGATTGAAAAGTACTGACTTCTGAACGATCTATCAATATGCAAGGCTTACCAGAATTTTCGCAGTAATGCTTTACCATTAAGAAAGCTTCATGATTTACACAATCAATTGGACAAATAATCAAGTTAGTTTCTTGCAGAAGCTGAGATAAATTTCCCAAATGGTCATCGTGATTACCATGAAATGTCATGAGGCTGCCGCCGGCATTGTTTATCATTCGATTGTATTCCGGGTACAGTTTCATACGACCTCCCACACACAAGACGGTTTTGCCTGTTAAGCGATTGTGATTAAGATCACACGACTTCTGATTGCTAACGTTGTATTTATTTAAAGAGGGAGTGGCTTTAATTAAAGGTGCCCAGTCTATAACACGAGAATTTATAAATGGGGCTGAATGCGGAGGCGCCATTCTCTGTCTCAGCTGATTGAATCTCGATCGAATTAAATGAATTCTTATACTGAATATTCGAACTATTCTTAGTTGACAGGGTAATCTGTTTAAACAGCTTAGACAATACGATAAAAAGGCTTCTACGTAAGGAAGGTTAGGATAACAATGATGCGAAATGGTACTCGACGAATCAACACTGACTGAGGCCAGTTTTCTGAGAAATTTCATAATCGGAGCTCCTAAAAGTCATTAGCAAGTAAAAGAATGGCTGGCTGACCTTAAGAAGCCTAGGCTGGCTGGCTGAATGTGCCGCTGAAGAAGGAGGATAACTCCAGCGGCAATGGAAAATCTACATCTGGCTTTGCAACCAGTTATGGATACCAATTTTTTCCATGACATTAAGCTGAGTTTCCAGCCAGTCGATATGTTCTTCGGTATCTTCCAGAATACGTTCAAAAATCTCTCTTGAGACATAGTCTTGCGCTACTTCGCAGGCTGCAATTGCAGACACTAGGGTTTCTCGTGAGATTAATTCAAGTTTTAGATCACAAGCTACACATTCTTCAGCTGTTTCGCCGATCATTAGTTTGCCAAGATCTTGTAAATTAGGTAAACCTTCCAATAAAAGGATTCGCTCAATGAGCACATCGGCATGTTTCATTTCCTCACATGACTCTTCAAACTCATGTTTTCCAAGGCTACTGAATCCCCAGTTTTTGTACATACGCGCATGGAGAAAATACTGATTAATAGCGGTCAATTCATGTTGTAGTTGCTGATTTAGCCAGCGAATAATATCTACATTACCTTTCATTTTCATCTCCTAAGACAGACATCACTTGTATGTAATTGAGTTAATATCAAAAGATATCATTTTGGTGCGCTTCTACGCGCGATCAATTATGAAATTCATTAGCGTATCAAGAGCAGTAGCACCAACGATAACTTGCATCTGCAAATATACATGATATCCGTCTTTAATCCACTATTTGTTCAGAATTAACTTGCCATTGCGTGTGCGCCGTAGTGAATATTGTTCACCTTTATGTAATATCAATATTACATCAGTATTCTTGAACAAAATGTCACCATCAAGCTGTGTTATAAAATTTACTTTTTCAGATTGATGCAAATTTATTATTTCTGTTTTTGAAAAACTTAGGGTATCCATAATTCAGGAAATATTTAGATGAGAATGATTCTCATTATATTAATTTATTTTGTTAAATACAAGCTACTAACAAAGAATTATTCAGCTATGCATTTATTGTTGAATTTAAGGTGATGAATATTTCTTAAATCTGCAGAATCAGACTAAACTTTATTAAGAACGGAATTGTTATGTACCCATTAATTATTTGTGTAAGTCATTGATAAATAGATGTGGCAGTTACAATTCTTAAGAATTAAGGATTCTTGCCCGATAAACAACGCTAGTTTTGTAAAGTCAGTGACCGTGTTTGGCTTTTTAGTATCATAGGATGATGATTAATGATTGCATTCACAATAAGGATTGAATTCTGAAATTATGATTGAGCGGCGTAATTTTTATCGGATTCTCCATGTGCAACCCGATGCTTCGATGGCAGTGATTAAAGAAAACTACCGAGTATTGATGCAGAAACTTAAGCTGCATCCTGATTTGGGCGGCCCGGAATGGAGTGCAAGCTTGCTTAACATTGCCTATAGCACACTCAAGGATCCAATTAAACGTGCTGCTTATGACCAGGAATTGTTAAAGCGCTACCATATAAGAATCCTCAGTCAGGGGGCATTGGGTATGTATTCGAATCCCGATGCAGAGAAGACCACTAATGATCGAGCTGATAGGAAACTGAATCAGCGTAACTACTACCGCATACTTCAGGTTCAACCGGATTCTCCAATTGCAATGATTGCTGCAAGTTACCGTGCTTTAAAAAAAGATGTCTCACAAGATATCGCCTTGCTTGATGAAGCCTATCGAGTACTTTCGGATCCAGCGGCGCGCCAGCAGTACGATGTATTTTTCGCTAGCAAATTTTCTAACGCTAGTGAGGAATCTGCTCAAGAAAGCATTGATCCAACGGGTTGTGCAATAGATGTTATAAATTCTTCCCAGGCGGTTGTGGAATGTTACCGGGCAGTGGTGACTGATTATTGCTCATTCTGTAAAACACCGTATGTGCCGCAGACGGGCGTGTATCAAAATGGGAATTGCCTGGAATGCGTGAGTCCGTTACCTATCCTTGAGCGTGCGGATATTGCATCAACACACCGTACGCTGATGAGGATCGATATAAAAGGGGAATTCGTGTTTTATTCTTTTTGGCCGGGCAAGTCTTACCAAGGCATATTTCAGGATTTATCGCCCGCAGGAATACGATTCATGACCAATCAGAAAATTGATTTACATGACATCATCAAAATTGATGCGCCTAACCTTCAAGCAGTTGCACAAGTGACGCATAAACGTCCGGAAGGGAGTGGGATTTCTGCTGGCGTCCGTTTTTTAACTGTCAAATTCGATCAGCGTCACGGAAACTTCATTGCGGTACAGGCATAAGTTTGGCTGACTCAGGCCGGGCATTCTCGATTAATTTGATGATTCTATCGATGAATCAGATTGAATTAATCGGTATTTTAAAATAGGCAACGCCATTTTCTTCGCTCGGCGGAAATTTTCCCGCCCTGATATTGACCTGAATAGATGGCAGCAGCAAAGCTGGCATTTCTAGGGTCGCATCTCGTCGATTACGCATCGTCACAAATACATTTTCACTGATACCTTCATGGACGTGAATATTATGGACACGCTGCTGTGCAACACTGCTTTCCCACTGTGCCGGGCGGGTAGGGGGCGGATAATCATGGCACATCAATAGCCGTGTTTCTGGTGGAAAAGCCAGTAATTTCTGAATAGATCTAAATAACTGATGTGCATCTCCACCGGGAAAGTCAGCGCGGGCAGTGCCAATATCTGGCATGAAAAGCGTGTCCCCCACAAAAATGGCATCATCAAATTGATAAGCCCTATCGGCAGGTGTGTGACCTGATACCGAAATAGCTTTGGCGGTTAATTTGCCAACATAAAATAGCTCATTGTCAGCAAATAAGTGGTCAAATTGATGGCCATCTGGAATAAATTCCTGACCTAAATTAAAGATCTTCTTAAAGGTTGCTTGAACAATGAGAACTTCATTGCCCACAGCCGTTTTTCCACCCAATTGATTTTTAAGATAATCAGCAGATGACAGATGATCTGCATGCACATGCGTTTCCAGTATCCAGACAACAGATAATTGCTGTTGGCGAATAAATTCAATGATGCGATCGGCTGAGTGAGTACTTGTGCGGCTAGATTTGGGGTCGTAGTCCAAGACCGGATCAATAATGGCGCAACTTCCATTGGGTTCATCGAAAACTACATAACTGATTGTCCAGGTTGCTGAGTCAAAGAATGCTTTGATATGGAGTGTCATTTTATTGATTGATTAACCTAAGTTACCTATGAGCGTGCAATTATGGAAATCAATGTTGATTAGATACAATGTGCACACGATCTGCTGTTTATCTCTTTACTTTATTGAGAACAGGCACAACAGCTTTGCTCTTGTGCGCGGTAGTACACAGACTGGCTATGCCAGATTGTGATGACGGAGTTGAAGCTTGAAGTGGCCCTCTGGCCTGAACAACCTGAGAGAAAATTAAGCTCTGTCATGTGATGGTATCAAGCTCAGGCGGTTTGTTGATGTGATTTTTTTGATAATACACTTCATCGGGTATTTGATAGTTGAGTCTCTGGTGAAAGGTGAAAGCGTTCTTTATTGTACCAATTAAACCAGCGAGTTAAGCTGATTCTGACCTCTTCTAAGGTGTGAGTATGGCAAGTGCTGAGCGCATCAAGGAAAAATATCAGTTGTGGTATAGCACCTAGGAACGAAGAATTTTGGAATTGCTAGATGAGACTTGCTGGTGATGGTGGAGCTAGCAATAAATTCAATGCATTTTGTCGGATTAGATTTCAATCCTTGTACCCAATTCAAGGACACGATTAGCCGGTAATTTAAAGTACTCGGCCGCATTGCTGGCATTTCTAGCCATCGTAGCAAATATCCGCTCCTGCCACTGCGTCATGCCACCACTAGGACTTGGCACAACAATTTCACGACTCAGAAAATAAGATGTTTTTAGTGGCTCGAACTCAAGCCCATGTTGCTTACACATTTCCAACGCAACCGGTAAGTCTGGTTCGTCCTTAAAGCCATATTTAACAGTAATTTGATAACAATTTCCTATTAGCGGTTTTATAGATACTCGCTCCTCTTTCAGAACTCTGGGAGTTTCCAGGTAATCTACAGTCAAGAACACTATACATGCATGCAAGACTTGGTTATGCGCGAGATTATGCAATAACGCATGCGGTACACCATTCACATTAGATGTTAGAAAAATAGCTGTTCCAGAAACACGTGCCGGTGGGTGTGCTAGCAGTGACTCCAAGAATGGTTCAAGAGGAATATCATCTGAACGCAAACGCTCCAGTAAAATTTCACGTCCGCGATTCCAAGTAATCATTACAAAAAAGATGATCGCGCCAATGACTAAGGGAAACCACCCACCTTGGAAGACTTTTAATATCGTTGCAGCAAAGAATGTGGCATCAATGATCAAGAAAAAGCCGGTTGTTAGTATGCCCACAATCAGAGGGTACTTCCAGGCGAAACGAAGTACGAAAAAAGTCAGTATAGTTTCAATCACCATTGTAGCTGTCACTGCTACGCCATATGCTGATGCAAGACTAGATGATGAACCGAATCCCACTACAGCCATGATCACTGCTGCCAGCAGAATCCAATTGACGAATGGAATATATATTTGGCCAATCTTTTGGTCTGAGGTGTGCCTGATCTGCATGCGCGGCAAGAATCCTAGTTGAATGGCTTGTCTGGTTACTGAGAAAACCCCAGAGATCACCGCTTGCGATGCGATGACAGTGGCTGCCGTAGCCAGCGCTACTGCTGGATAAAGCGCCCACGATGGGAACAACAAAAAGAAAGGATTGGAAATGGCCGATGGATCGGTAAGTAGCAGCGCACCTTGTCCTAGATAGTTCAATATGAGCGCAGGAAGAACGCAACCATACCAAGCCAGGCGAATTGGTTTTATCCCAAAGTGCCCCATGTCGGCATAAAGTGCCTCGCCGCCTGTCACTGCCAGTACTACGGCGCCAAACGCAATAAACGCAAGTAATCCATTGTCCAGACAAAAACTAACAGCAAACAACGGATTAAGAGCTTGCAAAATCTCTGGCGCCGCAGCAATGTTCATCAGACCGAAAAACCCCAGTGTAATGAACCATATCAGCGTTATCGGTCCGAACATTGCACCAATTCCACCCGTACCACGTTGCTGGATCAGGAAAAGTGAAATCAAGACAATGAGCGTGATCGGAAGTACATAGGGCTGGAGCAGCGGGGTTGCTACCTCTAACCCTTCCACCGCACTCAACACGGATATGGCAGGAGTAATTACGCCATCCCCATAGAATAGCGCTGCACCAAATGCGCCGATCATAAAAAGAATACGATGTAAGTGATGACGATTAAGGATTGATGAGCTGGCAAGCGACAGCAATGCCATGATGCCACCTTCTCCATGATTGTCTGCTCGCAGAATCAATGTGATGTACTTAACCGTTACTACCATCATGATCGCCCAGAAAATGAGCGAAATAATACCAATGATATTGTTATCGCTGATAACAAGCCCATGAGCAGGATCAAAAACGGTTTTCATGACATACAAAGGACTTGTGCCGATGTCCCCATACACAACACCCAGTGCAGCGAGGCTTAATACACCGAGAGATTCATTCTTGACGGTGCTTTTGAGTTTATTGCTTGTGCTGGACATAAGGGGTACATGCAAAAATGTTTATTCTACTTCTAGTTAGAAGGGAGAAAAATGAAAGGACCATCGATATGTGCGCCTTCAATGGAACTCAATGTTCTATAGAATATGAACATGAACGAAGAATAACAATAGATGGTTATCAAAAAACTTGGCAGCTTTCGCCACATTTGCGCCTAACTATAGCAGAAATGCCATCGCTTGAGATTGTGTGACATTGATTTTATACTTGGCAAGCATTGTAAGCAATTGATATATAAATTTTTATAATTTATATCCACGTTTCGTAATCAGTTAGTTAAAACACCCGTTAATTAGAGCTGCAGTTACTTGTTTGTTGTCATTTAATCAAGTTGATCAAGTATCGTGAGTCAATTATATCGAATAAGGCGCAGTTAAGATCAGCCGGTTTTAGTGTTGATTCCAACAGATGGTGCGCAAGCCCTTATTAAGTTTTGAAATTGCAGATAGATTGCATACAAATGGATGAAAATAAATTAGAATTTGAGTCGTTGCCAATTTAACATTATCTAATGTCAAATAATCATAAATGATGAAAACTGAATCAGTACTACACGATATTGCAGTATTGCGGTCATCCGCCTCTGATGCTTGTGCTTTGCTGAAAATACTGGCAAATGAGGATAGATTGCTTATTTTATGTGAACTTAGTCAAGGTACCCGCAATGTGGGGGAATTGGAAGAATTGGTGGGTATTCACCAACCTACGCTTTCCCAACAGTTAACCGTATTGCGCGAGGAAAATCTGGTGGCAACAGAACGAAGAGGTAAATATATCTACTACAGTTTGGCGAGCCCGCAAGCCATTAAGATTATGGAAACTTTATTTAAAATTTATTGTGCAGAACGTGTCTTCTAATGAGAAAAAGCTAACATTCATGTCTATTGATACGGCAAAACTCAATTTCGAGGATGAGTGATCAATATTCATTGAGGCAAGTGATTATGAATTTATTAATGATCGTCTCCTGAATGATGCAGGCGGCGCAATCCAATGAAATCAAGTTGAGTTCGTGGAAATCCTGTTAATCAGTATCCTGCTCGGCTTTATAACAGGCCTGGTTCTGGCATTAACGGGTGCTGGCGGTACAGTGATCGCCATTCCCTTATTGATGTTTGGATTGCATCTGGTCATTGCTGAAGCTGCTCCCATAGCTTTATTAGCCATATGTTTGTCGTCAGCTGCAGGGGCTATGTATGCACATAAGCAAGGAAAAGTCCGTTATCGGGCAGCGGGATTTCTTGCCATGACCGGCATCATGACTGCGCCTGTTGGGATATGGCTGGCGCACAAGTTGCCGAATGCGCCTGTAACGATATTATTTGCATTGATATTGTTCTATATCGCTTTGGACATGTGGTATCAGAGTAAAAAACAGCAAGATGAAAAAGCAATATCAGTGTCAGATTGTCAATCCGAAGCTTCTGCCATTCCCTGCCGGCTTGAGTATAAACAGGGCCGCTTGATTTGGACTTGGCCCTGCGCTCGTGCACTCGCATTTTCCGGTATTTTGGTTGGTTTCCTATCTGGATTGCTGGGCGTGGGGGGCGGATTTGTCATTGTGCCAGCGCTGAAAAAAGCCACCAATCTGCCCATGGAATCTATTCTGGCTACTTCATTAGCGGTGATTGCACTGATCTCTGCCACCGGAGTAACTTATGCAATTCTTATCGATGGAATGAACTGGTCCATTACATTGCCTTTTGTTACTGGCGCCCTGATCGGCATGCTGATCGGGCGCACGGTTGCCAGTCATCTGGCCGGGCCAAGACTACAGCAAGGATTTGCTGTAGTGGCTATGGCTGTATCGGTGGGAATGGTGATTCGATTATGCTTAATGACCGATTAATTGCAAAAGAAAGTTGCTGGCGGCCCAACGTGAAAAGTTTAATTTAAGAAAGAAGCGCGTACTTTCTCTTCCATCGGTGGGCGCATGCCTGCTTTGCGACCTGCTGCCAGGGCTACTTCCGGATCGACTCCTTTTCTAATTTGATAGCTTGCCCACATGGCACCGGCCCGGTTGCCTGAACCGCAATGAATAAGTACGGGAGTTTCCGCATTTTCAATGGCTTTGGTGAAAGCAGCCAGTTGCTCTTCACTAATGCCAGCGACGGTCATTGGCACGTTGATGTAATTCATGCCAGCAAGATCTACCAGTGCTTTTTCATCTGCAGTTCCCTCTGTTGAGGTGCGTAAGTCAATGACTGTTTTAAAGCCATGCGCTGCGAGGGCCTGTACGCCGCCATCGCTGATCAGACCGGATATTGCGATTTGTTCCGTAGCACGACTATAGTTCTGAACGGGAATAATTTGATGGGCAAACGGGACACGGTCAGCAGCCTGCAATGCACTTGCAAACAAAGTGATTGATAATGTCATCAAAGTGATAAAGTATTTCATATAAACCTCATTGCTGTATTTGGGAAAAAATGAATGATATCCATTGTAGCTGTAGTGAATAATTAAATACAAATTATTCCTATCGAATCCAGTCTATACGAGAAACGCACTGCAATCAGCAATTCCATCGAAAGGAAATATTGATGCAACGAGAACAAGTTGGGACAAGCGAACAAACATCGCCATGGCATAGTTATCCTCCTGAGCAGGTGTTGGCGGCGCTTGGATCAGATCCTGATGGATTGTCTTCCACAGAAGTCGGGCGCCGCCTTGAATACTATGGTGCCAATCGCTTAAAGCCACCGAAATCCCAAAGCGTTTTCTTTCGGTTTCTGTTGCAATTTCATAATGTACTGATTTATATCTTGCTGGTTGCGTCATGTATGACGGCTTTCCTGGGGCACTGGGTTGATAGCGCAGTGATTTTGGGTGTGGTGGTAATCAATGCGATTATTGGTTTTGTGCAGGAAGGCAAAGCGGAAAAAGCACTGAGCGCTATTCGGCAAATGCTGTCGTTGAACGCCAGTGTCCTGCGTGCTGGCCAACGGATACAAATTCCGGCTGAAGAGCTGGTGCCGGGTGATATCGTGTTGCTGCAATCCGGCGATAAAGTGCCGGCAGATATGCGGTTGCTGAGTTGCAAAAATTTGCGTATCGAAGAAGCTGCGCTCACCGGTGAGTCCGAAGCCGTCGAAAAATCCGTGCGAGCAGTCGATGCGGTGACGGCCCTGGGCGACCGGTTTTGTATGGCGTATTCGGGTACTCTGGTGGTGTATGGTCAAGGATCGGGGGTTGTGGTGGCCACCAGCCAGCAGACCGAAATCGGACGCATTAGTCAGATGATAGCGCAGGTCGACAAGCTGGCCTCACCTTTGCTGCGACAAATGGCGATCTTTGCGCGCTGGTTGACGTTGGCCATCTTGCTGTTGGCTGTCGGTATCTTTGTATATGGCTTGTTATGGCATGATTACCCCATCGGTGAAATGTTTATGGCTGCGATTAGTATGGCCATTGCAGCGATTCCGGAAGGATTGCCGGCCATCATGACGATCACGCTGGCCTTGGGCGTGCAGAGCATGGCGCGGCGGAATGCAATTGTTCGTCGCTTGCCTGCGGTCGAAGCACTGGGCGCAGTGACGGTCATTTGTACCGACAAGACCGGCACGCTGACGCGCAATGAAATGACAGTGCAAACCGTAATGACGGTGGATGCTCAGCTGCAAGTGGGCGGCGTGGGTTATGCGCCTCACGGAAATTTTAGTCTGGATGGCAAGGAAATTCAATTAACCGACCATGCCGATTTATTGGATCTGTTTCGAGCCGGTCTGTTGTGTAACGATGCATCGGTGCATCAACATGCGGGTACTTGGATGATTCATGGCGATCCAACCGAAGGCGCGTTGATCACTCTGGCGATGAAAGCTGCCCTGGATCCGGTGCATGAGTATGAGGCGCTGCCGCGTATGGATGTGATTCCTTTTGAATCGGAGCACCGTTTTATGGCGACGTTGCACCATGACTGCGCCGGGCATGGCCTGATGTATGTCAAGGGTGCACCGGAAGCAGTGCTGGCGATGTGCAGCCTGCAGCGCAGTTTGGGTGAAGATCATAGGATCAATTTGGATCTCTGGCATGCCAAAATACACGCAGTCAGCGCAACCGGGCAGCGCATACTGGCTATCGCCAGTCGTGCGCTCCAAGCAGATCAAAAAACATTGAAGTTCTCAGATGTTGACACAGATTTCACCTTGTTGGGGTTGGTGGGAATTACCGATCCGCCGCGCGAGGAAGTCATTGCCGCGATTGATAAATGCCATGCGGCGGGCATTCGCGTCAAAATGATTACCGGAGATCATCGCAGCACCGCATGCGCCATTGGTGCGCAATTAGGCATTGGAGACGGTCAGCGTGCCATCACGGGTCTTGAGTTGGATAACCTGGATGACGCACAGCTGCGTCAAGTGGTCGCGGAAGTGGATATATTTGCACGCGCAAGCCCTGAGCATAAGCTGCGACTGGTGACGGCCTTGCAGGCAAATGGCGAAATTGTGGCCATGACCGGTGACGGGGTGAACGATGCGCCGGCCTTGAAACGTGCTGATATCGGCGTTGCTATGGGACAGAAAGGTACTGAAGTAGCGAAAGAAGCGGCAGAAATGGTACTGACCGATGATAATTTTGCTTCAATTACGCATGCTGTGGAAGAAGGGCGCACGGTGTACGACAATATCCGCAAAACAGTTGTTTTCATCATTCCAACCAGTAGTGGCGGAGCTGGTATTCTGATGTTGGCGATCATTCTGGGGATGGCGTTACCGATTACTCCGGTGCAGATTTTGTGGGTCAATATGGTGACAACGGTGACACTGGCGATTTCACTGTCATTTGAACGACCCGAAAGTGGCGCCATGCTGCGACCGCCGCATGATCCTAATACTTCGATCCTGTCGGGTTTTCTGGTGTGGCGCATTGTTTTTGTCGCATTATTGATGATGGGTGGTAGTTTTGCGTTATATTTCTGGGAAACCATGCAAGGTGCCAGCATCGAATTGAGTCGCACGGTGGTGGTGAATATGCTGGTGATGGGACAAATTGTTTATTTGTTTAATTGCCGCTATCTGTCGGCTTCCGTCATGTCGCGTGCGGGGTTGTTTGGCAATCGCTTGATCCTCATCTCAGTCGGTGTATTGTTGATATTGCAGCTGGCGTTTACGTATTTGCCTTTGATGCAGCAACTATTTGGTACCACTGAACTGGATGCATCGACTTGGGGGCGCATTATCGCAGTCAGTCTGTTGTTATTTCTGGTCATCGAGCTTGAAAAGTTCTGGCTAAGACGTAAAGCAGAGCAGGATGGATAATTGACCGAAATGAGCGTCTTGAAGAATTGGTCTTGAGGATTTTATTGTTTAACCACAGTGGCTTTTTCGGTGCCTATGTTTTTACGTACAGAGAATACCCTTACTCGTTAATATAAATACAGATGATTAAAGAAAATGATGACTGAAAAACAGAGCGTACAGCATTTATTAACCTTCATTGATGCGAGTCCAAGTCCTTGGCATGCGATTGCAGCGATTGAAACAGCGCTCAAAGCATTTCAGTTTGTCAGACTGGACGAGACGAGCAAATGGTCATTGCAACCAGGCGGACGGTATTACGTGGTGCGCGATGATTCTTCGATGGTATTTTTTGTGCTGGGACACAAAGCACTCGTTGAATCAGGCTTTAAGATTGTCGGCGCCCATACGGATTCGCCGGGTTTTCGCATCAGACCGAATGCGGCGACCGTCAATGCCGGTGGCATCGCTCGACTCGGTGTCGAAATTTACGGTGGACCGATACTCGCAACCTTTACGGACCGCGATTTGAGTTTGGCGGGACGGGTCTGCTATATCGATGAACAAGACAACCTTGCGCACAAACGGGTGCGCTTCGATCAGCCATTGGTGCGCTTGCCAAATCTTGCGATTCATATGAATCGGGGCGTTAATGATGAGGGTCTGAAGCTGCACAAACAGAACGAATTGCCGCTGTTGTTTGCACAATTGACCGATGAGCAACTGCCGCAACCTTATTTTCTTGCGTTATTGGAACAGGCGGCAGGTATCGACGCAGAACGGTTATTGTCCTGGGATCTGGCAGTGTACGACACGCAAAAAGGGACATTCTGGGGGGCGAATGATGAGTTTTATGCAAACAGTCAGATCGATAATTTGGCTTCCTGCCATGCAGGATTGCAGGCTCTGCTGGACGATACCGTGCTGAATAATACTGAAAGCACGTTGTTATGCGCATTTTTCGATCATGAAGAGGTCGGTAGCGAAAGCCATGTGGGCGCTGCCGGCAGCTTTTTAACTGATATATTGCAGCGCATCAGCATGGCAATGTCATCGGAGCGGGAAGATTTTGCGCGTGCACTGGCGCGAAGCTTTCTGATCAGCGCGGACATGGCGCATGCCTATCAACCCAATTTTCCTTCTGCTTATGACGCGGATCACAAGGTTTTTGTCAATAAGGGACCGGTGATTAAATCCAATGCGAGCCGTCGCTATAGCTCGGAAAGTATTTCTACTGCGCAATTCATCCGCTGGTGTGAGGAAGCGGGCATTCCCTATCAACGCTATTCACACCGTAGCGACTTGCCCTGTGGCAGTACGATCGGGCCGATTGCCTCGGCTAAGCTCGGCATACGCAGCGTCGATGTCGGCTGCCCGATGTGGGCGATGCACAGCATCAGGGAAAGCGCCGGTGTGCAGGATCATGCGTATATGATCAAGGTACTGAGGCAGTTTTTTAGCCATTGACGATTGCCAAAGCACTATCTCTGATTCTTTGTGCTAGCTCAGACAGGGAGAGGAGGCAGCGTTACCGGGTTTCTAGGGATTGGTCAGCTTTTATACCAGTGCCGAGATATGGTTAGTCAGGATTTGCTATCTTATTAACGCCGCCCATCGTACCAAATCGGCAGTTTTTTCTTATCCTGCAAGGAGCGGCGCGGACTGAATACGACGCGCAGTATTTGACTGACAATTTCCCAGCCGCTATAGAGCTGTACCTTGCGCGGTGAAGTGACGAGAGGATGACGCGTGAGTATGGTGAATTTCAAGCCGTGTTTGCGTCCCCACTTTTTAAGAAGCTGACTCAGATCAATTTCATCTGCGGCAAATAATTCCTGATTAAATCCACCCACCTCACGAAAAGCATCCGCCCGACATACCACCAGTGCTCCCGATGCCCAGTGAAATACCACTGAAAATATGGTCCATAACTGTATCGCAGCTTTGCCCCACCAAGGCAGATTCGGCATGTGCATGACACTGCCACAACCGACATATTGACCGCTTTCAATCATGTTGAGAATATCTGCCACCATACCGGGATTCAGCAAACTGTCGGCGTCCACGAACAATAGCCATTCGCCTGTTGCCACTGTTGCACCGCTATTACGGGCGCGCCCGATCTGGTTGATCGGCTCAAATACTACTTTTGCACCCGCTTGTGTCGCCAGCTCGGCTGTTTTATCGGTTGAATTATTGTCAACGACGATGATTTCAGCCGTAAAACCGGGCTTTTGATTGGCAGCCAATGACTCTGCAACGGAATCCAGACAATGCATAATTAAGCGTTCTTCGTTAAAGGCGGGGATAATGATCGAAAGATGCATATTTGATATAGGTTTCCGGTGGAAAACGCTATTATCGCGCAAATCCAAATAAAAGCGAGAACAGGGTCAATGCAAAAAAATGATCAGTACCCAGAATTACCGTTGCCACCCGGTCCACCGTTGTGGTCAGGCATCCGCGAGTATTGGCAGGGGCCGCCACAATATTTTGAAAAGCTGGCGCAGACCTATGGCGATGTGGTGCGCTGGCGCGGAATGTTTACTCTTTACACCATCAACAATCCGGATGATGTACGGCAAATCCTGACGCAGGATTATCCACGATTCATCAAAAACACCATCGATTATCGCGTCATTGCGCAATCGCTGGGGCAAGGGCTGGTGACCAGCGAAGGCGCGCTCTGGCAGCAACAGCGCAAACTGATGCAACCGATGTTCACCAATCGCACGGTGAATGGTTTTGATAGCATTATCAACACCATGACCGCACAAATGCTACAGCGTTGGGAACAGCAGCCTGCTGACGAAATCGTCTGGTTGGATCGGGAAATGGGACATATAGCGTTTCAGATTGTGAGTCGCGCTTTATTCAGCTCGGATATCGATCATTGTTCGGGCGATATGGTTGAAATACTCAAAGTCATCAATACGAATTCCCAGACCTTGCGTGCCATGTTGCGATTATTTCCCTGGCTGCCAGTGCCGAGCAATCGCCATTTTCTGCGCAAGAAAAAACAACTCGACCAGATTGTGCTGAGGCTGATTGAGCAACGTCGCAAACAAGGGGGGGGCGATAATGACATGTTGGACCGCTTGCTGGCGGTACGGGATGAGGAAACGGGCCAGGGCATGAGTGAAACGCAGCTACGCGATGAGATCGTGACTTTGCTGTTGGCGGGTCATGAGACAACCGGTACCGCAATTGCCTGGACATTGTATTTGTTATCGCAACACCCGCACATCGAAGCGCAATTGGTGGCGGAACTGACCAGCGTGCTAAGCGGCGCGCCAGCAACCAGCAGTGATCTCGCCCGATTGCCTTATCTGAAACAGGTCATGCAGGAATCCCTGCGCCTGTATCCGCCCATCTGGGCGATTGCCCGGCAAAATACCGGAAAACTTGAATTGGGTGGTTACTGCATTCCGCCTGAAAGCTATCTGGTAATGCCAATTTATGGTTTGCATCGCCATCCCGATTATTGGTTAGATGCGGAAAAATTCGATCCTGACCGCTTCGCCCCACAACGCTCAGCCTCGCGTCATTCGTACTGTTATTTGCCTTTTTCCGCCGGCCCGCGTACCTGCATCGGTGCCAACATGGCCATGCTTGAAATCCAACTGGTGCTCGCACAAGTGTTGCAACGCTTTCGTGTCATGCCGGTAGCAGGGCATCCGGTGGAGCCGGTGGCGGAGATTACGTTCAAACCGCGTTATGGGTTGGCAGTGAAGGTTGATGCACGTTAATTTGGATAATATTTATTATGAATAAAGAGATAGAAGATTCATCGAGATGGGAAATTGCGCTGTTAGTATTGATTTATATAATTCCAATAGGTTTTTATTACTATAGTTCAGTAATGAATGAGGGCCACTGGTTTTCTCGCTCGGGGTCTTTGATGATAATTCTTGGTGCTTTTCTAGAATATCGGAATTTTGGTGTTCAACAATATCTTAGAGAGAAGCGAGATGAGACATGGAAGCCAAATCCTGAAATTGTTAGAAAGTTAGTATCTCGTTTTGTATTTGATATGCTTATTTTATTATCACTTATCTGTGGCACAGCGATTTGGGGTTATGGTGATTTATTGTTTCAAAGTGTGTCGTGTTGAATGAAAGCATTCAGTACAGTGATCTCTGATGATAAAGTATTGTTTTGGTAAATTTATCAGATCATCCATTTGATCCAAAACACCTCGTTCTTATTTTTCTCACGAAGGAACCAAAATGTCTGAATGTGTTGTTTGTGCACTGTATAAGTTTGTAGATTTGCCTCAATACCGGGAGATACAGCGCCCGTTGCAGGCGAAGATGGTTGAATATCAAGTCAAAGGAACTTTATTGCTGGCGCAAGAGGGTGTGAATGGCACGATTTCTGGTAGCCGGGCAGGCATCGATTCACTCCTGGCATGGATCAAGACGATCCCTGAACTGGCTGTTATCGATGTCAAGGAATCCATGACGAATCTGATGCCATTCAAGCGCAGTAAAGTCAAACTCAAGAAAGAAATCGTTACGATGGGTGTTGAAGGCATTGATCCCAAGCAATCGGTTGGAACCTATGTGGCGCCTCGCTACTGGAATGATTTAATTCAAGATCCGGAAGTTTTGTTAATCGATACGCGCAATCAATATGAAGTGGCCGTGGGCGCTTTTGTCAATGCGATTAACCCTCACACCACCACGTTTCGGGAATTTCCTCAGTATGTAGCCCAACACCTGGACCCAGCGGTGCATAAGAAAGTAGCGATGTATTGTACGGGTGGAATACGCTGCGAGAAATCCACCGCGTATTTAAAGCTGCAGGGATTTGAGGAGGTCTACCATCTGCAGGGCGGTATTCTAAAATATCTGGAGGAGATTCCGCAGGAGCAATCCCTGTGGCAGGGCGAATGTTTTGTGTTTGATGAGCGCGTTACCGTTAATCATCAGCTTGAAAAGGGAAGTTATGATCAATGTCATGCCTGCCGCCTGCCTATTTCGGAACAAGATAAGTTAAGTGAATATTATCAACAGGGCATCAGTTGTCCGGCCTGTTATCACGCTCGTTCGGAAGAAGACAAAGCCCGGTACCGAGAACGGGAGAAGCAGGTGAAATTAGCCGAAACCAGGGGCGAAGTTCATATTGGGGACATCCACTCAAAAGCGAATAATGCTGAGCTCGAATAAATAAAAGCGTTTTTATTTCGTTTTGCCGGGCATTACTGAGGGTGCTTGGAGTGGTGATGTGAGTGCCCCGGTAGCGCATGGCGTGCATGATCGCTAAGCTGGGCATCAAACCACTGATGGAGTGCGTGTTTAAGTTTTTTATCTTGAGCGGAATAAGTGATTTCTGCTCCGTCAGGAAGTTCTTGATATTCAATTTTGATCTGGCCAGCTTTAGCAGTCTTCAATTCAGCCAATCCCGGCATGGCTGCACCATGAATTTTTTCTGGATTAGAAAAATCTCCTTGCCTGAATTGACTATAAATCTCAGTTAGATGAATTCGTATGAGATTGATTTGTTCGCTATCGGATTTGTTGTTGGCAATCACTTGCTGCACTCCTCCGTGAGTGGTTTTGGTAAAAATATGCGTAGTTTTTTCCAAATCAAACGGCATGACATGCGAGCCGCGCGCTGCAACCTCGTCAAGTCGCTTTTCATCTGCTTTTTCCGCGGCATCAGCCGGTAATGTAGTGAACAGCGCTAATCCAACAGTGATAAAAAGTAGTTTTATCATTTTGTTTTCTCCAAAATCATGACAAGGTAGGTTAACCATACATCAAGGTTTCCAGTATTGCTTGAAAGCTTGTTTGATGTGCTGTGTCGCTGCGTCATAGCGCAGCTGATATTGTTTGGCATAAGTTTCTTGGTCGGTGTACAAAATATGCTGTTTATCGCGTGTATCGTCATCAACCGCGATCTCGTTATGATGAGGCAGCAATCCTCGGCGCGTAAAATGCTTGTCTTTCAATAAAGAACCGGGAATACAAGTAATCCCTTCAGCTAAATCGTGAGAATCGTCTTTTTGCGCATAGCGGCCTGAAATGATTTCTCCCTGCCAATTGTTGACAGCATCCTCAGCAGTGCCCGGATTGACTGCGCCGTTCCTGGAGAATTTCTGGAAATCAAAGGATGTGCCTGGGGCGTAATCAGGATTTTCGCGTAAATTATTGTTAGGATTGTCAGGATCAAACAACTCCAAGCTGCCATTTGTGACCTTGCCGAAGTGTCCATAGCTGGTGTGAGCATAAAAGTCGGCAATCGCATGAGCGGCATGATGAAATGCATCCAGGTTTTTGACGCCCTGTGTCTCAAATTTTTCTAACTGTTTTTTTACCATCTGCCAGCCTTCTTTGATGTAACCATTATCGAAATGCTCCCTGGGATCGTAAGATCCCGGTAAATCGACATCATCAATGGTTAAGTTTTTTTGCCATAGTATGCTGGTGAAATGCCGGTTGAGCGCATTCAAAACCCAGGATGGGCAGATATCTGGCGAGAGTGCCTGATTCAACAAACTTTTATGAACCCATCCGGCAAACTCGGGATGAAGGCTGGACCAGTTGCGTTTTAGATCCTTGGCGATGTCTTTTTTGTAGACGGATGGATGTTGTACTTGCCATAAATGGACATCATTGAACAAATAAAAAGGCACGTATTCGGCCTGTTCAGGCATTTCTTTTTTGATGGTTGTGTGTGTGCTTATTTTTCTTGCGTGAGCGGGTTCAATCACCTGCCAGTTACCGGATTCACTTTTATACATGACCCATACATGATCATAGTCCTGGTGTTTTCCATGAATGGATACACGAAATTTTCCCAAGGCAACTCTGACATTAAACGAGCTGATGCCACTGGCCAGCAATAAGGAAGCAATCAGTAAAGCGCGATCCTCGCAATCGCCCGATTTAAGTGTCAGTGTTTCTTCGGGAAACTGCCATGGGTCATGTCCATCGGATTGCAGATATTGTATTCTCTGGGAAACGAATTCAGCGATGATATGCGCACGAAAATCAAAAGATCCCGGATCTCGAGAGCGAAAAAGATCCCAACTGGCATGAGGTAGTTTGGCCATGAATTTTTTAATATCCACTTCCAAAGTACGGCGCATGACGACATTGCGCTCATTCACCAGAAATTCCCTGACATCGATATCATAGTTTCCGTCGCTGTGCCCCGCCGGTGGGCGCGACGAAGGGACGATGGAGTCATGAACGATACGTTCTCCATCCCAATTCCATTTGGCTGACTGAGATATTTTTGAAAATGAGAAGCACATGGTTATTCTCCTTAATTCATGATCGTTTCACTGCGCATGCCCAATGTGTTGCTTTTGAATCTTTTGAATCACGAGATTGCAAATCTTGCCAACATTCTACCGGAACCTCATCGTGAAGTATGCGGTGCCAATTGATAGGCATATCATGATTCATCAGCTATTGAGAAAACAATCATGCCTATAATCGAAGAACATCATCTGGCGTCGCTTGCACAGGGCGCTTGAGGTGGTGGGGCTGAAAGCTTGTTCAAGTGCTGCCTGGTACTTGATGAAGCATCAAGTGTAGATCGTGTCAGAAGGCCGGGTTAGGTATACAATAAATCCGCCAGTCATCATTCTAGAATTAAAGTAGAGGAATTTAATTAGTATTTTTCTTTTAACGGTTTCTCGGAAATCAGTGTTTTACTTATTCAATCATGTTGATCAGGGTGGTAATGTTAAATTCTTGGAGATAGTATGAAAATATTCTTGTTTATTGCACTAATGCTTAGTTCTTATAGTTATGCTCAAAATGAGCATAACCATCAAAGTGATGCAAAAAAAGATGACCATCATCATGGTGAAATGCACAAAGGTGATCATCATGGCGGAATGCATGGTGGCGGTCATCACCATATGGATAAAAACACTTTAAAACAATTCTTCGAACCGTTGCCTGCTTCCATCATTGATGAAAAAAAGCATGAAGCGCTGATCAAACTGGGCAGAATGCTTTATATGGATCCACGACTGTCGGTGAACGACCAGATTTCCTGTAACTCTTGTCATCGATTGGATAATTTTGGAGTCGATAGCCAACCAACATCGCCCGGTCACGAAGGTAAGCGGGGAGGAAGGAACTCGCCAACCACCTTGAATGCAGCGCTGCATATTGCCCAATTCTGGGATGGACGTGCGAAAGATGTCGAAGAGCAGGCTTTGGGTCCGATTCTGAATCCCATTGAAATGGGCATGCCCAATGAAGCGGCTGTGGTCAATAAATTGAAAAAAATCGATGAGTATAAAAATCTCTTTGCGGACGCGTTTAAAGGCGAAAAAGATCCTATTCAATACAAAAATGTAGGCAAGGCAATCGGTGCTTTTGAACGCACATTGCTGACACCTTCCCGCTTCGATGATTATCTGAATGGCGATGAAAATGCTTTGAATGAGAATGAAAAACGCGGATTGAAGAAATTTGTACACATGGGGTGCGCAAATTGCCACAATGGTGTCGCCATGGGCGGAAATATGTACAAAAGACTGGGAATGGTTGAGCCTTACGACACAAAAGATATGGGCAGATTTGAAATAACCGGACTTGAAACCGACAAAAAGGTATTCAAAGTGCCTAGTCTCAGAAACATTACCAAAACGGCGCCCTATTTTCATGACGGCTCCGTCGCGACACTGGAGAAAGCCATAGAGGAAATGGCTGAGCATCAATTAGGATTCGAGCCGGGTCCGGGATTTATCAGTGATGTGAAAGCATTTCTGGGCTCCTTAACCAGCAAAGGCAAGGAATAACCAACAGAATTCGATGTCGATTATTGAATTTGACACGGTTTGCAGTTAAAAATAATGGGATGAGTTATGACTCATCTCATTATTTGATAATGTCGTGTACTATACCAATTAATGTTTGATTTTATTGCAAATCAAATTGAAATGAGAGGTAACCAATGAGACAAATGATGCTGCTGTGTATGGGGTTGATGGTGCTTTGGTTGTCGGGTTGTGCCAGTACCAAGCCTATTCTGTATCCCAATTCGCATTTTCAATCTGTGGGAAAAGAAGTGGCTGAACGTGACATCGAAACGTGTAGGCGGCTGGCTGAATCGGCAGGCGCCAGAGAAGGTGGGGGCGGCGGAAAGGCGGGGCAAGTTGCAACCAGCACCGCCATGGGAGCTGGCGTAGGGGCGGCGAGCGGTGCCGTTGGAGGCGCGATTTCCGGTTCGGCTGGTCATGGTTCTTTGATTGGGGCTGCCAGCGGCGCTACCGTGGGATTACTCAGAGGGTTGTTTTTCTCGGCAAGACCTGCGCAACCGAATCAGGCTTATGTGAATTTTGTGTACCGCTGTTTGCAGGAGAAAGGCTATGAAGTAACAGGCTGGCAATAGCATCAATAAATGTTTTTACCAGCGCTGCCTTTGAATGGACTTAATTCAGTCGACTTCAAAACTTAAAAGCCTCCGGCTATTTCAGCAACCAATAGTGCCAAGATGGCAAATAGCAATATGATGACCCATTTGAGATGATGAGCGATATTGCGTAATAGTACTTTTGTTTCGTCGTCCATATTGATCTCCATCGGTTTCTAATTTGATGAGTATAACTATTAACTGCATTAAAGTATCGTCTTATCCATGCGTGTAAATTGTTAACGCTATGGTATTTGCAGTATGTGAGGATGTTTATGTCCGCGTATGCGTCGCGCTGATCCTGTATTCCTGACGAGCATCGGTCTAACTATTAAATTGCTGGGGAAACCTATGCTTAATCTTTGATTCTTATTATATCTTGATGTGATATCAATACTATCTTCAATAATATGTCATGGAGGTTGACTGTAATGAACAAGGAACTTTCTTTTGATGATGAATATGATGTTGGTTCTATTGGTGTCGAGGACGAGGATGATGCGCTGGTTGATAGCAAGCTTCCAATCAATCGAATTACCGAGATCATTGATGAATTTGAAGTCGATGAAGATGAAATGGATGTAGTCGAAGAGATGGAAGAGGTGGAAGAAGAGGAATTTTCCCTCGAGTCGCTCAGGATTCGATAGTTTTGCCAGTCTCGCAATTTCTCATTGGCATCGCTGTTGATCGCTAATGTATTGATTGGGAGTGCTTGAATCTTCTCCAGATCATAGTTATTCGCGGTAGTATTTCGGTTTCTAAGTTCCGGGGTATTGGGTATGCCGAATAGGGATGTGGAGATTCTTGAGAAATCGATTGGCTATCAAGGCTTTTTTCGTTTAGAACGCTATTGTCTGCGCCATCGATTGTTTAATGGTGCCTGGAGCGCTCCCCTGATTCGTGAAATATTTGAACGGGGACATGCCGCCGCTGTTCTGCCTTATGATCCCATCAGAAATGAAATAATCCTGATCGAACAATTTCGCGTAGGTGCACTTGATGCACCGGGCGGGCCTTGGTTGTTGGAAATCGTGGCGGGAATGATCGAAGATCAAGAAACAGTCGAGGAAGTGGTTAAGCGGGAGGCGATGGAAGAGGCGGGTTGTGTCATCACCGATTTGGTCCCGCTGTATGATTATCTGGTTAGTCCGGGAGGAACCACGGAACGCGTTGCTTTGTTTTGTGGCCGGGTTGATACCACGCATGTTGGGGGTGTGCACGGCGCCAGTGAAGAAGGTGAAGATATCCAAGTGCATGTCGTTGCCCTGGATACGGCTTTCACCTGGTTAAAATCAGGCCGACTGAATTCCGCCAGCCTGATCATTGCTTTGCAATGGCTGGCTTTAAATCGAGATATTGTGCAAACCCGCTGGTCAGTTGAGAAAACTCCCAAATGATCATTGGATGGTGGCTTTGGCAAATTTACGCTTGCCTACCTGAATTACGACCGATTGACCACGCGATATTTTGAGCGATTTGTCTTCCACTTTCTCGCCATTCAGTTTAACCGCACCTTGATCGATCATGCGCAGCGCCTCACTGGTGCTGGCAGTGAGTCCTGCTTGTTTCAATAATTGCACCAGAGGGAATTCGCCATCTTGTGACTGTATGGTTATTTCTGGCATGTCATCAGGTAGCGCGCCATGTTTGAAACGTGCTTCAAAATCCGCCAGCGCTTCCGTGGCTGCCTGAGGGCTATGAAAGCGGGCAACGATTTCTTGCGCGAATATCACTTTGATATCACGTGGATTGCGGCCTTCTTCCACTTCTTTACGCCATTTTTGAATGGTGCTCAGCGACTCGAAAGAAAGTAGCTCCAGATAGCGCCACATCAGTTGATCCGATACGGACATCAGTTTGCCAAAGATATCTTTGGCACTTTCAGTGATGCCTACATAATTATTCAGCGATTTAGACATTTTATTAATGCCGTCTAATCCTTCCAATAATGGCATTGTCAAAATACATTGCTGAGATTGCCCAAAATGCTTTTGCAGTTCGCGTCCCATGAGCAGATTGAATTTCTGATCCGTTCCGCCCAGTTCAAGGTCAGCTTTTAGTGCGACGGAATCATAGCCCTGGATCAAAGGATAGAGGAATTCATGAATGGCGATGGCCTGGTTGTTGCGATAGCGTTTGTCAAAATCATCCCTTTCCAGCATCCGTGCGACAGTATGGGTTGCGGCCAGTTTGATGAGATCGGCCGCATTCAGTTTGTCCATCCAGGACGAGTTAAAGACTACTTCAGTTTGTTCAGGTTTGAGGATTTTGAAAACCTGCGTAGTATAGGATTGAGCATTTTCTGAAACCTGCTCGCGGTTCAGGGGAGGGCGAGTGGTATTTTTGCCACTGGGATCGCCAATCATTCCGGTAAAATCACCAATCAGGAACAATATGTGATGCCCCATCTCTTGCAGTTGACGCAATTTGTTTAAAAGAACAGTATGACCCAAGTGTAAATCGGGTGCAGTGGGGTCGAATCCAGCCTTGACTCGTAGCGGGCGTCCTGAAGCCAACTTGCTCTCCAATTCGGTTTCGACTAATAGTTCGTGGCTGCCGCGCTTTATTATTTCAAGTTGAGATTGTATTGATCTATTCACGATGATGATAAGTTATTAATTATATTGTTTTTTATTTCTGTAAATGTGTTTTTATTTATTTTCAATTGTACCTTAGTACATATTTTGGTGATTTTCATGATAGACTCGCGCCTATTTGCAAATGATCAGAATGACTGGAGGTACTTCATATATGCTATATACACCCTTTAGCAGTAAACAAAGGATTCTAGCTCAAAAATCATCAAAAATAACAAAAAAAACAATTCGCTGGTTAGTTGTAGTATCCAGCATCCCACTCTTCGGTATTGTTACCGCATTCGGAATTGCCCCTAATTCGATTTCATTTGAAGAAGTTCAAGTAGAAGAGGTCGTGCAAGATCTATCCATTCCAGAGGTGCTAACCGAGAGTCAGTCAAATCAAACTTTCTGGCATCAGGAAAATATCCGCCGCGGCGATACCATTACCACGATCCTCAATAGGCTTGATATCAGTAACCAGGATTCGGTCGGTTTTCTGCAAGCAGCGCGTGGCAGTAGGGCGATGCGCCAGTTAAAGCCGGGTGAAACTATTCATGCCCAGAAAACGGCGGATGGCGAGCTATTGATGCTACGCTATTTCTTCGGTAACGAAGAGCTGTTTTTGATGGAAAAAACAGACGATGAATTTAAAATGACTGAGCAGTCGATTGAGCTGGACTCTCAGATTCATATGAAATCAGGTGTAATCAACAGCTCTTTATTTGCCGCGACCGATAATGCCGGCATACCCAACAATATCGCTATGCAATTAACTGATATATTTGCATCTGAAATCGATTTTTATCGGGATTTACGTCAGGGGGATCGTTTTACCGTCGTGTATGAGACTTTTTCAAATAACGGTAAACGGGCTAAAACCGGACGTGTTCTGGCAGTTGAATTCGTCAATAAAGGAAAATCCCATCAAGCGATTTATTTTAAAGCCTCTAATGGTGCTGATGGTTATTACACGCCAGCAGGGGAAAGCTTGAAAAAAGCGTTCTTGCTGTCGCCACTGACATTTTCTCGTGTCAGCTCAGGTTTTACGAATGCGCGCTATCATCCGATTTTGAAAGAATGGCGGGCACATAGAGGGATTGATTATGCAGCGCCTACCGGCACACCTGTCAAAGCAACTGCAAGTGGCATTGTGCAATTTTCCGGTTCACAAAGGGGCTATGGAAATTTAGTGGTGCTCAAACATAATGGGAAATTTGAAACGGCGTATGGCCATTTATCACGTTTCTCCAGTGGATTGAGCAAAGGTAAACGGGTAAATCAGGGGGATGTAATCGGCTATGTAGGGTCAACCGGAATGGCAACGGGGCCGCATCTACATTATGAATTACGCATTGATGGTTTGCAGCGTGATCCAACCAAAGTGGCTTTGCCAACAGCGCCGCCGATTGCAAAAAGAGACTTGAATACCTTCCAAAAGGAAACGCAATCGTTGGTAGCACGTTTAAATATCATGCGTAACCTCCATTACGCTTCTCTGGAGTAATAGTCATCCGGATAGTTCTGATTAGGGCTATCCATTCTGTATGAACCAATATTAAAGCTTGAGTAATTTTCTTGGTAATGCTCACGTTACTTGGTTTTTTATGTATGCAGGTGTTTTTTGTGCATTCAAGTCCAGTTACAGAGTACTTCTTCAATGGTGGATCAGTCGTTGGAACCTGCTTTCTACATCGGTATCATGTCGGGTACCAGCTTGGATGGTGTCGATGCGGTTCTGATCGATTTCAATGCGGTTAGTCCTGTTCTGATACAAACCTTTTTTTGTCCTTATGATGATCTGCTTCGTGCGCAATTATTATCATTGCATCAGCCTGATTACGATGAGCTAAATCGCGCTGCCATTCTTAGCAATCAGTTATCTCGTCTTTATGCTGAAGCTACTGTCGGCCTATTAAAAAAAACCGGAATTAAATCGCAGCAAATCGTCGCAATTGGATGTCATGGCCAAACGATCCGCCATTGCCCTGAAGCGGAGAAGAATTACACAATTCAACTGGTTAACGCAGCTTTATTGGCTGAATTGACCCAAATTACTGTAGTGGTCGATTTTAGAAGCCGGGATATCGCAGCCGGAGGTCAGGGAGCTCCTCTCGTGCCTGCATTTCACCAAGCTGTTTTTAACAACCCGGAGTGCCATCGCGTGATTGTGAATATTGGTGGCATTGCTAATATAACCAGTCTTGATTCCTTTAGTAAAATTATCGGTTTTGATTGCGGTCCAGGAAATATATTGATGGATGCCTGGTGCTTACGCCATCTAGGCAAAACTTATGATGAGAATGGGCAATGGGCAGCTACTGGCCAAATCATTCCTGATCTGCTGGAAAAGCTACTGGCTGATGATTTCTTTTTGCGCTTGCCCCCGAAAAGTACTGGAAGAGAGTTGTTTAATGTTACATGGCTTGAGAAGGCGTTGTCGGGTGACGAGGCGCCACAAGATGTGCAGGCGACGTTGCTGCAATTAACGGCTATGACAATTGCTCAATCAATAGCCGAATATTGTTCAACCGCTGAAGAAGTCTATCTCTGTGGTGGCGGTGCACATAATAGTGTGTTACTGAATCGCTTGACAGAGATGATGCCAGATAAAACGGTAGCGTTGACAGATCAGTTGGGTGTGGCTGCCGATTGGGTGGAAGCATTTGCTTTTGCGTGGCTGGCGCAGCAAACGCTTTTGCGAAAAGCAGGTAATTTGGCGGCTGTTACCGGTGCAAAAGGGGATAGAATATTAGGGGCGATCTATCCCGCTTAACGGCGCTCCATTGGTTTCGTGGTGAAGAAATGCTCTTAATTTATACTGAAAATGATGATCCGCAGCCACAAGTGCTGGTAGCGCCAGGGTTCTTGATAACAAACTGAGCACCCTGTAAATTTTCTTGGTAATCAATCTCTGCGCCGATTAAATATTGAAAGCTCATAGGGTCAACCAATAATCTAACCCCATTTTTTTCCATAACGGTATCATCTTCGTTGACTAGCTCATCAAAAGTAAATCCGTATTGAAAACCTGAACAGCCGCCGCCGCTGACGAAAACCCGCAGATTGAGATTGCTATTGCCTTCTTCTTCAATAAGTTGTTTAACTTTAGAAGCGGCGTTGTCGGTAAATTGGAGAGGGATATTGTTTTCAGCGCTCATGTCAGTTTCCACCATCATATTCATTGGTTATTTTAGTTTTTGTTGATACTAGCGGATTGTTAATTCAATAGCATCTTACTTGAATGTAAAACTTACTTGTCGGATGCAGAAGGAATTAATGTTATCAGTTTTTCGCTTTTTTGTTTATCATCTGATTCTAATTTGATTTGATGAATCATTTTGCCTTCAACCGAAGCTCCCAATTGGATTTCCAAAGAACCGTAGTGAACGTCACCATAGACTTTGGCTTTAGCTTGCAGTTCCAGGTATCCATGGGCATGAATGGGGCCAATTACTGTGCCATTGATAATAATATTGGTAACCCTTATTTCGCCTTCGATGCTACCTTCATCACTCAAGACCAATGTGCTGTTGTGTGTATTGTCAGTTGTTATGACATTGCCAGTGATATGCCCATCCACCCGTAAACCACCGCTGAAAGTGATATTTCCTTCGATATGCGTATTGACGCCAATCAGAGTATCGATATGGCTGTGAAGGTGATTTTTCTTTTTTCTACCAAACATATTAATTAATATCTCCTTCACAATGTGGGTTGTATAGTTTGCGTGAGCATTGCTTTATTATCACCATTTTCATAAATTTGTACTTGTAAGCTTTCTATGCGAGTACCCGGCGGTACCTTAAAATTCTCTTCCAATCGATGAAAAAATTTAAATTTGACGGGGAAATTGTGCGAGGAACTCTGATTGGTGAGCGGCACCGTTTTGCTTTGCTCTTTTTGCATTAATTTAACTTGGAATTTTAGGTTTCCATTGAAATCATTGGGCCTTTCTCCACCTTGAACGAGTGTCAGTGTATAGCGATATTTCCCGGGCGTTTGGGTTTCTTGAAGGCTAAAGTGATAAATTGAGAGTCCGCTTTTTGTATTCCCTGACATTAAGTGCTGGAAGAATACCAGTTTCTCTTTCAAATGATCGTTCTCGTTAGCGAGTGTTTTAACCTGACTGGCGAGATTTTTGTTGGCAGTGTTGCTGATATGTAATTGTTGCGTTAAATCCCCTAACTGGGAGCATAGTTTCTGTTTCTTAGTTTGTGTGCACACACCTGGAGTGTACGCTGGATCTGAGTTTTCCGGAATCGTTTCTTCCTTTGTGGCAGTGGCAGATCGACTGCCTGCTTCATACATGCCCCAAGACAATAAGGATAATAGCGAGCATGTAATCACAACGAAGATAAGACGGTATCGCCATGATAAATAGGGGCGAACTACAACGCGAGGGGATAAAATTTTTGGTTTTTTCTGAAAAAGCTTGATCACCTGAAGCGCTCTATAAATTGAGAATCAATTTTTAATACTGATATCTGAATGAACAGACATGGTACATGTTTAGAGTGTAGGATTTCATGGTATTCGTCTACTCATAGATGGTCATATCAATCTAATAAAGGTAAATATTTTACCCTTCACTAAGCTTTCAATACATTGAGAGCTTAGTTTGTTTTAATTAAGTTATATGTGTGCGCTGAGGTAAATTAGAAATGTCTCAAGGAAGCAGCGGTACTTGATCAATTCCTAGTGTTTCAGATAGGCCAAACATAATATTCATATTTTGTATTGCTTGGCCTGCAGCACCTTTAACCAGATTATCTGTTACCGAAAGTATTACTACAGTATCACTATTTTGAGGTTGATGAACTGCAATTCTACAAATATTGGAGCCACGAACAGAACGGGTTTCTGGGTGCTTTCCAGCGGGTAGCACATCAACAAAGGCTTCGTTCAAATAGCGTTTCTCGTATAGCGCCTGTAAATCTATCTGACTGGTCAATCTAGCATAGAGTGTAGCATGGATACCGCGAATCATAGGGACAAGATGAGGGACAAAAGTCAGGCCTACTGGGCGTTTGGCAACATTGGAAAGTCCCTGTTTAATTTCAGGAAGGTGGCGATGTCCTGGTACGCCATAGGCTTTGAAATTATCAGATGCCTCGGCATGTAGCGTATGTACTTCGGCTTTTCTACCAGCACCGGAAACACCAGATTTTACATCGGCTATGAGATGATTCATATCGATGACACCAGCTTCTATGAGTGGTAGAAAGCCAAGTTGGACGGCAGTTGGATAGCAACCTGGATTAGCGATTAAGCACGCTTTTTTCACTTGTTCACGGTTTATTTCGGGTAACCCATATACTGCTTCAGCGACCAAGTCGGGACATGCATGTTGCATGCCATACCATTTCTCCCATTCGGCGACATCTCTAATACGGAAATCTGCAGCTAAATCAATCACCTTGACACCTGCTTTTAGTAGAGATTCAGCTTGCTGCATGGCAATGCCGTTGGGAGTGGCAAAGAAAACGATATCGCATTTGTTGAGTTTTGCATCGGCTGGATCACTGAATTTCAGATCAATATGTCCTCTCAAGTTAGTGAATAATTCGGCGACATGCATCCCAGCTTCACTGCGTGATGTAATTGCTTTTATTCTTACTTTAGGGTGCTTTGCGAGTAAACGGAGTAATTCCACACCGGTATAGCCTGTTCCACCTACAATGCCGACATTAATCATAGTGACTCCTATTAACTTGTTTGGAAGATATCTATTTTGCTAAATACCCAATAAAAAAGCCGCCCAAAAGAGGCGGCTTTTTTCATTTGATAATAAAAAACTATCGTTTAGAGAATTGTTTGCGTCGCCGCGCTTTACGTAAACCAACTTTCTTTCTTTCAACTTCACGTGCATCACGTGTAACCAAGCCTGCCTTGCTTAAGACGGGTTTAAGGGTTGCGTCATAATCAATTAATGCGCGAGTGATACCGTGACGAACGGCACCTGCCTGACCAGACTCGCCTCCACCATGAATATTTACCATGATATCAAATGTTGTTGCATTATTTGTTAGTTCAAGTGGCTGCCTTACAATCATACGACCAGTTTTACGTGAGAAAAAATCATCGATTGGCTTGTCATTAATGATGATTGTGCCTTTGCCTGGTTTGATAAAAACACGTGCAACAGCACTTTTCCGCCGTCCTGTACCGTAATTATATTGAGTGGTCATAAATTAAATTCTAACTTCAAGTGGTTTAGGTTGTTGAGCTGCATGTGGATGTACTTCACCTGCATAGACTTTTAGCTTTTTTAACATGGCATACCCTAACGGTCCTTTAGGCAACATACCCTTCACAGCTTTTTCAAGAGGACGTTCTGGGAAACGTGCATGCATCTTCTTAAAGTTGGTTTCATAAATTCCGCCAGGGTAACCAGTATGGCGATAGTAAATCTTATCTTCCATTTTATTACCGGTAACGCGCAATTTATCGACATTGACAACGATGATGTAATCACCAGTATCAACATGAGGTGTATATATAGGCTTATGTTTACCACGTAAACGATGAGCAATTAACGAAGCAAGGCGACCCAATACTTTATCGGTCGCGTCAATGACAAACCAATCATGACTTACTTCGTGTGGTTTGGCTGAAAATGTTTTCACGAAAACCTGTCCTGCGTATTCAAAGAGAGCCGCGAATTCTATGCTAGACATGTGCAAAAGTCAAATATAGAACTGGCTAATTTGAATTATGTTGCAGTTTGGTTTCATGCTCGGGTTGTAAAGCTTTATATTCAGAGGATGATGGATTTTAAGCTAATCGTCGTTATAATCTTAACTATCTGAAAGCAGCGCGGTTACTTCAGTGGGTTATTTGCAATCCAGTTCCATGCGCGGTCGCAAAATTAAATAGTAACGCATCAATCACATGCCGAGAGACAAGCTTTGAAAGACAAATCTGAAACTAATTTGCTGACTGAGTCAGCGCCGTCAAATTTCATTCGCAACATTATTGATGAAGATAATCGCACCGGTAAATGGAATGGGCGTGTGGAGACCCGTTTCCCGCCGGAACCCAATGGTTATTTGCATATCGGGCATGCCAAGAGTATTTGCCTGAATTTTGGTATTGCGCATGATTATGCAGGTGTCTGTCATTTGCGTTTTGATGACACCAATCCCGAGAAAGAGGCGCAGGAATATGTCGATTCGATTTGTGACAGTGTGTCCTGGCTGGGTTTTGATTGGGGCGAGCATCTTTATTATTCTTCTGATTATTTTGATCAGCTGTATGAATTTGCCGAGTATCTGATCAATCAGGGAAAAGCTTATGTTGAAAGTCTCTCAGCTGATGAAATTCGTGAGTTTCGCGGAACACTGACTAAGCCCGGTAAGAACAGTCCTTTCCGTGATCGCCCTATTGCAGAAAATCTGGATTTGTTTCGGCGAATGAAAGCCGGCGAATTCCCTGATGGGCAATATGTGCTAAGAGCCAAGATCGACATGGCTTCGCCCAATATCAACATGCGCGATCCGGTGATTTATCGCATTCGTCACGTGCATCATCAGCGCACAGGCAATCAATGGTGCATCTATCCGATGTATGACTACACGCATTGTATTTCCGATGCACTGGAAAAGATTACACACTCCTTATGCACCTTGGAGTTTGAAGACCATCGTCCATTGTATGACTGGGTATTGGATCAATTGGTGGATAAAGTGCCATGTCATCCGCAGCAAATCGAGTTTGCCCGCCTCAATTTGACCTATACCGTGATGAGCAAACGCAAATTAATTGAATTGGTGGAAAGCGGATTGGTGGATGGATGGGATGATCCTCGCTTGAGTACATTGGCTGGCGTTCGCCGCCGCGGTTTTACCCCTCAATCCATTCGCTTGTTTGCCGAGCGTATTGGTATCAGTAAAGCGGACTCCTGGATCGACATGAGTGTGCTGGAAGACTGTTTGCGCGAAGATTTAAATGACAGCGCACCGCGCCGCGTTGCTGTGCTGAAACCACTCAAATTGATCATCGACAACTATCCGCAAGACCATGAAGAAGATTGCTTGGCCCCCAATCATCCACAAAAGCCGGAATGGGGCAAACGCACGATTCCATTTTCCAAAATCCTGTACATTGAACACGACGACTTCATGGAAGTGCCGGCCAAAGGCTATTTTCGTTTATCGCCCGGTGCGGAAGTGCGGCTGCGCTATGCATTTATCGTCAAATGCGTGCAAGTGGTTAAAAACGCGCAAGGTGACATCGAAGCGATCCATTGCACCTATGACCCCGATACCAAAAGCGGAACTCCGGGCGCAGATAGCCGTAAAGTGAAAGGCAATATCCATTGGTTATCCGCCAAACATGCACAATCGGCAGAGATACGCCTGTATGACCGCTTGTTTACCGACCCCTATCCGGATAGCGGTGACAAAGATTACAAAACATCCTTGAATCCCGAGTCGAAACAGATCATTACGGCCTATGTGGAAGCATCACTCAACCAAGCGCAACCCGAGCAGTGCTTTCAATTTGAACGCAACGGCTATTTCATTGCCGATCGGCTTGATATGAAACCTGGCAAGCCAGTGTTCAATCGTGCCGTCACTCTACGCGATTCCTGGGGGAAAGTCGCCGGTGCATAGCCGACTCACTGCATTACTGTCGCAATATCCGCAAATCAAACTGGCGATATGGTTTGGCTCACGGGTGGCAGGCAATGCGCGTCCTGATAGTGATATTGATCTGGGTATATGGGCGTACAAGCGCCGCTCACCACCGATTTCAAACTGCAACTCATACAAGCCATTGGCGCTGAATTGGGTTGTCCGGTCGATATTGTTGATTTGTACCCTGTGCCGGAGCCGATCGCAGGGCAAGTGTTTAAAGGAATTCGGCTGATTGGCAGCGATACTGCTCATGCTGCTTTGTAGCGATGGCTGGCGAAAAAAGCGGGGTGTATCTCCATGCCGGGGTATTATGCGGATTGCACATACTTAACGAGGATCGCCATGAAAAAATTGAAAAATGAAGCCGCTCTATTCAAGGAAGCCATGCTTGCCGGTGTGAAGTATGCAGAAGGGCGCGGCGTGGTGCAGTTTGAGGCAACCGATTCGGCCAGTGAAAAATTGCTCTACATCTATCGCCTGCTGGTACACGATAAAGTCATGCAGCCCTTGCCGGAAGATCAAGTCGCCGAGAAAACCATGCGGCATAAACTGGCGATGTGGTATGCCAAACAACTACCCAAGGATCATCCGTTGTTGAAGTAATGCGTAATGTAAGATGCCGATAAGCGAAGCGTATTGACCCATATGTTTTGCAAATTGGGCAATTTGTCGTCCATTCCTATGTGCAAATTCACCGATTTTATTCTCAATACAAGACGTTGAGTTTTCTTAATTACTTCGGCGCTTCCTTTTTAGGTTTCTTCGCTTCCTTGTTTTTGCGTTGTTGTCCTTTTGCCATGGTCTTTCTCCTTTGTGTTTAATTGCAGCTACATAATAGACTGAATGAAGGTTTTGTGTTGACTAGTTTCTAGTACTTTTTTCTTAAAAAATGATGTATACCAAAAGGCAAGCTTCTTTTAATGTGATCTCGAGTACTTTGATATTTCAAAAATACAGGAAGGCTGCGAGTTTTTAAAGAGAATTATCAGAATTGGGAACGTTTTCTGCAATATTGCGCAGCTCGCATGCGAAATCTTTCATGCTGTGCTGAGAAATCATATTACCTTTCACTAAGTTGTAGCGAATCTCGACAATTTTAGGATCTGAATTAGAGATTGGATAAAGACTTTTCATCAATAGTCTGAGGTAAGCAAGAATTTCTCCATGCTCGTATATTCGATAGATGGTCATATTCTTTTCATTGGCTTCTCGAACAGATTTGTCTATGCTGTAATATCCGGTCACGCTAGACGGATTGAATGCATAGACTGTATCAATATGTTCTGACATATATGCTGCCTGTTGTGCAAGACCGCCCCCTAAAGAATGACCGGTGGTCTTGATGGAAACATCGTTGCCATATTTTTCTCTAATATTTTTAACAAGATCAGGAATAATATCCCGGGTCTGGTCGTATTGATCCCACAAGAAAGGGATGAGTCTCGTGATCCAACGGAAATTGGATAACCAGTCTCCCAGTTGATTAAAATTGGTACCGCTGAATACGATGAAGATCTCATCGGGTGATCCTGAAGATGTATTGATCCATACCTGATGCTTCATACCCTTTACCCTGTAGTGAAAGGACGGCGTTTGCGGAGTAATCAATAACGACGGATCCTGATGCCAGTTCTCAGGAATCAGTTGAATATCTTTAGATTTGGATTCGCAGAAACGGGCGAATGAGTTTGTCGTGCCCGCTGCATTATCAATATAAATATTCGCGCTTAAAGCGGCGAGACGATGGAGGTTGGCGAACTCTGGTTTTTTGGCCAAATCGGCAACGGGCACACCTGATTTGCCATTGTCCCGCATAATGGCTAGGTCTGATGGCTGCTTCCATGTGGCACATCCGTTAAGCAGCAAAGCAATACAAGACATGGCGAATGCTTTTATTCTCATTGCTTACCCTTTTGTCAATGGTCAATAACAGGTATGTTATCAGCAAATTCAAGGTAGATTGCCGAAAAACAGCAGTGCCAATTATTTCTGATAAAGCGATGGAACACCTAATGCAAACTCACCTTCCTTTGATAGATTAATATGAACCAGAATACCGTATTCATCTGCTATCGTAGAGATTTAGTAGGGAAATCTTTTGCTCGCCAAATTGAACGGGAACTATTGCATCGTTACTATGATGTGTTTCTGGACGTAGATTGCCTGGGTGCGGGTAGGTGGGAGGATCAGATTATCGCTCAGATTCAAGATCGTGCCCATTTTTTGCTTTTGCTTACCCCCGGCGCACTGGATCGTTGTGCTGATGAAAATGACTGGGTACGGCGAGAATTTCTACTGGCAGAGAAACACGGACGAAATATCGTGCCGATTCTGGAAGAATCTGTAGTTATCGAAGATATGTGTAGACTCGCCCATCAAGATATGCAACCCCTCTTCGAATATCAGGCAATAACTATACGACATGAAACATTTCCTGGCGATATTGAAAAGCTGATCTCCCAATTTATTGTTGTGCACAAAGCACATGAAGAAAGTATTCCGACCATACCTGATTTTCAGATTGATACTTCTCACTTTGACATTTTTAAATATGCTCCGGCTGAGCTATTTGGTCGTGAAGATGAAACAAGGATTCTCAATGATGCCTGGAATCATGTCATTGAAAGTAAATCGAATCGAACAAACATTCTTGTATTTGTTGCATTTGGCGGAGAGGGTAAGACCTCGTTGATAGCGAAATGGGCTGCAGATTTGGCTCATCGACGCTGGATAGGCTGTGGGGCAGTATTTGCCTGGTCGTTCTACAGCCAGGGCACGAAAGAGCAGACGACAGCTTCAAGCGACTTGTTTCTAAAGCAAGCACTGGTTGCTTTCGGTGATGCAGAAATGGCAGATAGTGAGAAGCATGTCAGCGAAAAAGGCAAAAGGTTAGCGCAGTTGATTGGTGCAAAGCGCGCGCTACTGATACTCGATGGTGTGGAACCATTGCAATATTCACCCGCCTCGCCCATGTCAGGTGAATTTAGGGATTTAGGTATTGCAGCACTACTCAAAGGACTGGCTGCTTTCAGTAGTGGGTTGTGTGTCGTCACTACGCGTTATTCGATTTCGGATTTGAAAGCTTACTGGCAGAGTACTGTGCAGGAAAAAGAGCTCAATAGTTTGCCTAAACAAGCCGGTGTACAGCTGCTCAAATCATTCGGTGTCCATGGAACACAAGTTGAATATGAGCAACTGGTAGAGGATGTGCATGGTCATGCGCTTACGATAAATCTGCTGGGTAGTTACCTGCGCAATGCGCATGCTGGGGATATCCGCAAGCGCGATTTGGTAAAGCTAGCAGATGCCGACGACGAGGAGCAAGGTGGTCACGCTTTTCGTGTGCTTGCAGCATATGTGAAGTGGTTTGAAACGGGCGGAAAAAATACGGAAGAAAATAACAGGGGGCAGCGTGCGCTGGCTGTGCTGAGATTGTTGGGTTTATTTGACCGTCCTTTATCTGCAGACTGTTTTTTTGCATTACTGAAAATGCCGGTTATTTCAAACTTGACCGAATTACTCGTCGAAAAAATGAGGCAGAACGTAACAAGGCTATGAGTCGACTGGAGGATGCCAAATTGCTTTTAGTAAATCGCGATAAGGCGTACAAATTAATCTCGATGGATACTCATCCATTGCTACGTGAATATTTTGCTAAACAAATTCGTGATCAATATCCCAGCTCGTGGCGGGAGGCTCATAAACGACTGTACAAACACTTGATTGCAGCTACAAAAGAAGGTAATCAACCAACACTTGAAGATTTGCAGCCACTCTATGAGGCTGTGGCGCACGGTTGCCAGGCAGGAATGCAAAGTGATGCTTACTACAAAACTTACATTAAGCGTATTTTATGCCTACAGACACAGAATATGGATCAATACAGCATAAAAATGCTGGGCGCTTTTGGACCCGATTTAAGTGCCGTCGCCTGTTTCTTTGAACAACCTTGGAGTCGTGTTTTATCGAATTTTTCAGAAGCAGAGCAAGCCGAATTACTGAATAGGGCGGCCTTCCGTTTACGTCCCCTAGGTCGACTCAATGAGGCTGTTGAATCATGGGAAACCGGCTTAAAGATTGTTTTGAAGCAAAAGACTTTTGAGCAAGAGACTTTGAAGCAGAAAAATTATTTGATTGCCAATATCAAAGCTAATCTGAGTGAGGTAAATTTGACACTGGGTGAGTTGACCCAGGCGATTAAAGATGCCAAACAGTCTGTATCCTATGCCGATGATAGTGATGATGCATATAGTAAAATGTACACTCGTACAATTTATGCCGATGCTCTCCATCAGACAGGTTGCCGAGATGAAGCAAAAATACTTTTCCTTGCCGCAGAAACTATTCAGGTAGAGCATCAACCAAAAAATCCGCGATTGCTTTCTCTAGCGGGATTCCGATATTGCGATTTTATACTGGCTGATGTAGAACGTGCTGCATGGCAAACACTTTTGAAGTGTATTGATAGTCAAGCTATGTCTTCACATTTTGAAGTGTTGCATGCCGTTTCTCAGCACATGGCTCAGATATTGGATTGGGCTAAGAAAAACAAAAATACCTCTCTTCTGAGTAAAGCGCTTAATCACCTAACGCTGGGTTGTTCTGGACTCTACCAAGCCATTCTTAGTCAATCCAAACCCTCCATACAATCAGAAATCGCAGCCGCTGTAGATGGTTTTCTCCGTGCTAACACGCTGCACATTCTTCCTCTCGGCCTGCTTGCTCGTGCTTGGTTGCACAGTTCTGAGGCTAATAACAACGGTTTAGATAGCGCCCGAAGTGATTTGGATGAAGCCTGGGAAATAGCCGAGCATGGCCCCATGCCGTTGTTTATGGCAGATATTCACTTGTATCGTGCGCGATTGTTTTTTCGTGCAGACCCTTATCCATGGAAATCTCCACAAACCGACCTTGCCGAAGCGCAGCAGTTGATCGAGAAGCACGGTTATTGGCGACGCAAGGGAGAGTTGGAAGATGCAGAGTGTGTGATCGGGAAATAAATTCTGATTTTATCAATCAATATAGAACGATCCCCGCTGCCGGGACATTTGCCAGCCGGAATGATCATTTTCTCGACATACGCCATAGCGGAAAGAGGGCGGCAGCTTGGGGAATTTGAAGCGCAGATCGTAAAACCAGATGCACTCGCTTTGTTCGGATGTATCCATGCGTTCCACTAGCGGGAATTGTGCAAATGCTCGGAAAGACGTCATAGCGGGGTTAAGCCAGGCTTCACGAATGCGTGTTGCATTCGTTGGATTGTCACCAAATTGTTGATGAATTTGCCAGTTATTTTCAGAGACCGGACGATAGGCGGCAGCCATTTTTGGCAATAACCAGTTAGTTTGGTTTTGCGCTGGGTTGCTGGATTGCCGCAGATTAACCTCTGCGAGGTGATAGGTTTCGCCATGTTGAATGATGATTTTCCAGTGAAATGGCGAGAGTGGTTGTGGCAGTACGCTGATGTGTGCGTGCGATATGGTGTGTTTTTGGACGTGTTGAGTGGCGAAGCCGATGGCTTGTTGTTGCAAAGTCCATAAAAATGCACAATAGCTGCATAAACCCGCCAGTGCAGCGATTGCTGCGATGTTTTGTCGGGGATAACGCCATGACAAAACCAAGCCAACAATAATGATCAGACTAAACCAGGGATCGATGACAAATACGAGTGGCAGAGAGAAACGCTCAGTGGACAGAGGTGAAAACAGCATCAATCCATACGAAGTGATCAAGTCTCCGACGATGTGGATCGCAATACCCAAGCAAACGGGCAGAGCAAATAATTTCCATGGGTAACGCTCGGAAGTGAACCATGAAAATAACCGCGCCAATAGACACGTCCATAGGGGCAGTAGGATCAGTGAGTGCGTGGGACCCTGGTGCCAGTTCAGATAGGTCAACGTATCGATCAAACGCAATGCAAAATCCACATCAGGAAATGCTGCTGCAGCAAAGCCGGCCATAACTTGCATGCGCAGTGGTAATACTTTCCGCTCAGATTGAGGCTGCGCCGGAAATCGCGCCGCAGCCCGTGCCAGTAAAGCGCCGCTTAAGGCATGCGTGAGCGGATCCATCGCCTAGCCGGATTTGGCGTGGGCTTCAGGCATGATGGTTGCCACAGTCCGTAGCGAGGATTCAATGACCGGCGAAGTTTCAGGTGCGGCACTGGGTTCTGCCGCAGAATTGCTCATGGTTTCTTTGTGCGGAGTGCCATATATCCTGCGATCCAGCGACTCAGCCAGCAATAGTTTATGCGTCAGAAAATCGCGGGTGCGCTGCGAATTTTCTGATTCGTCCCGCATCCAGTAAGCGAATGTTGCCAGATAAATCGCGGTCAGCGCAGTTTCCTCCAGCGCGCGGCGTACAAAAGTGGTATCGCGTTGTGCGGCTTCGCGCATCCACTGCACCGTGCGGCTGATGCGCATAATGGCGGGAATCTGGATATGCAGGTGACCGGGCTCCAATTTTGCGCTGATCATTTGTCGTGCGACCTGGCGATATACGGCCAAGTTATCCAGCCACGCCATGATGAGATGATGTAAACGCTCGCGCGGGGATAATGCCAGAAAGCCTACAGTTTCTGATGCTTTTAGCATCTGACTGTCAGCCCGATCAAACCAGGCATCGATCAGATCTTCCTTTTCGCGAAAATGCGCGCGGATATCATCCAGAGAGATGTTCAATTCAGAGGCTACATCAAACAGGTGGACTGCTTCCCAAGACGAACTTTCAGCGATGGTAACAGCCGTATCTACAATCGCTTCGCGTATCTCAAGTTTACTTTTCTTCATCTTGATCCTCCACATAGCGTTAATAGGAGTGGCGTCATGCAATGCCGTTTTTTACTATAACATAGATAGAATTGCTGATGGTGACAGCATTGTTTCTGGGCACGAGTTGCAATTGTTGGTGTGCCAGGTTATCGAAGACTAATGAATCGTTAGAAGTAATCGCTGTGAATTTCGTGATTGATAAGCTGACATGTAGAAATTGAATGTACTTCAGCCATTTGCTTGCTCAGATTGAATCAAAAAAAAGCGAGGCCGAAACCCCGCTTCTTAACACATAAATCCGACGGAAAACCGGCGGTGATTTAAAGTGATTAGATTATAAAATCATTGACGCTAAGACTAGCAAGAGTAGTTCCGACCAGAATGATGTCACCTGTACCATTCACAGCAGGAGCTTGCGAGCTGGCGTTAGTCAGATCAATGGTCACGTTGCCGCCATTCTCTGTCGCTAAATCAAATACATCGGCTATATCCCCGAAACCAAAGCTTGTGAGATCAATCACATCGTTACCTGAATCATTGAAATCCAGAATGGAAGTATCTGCAGAAGTCGTGGTTACGACAAACGTATCAGCACCCGCACTACCTCTGTAGCTGGCTGCGATGGATGTGGAAGCGGTGATGGTGTCGGCTCCGCTGCCTCCGTCGATTTCTTCGATGTTGGCCAGAGTCGGGTTGCCGGAGCTGAAATTGATCGTATCATCGCCGGTGGAACCGAAGATGCGGTCATAGCCCGCACCGCCGTCGATGTTTTCGATGGAGGTGAGGTT
>CADEDO010000009.1 GCA_902826115.1 uncultured Nitrosomonas sp.
AAATTTTGCTTGCAAAACGGGAGGAGTCCATATACGTTGAAAAACGTTTTCGAGGTAGCCGATACAAGGCAGAAACAGGCGAAAAAGCGCAGTTTATGTGTAACAAATGAGCATTTTGAGCCTGTTTTTAACACCGTAGCGGCAACGCAGATAGTTTTTCAACGGCCTGCTAGTCAATAAGACGCTCAGTCTCCCGCATTCACAACCACTTTGTTACGCCCTCTTTGCTTAGCCTGATACAGTGCTTTTTCAGCAGCTTCGCTTAAGCTGGTAGCATCCGAGAAATGAGCCAGATCGGCTATCCCGCAACTAAAACTGACGGAAAACTCATCATCCTGACTCAGATGCAATAGACGCGAAAAAACATTACGTATTTCATCAATCACTTTGGCGGCAGATATGGCATCAGTGTCATTCAAAATGACAGCGAATTCTTCCCCGCCATAACGCCCAACAATATCTGTTTCCCGCAGACGTTGCTTTAGCAATCGCGACAGTCCTTTAATCACACGATCGCCCGCCGCTTGTCCGTAGGTATCATTAATCTTTTTAAAGAAATCAATATCCACCATGGCAAACGATAACGGGGAATTCAAGCGTGTAGAACGCACCACTTCTCGAACAAACTCATCCTTGATAGCGGAATGATTCAACAAACCGGTTAATCCGTCATGCACCATCATAGAACGCAATGAGCGGGTTTGCGTTACGTGCGATGTAACGGATGCAACTAATTGTTCGGGTTCAATCGGCTTGACCAAAAAATCATCGCCGCGCAAACGCATGGCTTCAGGTTGGGTATTGAAGTCATTCTCAGAAGCCAGATAAACAATCGGCGTACTCGAGAAACCATCCATCTGACGGATGACTTGTGTCAGTTCAATCCCATTGCATGCGGGCATGTACAAATCCATCAAAATGAGATCAGGATTAAACTCGAGCAAGGTATCCATTATCTTCATCGGATCTGATATCGCCTTCACTGTCATGTCAGCCCTTTCTAAGATGGCTGCATGATAAAAAAGAACGGTTGGATTATCGTCCACGATCAAAACGCGGAATGATTCTTGAACCTGCGATGCCGTGATTAAATCAAGCTGATCAATCAACTCAGTAGAATTGATCGGTTTTGTGATATAGGCGACACTACCGGCGCGGACTGCTTCCAATCTGCACATTAACTCATCGTGGGATGCAATGAATATGACCCGAACAGGTTGCGCCATTTCTTGCTGAACTTCCTTCATAACATGAATGCCCCCCATCTTGTCTTCTGGAAACTCAATATCCATCAAAACAATCGCATTGGGCGTATTCTTAATTTCAGTGCAGAATTTATCCAAATGATTAAACACTTCCACTTCATAGCCATAGTAGCGTAGCTGCAATGCAAGCTCCTGCCCTGCTTCCACATCATCATTCACAACAAAAATCAGACTAGAAGAGCTTTCACTGGATAAAAATATATCCTCATCAATAACCGCTGGGACACTATCGTTTGTCAGCTTGGCCCCCTGCTCAGCCCAAGTCTGCTTCAACTCCTGAATCCGTTGTTGAATTTCTTTCGATTGCACGACATCTGCTGACTTTTCTTGCTGCATAAAGCTCTTCAGAATCTGCTCCAATCCACGCGCTTCCATACCGAGTTTTGCAAAACCGAAAACCTTACCAGAATCCGCCAAATTATAAACAGCACGATGAAGCTCCTGGATAGTTTGCACATTCCATTCGCCTTGTAGTTTATTCCACTGGCCTTCAATCTCATCCATCCTGTTTGGTAATTCTTTTACAAACGTAGCGAACAACAAACGTATTTTTTCCTGAAACTCATGGTGTGTCTTGTTGCTCATGGTAATGTGCTCCTATTCTGTTCAATCTTGCCGACCAGTTTCACGGGATCGAATGCTTTTGCGAAAATACTTGCGTTACTCAACTTCACATCATGTAAATACTCGTAAGATTCTTAATCGTTATTGCATTGCTGCAAAAACAATCATTCCAATATCAGACATTCAATGTCGTGTTCAAACACGATCTGGAAAGTATGCACTAGTTCACTCAAAATTCTGAAATCCATCCGCAATTTCTAAAATTCATCTCAAGTTTCCTAACATATTACTCCCAGGCAATCCATTATATTAATCTAATTAACAATTACTTAGAATAATCATATGCTCTCCTCACCACATTACAGCCTGTTACCCAATCATACCTAATTTCAACCGCATACTTACGCATTGTATGCAGAAAACAAACCATCAATCTGACAAACTAACCCCAAAAAACCGATCATTTAATCAATTTGCTTTTCACATTTTCAATTATCTTATTGAACCTCAAAAAAAGCCCAATTGGAAATTCTACCAATCCCACCAGCTAATACATGGTGCATGTAATTTCACGATTAGTTCCTTTCACTCAATTCTTATTGGATATCCTGATATTAGCTATTTGTCCAACTGACGAATGGACCGCTATTTCCAAAAAAACCGACACTGCCATTGAATTATTTGTTTACTATTTCGCCTTTCATATTCACTAACCATCATGTTGCAAAAAATCGCTATTCAGATTCTGGCTTTAATTATCGCCATCACGCTTGCCATCTTTGCTATTGGCGCCTTACTGACCGGGCCTGCACCCAGTGCGGTTGGCACACTCTCGGTCGACTTTCCTGTTGAGTCAGTGCAGATTCCTGCTGCCGATGGACCCACCGTGCATGGTTGGCTGGCTTACGGCCAACCCGGTGGAGGCGTTGTATTGTTAGTACATTCAATACGCAGCAACCGCCTCGAAATGCTGAGCCGAGCGCGTTTCTTGAAGGAGCAAGGTTATAGCGTTCTGACCATTGATCTACAGGCGCACGGCGAAACAAGCGGAGAAAGGATCACTTTTGGCCTGCGAGAATCTGAGAATGTCGAAGCGTCAGTCACTTATCTTCGCAATACTTTTCCTACCGAACGGATAGGCGCAATCGGCACTTCTCTGGGCGCCGCCGCGATTGTACTGGCAAATCAGGATTTAAAACTGCATGCCGTCATTCTCGAATCATTGCATCCAACCATCGAAGAGGCTGTTGAGAATCGCCTGAAACTTCACTTTGGCAGCTATGGATCAGCACTCTTGCCACTCATGCTCTCTCAACTGTCTTTTTATCTTGATACTTCGATGCAGGCACTAAGCCCTATCACTCGCATCAACAACTTTAGCTCACCCGTTTTATTTATCTCCGGAACACAGGATGCTCACACGACTCAATCCGAAACCGAACGCCTCTATGCTGCTGCCCGAATGCCCAAGGAGTTATGGATCGTTCCCGGTGCCGGACATTTCAACATGCACACCTACGCCGGAAAAGAATATGAACAGCGAGTCAGCGCATTTCTGGCGCAATATCTCCAGCCAGACAGGGGTTCAGATTTTTTTCAGAGTAAATATGGGCAATAAGCAGCCATTGATAGCAAAAATACCATGCGATCACTGCGTGCAAGGGTAGCGAAATATCCATCCTACGCTTAAAATCCGAGATATTCCTGACAATTCCAATAACCAACGCTCTCCGTCGACTCAATCTAAAGGAATCAATCATGCAAAACTATCAAAATATTCTGCTCGCTATCGACTTTTCCGATTATGGTCAATACGTTGCACAGAGAGCAAAGAACTTATCCGATTTATTACACGCACAGTTGCACATCATCCACGTGCTGGACAACATCCCAATGCCTGACACGCCTTATGGTACGGTCATTTCTCTCAATGAAGATTCAACGGATCAATTACTGCAAGCCGAGAAAAATAAATTAATACACATCAGCAATCAATTAGAGATTGCACCATCACGCCGCTGGATGGTTTGGGGCGAACCTCAACATGAAATTACCCAATTCGCTGTTCAACAACAAATTGATCTGATTGTAGTTGGTTCGCATGAACGCCACGGACTTGCCTTGTTAATGGGTTCAACCGCAAAAGAAGTTTTGTATCATGCAGCGTGCGATGTACTGTCTGTCCACTTAAAGAATTAAAAAGGAATATTCCATGTTGGTCAGAGTACAAGCTATTTCCAAATTTCCCACCATTTCTTGCCGCCCACTTCCGGTAGATCTATCAGAAAGTGGCTATCTGGAAAATTGATCCTCATCACGCGCTCAGCATCATCGCGCAAATCATACATCTCAAGCGCCTCATAAGCCTTAATCATAATATATAAAGCTTCTTCCGTTGCTGGCGTACGAGGATATTCCCTGACTGCATTTTGGGCTCGATTTGCAGCAGCAATATATGCTTTTCGTTTCATATAATAACGTGCAATATGGACGTCGCTCATCGCAACCACATTCAGCAAATGCGCCATGCGCTGCCTGGAATCCACTGCATATTTACTCTCTGGGAAACGCGTCACCAATTCCTTAAAATTCTCAAATGACTCGCGCGATGCTTTTGAGTCGCGCTCGCTCATATCCTGCTTAAGAGGACCTTTCATCAAGAAGCTCATCATCCCCCAATTGTCATTAAAGCTGGATAACCCTTTAATATAGTAGGCGTAATCAACATTGGGATGATTAGGGTGCAATTTGATGAACCGATCCATTGCTGCAATTGCCGAAGCCGGCTCTTCATTCTTATAATGCGCATAAGCTGTCTCCAGTTGCGCCTGCTGCGCTATGCGTCCATATGGATAGCGAGCTTCCAGTGATTCGTATAATTTAATCGCTGCTGCATAATTGCCTTCATTCAATTTGTCTTTTGCTTCCGAGTAAAACTTATTTGCCGACCAATCCTGCTGATCTTCAGCAGAACGATCTGGCAACAGGTTACATGCGGATAGCCATAACACCAAAATTAAAGTTAAACTACGTAACATGAAAAATTCCGTGAAAAACGAAGAAGTATCGAATGATTATAGCGTAAAGCCGCTACCATCAGGACTCAACGAATCAACTCACAGCATAATTGACCTAACGATTCCTGCGGATTATGTAGGTCTTCGCCTTGACCAAGCATTGGCGAAGTTATTGCCCCACTGGTCACGTAGTCGCCTGCAGACCTGGATCGCTGAGAATCGAGTCACTCTGGATGGTCAGACTACCTCAATAAAACAAAAAGTGTGGGGCAATGAACATATCCAGATATCACCGCAGGATATCATTCTTGAATCTAGCCATGCGGCGGAAGATATTCATTTGAATGTTATTCATGAAGACGAAACACTGATCATTATCAACAAACCCGTAGGACTCGTTACCCATCCCGGCAATGGCAACTGGGCAGGCACGTTGTTAAATGCCTTGTTGCACCATGCGCCCCAATTGGAAAATATACCCCGTGCGGGCATTGTCCATCGCCTTGACAAAAACACCAGCGGATTATTGGTAGTTGCAAAAACAATAGAAGCACAAACAAGCCTTGTCCGCCAATTGCAACAACACACGGTGAAACGCGATTATCTTGCATTGGTGCTAGGAGAAATTGATCAAAATGGACTGATCGATGCACCGATCGGCAGACACCCGACCCATCGGACGAAAATGGCTATTACCACCAGCGGCAAATCAGCACGCACTCATTATCAAGTAATCGAAGTCCTTGAAGGTTGTACGTTGTTGCAGTGCAGTCTTGAAACAGGACGCACGCACCAGATACGCGTTCATATGCATTCCATTGGACACCCATTAGTAGGAGATCCTGTATATGGTGGCAAACCCAGAAAAACCAGGGAAATCATTGGTCAGATATTACTCAATTTTCCCAGACAAGCATTACATGCGCAAAAACTATCGCTGACCCATCCACAAACTGAACAAGTCATCCAGTGGGAAGCCGATGTGCCAGATGATATGGATAATTTATTGCAGATGATCAGACAACATAGCGAAGAAGAGATATAAGGCGTTATCTCTTCGATCATTAGATTGGATTGACGCAATCAATTTATTCGAATGCAAGATACACCGTAATAGCGTTTATAAAATAAAAAATGCGCCCGTAGGCGCATTTTTTCGTTCATAGCTCATAAATCGTTGCCTCAGAAAGGCAGAACGGCATCCAGTGAGAACAAGATTTGATCTTTGTTCCCGCCAAATGGCCGATAAGCAGCCACATCAATCGCATCTGCCCTATCCCAACGAATATTCGGACGAATATTCAACTGCCTTAATCCTTCCCAACCAAGATTAAGGGTCCTTGCCGCTTTCCAGTTTGCACCGATGGTTACTGCATAATAATCTGCGGGAGTACTGGTCGCGGTCAGACCGACACCACTGGCATAGCTTGATCCCAAATGATTGGTTGCTGCAGAAATCCGCCCGGGCGAGAATACACGAAACCCATCACGGTCGCGAAACCACTCAGCGCGTACACCAATCGATAAATCAGGCGTCAAATCGTAATACGTATGGGTATTAATACCGTACCAATTAGCATTGGTTAGTCCTCGCGCGGTTAACACGCCGTCCGCAAAACCATGATCATGTTGCAAGATAAAGTGTGTTTTGTCAGTAATCATGTGTTTTAGGACAATACTGTACATGCCCCAGAAATTATTACTGCGTGTAGAAGTCGTACTGCCAGTACCCGCGATGTTAAGCGAGCTTTTTTTATTGTCACTGGTCCAGGTAACACCACCAATTCCACCCCAGTTGCCTAATTGCTTGTCAAAGTTGCCATCCCAGCCACCGGTTCCACTCCCCGTTATAGTACCTGCCATCACTGACCAATTCTTATCCACGTTATAGTTGGCTAATAAACCAGTATGGGTGAAAGGCTCACCATACTGCATAGTATAGGCATGGGTATAGAAGAAATTATTCGGTGCAGGGACTGTTTCATACCCAATTGGCGTATAAAAATGACCTGCCTTAATATTCAATCCGTTCGCAATTGGTGCATAAACCTCGACAAAAGCTTGTGGAAAGGCTATGCCGTACGTGCGGCTGGAATTACAACATACTTCAAGATCCCAGTTACCTCGGTCACTCAAAGGTCGTCCATTATTCACATCAAATGCGGGATTACCGTAGGCTTGAGTAAAAATAGCATCGGTACCAAACATGAAATCAGCGCGAAACCCGACATCCCAGCCTTTGCCTTCAGTCCTTACCGCACGTTCCATAAAAATATTCAATTGATTCAGTTGAAATCGATTCGACTGATCAGCAAAAGTAACCGGACCATTAAAACCGTCGTTCTGACTAGGATTAAATGTGGCCCCGCCATGAATCCATCCTCCTACCTTAATGCCACTTTCCTTAAGCGCAGTCATTACGCTATTAACACCACTACTCGCCCCATTCTTACTCGTAACGCTATTTGCATACACACTTGATGAATGCATACCGATTAGCAGTAATCCGCCCGCTACGGCATAAATCATCGGGTTCTTATAGTTTGTTTTATATTCCATTACTCCCCTCCCCCAAAAAGATTATGAAACAGCTTGTTATATTAAGATAAAAGTCAACAAAAACCCTGATCTTCATATGGACACAACTTTAACACTGAATAGAATCAAGGGTCAACGCGGACAATCCATTAAATTTTATCAATATAAAAAAACACGACTACGATTTAGCAGCCTATGCGTGTTTCGCCCAATTCGCTATTGAGAATTATTCTTTTTCTGTTCAGATGCTTAAGAAAAAATCAACTACAGACTATAAACGTTGTAAAAGATCAGAACAAAAATTTGCAAGCAATAAAAATAAAGTACACTTTCCCCTAAAATTCGGTCTTATCTTCCTCTGAAATGAATGATATATCAAAGCGAAAATCCGAATCCCCCCACTCCAGCTTGCCGATGACGTTAACGCCGATCCATTCATAAAGATTTAAGGTACTCCAGCAGATCCAAGCGTTGCTCCCTAGTCAAGGCCGGTAAAAAAGTCCCATCCGGTTGTGGAGTTCGACCCGCCGCATACTCATGACCGCCGTTGTGGTTACCCCAAAGGTTAGTACGAAACACAAAACCATCATAATCAGTCGACCTAAATCCAACTTTCTGCGGATCAAATTCACGCGAACCCACGATGAATTCATCCGGTCGATATTCGCCGTCTATCGGGTCATGCGCTTGTCTTTTAGGTAGAAGTAAATCATATAGCGTTGGTACTGAACCATTATGTAAATAAGGAGCCGTGGCCCAAATGCCGTTCAGTGGACGAGCTTTATAGGCCATGATCGAGGCAAAAGGTTGTGCGGTCGTATCGGGAGTGTAATTTCCATTTTTCAGCGAAGGTTGAACTTCATTATCAAAAAATGTATAGGAAAAATCGATCGAACGTTCCAGCCACCGCTGCAAAAACCATTGATCGCTATCGGGAGTCGTCACAACGTTTCGCGTTGCGGATGTCAACAAGGCAACAGCCGGTGCTTGATGCTGCAACAAAATGTTTCCGGTACTGACATTCACGTATTGATTCTGCAGGATACCGCTATAACCCATAAAACCGATGCTGTTCGCAGCCATTTTGGAATCGGTGCCTACCGAGGAAACGGTAATCATCTTGGCCACGATACGGCGCTCAGGATCTGTGCGATCAATTTGACCATGGCATGACGCGCAATATTGTGCAAATAGCTCTGCACCATTGGCCAGCCGTGTTTGATCAAGCTTAGGCAAAATATGTTCGGGCCACAGCGGTGATGTCAGCTTACGTAAATGATTCTCCACCCGGCGCAAGTTTCGAATGTCGATCGAAGATTGAAAGTCGATATGTTTAGCACCAAAACCTTGCCCGCCAAGCACTGAGGATAGCGTAAAACCCTTTTTTTCTTGCCAGTCCAGCGTGCCGAAAACACCAATCACTTGCCCGGCATTACGTGCCATTGGACCCAATCCGCTATTATTTACCCGCCCATTCCACTGAACATAATCATGATGCGGAATGTCCCATAGAAATGGATAACTTACTGGAGCATCAGCCGGGTTATAGAGCTTATTACGCAACCTGATGATCTGTTTATCAGTCAGAAACGCCTGCGTTCGCTCAATCACATGATCACGATCCTGGCTGCTCAGAATAGCATTTACTCCTACCATCACATCCGATAATTCATCGGCAGAAAGTATTTCGGCCAGTAACTCGCGCAATTGCTGTGCGCTCATGATATGTTCAAGCACACGATTATAAATACGCCCAAATGCATCTAAACGCGCATATCCATAATGCGTAAGCGGACGCTTAGTATCCCGAGGGGTATTGATAATGGTATAGGTTTTAATACGTTGGGAGAATTTCTTCAGATCATCAATGATATGATTGGCATTTTGATAATCGCCCTGTTTCAATACCTGGATCATAAATCGATCCAACTTATCCGGATTCTCCAAAGTCGCATACAAGGCATTCGCCAGATCGATCATAAAAGATTCCATATCCGAATTTGCGGGACCACCATCAATCCGCATACCAGTACCAGCGTAATTGATCTGAGTCGTATGGCAAGCAGCACAGGTAAAACCCATATAATTTTTACCCTGATATCGATCACGCACCATGCCAACTGGCAAACCATCCGGATTACTGATCGTCGGGCGCTGCGGTAGATAGCCATAGCGATCGATGTTTTCATCACTACGAAACAGCGCAGAAGAATCAGATTGCTCCAGCACCAAAAAAAAGCTATATGGCAACAAATTGGAACCTTGCGATGTATTGTAGAACCACAGACTGTCTGAAGCTGACCAGCCTTGCGCCAGATAAGTTACTTGGGAGAATCGGTCGCCAAACTTATCAGTGCCATTCATAATGGCGCCCCGATCCGGATCACTGTCACGGAACTCATACAACTGCAGAGATATTCCTGAAACAAGCCAAATAACGACCAATGCGCTGACAATCAGCAGCAGATGTTTTATCCAGTATAAATAGTATTTAGCAGATTTGGCATACATGAGATCGATGTCCCCGTTCAGTTTTCGTTCAGGATTGTTCTGGTTAAATCCTGAAGCGCGAATAACTCAATTTATTCTGACACCCCATCAAAGCAATGATTAAGGGCATTATTATGACAAATATTAATACTACCGAAACTCGAATTTCGTATATGATTCACGGTTAATTGTATGCAAAAAATTCAACATTTCTGTAAAAATTTAAAAGGTTCTATGCGAAAAGGCTCTATGCAAACTTCCCCATTCTGGTATTTATTGCTTAGTCTCACCCTTGCATTTTCATCACCATCCGTATTAGCTCAGCAAACCAACAAACTCACGATTGAAGAACTACAAAGGCTTGGATTGCAGGCAAATGGTCTTGTCCTTGCTGCTCGTTCTCAAATCGACATGGCTAAAGCGGGGGTAGTCGCTGCATCAGCGTTTCTTAATCCCGAAGTCACTGTGATGGCTGGACCCGATAGCAATCGCCATCCATTAAGCGTGACCGGCCCTACATCCATGCAACGCTCGGTAACAGTGAACCAACCGATTGAAAATCCTTTTATGCGCAGTGCACGTATCAATGCGTCTGAAGCGATTGTTGATGCCAATCGGGCTAATTTTGATCAAGTGCGAGCCGATTTAGCCGCACAACTTCGCGTTCGCGCCTACGAATTATTGCTGCGCCAAGAACAGGCAAAAATGGAAGAAGGCATCTACGACTTACTCGAGGATGTGCGTCGACGCATTGCCATTAACGTTGAGCGAGGCGAAGCGGCTCGTTTTGAGCTCATTCGAGCAGATACTGAAGTACAAAGCGCGGCCAATCGTAAAGAAGCCGCCCAACTCAGTGCATTGCGTGCACGCGTAGCACTCATGCAACTGACGGCTGGTGCCATACCCACTAATTTTGAAATCACTGCTTCATTGAGCGATCCGGTTCAGTTACCTTCCTTGGAAGTGCTTCGTCAGGAAGTTCCCACTGTCAACCCCGATGTATTACGTTTACAAGCAGAACAGGAACGTGCCAATCAACGGATTAGTCAGGAAAAAGCTTCGATACTGCCTTCGCTCAACGTGCTCTACACCAATTATCAGGATGCCCAATTCACCTCGAATACCGCCGGCATGAGCGTCAGAATTCCTCTCTTTTATCGTCGTCGCGGTGAAATCGACACGGCCATTTATGATTCTGCACGTATCCGTGACACACTTGAATTTCGTCGTTATGAAATCAGCCAGTTATTTGAATCGGCCTGGCAAGGATTGCAAATTGCGCAGCGAAGAGTGGAAATGTTCGAGGGCGGATTGATCAAGGAAGCAGAAAATGCAGTACAAGTTGCTCAATCAGCTTACCGATTTGGTGAACGCGGTTTGATCGAGGTACTGGATACACAGCGTATACTCCGGGGAATTCTCGGTGATTCCTTGCAAGCACGTTTTGATTTGCAATCGGCCGCTGCCGAAATTGACCGACTGCGCGCACACTATCCCAAGGAGCTACTTGTAGAATGAAATTCAGACTAATCTTTATCAGTTCCATCGTTATTCTTGCACTCATGTTGATTGGATGTGGTAACAAAGCAGAATCAACAGAGTCTGCTCAGAAAGCCGCTAAACAAGCAGCCGAAGGTGAAAAGGATGTCAACGTCATCACCGTTCGACCAGAGCTGGCAGGTCGTATAAAAATCGGACAGCCCAGCATGGTTGACCTTGCTGACAAAATACAAGTACCCAGCCGAGTAGAAGTCGATGAAGAAAGGCTTGTACATATCGGTTCGTATGTAACAGGCCGTATCGTGGATATGTTCGTCATTTTAGGAGACTATGTCAAAGTGGGTGATCGGCTGGCGCGCATCACCAGTCCTGAATTAACCCAAGCGCAACTGGCTTTTTTGCGTGCTTCTTCACGTGTAGTAGTTACACAAAAAGCCACCGATCGCGCTCGCCATCTTTTAGCTGCCGATGTCATACCGCTTGCCGAAGTCGAGCGGCGGATTTCCGAATTGGAAATCGCCCAAGCTGAATTGGGGGCGGCAAAAGATCAATTAAGTCTACTCGGTGTAGATGATTCGATATTGAAACAACTGGCCAGCAAGGGACAAATCTTGCCCCATATTGATATCAAATCCACGCGCAATGGATATATCATCAATCGTAATGTCATCGTTGGCCAGGTTGTGCAACCCGCCGATCCACTATTCCAAGTGGCGGATCTGTCTTCAGTTTGGGTGGTGGGCGATATACCTGAGCAAATTGCACGTGACGTACAAGTCGGCCAGCATGTTGAGATTCATATTCCAGCGATGGGTGATACTCATTTTGATGGCGTCATCATCTTCGTTGCCGATACCGTGAATCCTCTGACTCGCACAGTCATGGTGCGCACCATGGTAGAAAACCCCCAGCGCAAGCTTAAGCCGGACATGTTAGCCAATATGCATATTACAGACAATCAGCACAAAAGCTTGGTCGTTCCAGAAACAGCCGTAGTGCGTGAATCTAATCTTGATTATGTATTTATAGCGAAAGGTAACAACAAATTCCGTCGGACTCCTGTCGAACTTGGATCGGAAGTTGCTGGTTATCGTCCAGTAGTCAATGGAATCACAATCGATCAAAAAATTGTAATGGATGGTGCTTTCCATTTGGATAGTGAGCGCAAGCTTGCAGAATTGGAATAATAATAAACTATGATTACTGCGATAGTACGTGCCATGATCAACCAGCGTTTGCTGGTCGTCGTTATTGCGTTGGCCTTATGCGTTGCTGGAGGTTTTGCTGTAAAAAGCCTTTCCGTGGACGCGTTTCCAGATGTCACTAATATTCAAGTGCAAGTAGCGACAGTGGCCATCGGCCGCAGCCCAGAAGAAATTGAGCGCCTAGTTACGGTGCCCGTCGAAATCGCCATGACTGGCTTGCCGGGATTGGTAGAAATGCGCTCAATGAATAAGAGCGGATTGTCACTCATCACATTGGTATTTACCGACCAAACTGACGTATTTTTTGCACGCCAATTGGTCATGGAACGACTGATTGATGTATCTCCGCGCTTGATTCCAGGCATTACACCTGTACTTGGACCGGTTTCGACAGGTCTGGGAGAAGTTTATCAGTACACCATCGAGCATCCGGATGACGGTCAACGGGCATTAACTGTTGAAGAGCTGACCGAGCGGCGCACGATTCAAGACTGGGTCGTACGTCCCTTGTTACGCTCAATCCGGGGTGTTGCCGAAATCAATTCCATTGGCGGTCATGTCAAGGAATACCATGTGCTATTTGATCCCAACAAGCTGCGTCACTATGATCTGACACTCGCTACGGTAGATCGAGCCATCGCAAGCAATAATGCCAATGCCAGCGGCAATCTTTTAGAATTACATTCCGAGCAATATCTGATCCGTGGTGTGGGTTTGATTCAGACTTTGGAAGACATCAGAAATATTGTCCTCAAAGAGTTAGATGGTGTTCCTATCTATGTGCGTGATGTCGCTGAAGTAAAATTTGGAGGAGAGGTTCGTCAGGGTGCCAGCATTAAGAATGGCTATACTGAAGCTGTCACTGGCATTGTGATGATGCTGCGAGGTGGCAATGCCAAGGAAGTTGTTGGGCGCGTTAAGGAAAAAGTGGCTGAAATCAATGAACGCCAATTGCTGCCAGACGGTCTCCAGATCGTTCCCTTTTACGATCGAACCGATCTGGTTGATGCTGCGCTAACTACAGTGCAAACTACACTGATTGAAGCACTAATACTCGTCATCATTGTGCTATCGGTCTTTCTTGGCAACGTCAGAACCAGTTTGGTCGTGTGTTTTACCCTGATCATCACACCGTTAGTGACTTTTATTGTCATGAATCACTATGGCATGCCTGCAAATTTGATGTCACTGGGTGGGTTAACGATTGCATTGGGTATGATGGTAGACCCAACGGTCGTGGTTGTAGAAAACATCTACCAGCGCCTGGGTGAAGCACGCGGTACTAACCAGTCGAAATTCGACATTATTGTCAAAGCAACATCCGAAGTAGGGACTCCCGTTATTTTTGGCGTGATTGTCACGGTTCTTGTTTTCTTGCCATTAATGACTTTACAGGGCATGGAAGGAAAAACATTCAGTCCGCTGGCTGTTACCATAGCAATCTCACTGTTTGTCGCACTGTTTGTATCAATCATGCTATCGCCAGTGCTCAGCGCCTACCTGCTCAAAGGCGGTAGCGAACAAGATACAAAAGTCATTGCCATTATGAAATCCGGCTATCTGTATCTGCTCAATCTATCGCTAGGGAATCAGAAGAAAACGATGATTATCTCATTGAGCTCGCTGGCGATTGCATTTGTTCTGTTTCCACTCCTGGGTAAATCGTTTATTCCAATTATGAAAGAAGGCTCTGTCACGCCTGTCATCATTCGCGCTCCCTCCATCTCTGTGGAACAGTCGATTAAATTGGAAGCTGAAGCCATGAAACTGATCGCTGCCATACCGGGCGTCAAGTCAGTGGTCTCAAAGCTGGGACGGGGTGAATCACCGGCTGATCCTGCCTCACAAAACGAATCGGATCCGATTGTGGATCTTGATTTGGAAGGATCAGGCCGTACCCAGCAAGCTATCGAAGAGGATATTCGCAAAGCGCTGACTGTAATACCCGGCGTCAATATCGTCATATCACAGCCGATTGCGCAACGGGTGGATGAGATGGTAACGGGCGTGCGCTCACAGGTTGCCGTCAAGATCTTTGGCGATGACCTTGAGGAATTACGCAAGCTGTCGGAGCAAGTAGCACGCATTATTAAATCAACACCCGGTGCAAGGGATATCCGTATCGAACGACTTTCTGGACAGCAGGAATTGACGATCAATATTGACCGTCGCGCCATTGCCCGTCACGGTCTCAATGTTTCTGATGTAAATGAGTTAATTGCCACAGCGATTGGCGGCAAAGCAGTTACTCAAGTATTTGAAGGTGAGCGGCGCTTTACGCTCCTCTTACGTCTTCCTGCAGAATTTCGTGGCAATGTAGAAGATATCCGCGAGCTTCTACTACGCCCTCCTGTGAATGCACCTGGACCAGGCGGAGTGGTCGCACGAGGCGGTGTTCTTGTTCCACTGAGTGCAGTCGCTGATATCAAGGTCATTGACGGTCCCGCTATCATTTCACGTGAATTCGCCAGACGTCGCGTGGTAATTGGAGCCAACGTGCATGAGCGCGACTTGGGTGGTTTTGTGGCAGAGCTGCAGGAGCGCACTGCAAAAGAAATAAAATTACCGCCGGGTTATTACTTTTCATGGGGTGGACAGTTTGAAAATATGGAACGGGCTATGGCAACTCTTTCCGTGATTGTTCCTATTACCTTGGCGGCCATTTTCTTTCTGTTGTTCATGCTGTTTAATTCAGTCAAGATGGCCGGACTCATTTATCTGGCCCTGCCTTTTGCATCAGTTGGCGGTATTGTCGGGCTTTTTATCACCGGCGAATATTTATCCGTACCCGCATCAGTAGGTTTTATTGCCGTATGGGGTACTTCGATATTAAATGGTGTGGTGCTTATTTCTTTCGTGCGGGAATTGCGCGAGAAGGGATTGAGTATCGATCAATCTGTCAGGAAAGCTTGTGAACAGCGCTTCCGGCCTGTCATGATGACTGCAGCTACTACAGTGTTAGGACTGGCACCTTTTCTGACGGCCACGGGACTTGGCTCCGAAGTACAAAAACCCCTTGCCATCGTAGTTATTTGCGGATTAATCACAGCAACCATGATGACCATGGTCGTCATGCCCATGCTATATCGCTGGTTTGACGATATGCCTGATAAAGAAACACCAACACAACCAGCAGCACCTTCTTTACCAGCTATTGATCAGCAGGATCCTGTCAAGAACGTCTGATTTCTCATCTGAAGATCGATTCAAAGCAGAGCCACAAAGAAAGAAAAAGCAGGATTGGCAATTAAAAAACACCAATCCTGCCGATCATCTCGAATAAAAAGGCAACCTAATTTAATTTCAGAGCAAGTTATTGCTCTTTGCCAATCAATATCTTACGCGACCACTCAACTTCATAGCACACGGAATGCAATGATGGCCACCAGCGTCGGGGGTAATGCTGCAATCAATAATCCCAATGGATGAATAGACTGTTCATCAAACTTACTCCTCAAAATAGCAAATCCGGCAGGATTAGGCGCATTGGCTATCACAGTCAATCCGCCACCGGCCACCGCGCCAGCGACCAGCGCCACTTTGAATTCCTGACTCAACCCTTCCACCAGCGAACCCAGATAGGTTAACGCTGCATTATCCGTCACTGCCGTCAACAAGGCGGCACCGAAAAATACAGCCGTATCATCCATATCCATCAATATCGGCTGAAGCCACCATTGCTGCTGCCCACCCAGCACAACCAAACCGGCCAGGAAAAATGCGACCAATAAAGCTTCGCGCAAGATCAGTGGACTTTGGTACTGTTGATAGGCAGTAGTAAATCCAAGAAAGAACAAAAACAACCCCATAAAGGCTGCGGGATGATGCGCAAACAGAACTACCAAGATCAGAAACACCAAATGGACCAATACCACTAATAATGGGGTTTTAGGCGCAGCTGCATTTTCCGTTTGGCTAACATGTCCTAATTCATGGCGAAATAACCACGTCACCACGCACGCATTAACGGCAACGGCCAATGCAGCTTTCCAGCCAAAAGTCGTCATCATGAACACAATGTCCCAATTCCATTTTGCGGCCACCATGAGCACTGGCGGTGCAGCAAAAGGTGTCAGCGTGCCACCGATGGAAATATTGACAAACAGCACACCGACGGTGGCATATTTCAATCGAGTCGATATCTCTTTGCTGAACAACGTATCCCGTAGCATCAGCGCTGCGAGCGTCATGGCAGCCGGTTCTGTAATAAATGATCCCAACAAGGGAACAAAAGCCAGCAATAAGAAATACATTGCCACACCTGAATTCAGTGGCAATAGCAATGCAATGCGCTGCACGGTAGCCGCCGCAAAATCCAGAATCGGACGCGTCCCAGCGATCACCATAATCACAAAAACAAACATAGGTTCAGTAAAATCGCGCGATTCGAGATAGGTAATCGCTTCATGCTGACCGCTCAAGGCAAATATAAACAGTATCAAAACCATCGCCCAAAAGCCAAATACTACTTCCACTTCGCCCAATAAATGCCAGATCCCTGCATGCTGAGGCTGAATATGCGCTAAGTGCTCAAAATACTTAGTAGAAAATGTATGGACCACAGCCAGCGCAAATAGCACTGCTGCAATCAATTGAATGGATGTTGGATTAATCATGATTAAATCAATTATATGCCGTAAATGATGATGAATTTGGCAATGATAACATTAGGCACTCTATTGCACTGTGCCTTTGATTTTGAGTAATCCGCCCAATTGCCCAATAAATGAGCGGTAGCAAAATTTGAACGCATCATTCACGACTATCTTTCAACTCAGCAAGAAAAAGCCGGATACGCTTGGCATTCACGCCCAGATCACTCTTCCCAACGCGCGAAACTGAGCGCACATCAATCCGTGTACGGCTGCCCACCCCCTGCACTCGAATGACAACATCATCCTTAAAACCCATGATGAGTGTAGTATCGGTTGCTTCAATTCTGCCTTCTTGAGGAGAAACCGCAATCACCTCCCAACCGCGTTCTTTTACCAAGGCAACCACTTGCTCAAATGCCTGATCGAACGGATGATCAATCAATACCGGTGCCAGATCAGGATAGCCGATTTGCTGCAACTCAGCTAAATTCCCTGGCTCAAGGCGATCCAAAGGATTATGTGACGATGTTCTCAGCTGCTTAATCGCCACAAATTCAGGTGGCTGAGCGAGATCAGTTGTAATGTCATGAATTCGCGGCACCCCGGCACCGGCCAGCATCGTGATGACAACCGGCATCACCACCAGTAGCCCTAATATTGAACCTCTCAGTGTAGTAGCAATTTTTGACTCGTTAGTCTTGATTGCTTTCAATGTTCCTATCAAACCCATCGCGATGGCCAATAAGCCGGCCAAGGTACTCGCCAACAATGCAAGTAAAGCGGGCTGAAAATCAATCATATTCAATCGATGACCCAATACCGCCATCACTGCCACCATTACAGCACCTAGTGCAAGTTTGAAACTCCAGCGGGAGTAACCCAATGGTTTATTCATAGTGGATACCATTTAATTAACATCAAAAAAATTAATCGAACGAGATGATCGTCTTTGTTAAATCTGCTTAAGCAGCGCTCAATATAGCCGATGCTCATGACAACCTGAAGATAAATTCATTATTGACTATTTTTTATTTTCACCGAAAAGAAACTGAATATTATTGGATTATCATGTAAGATATTTCTCACACACAATGCATTCGAAAAACTATTCAAGTTATCCAGTGATCACCCGCGGCCTATTTTTTACCAATACTCGAACATTATCAGCAAGTATTCCATGAAGCAGTTCTGTATTTTTATTTTTTTAATTTACATATTTATCTTCAATAGCTTGCCTGCAAGCGCTGACACGATAGATGTCGCCAGAGAATATAAAAAAACCATCGGCCAGCACATGCAGGTTTATCGAAGTAAAGATGTGCAGTCGAGCATGAACGATGCCTTAAAAGCCCTCAGAAATGGCGATTTCTCAACCACTAATCCTTCAGTCATTAACTTTGGCATAGGCTCAAAACCGGTATGGCTTGCCCTACAGGTCAAGAATTCTGACAATAGCGCAATCCATCGGAATCTCCTGTTTGCAACTGCGTGGTTGGACAAAATTGATGTTTATTTTCTGCACAACAACCGGTTAGCCAATAGTTATCATGTCGGTGACAGCTTAGTTTTTTCCGAACGCCCTCAAAACCACCGATTCTTCGTGACTGGTCATGACTTTGAATACGGCGAAACTACAGTATTGATTCGAGTGGAATCGGCAGATCCAATGGTTCTGCCGATTTATTTCATGAGCACAGAAAATATTGCTGCCAGAAACACATTACAAGGATATAGCTATGGATTTCTCTATGGCGTTATTCTAGCTCTCATTGCCTACAATCTGATGCTCTATATTGGCTTATGGCAAAGCCCTTATCTGCTTTACTCCATTTACTTGCTTTGTTTCTTAAGCATGAATATGGCTTACACTGGGCATGGATATCAATGGTTGTGGCCTGAATCGCCACAGTGGCAGCTATGGTCGAATCCGATCCTAATCATGGCCTACTCGGTGAGCGGACTAGCATTCGCCTTGCAATTCTTGAGTATCAAAATATGTCTGCCGCGCATTTATCGCATTGTCATCACAAGCTGCCTGTCATTTGTTGCATTACTACTACTTTGCATAATGACTAACAGTTCTGCAACTGCGCTATTTACCTCCTTCACATTTGTTTTCTTTTTCTCCAGCCTGATGATCATACTGGGAATTATTTCATTGCGTGCAGGCAACAAATTCGCGAAATATTTTCTTTTGGCATCCATTTCTGCCGTTTGTGGCGCAGCCATTACTACGGCTTCTGTATGGGGACTGATTCCCTTTAACGTATTCACTTACCGCGCTGTTGATATTGGCATGATGGCTGATGCCATCTTGCTTGCACTGGCAATCGCTGAGCGCTTCAAGATCAGCCAAAGCGAAAAACTGATAGCCGAAAAAATGGCTGGCATCGACTCTCTGACCAATCTTAATAACCGACGATCATTTTATAAATTTGTTAAACCGATATGGGCATTGGGGTTACGTAGCAAGAGCCATACCTCAGCCATCATGATGGATATCGATAATTTTAAGTTGCTGAATGACAACTATGGCCATGCGCTCGGTGATCGAGTACTGGTATGCCTGGCCGAAACTTTACAGAAAGAAGCACGAACCGGAGATATACTGGCACGTTGGGGAGGCGAAGAATTTCTTATTTTCTTACCAGAAACAAAATTAACCGATGCAGCCGCTATTGCAGACCGGTTACGCAAAAGAATTTCGACAATTCAGGTAATGACTGAGAATGACGAAAAACTTTCATTAACAGCAAGTTTTGGTGTTGCACATACTCACAATCCCAACGTATCACTGGATGAGTTAATTTGCTTGGCTGATCAACAACTCTATATCGCAAAAAAACAAGGCAGGAATTGTGTTTGCTTCGATCAGAGCAATTGATTTCTCTCAACCAATCCCTCGGTACATCCGAGAGAGAAAAAACATATTTTTTCTCTCCATTGAAGTGATCGTTTATGCAAATTCACTGGATATTAGCGCAATCCCAGAAATTCCAGCGTGTTCTCAAAATCTCCATCATTGTCAAAATCATCGCTGGCAAACTCCAGTTCATCAATCAGCTTGACAATCCGGCTATCTGGAATCATGCCATCCGCCAATACGCCCTCATCATCAATATCAACATCAATAGGATTGATAACATCCGCATTATCAACAGAAAGTTCCTTCATTATCATGGTAAACCTCCTCGCGACTTTTGATGAATACGGTACTAGTAAAACACATCACCTAGCAACATAAATCAACGATTACCATCATTTTTCCCTAGCAATTCAAAGATTCCTAGCAGCCTTAACTATATTGAACCAGAAAACCCACTATTTCCCTACACTGAGTGTTTCTCGATCTCTTCGAGAATAAACGCGAGAACAGATTGCTAGTTATTGAATAAAAATGTAGAATATTAAGTTAAGTTATTTTGACTTTACGTTGATTTGACTTTTCTGGTTTCATCGTTCCTGGCCTCTCTTCAATTTTTCATGCTTTTCCGGAAAATGTGCAGCAATCTTGGTTAGCGGCGATGCTTTATTTAATGCGCTAGCAGGATTAGGCAATTTTTGCCTGTGTGCGCCTCATTTTCATTTTTTAGGAAAAACACCGTGTCTTTTGAAGATCTCAAATTAAATCCCGCCATTATTAAAGCCATTCTGGATGCAGGGTATACAACCCCTACCCCAATTCAGAAACAGGCCATACCTGAATTGTTATCAGGTCACGATATCATGGCATCAGCGCAAACTGGAACAGGGAAAACGGCAGCATTCATGTTGCCGGCACTCCATCTCTTGGCTTCCCCCTCCAAAACACAGGGCCGTGGGCCACGTGTTTTAGTGTTGACGCCCACACGCGAACTTGCTCTGCAAGTATCCGAAGCTGCCAAAAAATATGGAAAATACCTTCCTCGCACAAAAGTAATCAGCATTCTAGGCGGCATGCCTTATCCATTACAGAATAAACTGCTGTCACAGCCAGTGGATATCCTAGTGGCTACCCCAGGGCGGTTAATTGATCACATCCAACGTGGCCGGATTGATTTCAAACGATTGGAAATGCTTGTGCTGGATGAAGCCGATCGCATGTTGGATATGGGTTTTATCGATGATGTGGAAATGATCGCTGCCGCCACACCAGCCACTCGTCAAACGCTATTGTTCTCTGCTACGCTGGATGGGGCTATCGATAAAGTTGCCGCTAAACTTTTAAAATCCCCCAAACGCATTCAGGTGGCCTCGCAAAAAGCCAGGCTCGATAATATTGAGCAGCGACTACATTATGTCGACGATATGTCACATAAGAACCGATTACTCAACCACGTATTACGTGACGAGGCTCTCAAACAAGCCATCGTTTTCACTGCCACCAAGCGCGATGCTGATACTTTAGCCGATAATTTGTACTCACAAGGTTACGCAGCGGCTGCATTACATGGCGACATGAATCAACGCGAACGCACCCGCACACTTACCAAATTGCGTAGCGGTGGTTTGCGTGTCCTGGTAGCAACTGATGTTGCTGCCAGAGGCATTGATATTGCGGACATAACACACGTAATTAATTTTGATTTACCCAAGTTTGCCGAAGATTATGTGCATCGCATTGGCCGCACAGGCCGGGCAGGCGCAACAGGTGTGGCCGTTTCTTTTGCATCTAACAGAGATAGCGCTCATCTCATGAAAATTGAACGTTATACAGGACAGCGAATTGCGTCGCATATTATTCCAGGCTTAGAACCACGCATCAAACCACGCGTTCAGGATGGCGGCTTTAGAGGTACACCTAGTGTCACTCAAAAACGTAAACGCTCTCCGTTAGCTAATGGCAGTCGTCACGATTTCAGCACGGCCAGTGATACTGCCGGCAATAAAAATGGCCATCGTGGCCGTTCATTTAGTCACGACAATCGCACCAGTTCTTTCAGAAATGGCAATAGTTCCAGTCCAGGCAATCATTTTGCCAGAACAAAGTAATTTTTGTTAGCATCGTGCCCTGTTCCGAGTCTCGGAGCTGGGCATATCAGTTCCCACAAAAACCCTTATTTTCTTCTTTAGTCATAGAATTAAATACTTTCTGGCAGAAATGCTCTTATTTGCAACATGCGGACAATCCGGTAAACCGCGAAGGCAGCCAGCAAGTGCTTAATGGTATGTCCACTGATCAACTGGCTTGTGAAGTGATAAATTTGCATATCTAGCATCTCTGCCAGCTTAGCCACCGCATACAACCCAATTACCTGATAAATATAGTTCGCATGCGTATAGCGTGATTGACAAAATCCGCTCAGTAACACGATCAGCAGAATCGAATAAAATTGTGTCACAATATAAAAATTAAGATTCCCTGCACCGGCTTGCTCAGTCCAATACCAATGCAGCACACTCCATATGCCTAATGCGGTAAGCATAGGCAGCAACCACAACCCTAATACAGCGCCGACACGTTCAGCCAGGGTCGCCGCAAGCAAAGCAGTCACGCCGATGGCGATAGGCAGTCGATCCCACAACAGATAATCATTATCCGGCACCCAATGATAAAAAATTGAACCGAATGCTGACGCAATCACGCTGAAAAATAAAACCCAGTATGGTGAGAACTCAGCCTTGCTGCGAAATGCTGTTTGCGCAGGTGAATGATAAGCGCGCAAAAGAAACAGCCATCCAGCAGCACCGCTCAATAGAAATGCCAGATTTGAAACGACATTATAAAAATTAGGAATATTGAGAAAATTTCTCTGATCGGCAAACTGATGATATTCAATGGGCTGAGCAATGGGCGGAAGCATCGCAGCCGCTCCCACGACAATTATCGATAATCCACTTAGCATCCAAAGAATTCGATGCATTTTCAATCCTATGAGTCATGCAAAAATTTTCAGGGCTGTAGCAATGATCAATACATTTGAGCAACCGCATCTCGGATTCTTCCAACTGCAATAATCTGAAACCCAGGAATCGATTGCTTGGGTTTATTAGCTAACGGAATGATTGCTTGTTTAAAACCAAGCTTCGCAGCTTCCTTCAATCTCTCTTGCCCGCGCTGCACTGGACGCACTTCGCCCGCCAATCCGATTTCACCAATGACAATCATTTTCTCGGCCAATGGTTTGTTTTTGAGTGAGGAAACAATCGCCAGCATGACGGCAAGATCTGCACCCGGCTCAGTAATTTTCACACCGCCAACCGCATTGACAAAAACATCTTGGTCATAACAGGGAATACCCGCATGGCGGTGCAATACGGCCAGTAACATAGCGAGTCTATTTTGTTCCAGTCCCACGCATAATCGCCGCGGATTCGGCGAGCGAGCCTCGTCAACCAAGGCCTGTATTTCCACCAGTAACGGGCGTGTCCCCTCTTGCGTAACCATGACGCAAGTTCCCGGAACTTGTTCATCATGGTGGGAAAGAAATAATGCGGATGGATTTCTCACCTCGCGCAGCCCCTTCTCGCTCATGGCAAATACACCCAGTTCATTCACCGCGCCAAAACGATTCTTGAATGCGCGGATCATACGAAAGCTGGAATGCATATCACCTTCGAAATACAACACCGTATCCACCATATGCTCCAAAACCCGCGGACCGGCCAGCGCACCTTCCTTGGTCACATGCCCCACCAGAATAATACAAATACCGCTGGCCTTCGCTAACCGCGTGAGCTGTGCTGCGCACTCTCGCACTTGAGCTACCGAACCCGGCGCTGATTGCAAAACTTCGGAATAGATCGTCTGAATGGAATCAATCACCGCTACCGTTGGTTTATGCTCAGCCAGGACAGATTGAATTTTCTCCAACTGAATTTCGGCCAATAAATGAACAGCCTGCACATCCAAAGCCAAACGCCTGGCACGTAATGCAACTTGCTGCGCCGATTCTTCACCACTCACATAGAGTACTGAATGTTGCATCGACATATGAGAAAGTGCTTGCAGTAATAAAGTCGATTTGCCAATACCCGGGTCACCGCCCAGCAACACAACACCACCGTGCACCAAACCGCCCCCCAGAACTCGGTCAAGCTCTTCCAACCCAGTTGGGTAGCGCGGTTCTTCACGCGCCTCAATGTCACTTAAGTTTTGTACCTGGTCGATTTCTGATACCGGACTAAAGCGCGAGACAGATTTCTCTGCGATGGTTTCTATCAATGAATTCCACGCCTGGCAATGCGGGCACTGCCCTTGCCACTTCAAGATCTGCCCGCCACATTCGGTGCAGGCATAAATTGTTTTTTGTTTAGCCATCAACACTGCTAATCATAAACTTCGGCGCTAGCAAATGTTGCTCCACGCGCATCCTTGTCGGATAAAATCGGATTGCCGCCGGCCAGCAACCAGTCAATCTTCAAAGTGTCATCGTTCCAGACAATGCAGCGCTCATGCTCGGGCGCCCAGTAATCAGTCGTATTGTATAAAAACTCGGCATGTTCGGAGAGCACCAAGAATCCATGCGCAAAACCTGCTGGAATCCATAACTGTTTCTTATTCTCCGCACTGAGTCTCTCTCCCACCCACTGCCCGAAAGTGGGCGATGAGCGGCGAATATCCACTGCCACATCCAATACCTCCCCCACTATCACACGCACCAATTTTCCTTGTGGTTGCTTGATTTGATAATGCAAACCACGCAAAACATGCTGCATAGAGCGCGAATGATTACTTTGTACAAAATTTACGGATTTACCAATGGTAGACTCGAATACCCGCTGATTAAAGCTTTCGAAGAAAAAACCACGCGCATCAGCAAATATACGTGGTTCAAATAGAACAACTTCTGGAATAGCCAGTGGAGTGGAATTCATCGCAGACAAAACCTCTTTTAGTTGGAGTTTCGATCAAAACTCACGCTTTAAAACTTGCAATAAGTACTGTCCGTAACCATTGTTCGCTAACGGCGCAGCAAGTCTCTCCAATTGCAATGCATCGATCCATCCTAACCTGTAGGCGATTTCTTCCGGGCAAGCGATCTTCAATCCTTGTCGATGCTCAATCGTAGCCACAAACTGACTGGCGTCCAATAAAGATTCATGAGTTCCGGTATCCAACCATGCATAGCCGCGCCCCATGATTTCGACATTCAACGTTGATTGTTCCAAATAGAGCCGATTCAGGTCGGTAATTTCCAATTCATTTCGTACTGATGGCTTAAGGCTTTTTGCATAATCAACCACATGCTGATCATAAAAATATAAACCGGTCACAGCATAGTGGGATTTCGGTTGTTTGGGCTTTTCTTCCAGATTAATCACGTAGCCTTGAGCATCAAATTCAACCACACCGTAACGCTCCGGATCATGCACATGGTAGGCAAAAACACTGGCCCCTTGCTTACGCTGCATCGCGTTGCTCAGCAAATGATGAAAATCATGCCCATGAAAAATGTTATCGCCTAAAACCAGTGCTGAACAATCGCCACCGATAAATGATTCACCAATGATAAAGGCTTGCGCAAGGCCATCAGGAGAGGGTTGCTCGGCATACGATATGTTCAATCCCCATTGTTGGCCATTGCCTAACAGCTCTTGATAGCTTCCGACATCGCGAGGTGTCGAGATGATCAGAATTTCCTGAATACCCGCCAACATCAACGTACTAAGCGGGTAATAAATCATAGGTTTATCGAACACCGGCAATAGTTGTTTGGAAACCGCTTTTGTCACCGGGTACAACCGTGTACCCGCCCCACCCGCCAGAACAATGCCTTTTCTGCGCGGGATAGTAGATGTTGAAGCGTCACTTGCGTTATAAAAAGTTTTTGATGTCGTCATAAATAAAATCCAGATGCTCAAAAGATCATTAAACTAACGAACTTTCACCTGGATCAATGCTAAAAGAAGATGAGTAATTGTACTATAGATGTCTCACATTCCAGATAATTGCACGATGCAATAACTACCGAATGTTCATGTAAAATGGCTGATTATGATTCATTCACAACTTTACTCGCGCTTGCTGGAAAAACTTGCCGCTCACTGGAAATTACTGCTACTCGCATTGTTCTCCATGCTGATCGTTGCGTTAAGCATGGCGTCGCTTCCGCTACTCATTCAGCAAATTCTTGATCATACATTCATCCAGAAAGATCAATCTCTGATACAAATGACATCATTGGCAATTATTACGACATTCATTGTGCGTGGTTTTGCCAGTTATCTCAGCATTTATGCCGTTGGTAAAGCAAGTAGCAAGATAGGCATCGATTTACGCACTGATACTTTTAACAAGCTGCTAACACTGCCCATAAGTTATTACGACTATCTCAACAACAATGAATTGGATACGCTGATATCGCGCATCAACCGGATAACACAAGTCACGATTCACCATATCGCGATTTTGGTACAAGATACCTTGACCGTCATTGGATTAATCATTTGTATCCTTTATCTCAATCGAGAATTTACATTGTTACTACTGTTAGTATCGCCTCTGATCGTATTGATCATTCAAATGACACACGATCATTTGCACAAACTCAGCCAAAAAAGCCAGTTGGCATCTCAGCAGCTAGTTCGTCAGTTATTACAATCCATCAAACATAGTAGGGAAATCAGATTAGGCGGCGGCCAAATGCATGAGAGTCAGCGCCTGGATAAGATTGCCGAGCCTATTTATCAAGCAGAGAGACAACAAACCAGGATCAAGGCCACGGTCATTCCGCTAGGCCAGTTAATCACCGCATTGATACTGATCGCAATTCTTTACTTTATTACGCAGCAAACGCTTAATAATGTGCTGAGTTTAGATACCGTGGGCGCGCTCATTTCCGCCGCATTACTGCTCATTATGCCGGTACAGCGCATCACTGGCACCCCTGCCCGGTTGCGACTCGACCAAACAAACCTGGCAGCCATATTTTCTTTTCTTGATCAAGTCACCGAACAGGAATCAGACACTCAAAGCATTCAGCCAATCAAAGGAAAATTGGCATTTGAAACAGTGTTTTTTTGCAATGATACGCAACATAACCCCATTCTGAATTCGATTACACTCACCATACAACCAGGCGAAGTGATCGCTTTTACAGGCTACACCCTCACTGAAAAAAACATACTCATTGATCTGATCCTACGCTTGCGGCAACCCACCCATGGCAGCATCCTGTTGGATGATTGCCAGCTTAGTGATATTCAACTGGACAATCTCTACGCCAATATAGCGCTTGTTTCAGCGGATAACGCTGCTCTGGATGACAAGATTGCCGGTAATATTGCCTATGGCACCCTGAGATGCGCCAATGAAGCAAGCATTACAGCCGCAGCGCAAGCTTCCCATGCGATCGAATTTATTCGCGAGATGCCTGACGGTCTACAAACCTCCATTGGTGGTCAAGGAGACGCTGAGATCAGTAGGAAACAGTGGCAACACATCGCCATTGCACGTGCACTACTAAAGAACTCACCGATACTTATTCTGGATGAAATACCTGCTACGCATGAATTGGACTCTGACCACCGGTTGTCATCAGCCCTGGGATTGCTGATGCAAAACCGCACAGTGTTGATTTTTTGTCAGAAAATTCCACATTTGAGAAAAATAGATCGACTAGCTGTTTTCAAGCATGGCCGCGTCACAGAAAATGCAAACGGCTCGCAGCTGATTCAGTGAGACAAATCAGTAACAATCTTTTGTTTTGGATCTGCTCGGATACTAGAACGCATTGCTTATTTTTTACTCTATTTCCTTATTGGTATATTCGGGCACCCACTTTGCCAATTGGCTACGAACTTCGTGATCACTTGAGACAGTCACTTTACTTAACCAACTAATCAAATCCGACAACCACTGCTCATCAACCTCACGAGCTTGAGCAATGCGTAATTTCTGGTGCGGCGTCGGCAAGGTATTCTCACTAGCTGCCCACAACTCTTCATGCAGCTTTTCTCCTGGCCGCAATCCAGTAAAAACAATCCGAATATCTTCCTCACCTAGTCCAGATAAATGAATCAGGTCATTGGCAAGATCAACAATCTTGACTGGATCCCCCATATCCAACACAAATATTTCCCCACCACCTTTTGTCCCTCCCATCAATCCCGCTTGTAAAACCAATTGCGCCGCTTCTGGAATGGACATGAAATAGCGCGTCATTTCTGGATGAGTAACTGTTATCGGCCCGCCTTTTGCAATCTGTTCTCGGAATTTTGGAATTACACTGCCCGTACTTCCCAGCACATTGCCAAAACGTACCATCACAAAACAAGTTCGGTGGTTTGGACGATTCGAGTCAGTTTGTTCACTCTTCAACTGCGATTGTTGCAAAGCCTGACATACCATTTCAGCCAGGCGCTTGCTCGCCCCCATAATGCTGACAGGATTGACTGCCTTATCCGTTGAAATCAGAACAAATTTTTCCACCCCAAAGTCAACCGCAACCTGAGCCAATAAATAAGTACCCAAGACATTATTGAGTAAAGCCTGGCAACCATTCTCCTGTTCCATGAGTGGCACATGCTTATAAGCAGCGGCATGAAAAACGACTGAGGGTCGAAACTGAGTAAATAATTGCACCATGCGCGCATGGTCTTTGATATCGCCTATCACAAACGACATACTGATTTTTGGAAAGCGAGGCAGAAATTCCTCTTGAATGGTATATAGTGCGAATTCATTCAATTCTAGAAAAACAATACGATCCGGTTCAAAGGCTATCAACTGTCGGCACAACTCTGAACCAATCGAACCACCGGCGCCGGTCACCAGAACCACTTTCCCTGTTAACAAGCCATGCAAACCATCATCATCCAAAACAACGGGGTCTCTGCCCAACAGATCATCCAGTTGAATCTCTCGAATCTGTGACACCGTCATTTTGCCGCTGATCAGATCCACATAAGAAGGCACGGTCATTGCCTTTACACCAATCTCCGAGCACATTTCCAAGGCCTGGCGGTGTATTCGATGTGAATCGGAAGGCACAGCAATAATGACATGTTCCACATTCAACTTGTGTATCCATTGCGGCAATTCATTGATTGTTCCCAGTACGCGCACCCCCTGCAAGCGCGTTCCCAATTTTCTAGGATCATCGTCCAACATCCCGACAACATGCCAATCACGGCTGCCCGCCAAGACTTTAACCAGATTCACCGCCGTACTACCCGCACCAAGAACCAAAACCAGCTTAGCTTCGTAACTTTCCAGACTATACAGTCGACGTTCTTTCCAGGCGCGATAAATTAAGCGACTGCCTCCCATGATCAATAGCAGCAACAATGGTGCCAGCAGGATGACTGCTCCGGGAATATTGGCTAATCGATCCATGAACCACAATAACTGCAACACTGCCGAAGTTCCTATCAGCACTGCCACAAAGATTCTTTTTAAATCCGGCAGGCTAGCGTAGCGCCACAACCCTCTGTAAAGCCCCATCCATAAGAATATACCCGCCTGGACAAACACAATCCAAGGAAGTATCTCCTGCGCAATCGCCAACGAAGCAGAAGGAACTTCAAAATTAAAACAAAATAGATAAGCCAACCACCAAGCAACAGCAACGGCAACAAAATCATGAGTAACTGCAATGAATGTGCGAATTCCAAATTTGCTTGCAAACATGTCATCCTCGATCAGAATAATATTTCTGCTTCCAATCAGAAATAATCATTAATATCAGATAAATACCCGCCCAAATCATTAGCACCCGGTGCTGCATGGTGATATCTTGCTGACCTGACCAGACAGCGCTTCCACCCACCAGAAGCATCAAACCATAACTCGCCAATGCAGTATTCCGATGACCAAAACCATTTTGCACGATACGTTGATAATAATGCTCGCGGTGTGCCTGCCAAATGACTTCCCTGCGCAGCAGGCGTTTAGTGAGAGTCGCCGTCGCATCCACGATGAAAGGCGAAAACACCAAGAGCGGCAACCATATCGACCATACATTATTTATCCATCCCAACATCCCCAATGCAGCTGCGAGAAACCCTAGCGGAATAGCGCCGACATCGCCCATAAAAATGCGCGCCGGATAAAAATTATGTAACAAGAAGCCCATCGCTGCGGCAGCGATCGAGAGATTGATGCTGGCAAAATCAAAATCACCTACCAACAAAGCGGACAAGCCATAATATCCGAATCCAATTACCGCCATTCCACCGGCCAGACCATCCGCACCATCCATGAAGTTGTAAAGATTAGACATCCAGATCATAGCAATCGTCGCGCATAACACGATCATCCAACCATAATCCAGCAACAGGAATGTCGCAAACCCTACTGCAACGATACTTTGTATCAGTAAGCGGCACCAAATCGGCACACGCCCAACATCATCCATAAGCGATACGACCGCTAACAAACCCGCTCCGGCCCATACCGAAATAGGCATAGTCACCGAAAAACATAACCATGCGATCATCACGCCAAAGAATAAACCCAAGCCACCAACGCGAGGCACTGGCACTGAATGCAGCGAACGTGTGTTAGGGTGATCCAAAGCCCAATCGGCTTTTCTCTTTATCAACCATGCAATTGAGAAAAACGAAATAACAAACGATAGGAGCGATGCTGCTATCGTTGATAGGGGAGAATCCAAAACCATAGCGACCGGATTATCCGTTATAAGTCATTAAAAAAGCACGTGCCACTTCCTCATCTATTCGATAAGAAAGTGGCAAGGAGTGGTTAAATGGCTACTAGCCCTAGAAGTATAATCTCAAAACATAGGATTAGCGGCATAACTCCGATGAGCGGCGGCGGCTGCACCACCACTTTCTACTTTCATTCCCATATCAGACAAAATTTTCTCCAGTGCGTTGAGGCAGAAAATTACATTCTCAACCCGGCTGGATGTACCCATCAAACCAAAACGCCAAACTTTACCGGCAAAATCCCCCAAACCGGCGCCAATTTCAAGATTGTATTCATCCAACAAGCGGCGACGCACTTCTTTTTCATCCACGCCAGCAGGTACGAAAACGGAGTTTAGTTGTGGTAAGCGATGCTGCTCTGCAACCACATAATTCATACCCAGCGTAGCAAAACCGGCCTTTAACGCTTCATAATTGTGATGATGGCGCACCCAGGAATGTTCCAGACCTTCTTCAGACAACATCAACAGTGATTCATGCAATGCATAGAGCGCATTGGTCGGTGCAGTATGGTGATAAGTGCGTGTTGACGATCCCCAGTAATTCAACAACAGACTGATATCCATGAACCAACTATGTACTTTCGTCTTACGATTCTTAACTAATTCAGTCACGCGCTCGGAAAAACTGACCGGTGACAAACCAGGTGGGCAAGATAAACATTTCTGGCTACCGGAATAGATCGCATCAATACCCCATTCATCCACTTTGATCGGCGTACCACCCAAAGAAGTGACGGTATCAACAATCGTTAGGCAATTATATTTGCGAGCGATTTCACATAGTGTTTTGGCATCGGACTGCGCGCCTGTTGAAGTTTCGGCATGAACAAAGGCAACAATTTTGGCATCTGGATTTTTCTTGAGCGCATCCTCAACCTTCTGTGGATCGACCGGCTCACCCCATTTATCATCCACAACGACCGCAACACCGCCATGACGTTCGACATTTTCGATCATACGGCCACCGAACACACCATTGCGACAAACAATCACTTTGTCGCCAGGCTCAATCATATTGACAAAGCACATTTCCATACCCACCGATCCAGGTCCGGAAACCGGGAAAGTCATCAAATTCTTGGTTTGAAATGCATAACGCATCAATCCCTTGATTTCTTCCATCATTTCGGTGAAAACAGGATCAAGGTGACCTAATGTCGGACGCGCCATCGCATTGAGTACGCGCGGATGTGTATCGGAGGGTCCGGGACCCATCAGAACACGTTGTGGTGGATAAAATACTGCGGCTTTTTTGGAGGGACGAAAATCTTCGGTATTCATGAACAATCCTAAGTAAAAAATATAGTCTGATTTATGTTGAAAAAAGTTGATTTTATCAAGCGAAAGCAGAGTTTACTATAAACAAAGGTAAGCTCAATAAATTATCCTTATGCATACGCTAAGAGAATCTCATAAGCATTTGAGATTATGAGTGATTGATATAGATAAAACACAGAATCTTTTTGTTGATCCGCCACTCATATTATGACTGCTATTTACATAGCTAAACAGCAATAGAGCAATTTACAAAACCATTGCTTTTTTCAATTCACACCTTTAGAATCTTGCTCGTTACTTGCTATCTAAATATTTCAATAAAATGATTAAATTAGATAAGCCAGTACATCAAATGGAAACTAGGGTTCCGGTCAGTGCAATACGGCGTCAGGTCCAAGAGTTTCCGGTCTCGTAAATAACGAGACTCCACGGAGGGAAAAAAGCCCGGGAGGTTAAGGTGTAATGTATTCAGGTACATTACAATCTCGGTAAAACCTTTTTGTATGGAGACTTGTTATGTCGGATTCAACAAAACCAACCGCTTCTTCTCATGATGCCCATGTAACTGGCGATATGCTCAATCGCAGCATGAGCGTGTGGCATAGTTTTACGCTCGGGTTTGCGGTGGTCTCACCGGTGGCCGGACTTTATGCCATCATTGGTGTGCAAACTGTAGTCGCCGGTGGCGGTTGGTTTGCTGCACTGGCGGTTTGTTTGCTCATGCAGTTACTGGTCGCGACTGTTTACGCCGAATTGTCTTCACAGTTCCCGATTGCCGGTGGCGCCTATAAATGGGCGCGGCAACTCGGTGGCGTCATCGCCGGACAGTATGCAGGCGTGATTTATATCTGCTCCACCATCGCCATGGTCACGACAACCGCTTATACCGGCGGCTTCTGGCTGGCCACTTTTTTAGGGCTGCCTGATGCCGGCGGCGGGATGATGGTGCTGTGGGGCGCTCTGTTTCTGTTTCTCTGCACGCTCCTCAATTTGGCGCCCGTCAGTATTTTCAATCTGGTGATCAAACTGGGGGTTTACGCAGAAGTCGTCGGCTCGCTCGGTGTAGCGCTACTGTTATTTATTTTCTTTCGCCAGCATCCTGTGTTGGAATTGTTTCAGCACATGGGCACCGGAACAGCACCTAGTGAAATGTCCGCTTTTTTGGCGGCACTGGCTATTTCCGGTTGGGCTTTCATCGGTTTTGATGCCTGCTCCACCACGGCAGAAGAAACCCATCAACCTAAACGCATGGTACCACGTGCAATTTTCATGTCGCTACTGGTAGTCGGCACAGTCGTCTTATTTAATTCAGCTTCGCTGATTTTAGCCTTTGATCATGACACCTTGAGAAATTCCAGCCACACTTCCGATCCAGTCACGCCCTTGATTGCCAATAGTATTGGAGACTGGTTCGAAAAACCTTTTCTGGCCATTGTGATGACTGCATTCCTAGCTTGCGGCGCATCCATGGTCAAGTACACCTCGCGCATTGTGTATTCCATGGCACGGGAAGGCAATATGCCAGCCCTGCTGAGCCAGGTAACCACCAGCAAAACGCCACGAAACGCGATTTTGTTTACGGTTTTGCTAGCAGGTTGTGGATTGATATTTGGACTCAATGATGATGCCGTGGCCACCATCATTGCATTCGGTACCGGCGGTTTATACGCCATGTTTACGTTCACAACAGGATTTGGATTGTTTGCCCGTCTTACCGGCCGGTGGAATCCGGAACTGGGTGAACTGAAGCTCGGAATCTATGGACTAATAATCAATGTACTGGCATTTATCTGGTCATTGTTTGAACTCATCAACATTGCTTGGCCACGCCCATATGCCATTTCTGCCGATGCGCCCTGGTGGCAATTATGGGCAACTCCCTTGGTATTGGGAACCATTCTAACGATTACCACGCTGTATATCCTGGGCAAGAAATGGACAGCCGCGAAGTAAAATCATCTTAAAAAGGAATCTATCTATCATGAACCAACCCAACACGCTGATTTGGAAACAAACTATTCCAGGAGGATGCCACTGGTCTGGCATCATACGCCGCGGCACGACGCTGCGCATGACCGATGTTGATGGCGGTGCCAATGCAGCCGTTTTGCTGTTTAATCAGGAAGAAAAGCTCGAGCGTTACAACATGGCGGATACCTTGAAATCACAGCATACTTTTCGCCTGACCAAAGGCCACGCCTGCCATTCCGATATGGGGCGAATCTTTTGCTGCATCACAGCAGATACCGCCGGGTGGAATGATACCGTGTGCGGATTGAGCGATGCTGATTTGACTCAACAAAAATATGGTACGGCGCGCTACCAGGAACATCGCAATCAGATGTTTCGCAGCGGTTTGGATGGTATGTTGATCGAACTGGGCAAATGGGGTTTAGACATGCGCGACATCACTTCGAACATCAACTTTTTTAGCAAAGTGACTACGGATGCTTCCGGTGAATTGACCTTCCAAGCGGGAAACAGCAAAGCCGGCGATTATGTTGATCTGAGTTTCGTGATGAACACATTGGTGGTGCTATCGACAGCCCCCCATCCACTGGATCCCAAAACATCGTATCAACCTGGCGCGGTTAATCTGGAAGTATTCGACACACCGCCGGAAGCGATCACGGAATGTTTGCACATCTCAGAAAATACCCGTGCATTAAAAAATACACAGCATTTTTATTGTGGAGGCAAAAATGAATCAGCCTAAACTTATTGAAAGCCAGCTTGATCCCCGTCACGCAATCATCGATGAAATCTGTGCAGCCGGAGAACCTTGGGTTAAGGTCGTCAAACAGGGTCAAACTTTCCGTATCGTCGATTTAGAAGGCAATCAAGCCGTTGATACGTTATTTTTTAACGCTCATAACGCTCTGGAACGCTATAGTGTTACCGATACGATACGCGCACAAAATAAACTGTATCTCACTACCGACAGCAAACTGTGCTCAAATTTTGGCAAGGTGATGCTGACGATCGTAGCCGATACCTGTGGGCGTCATGACACTTTGGGAGGCGCCTGTGCTGCAGAAAGCAATACGGTACGCTATGCACTGGAAAAATATCCGATGCATAGCTGCCGGGATAATTTCCTGCATGCTTTGGCGCATGACAGTACTTGTCACCAGTTGCATATGAGCAAACGCGACTTGCCGAATAACATTAATTTTTTCATGAATGTTCCGGTCACTGAAGAAGGCCGATTGGAATTTGACGATGGCATTTCTGCACCTGGCAAATATGTCGAAATGCGCGCTGAGATGGATGTTTTGGTATTGATCTCGAATTGCCCGCAGTTAAATAATCCGTGCAACGCCTACAATCCGACGCCGATTCAATTGCTGGTTTGGGATCAGCGATCCAATTAATGGTCGGTCATTCAGGAGGATTCAGTCATGTTTAAAAAAGTGCTCATTGCCAATCGCGGCGCCATTGCCTGTCGCATTATCCGCACGCTGCGCCGCATGCAGGTGAAAAGCGTGGCGGTTTACACCGAAGCCGATGCCTTATCGCGACATGTCACCGATGCGGATGAAGCGTATTGCATTGGCAGTGGCATTGCCGCTGACAGCTATCTACGCGCAGACAAAATATTGGCAATCGCCCAGCAAGCGGGCGCGCAGGCCATACACCCCGGTTATGGCTTCCTCAGTGAGAAAGCCGATTTTGCTGAACAATGCATCGCGCACGGCATTCGCTTTATCGGCCCCACCCCGCAACAAATGCGCGCCTTTGGCCTGAAACATACAGCGCGCGCTTTGGCCTCGGAAAATCAGGTGCCGCTCCTGCCAGGCACTGATTTGCTGGAAAATCTTGAAGCGGCGTGTCATCAGGCCAAGCATATCGGTTATCCCGTCATGCTTAAAAGCACCGCTGGCGGCGGCGGCATCGGCATGCGCCTGTGCTGGAATCAGGATGAATTGGCCGGAGCTTACGAATCGGTCAAGAATCTGGCACAAAACAATTTCAAGGATGCAGGGCTTTTTCTGGAAAAATATGTCGACCAGGCACGTCATATTGAAGTGCAGATTTTTGGCGATGGCAAAGGCCAAGTGGTCGCGCTGGGTGAGCGGGATTGCTCCATGCAACGACGCAACCAGAAAGTCATCGAGGAAACGCCTGCCCCTCATCTTTCTCCTGCGCTGCGCCAAGCGTTGCTAGACACTGCGGTGCGCCTGGGCAAAGCCGTCAACTACCAATCGGCAGGAACCGTCGAATATATTTTCAATGCTGCCACCGGGCAATTTTATTTTCTTGAAGTCAACACTCGTTTGCAGGTCGAACATGGCGTGACTGAGGAAGTGACCGGTATCGACTTGGTGGAATGGATGGTACGGCAAGCAGCCGATGATCTGCCTGCATTGGATTCCTTCAATATCCAGCCCAGCGGCGCTTCCATTCAGGTACGGGTTTATGCCGAAAATCCGGCCAAAGACTTTCAGCCTTCTAGCGGCACGCTGACTGAAGTAGCATTCCCTAACACTGCTCGCGTTGAAACCTGGGTCGAGCGCGGCATTGAAGTATCTGCCTTTTATGATCCAATGTTGGCAAAAATCATTGTGCACGCGCCCGAACGGGACACTGCCATTGCAAACCTGCTGAGCGTTTTAGAAGGCACAGCGCTACACGGAATTGAAACCAATCTCGCGTATCTAAAACAAATTCTGCACAGTACCGTGTTTCGCAACGGACAATCCAGCACGCAGTTCCTGAATGGATTTCACTATCAGGCACATAGCATCGATGTTCTGACTGCGGGTGTACAGACCACGATACAGGATTTTCCGGGGAGAATTGGTTACTGGAATGTGGGTGTTCCTCCTTCCGGACCGATGGATAGCTTGGCCTTTCGCCTTGCCAATCGACTAGTCGGCAATAGCGAAGACAAGGCCGGATTGGAAATGACTCTGGCAGGTCCCACGCTGCGGTTTAATTGCGACAGCATGATTGCCATCTGTGGCGCGCCTATGGATGTGTTTCTGGACAGTGAGCCATTGGCTCAATGGCAGGCGCATCACGTCAAGCCCGGTGCATTATTGCAATTTGGCAAAGTCAAACAGTCCGGCAGCCGAACTTATCTGGCTGTACAAAACGGCTTCCTGGTACCCGATTACCTGGGCAGCAAATCCACTTTCACATTAGGTCAGTTCGGTGGGCATGCCGGGCGTGTATTGCGTGTCGGCGATGTTTTGCATATTCAACCAGCACAAGCTTCTCAGCGTTTGCCTGCACAGCATTTGGCGCACGCATTGATCCCTCATTATACGAATCAATGGGAAATCGCTGTATTGATTGGACCGCACGGCGCGCCCGATTTCTTTACCGAAGCCGATATCGAACATTTTTTTGCCGCAGAATGGAAAGTGCATCACAACTCCAGTCGCACAGGAATACGCTTGATCGGCCCTAAACCGCAATGGGCTCGAACAGATGGCGGCGAAGCCGGCTTGCATCCATCCAATATTCACGATAATGCCTATGCGATTGGCGCGGTCGATTTTACCGGGGATATGCCGATCATCCTGGGTCCTGATGGCCCCAGTCTGGGCGGCTTCGTGTGCCCGGTCACCATCGCCCATGCTGAGCTATGGAAAATCGGACAGCTCAGGCCAGGCGACAGCATCCGCTTTTATCCGATATCGATTGAGCACGCTAGCAAGCTGGAAAAATACCAGAATTCATTGATCCGGCAGCTTGATATCAGTGAGAATCCACCCGTTGACCATCACCAGCAACCCGGAAACCCAGTTCTGCATTGCATTCCAGAACATGCGCAACAGGTACGGGTCACTTACCGCCAATCCGGGGATAAATATCTTTTGGTTGAGTATGGCCCCCCTGTACTCGATCTGAATTTGCGCTTCCGCGCACATGCCTTGATGACTTGGTTGCAGCAGCGCATCGAAGCCGGCGAGTTAGTTGGCATTGTGGATCTGACACCAGGTATTCGCTCGCTTCAAATCCATTTCGATTCCAACCAACTGACACGCGATACTTTGTTGGCTTTATTGATGGCAGGTGAAAGCCTGCTGCCCGCCATTGATGACATGGAAGTACCCACGCGCATTATTCATCTGCCGTTATCCTGGGATGATGTCGCCACGCGGCTGGCCATTGAAAAATACATGCAATCAGTGCGCAGCGATGCTCCCTGGTGCCCAAGCAATATTGAATTTATTCGCCGCATTAATGGGTTGGACAGTATTGAGGAAGTTCAACATATCCTCTTTTCAGCTAGCTACTTGGTCATGGGATTGGGGGATGTGTATTTGGGCGCCCCTGTAGCCACCCCTCTCGACCCCCGCCATCGACTCGTTACCACCAAATACAATCCAGCACGCACCTGGACGCCTGAGAATGCCGTCGGTATTGGAGGCGCTTATTTGTGCGTGTATGGCATGGAAGGCCCCGGGGGTTATCAGTTTGTCGGTCGTACCATACCAATGTGGAATCGTTATCGCCAAACGACTGACTTCAAGGAAGGAAAACCCTGGTTGTTGCGATTCTTTGATCAAATCCGTTTTTATCCGGTTAGCGAAAGCGAATTACTAACACTGCGCAAGGATTTCATCAGTGGGCAATTTAAGTTGCGCGTGGAAAAGACTACTTTCAGTTTGAAACAATACCATCAATTCCTGCAGCAAAACAGATCATCCATAAATGACTTCAAAACCAGGCAACAAGCAGCTTTTGAAGCTGAACGCGAACATTGGAGAGTGAGCAATCAGGCCATTTTTGTCAATGAATCCAATCTGGATGAAGCCGATGCACAAAGTGAGCTGGATTTACCCGAAGGCAGCTATGCCATTGCTTCACCGGTAACGGGCACTGTGTGGAAGATATTGGTTGAGGTAGGGCAATCCGTAAAGCTTGGAGACCCTATCATCATCGTCGAGTCCATGAAAATGGAAATTGCTGTGGATGCTACCGCCAGCGGACCCGTCCATAGCATCCTGTGCCAGAAAAACGAATCGATTTCGGCCGGACAATTACTTGTAGTTATTCAGGAAAATTAGAATTTGCCTCTATGTGAAAAATATCACATACGCGATAAAGCAACTATACGATACTGCAATGGTCTTATTGAAATATACGGACTCCTCTCCTTCTGACTTTCTCAATTTTTGCTGATGAACCAGAAGGATTTTTCGGCCAAATGGGTATTGAAATCCATTTGGCTTCTTTTATATCTCCACCATAAACTTGTTGGGAAGAAGCTCATCCCAGAATCTCTCTGTCCTCGAACACTTGTTTGCTATATATCGCACAAAAATCCAGTGTGAGTTCGATACTACAATGAATAATCACGCCCAACCAAATGTTCCGGCTCTTTAAACTGAAGAATCCCGACACAAATACCTGCGACCATGACAACAATTGCTTCGGCAATAAGCTTACCAAAGTGAACATGCAATAAGGAATGATGAGTGAAGCCAGCAGAACAAAGATATGTCAGTTCGTTAGAATAAAAGCATCATCCGGCTAATAATATTCAGATCTGGCATAGTTTTCAAAGCGTGTATATTCACCCAGGAAAGCCAAATCAACTTTACCGATGGGTCCATTCCTCTGTTTACCAATGATAATTTCTGCAACTCCCTTATCCTGAGAATCTGGGTTATACACTTCGTCCCTGTAGATAAACAAAATCACATCCGCATCCTGCTCAATGGCACCCGATTCTCGCAAATCTGACATCACCGGGCGCTTATTGGGACGTTGTTCAAGACTACGGTTCAGCTGAGAGAGTGCGATCAGTGGCACTTTAAGTTCCTTTGCCAGCCCTTTTAATGCACGGGATATTTCTGATATCTCAGTAGCGCGATTTTCACCCTGGCTACTGGAAGACATTAATTGCAAATAATCCACAACAATCAAACCTAACTCACCATGCTGACGATATAACCGTCTAGCACGCGCTCTGACTTCCAAAGCATTCAGCGCTGCACTCTCATCAATAAAAATCGGCGCTTCATTGAGTTTACCTAACGCATGAGTCAATTTTGGCCAGTCCTCATCGTCCAAACGTCCGGTGCGCACTTTATGCTGATCTAATTTCCCTACGGAGCCTAACATCCGCATTGCCAGTTGCGCGCCGCCCATCTCCATACTGAATACCGCAACCGGCTTATTCAATTCCAGGGCAACATGCTCCGCAATATTGAGTGAGAAAGCAGTTTTACCCATGGATGGTCGTCCTGCCACTATGATTAAATCGCCAGGTTGGAATCCGGATGTTTTTTGATCGAGATCGTGAAAACCCGAAGCGATACCGGTTACGTTACTTGGATTATCTTGGCTATACAGTAATTCAATTCTTTCCACTACTTGCTTTAAAAGTGGCTGGATATCCATGAATCCTTCTTTGCCTCGTGCGCCATCTTCGGCAATTTCAAAAACTTTTGCCTCAGCTTCATCCAGCAAATTGGCTGCAGACCGCCCTGCAGGGTTATAGGCAGAATCCGTTATCTGCACGCCAATTTGCGCCAGATTACGCATAATTGAACGTTCTCGAACAATTTCTGCATAGCGTTTTATGTTAGCTGCTGATGGGGTATTTTGAACAATTGTGCCAATATAAGCGAGTCCGCCAACGCTTTGCAGTTCTGCTGAAATTTCCAGTGACTCTGCCACCGTAACGACATCTGCGGGTTTGTTGTGTTCTATCAGTTTACAGATATGATGATAAATCAAGCGGTGATCATGCCGATAAAAGTCACTATCCGTGACGATATCAGCCACTTTCTCCCAAGCATGATTATCCAGCATCAATCCACCTAAGACCGATTGCTCGCTTTCAATGGAATGGGGAGGAGTTTTATAAGAATCTATCAGTTGATCTTGATTGATGCTAATAGGTGATTGTGCCATGGATACCTATTGAGAAAAACGTGTCATTAATGTCGATTCTATCACTTGCTGAATTTCAAACAAAAAAGGACTATTGATATAGCCCTTTTTAAAAATATCACCGCTTGATAATACTTGATTAGATCATAGCTTCACCCAATACAGACACAGTGATATGCGCTGAAACATCGCTATGGAGCGCAATGGTCAGTGGGTAATCACCAACTTGTTTCAACTGACCATTAGGCATGCGAATCATCGATCTTTCGACCGCAAAACCTTGAGCAACAAGTGCTTCGGCTATATTTGCATTGGTTACCGATCCAAACAGCTTGCCATCATTCCCAGTTTTCTGTGTAATCTGTACCAATAAACCATCTAATTTATCAGCAATCGCTTGAGCAGAAACCAGTGATGCAGCTTGCATTTTTTCAAGTTCGGCTCGCTTAGATTTAAATTCTGCGATGGATTGCTCGGTTGCTCGCTTTGCTTTTCCTTGCGGGATTAGATAATTTCTTGCAAAGCCACTTTTAACATTAACGATGTCACCCAATTGACCCAAGTTAGTAATTTTTTCCATCAATATGATTTGCATATCATTACTCCTCAGTGCTGATCAGTATAAGGTAACAATGCTAGAAAACGTGCATGTTCTATAGCGGTACCAAGTTGGCGCTGATAAAAAGCTGTTGTGCCAGTAATACGCGCCGGAATTATTTTTCCATTTTCACTAATAAAGTCTTTCAAGATTTCGATGTCTTTATAGTCAACATGCTTTATACCTTCCGCAGTAAAGCGACAAAACTTTTTGCGCTTAAATAATGGACGGTTCGCTTTTTTTTCTCTTTCTTTATCTTTACTATCTTTACGTCTTGTAAAACGTGCCATGATATTTCCTATTTACTGATTAAATTAGTACGATATGACTTGCGTGCAGTACTAACTGCGAACTCATACGACTTTTTCTATTGATAAATCCTGTTAGCTTAACCGCACTATTGATCTGAAATTCAGCGATAGTAAGCGCCAGTTTTCCCATTGCTACTGCAAGAACCTCACATATTATTTGCCGAGCAACACCCGCTTCCATTTGTCTAGACACATGATGAATTGTAAATTCAATAATGGCAACGCCAGCAGGCGTGTAACGCAAAACACCTAGTTTAATGATTTTTCCACAAACAATTGTTTGGTTACAATCCAATTATTATAGATTCTAGACAGAGGCGGTTGATTCTTCTGATACGTCATCAGGTTCATCAGCAGCGATATCCGGAGAATTTACGGTTGCAGAACTGGATCTATCATCTTGGCGCATCATCGGAGATGGTTCTACTACAGGGCCATCAGTTCTAATAGTCAAATGTCGAAGGATCGCATCGCTAAATTTGAAAGCATGATCCAGGTCATCTAAGGTTTCTTGATCACATTCAATATTCATTAACACATAATGAGCTTTATGAACTTTCTGGATTAGATAAGCAAGCTGGCGGCGGCCCCAATCTTCAACTCGATGAATTTTGCCATTCTTTGCAGTTACAATACCACGATAACGCTCGATCATCGCAGGCACTTGTTCACTCTGATCAGGATGAACAATGAATACTATTTCGTAATGTCGCATATATTCCTTATGGATAAAATCTCCCTTTAACAGGTGAGACAAGGTTTTTAGAACTCTCTATTTTACTGAATTAATGATGCAATATCAAATAATGTTCAAATAACAGCAATAGCGATTGAGGCAACACTCCTGTCTATCGAACTGGTAAAATTTGCATATCTCATTCAAATACTCATCATCTAATATAATTTTCTTCATCAAAATATTGTAATGGGTAATAATAAAAATTAACAAACCAAGAGCTAACAAAAATGTTGCTAATGATTGATAACTACGACTCTTTTACATATAACTTAGTACAATATTTTTCCGAGTTAGGTGAAAAAGTCGTCGTATTCCGAAATGATGAAATATCTCTGGAAAAGATTTCGCAGCTCAATCCTCAACGAATAGTGATTTCTCCAGGGCCATGCACACCCAATGAAGCCGGTGTATCTCTCTCAGTGATTAGTCAATTCAGTCAAAATATTCCAGTTCTGGGTGTATGTTTGGGTCATCAGAGCATAGGCCAAGCATTCGGAGGTCGAATTGTGCATGCAAAACAACTGATGCACGGCAAAACATCTCCTATCTTCCATCGTAACGAAGGTGTTTTTCGCAACTTACCCAATCCATTTATTGCCACTCGCTATCATTCACTAGTAGTCGAACGTTCAACTTTACCAGACTGCCTTGAAGTTACCGCATGGACTGAAGATGATGAGATTATGGGATTGCGTCATAAAACACTTGCCATCGAAGGTATTCAGTTCCATCCTGAGTCTATCTTAAGCGAGCATGGACACCAAATGCTCGAAAACTTTCTAAATGCCAAAAATAAGCGACTGGAATGAACAAAGATAATTTGATGACTCCACCAGAAGCTCTCCATCGCATTATTACCCATCAAGAGATACTGCACGATGACATGGTTTCTTTGATGCGGCAAATAATGCAAGGAGAAGTTTCACCTGTTCTAATCGCTGCGATTATTACCGGCCTTCGAGTAAAAAAAGAGACTATTGGAGAAATAGCTGCAGCGGCACAAGTCATGCGCGAATTCGCAACCAAGGTTGATGTTCCCGATAGTACTCATTTGGTAGATACCTGCGGTACAGGAGGCGATTCTGCACATACTTTTAATATTTCTACTGCATCCGCATTTGTTGCCGCCGCAGCTGGTTCGCGCGTCGCCAAACATGGCGGGAGATCCGTCTCAAGCAAATCGGGAAGCGCTGATGTACTAGAGGCATTCGGTGTTAACTTAAATCAAACACCTCAGCAAGTTGCGCAAAGCATTAGCGAAATTGGCGTGGGTTTTATGTTTGCCCCGAACTACCACGCAGCCATGAAGCATGCGGCCCCAGTTCGACGCGAACTGGGCGTCAAAACCTTATTTAACATCCTGGGACCGCTCACTAATCCAGCAAATGCCAAGCAACAAGTTTTGGGCGTATTCAATAATGATCTGGTTGAAACTCTGGCACTTGTTTTACAACGTTTAGGCAGTCAGCATGTTTTAATTGTCAATGGTAAAGATGGGTTAGATGAAATTACGATCACTGGCGACACCAATGTGGGCGAACTAAAGAATGGCCGGGTGGAAACTTATACCATCAGGCCGGAAGATTTTAATCTCAAAACATCTCCAATCGAGGCTATTCAAGTCAACGATAAAGAGCATGCAAAATCCATGCTGCTGTCAGTCCTGGAAAATGCAGCCGGACCAGCACGCGATATTGTATTGCTCAATGCAGGAGCCGCCATTTATGTGTCAGGTATCGCTGATTCTCTCGAACATGGTATAAAAACCGCACGCCAAGCGATAGAAAGTGGTGCTGCACTTAAGAAACTCCATGAGTTAGTAGCTTTCACTCACAGAAATTCCAATTAAAAAAAACAATGTCCGATATACTAAAAAAAATTCTTGCCGTTAAAAAACAAGAAATCAATGCGGCCAAAGCGACAAAGCCTTATTCCTCATTACTGCAAGAAGCAAAATCAACTCCTCCCTCACGAGATTTTGTTGCAGCTATCCATAATAAAATAAATGCAGGACAATCTGCAGTGATTGCAGAAATCAAACAGGCGAGCCCTAGTAAAGGGATATTACGCGGAAAATCATCCGATCCAGAAACACCATCATTCGAATTTTTGCCTGCTGAGATCGCTAAAACTTATGCATTGCATGGCGCAGCTTGTCTATCGGTATTGACTGATAAACAGTTTTTTTTGGGTAGCCCTGAATATTTACAGGCAGCACGTACTGCATGCTCACTGCCTGTATTGCGAAAAGATTTTATTCTGGAAGACTACCAAATTGCAGAAGCACGCGTCATGCAGGCTGATTGCATTTTATTGATCGTGAGCGCTTTCTTACCAGAAAATGAAACACATTCTGCAAAGCCTGATAGCGGACCTCTGATGCGCATGCTAAAGCTTGAAGAGCTTGCCCATTCACTGGGAATGTCGGTTCTAGTTGAAGTACATGATGCCGCTGAACTGGAAATGGCACTGCAACTAACTACACCATTGATCGGCATCAATAATCGTAATTTACGGACGTTTGAAACCTCTTTAAATACAACTTTGGAGCTTCTGAATCGAATCCCATCGCAAAGAATTGTAGTTACGGAAAGTGGCATCCATCACCCCACAGATGTTGCGTTGATGCGTGATCATCAGGTAAATGCATTTCTTGTGGGAGAAGCTTTTATGCGGGCTGAAGATCCTGGCATTGAACTAGAACGACTCTTCTTTCAACCTGCTGCTTGATACATTGCTGATAAATAATTCTTTCAGGTTAAATAACTATTACAAAATAGTTAAGTATAGACAGTTTATTGTTTTCTAAATATCTATCTAGAAATGTCGTAGAAAATTTACATACGATATTTTAGATCGGGGGTTCAATATGCTATCGCAACAACCAAAGAAACTATCTGAATGGGTAAATTTTCTTACCAGATCAGAAATTCCTGTTCTAAAGCAAACCGACCGAAATCTTGAAATCCTGAAACAGGATGATCAGCACTTGAGTGCGCGTAGCGTTGCTCATGTAGTGAAATATGATCCTTTGATGACGGTAAAGTTATTACGCTATCTGCTAGAACATAAACATCGCTGCCAAGAACATGATGTCGTAGAAGTGGAACAAATCATCCTGATGATTGGACTTGAAACCACTTTGAATAAAGTGCCTTCCAAACCGCTTGCTGAAGATATTTTACACGATGACATGAACGCACTTGTATGTCTATTAAAAGCAGCTCACCGCGCGAATATCGCTGCTGCATATGCTTTTGACTGGGCAGTTCGTTTACATGATTTACATTATGAAGAAATACGTATCGCCACATTACTGCACGATATTTCCGAAATGCTAATGTGGTGTTTTGCACCTAATGAAATGCTGCAAGTCAACAACCTTAAGAAACAGAATAAAGCCATGCGTAGCGCCGCAGCACAAGAGCGAGTTTTCGGTTTCTCATTGAATCAATTACAATTAGAGTTGGCTATCAAATGGAAATTACCCAAATTACTCATCACGCTGATGGATGATAGCTGCTCAAGCTTGCAACGTGTGCGCAATGTCACTCTGGCTGTGAATCTGGCCAGACACTCTGCAAATGGCTGGGACGATGCAGCTTTACCGGATGATTATGAAGATATCGCTAGACTCCTGCACATGCAGGCATCTGAAATCATGATTATAGTTGGCGCTAACAAACAGCACGATAACCATTGCTAAACCAACTTCAAACTATTTGGATGCGCATTTCCGAAAATTGTTTATTCATCTGCATGAGCTATAACTGAGATCTGTGCTGTCGCGACAATTTTTAATCCTTAAATGTGCTTAGCGCGGATCCAAAAAACTCTCGCATCCATCGGTATAAAAAACCTCATCGCATATTTCACCGGCAACGGTTCTGCATGTCGCAATAAAACGCTATCGCCAGAAAAACTCATATTCACTGATAAAGAATTTCACATGCTATTCAGCATCTATTCAGATTCCATTCCATATAATGTTTACATATAAAAATATTGCTAGCGGCTTTCATTGATTATTGCAGCAATGGATGATTGATATGATCATCAGATAAAGCACAATTATGTTGCGACGCCACATTCGATATTAGTAGAGGATTATATGAAAAATTTCAAATTAACTTGCGTGGCTATCCTCCTATGTGGATTGTTCTCTACAAACCCAGCTGGAGCTGAAGGAGATGGGGATGGAGGAGGGTTTGATGGGGGTGGGTTTGATGGGGGTGGGTTCGAGGGAGGTGGGTTCGAGGGAGGTGGTTTTGATGGAGGCGAGTTCGATGGAAGCAATGGCTTCGAAGATGCCTTTGACTCAGGCAATTATGATGATCAAAGTGGCAGTTTTGAGAATGATTTTAATCAGGTTGATATCGAACAAAACGATGATTTTAGTCAACAAGAAAACTTTGATTCGTTTGATCAGCCTGATCAGTCAAGCGAATTAAATCAAACCGATGAGTTTGATCAACAGAGCGATTCCGCTATCAACAATGATTCTGATCAAATGCCTGAAGCAGCACAAAAGAAAGAACTCGTATCAGATGAACCTTCCACTCAAAATGCCAACAGTAAGGACAACATCGATTCCGGTCCAAATACCGAAGAGAATACCAACACTGAATCCGAGCAAAATACACAGGATAATTTAGCAAATGAGAAAAGTGAATCTACTGGAACAACTCCCTCTACTCAAGAAAATGCAACGACTCAAAACGGCTCTTCCATTCAGAATGTTAACAACCAAAACAATGTTCAGATAGATCAAAATATTACCAATCCTCAGAATCCCGATCATGGCCACCATAACTGGGATCACCATCACGGGCATCACCATCACGATGGGTTTGGTTTAGGATTTGGGCTTGGCCTAGGAATGGGATTAGGATTTGGACCATGGGGTCCTTTTAGTCCTTTTGCTCCCTTCGGAGGTTTTGGCTATTACGGCTTTGGCGTTCCCTTCACGAGCTATAGCGGTATCGGCTTCTATAACAGCTACACGGCCTTTGGTCCCTATCGCCGTTTTGGCGGTTACTACCCGCTAGGTGGCTTTTCCACAGCAATTACTGCCCCAGTGCTGGCATCGCCATTGGTTGTGGCCCCTGTCAGTAGGCCAACTTATGTGCAGCAAAATAATTCTTCACGACCAGCGGCGGCACCGATACAAAAAAATAATTACTGGTATTATTGTCGAAATCCAGAAGGATATTATCCCTATGTTAAAGAATGCTCAGGAGAATGGATAAAAGTTCCGCAACAACCTTCTTAATGCTTCACAGATCAATATTCGATCAATGATCATACATTCTATAGGTATTGGCACCGTTCAATTATCTGATCGAGTGCCTTTCACACTCATCGGACAAATTGCCTTCCGTACATAATAACAACTACACCGATTAAGCAGATCACAATTCCAATCCAATCGGTAGCCGTTGGTCGAATGGCTTCGACTCCCCATAACCACATTAAAGCAACGCTGATATAAACTCCCCCATAAGCAGCATAAACACGACCTGCCGCTTGAGGATGGAGCGTCAACAACCAGACAAACACTACCAAACTAATTGCCGCCGGCAAGAGCAACCAAAAAGATTTCCCCTCTCTCAGCCATAGATAAGGTAAATAACATCCTATTATCTCAGCAAGTGCTGTCACTACGAACAAGCTCAAGGTTTTTGCAATTTCCATTGTTTAGTTCCAAATTGAGATTGAAAAAAAGTTAACCACACATAAACAAACGAACCGGACTGCGAATCAACAAAACGGAGCAATTCAGCCGTTTAGTACTGTCTTGTTATCTTGCTTCTGGTATCGTATATGGCATGTTTATCTAACACCACTGAAAGGAACCACTCACCATGACTCAAGATACTATTTCGTGTGAACTCCATGATTTTGTCGAGGTTGCCTGTATGTATGGCTATCGGCTCAGGCTCATTTTGAAGAATGATCAAGTTATTGAAGGCAAAGCGATAGATATTGTTAATTCTCCTAAAAAACGCGAATGCCTGGTGATTGAAGGAGACTCGATGCAGCATATTGAACTAACCCAATTAATCAGAATGCAGGTTCTAACGCCCAATGCTAAATTTAGTGAAGTTGATTTCCAGTAGAAGCCTATGAACAACCACTGTAGCTTAAGCGTATATTTCACCTTCGCTGCCCCAGATTCAAACTATCGATACGTCATTCGCTAGCAACATGTCTTTCATCGCAACCCGGTTAATTCATTGGCATCAGGTTTATGGCCGCCATCATCTTCCGTGGCAAGGCAATCGGGATCCCTATGCCATTTGGTTATCTGAAATTATGTTACAACAGACTCAGGTGAATACGGTCATTCCCTATTATGTGCGATTCATGCAAACATTTCCCACCGTCAATAGCCTGGCACAAGCTCCACTTGATGCCGTACTGACACTTTGGAGCGGCCTTGGTTATTATTCTCGCGCTCGCAACTTGCACCAAGCAGCTCGCTTGATCATGCAGGATCATCAGGGTCAGTTCCCGCGCAACCGGATACTCATCGAACAGCTACCCGGAATTGGTCGCTCCACCGCAGCCGCCATCGCAGTTTTTGCTTACAGCAAGCGCGAAGCCATTCTGGATGGTAATGTAAAGAGAATCTTTACACGCTATTTTGGAATTGAAGGATATCCGGGAGAAAGCAAAATACAAAATTTGCTGTGGGAAAAAGCGGAAGAATTACTACCTGTCGATCATGGCGCTGGCCGGATTGAAACCTACACACAAGCCTTGATGGATTTAGGCGCCACTGTTTGTAAACGTCACACGCCTTTGTGTGAAATCTGTCCGCTACAACAACACTGCGTTGCTTTTCAGGAAAACCGCGTGAATCAATTGCCAACTGCCAAACAGCGCAAGCCTCTGCCGCAAAAAGAAACCGTATTCTTGCTACTCATGCATCAGCAAAAGTTACTGCTGGAAAAAAGGCCTTCCTCAGGTATCTGGGGAGAACTCTGGTGTCCACCGGAAACCGAAACGGGAGTCGATATTGCCAGTTATTGCCACGATCATCTAGGCATACAAATCCAGTCTGCTATTCAACTACCCGCTCTGGATCATCAATTCACCCATTATAAATTACGCATTCATCCGCAACTGCTATCCGTAACATCCGGTTCCTTCATAGAAAAAAATGAATTCATTTGGATCAAACCCTGTGATGCGCTAGAACGGGCTATTCCAACACCTGTCAGAAAACTGCTAAAACATAACTTTCTTTCCAATCACCACACTCTCACTATCTGAATTCACACTTAACCATGGATAATTTATTGGAATGGCGTAAAAACAAACGGAAACAATTAATTACATCTAGGGAGGCTATACCTGATGCCGTTCATCAGCAATGGAGCCGCGCAATCTCTGATTCGCTCATGCAAGGTTTTACTCAGCTTCAAAAAATGACTATCGGTATTTATTGGCCATTCCGCGGCGAATATGATCCGCGATCCATTGCGCAACACTTTATGCACCTAGGAGCAACACTGGCGTTACCGGAAGTCATCGGCAAAGATGAGCCACTTTGTTTTCGTTTATGGACTCCGGATATGCCCATGAGAAATGGCGCGTACGGCATTCCTGTTCCCATTGAAACAAACACTGTCCGGATAGATGCAGTAATCATTCCCATGGTGGGCTTCGATCAACATGGCTACCGCTTGGGCTATGGCAGTGGCTATTTTGATCGCACTCTGGCCACTTATGAGACACGACCGCTAACCATCGGAATCGCTTTTGAGATGCAGCGATTAGACGATATTTATCCGCAATCGCATGATATTGCGATGCATTACGTCGTAACAGAGACAGGTATTTTTCAAACGATAAACAATGAACTCAGTTTTGTTCACTCATTTCAATGTACTGATAGATAAACACCAACATTGATGTTAATTTTCTGATCCCCAACGAGCAATCAGAGTATGTGAAATACCCAAGTGGTCGAGAATACGTGCAACCACGAAATCGATCATGTCCTGAACCGTCTGCGGGTGATGATAAAACCCTGGATTAGCCGGCAAAATCACAGCCCCGCTCCGCACCAGCTTAAGCATATTCTCCAGATGTATCGCTGAGAAAGGCATTTCACGTGGCACCAGGATCAGTTGTCGATTTTCTTTCAACATGACATCAGCCGCTCGCTCTATCAGTTTCTGATTCAGGCCTGCCGCAATTGCCGCCAAGGTGCCCATAGTGCACGGACAAACCACCATCGCATCGGCCGGATTGGAACCCGAGGCCACCGGTGCAAACCATTCCTCACGGCCAAATACGCGTAACTGCCCATCAGGAATATTATATAAACGATTAAAGAATGCTTCAGTTTCTTTGGCACGGGAAGGCAACGCCAGATTCATTTCTTGCTGCGCGACAACTTGCGCTACTTGTGAATACAGCAGATAAACCTGCTTACCCTCCACCAACAGTCTTTCTAGCAAACGGATGCCATAAGGCATCCCGGATGCACCAGTTAATGCCAACGTAATGGTTTGAGGGTTTTTCATTAATCCAGAGTGAAATTACGAAACCGTTCGTTGAGGAAGCTATACAAGAAAGCCCTCATTGATGCTCTAGCTATTATGTTGATTGATTGACTCATCGCCCATGGCTTGTTCATGCCGCTCAATAAAATCCTTGGTACTATCTATACCACGTAATTGCAAAACATAATTGCGGACGGCAGCTTCTACCAAGACCGCCAGATTCCGACCGGCTGCCACAGGAATAATCACCTTGCGAATATCAACATTCATAATATTCTCGTTGAGATTACTGAGTGGCAAACGCTCCAACAAACTGGGATCAGTTCCTCCACTATTTTGCAAGTGAACGATCAGTTTCATATTTTTATGACGGCGCACGGCCGTTTCACCAAAAATAGTCCGGATATTCAGCATACCTAGCCCCCGAACCTCAAGATAATCCCTAAGCATCGGCGGACACCTGCCTTCCAAAGTTTCGGGTGCAATACGACGTAATTCCACCACATCATCCGCAACCAAACCATGACCGCGGCTGATTAACTCCAGGGCCAATTCACTTTTACCCACGCCACTTTCGCCTGTAATCATGACACCCATCCCCAACACATCGAGCAATACGCCATGCAAACTACAGGAAGGAGCCAAAACGCTCCCCAAATAAGTGCGTATTAACCATATAATTTCCAAGCTGGGATAGGGTGAGCGCAGCAGAGGAATATTGGAACTGCAAGCCATGTTATAAATCGGCACCGGCGCTTCCGCATTATCTGCCACAATCAGACAAGCTAGGTTGCTTTGTGTGAGCTGATTTATTTTCTTCTCCAGCGAAGCGGCTTCCAGTTTATTTAAGTAATGAATCTCATCGCTACTCAACACCTGAATCCAGTCTGGATGAATAAAATTCAAATGACCGATCAAACCCTGTCCGGAATGAGCAATCGCTTCATCGCTAAGCTCAATACCACCACCGCCCTGGCCAGCTATCCAGGTTAGTTCGAGTTTCTCTTTTTTATCTTCAAATAGTTGAGCAATACTAATTCGTGACATTCGGTTCCCAATCAACGATCAGTTTATGGATTTCAGCAGCATCTTTACTGTGCAGGAGACTCTCACGAAACTGTTTATCGCTAAACATTTGCGCCAGCTCACTTAAAATCTGCAAGTGTTTGTCAGTGGCTTTCTCCGGTACCAATAAAATACAAGCAATATTCACTGGTTGACCATCGGGTGCATCAAAAGGAATTGCTTCTTTCATGGTAACCAAAGCAGCAACCGCTTCGCGCAACCCCTTGATCCGGCCATGGGGAATAGCCACGCCTTGCCCCAAGCCTGTCGAGCCCAGTTTCTCGCGCGCAAACAAACTATCAAAAACTTGACTACGCGCGATCTGACTCGTGTTTTCGAATAACAATCCTGCCTGCTCAAACACACGCTTCTTGCTGGCAACATCCAGATCAACAATGACATTGGACAGAGGTAATAATTGTGAAATTAAATTCATGAAAAAAAGATGTTCAATCAAATATTAATCAGGCATTCCAAACAGCGTCATTGCTGCTAGCGTATGGCTTGGTAATAAAAACACACCTAGAAATGTATTATTCCTCAAAATCTTGATCTTTTAATGAGCCGTGATTACGACGCTCAAGATTTTTCTCTTTGTGTTTCAGAATCTGCCGATCCAACTTGTCGACCAGACTATCAATTGATGCATACATATCTTCGCTGTCGGTTTCAACAAAAATGTCTTTGCCACGCACATGAACATTTGCTTCTGCCTTTTGTTTAAGCTTCTCTACCGATAGGATGACGCTGACATCAATGACATGGTCAAAATGACGCGTAATTTTACTGATTTTTGAAATGACATACTCACGCATCGCATCAGTAATTTCCACATGGTTACCGGTAAGTTTAAGATTCATTATCCTTCCTTTTTTCTAATTAAAATGATTTGCGAAGACTTGCTGCAGGAATCTGTAATGATTCCCGATACTTCGCAATGGTTCGACGAGCAACAACAATACCTTGCTGCTCAAGAATATGTGCAATCTTATTATCACTGAGCGGTTTTCTCGGATTTTCTTCTTGAGTCAGTTGCTTGATCAATGCACGAATCGCAGTGGCTGAACAAGCCCCCCCCGAATCCGTAGAAACATGACTGCCGAAAAAATATTTAAGCTCAAAAATTCCTCGCGGAGTATGCATGAATTTCTGCGTAGTTACCCTCGATACCGTCGATTCATGCAAATTCAAAATTTCTGCGATCTCGCGTAATACCATTGGGCGCATCGCAATATCTCCATGCTCAAAAAATTGCTGTTGACGCGCAACAATCGCATTAGCCACGTTTAGAATGGTACCGGAGCGCTGTTGAATATTCTTAATCAACCACTTAGCTTCATTCAATTGACTAGTTAATTCACGAGCAGAATTATGATTCGCTTGTTTCAATATGTTAGCATAGAGATGGTTAATGCTGAGACGTGGCAGCGCATCCAGATTAAGATTTGCAATCCAGGCTCCATTATTTTTGGTCACAATAACATCAGGAACAATATAGCGTTCACTTGAAGGAGTGAATTCAGCACCTGGTTTAGGATTCAAGCCAGTAATCAACTTCTGAATGCCACGAAGACTTTGATCATCACAGCTCAGCAGCTTCTTAATTTGACCAAAATCATGCGATGCCAACAGCTTCAAATATTGCTGCACAACCCTGATTGCCTGCTCACGATAGGCAAGAGTGACGGGGAATGCCTGTAATTGCAGCACCAGACATTCTTGCAAATTACGCGCCCCGACACCTGGTGGATCAAGATGCTGCAAGTATTCAAGCGCGCTCTGCAGATCCACTCGACTGATACTTAATTCTGATGGCAGCATTTCCACCAGTTCATCCAGATCTTGAAGTAGATAACCGTCATCATCCAAGCTATCAATCAATAAACCAATAATGCATCGCTCGCGTTCAGAAACTTGACTCAAACAAGTTTGTAAATTCAAGTGCTCACGCAAGCTGATGGGTCGAGCAGGAATTTGCGGCGCTTCGTGTTCATCATCGTCATAAGCACTCTGAGCAAACAAATATTCCTGAGGCCATTCAAATTCATGCTCATGACTTTCTTCAATGGTTGTTTTAACTTCCGACACTGCTGCTTCGGCAGGCAAATTGTCCAAATCCGGCAAATCAGAGGATTCTGAGCCTGTAAATGAGTAATCCGATTCTGGCGCACTCCAATCTTCACGCAGCTCCAGTAGTGGATTTTCCTGCACCATACGCTCAATTTCTTGATTTAATTCAAGCGTTGATAACTGTAACAATCGAATAGACTGTTGCAACTGAGGTGTCAACCTCAGTTGCAGTGATTGTTTTAGTTGAAGCGTAGGTTTCATAATCTTGAAAAAACAATAATGGCTAAATAATTCGATTCATCATTTTGTTACAATCGGAAGTGTTCTCCCAAATAAACCTCCCTAACCTGCTCATTATCAATAATCTCTTCAGGTTTTCCTTGAGCCAGTACATGTCCTTCACTGATGATATAGGCTCGATCACAAATCCCTAATGTTTCCCGAACATTATGATCAGTAATCAACACACCGATTTCTCGCTCTCTAAGAAAAGATATGACTTTCTGTATATCTACAACAGCAATCGGATCTACTCCGGCAAAAGGCTCATCCAACAAGATAAAACGTGGCTGCGATGCCAGTGCGCGAGCTATCTCGACACGCCGACGCTCACCGCCAGATAAGCTGATGGCAGGATTATTACGCAAATGACTGATATGCAAATCGTGTAACAAACCATCTAAATACCGCTGTTTTGTATCATCATCCAAATTCTGCAACTCTAATACGGCAAGAATGTTTTCTTCGACCGTTAAACGCCGGAAAATGGATGCTTCCTGGGGCAAATAACTTAATCCCAACTTAGCTCGGTGATGGATTGGCAGCTGACTCAAATCACGATCATCCAGATATATTCCGCCACCATCCAGAGGTACTAACCCCACAACCATATAGAAACAAGTGGTTTTTCCTGCACCATTGGGGCCCAGTAAGCCCACTACCTCACCGCTGCCAAGAGAAAATGAAACATCCTGAACAACAGTGCGTGATTTATAGTGCTTTTTTAAATTATTGGCCTTAAGCTCACTCATTCTCGGGGTCTTATATTCATCATTAAACAAGCACTGCCACCAGCTATTCAGATGTGTTTTTGGGTTGAATAGTGATGCGTACGCGTTTATCAGGACCCGTTTCAATTCCACGTTCCTTACTGCCAATCACTTTAAAAAATTCGCTATTCATATCATAGGAAATATAGTCCCCTTGCACTTCATCCGAACCGCGTTTCAATCTCGCTTGTCGAAAGAGTTCAATTTTGTTCACTTTACTATCGTACTCAACGCGCTGACTCCATCCTTCTACATACTCATCCATACCATCGCGCTTTTGGCGGAAACTGACAAGATCACCGGTAGCAGTGGCATATCGAAAGCCATTCAAATCTTCTTTCATAATCACTTTATCTGCACTGATCCGCATAGTTCCTTGCGTCAAGATAACATTTCCGGTAAAAACGCTGATTCGATTTGATTCTTTTCGCTTAACATCTTCAACTGTCGCGCGATCAGCTTCCAGATAAACAGGTTTGTTCCTATCCGCTTTCTCAGCCATCACAGATTGAGCGCAGAACAGACCAATCAAACACACGATGAGCATTAATTTCATTATTTCTTCGATTATTTATTGTTGACAGCTCTTACTTGCGTCATGAGCTGTATCATTCCAGTCTGATTATTTAACTCCAAACCAATCGCATTAATCTTGGTATTCAATCGAGAAATAGTGACCGGTTGATCTGATTTCACCAAGTCTTCATCTGGAATGAGGTGCAGAAAGTTGGTTTTCAAAGTGATCTTATCCTTCTGATCATCCGATCCTCTTAAAGCAATGACATCTCCCGTCAAGAAAACATTCTCGCCTTTGCCTTTTACTTGAGCATGATCTGCTCGTAAACGGATCAAAGGCTTCTCAGGTTCAGTACTAATGAAATTTATGTGCTCCATCTGAGTAACGTCATCATTTAGGTAATGAAAAAGCTTTTTTGCAGCAAATTTCCTTTGAATACCACGCTCATAATCCATACGAATGCCTGAAAAATCTTCTACGATATAGTCTGGATTGCGGTACAGATCATCATCCCTGGTCTGCTCGGGCGGTCGCGTGACTCGATCCAACCACAATGTGACAAAAACCAGAATAGTGATAAGAACAAAAGGAAAACTGATGTGTAGGCGACTGATCATTTTAAAATATTGCTTATCTCTTCATTCCAGAATATTTAATATCAATCTGACCTTGCTAATTAAAATCTGTACGGAACAAATTATACCAGAACTCAATTCTCCATTTACTGAATAGATTTCTGTATTATTTTTCCTAAGTCTTTAAATTTCAAACTTGAATCTATATCTTAATATGGTAATGTGTATCTATTAACAACCCATTCATTGAAAAGAATCACAATGCATGCAAAAGCTCTTGAATTTGAACAATACGATCAATTGCAGGATGAAGCCTGTGCTCAGCGTATCATTGCTGCCAAGCATATTCTTGGAAAACACGCCGTCATCCTCGCTCATCATTATCAGCGCGCAGATGTATACCGGCACGCAGATCTGACAGGGGATTCTCTCAAACTTTCGCACCTTGCCGCTCAAACTGATGCCGATTATCTGGTTTTTTGTGGCGTACATTTTATGGCTGAAGTCGCTGATATTCTCTCCAGTCCCAACCAAATTGCCATTCTACCCGATATGGCAGCCGGCTGTTCAATGGCGGATATGGCCAATCTGTCGAATGTCGAGCGAGCCTGGCGCGAACTCTCGGAAATATTAAATCCCGATGAGACCATCACGCCAGTAACCTACATTAACTCTGCTGCCGATTTAAAAGCTTTCTGTGGCGAGCATGAGGGAATTGTCTGCACTTCCAGTAATGCCAAAAAAATCCTTCAATGGTCATTTAAACGACGAGAAAAAGTTTTGTTTTTCCCCGATCAACATCTTGGTCGCTGGAGCGGCCATCAACTCGGCATCCCACTTGATGAGATGGTGGTATGGAATTTTGACGAACCGATGGGCGGATTAACCCCCGAGCAAATAAAAAAAGCCAAAATTCTATTATGGAAAGGACATTGCTCCGTTCATCAAATGTTTCAGCCGCAACATATTATTCGTTTTCGCAATCAGTATCCGGATGGCATCGTGATCTCTCATCCCGAATGCAGCTATGAAGTTTGCAAAGCATCTGACTACGTGGGTTCCACGGAATACATCATCAAAACAATTGCTGAAGCCAAAAGTGGCACGCGCTGGCTAGTCGGCACGGAATTAAATCTAGTCAGCCGTATCACTGAAGAATTCAAATCAGAAGGGAAAATTGTTCAGTTCATGTCACCCATGGTGTGCATGTGTTCAACCATGGCCCGGATCGACCCGCAACATTTGGCTTGGACTCTAGAGAATCTAGTCAATGGTAATGTGGTCAATCAGATTCAAGTTCCTCAAAGCGAGGCTATACTTGCAAAGCTAGCGTTGGATCGAATGCTGCAGATCTCATAATTACTGCATAGTGCAGGAAGGTGTTTAACTGGTCGGAGATATGAAAAATTCCCATTATGTCGAGCATAATCACATCACCTTACTGCACAATGGACATGCTTATTTCCCCAAACTAGAAGCCGCGATAGAAACGGCGCAATTTGAAATTTATATTGAGACCTATATTTTTGAGTATGATGCAATTGGCATCAGAATTGCAGAAGCACTCAAACGAGCCGCACGACGCGGTGTATCCGTTCATCTGTTGCTGGACGGTTTCGGCTCTCAGAATCTCTCACACGCAACAATACAAGATATGCTCGGAACCGGCATGCAAGTACTCATATTCAGGCCGGAATTCATTTTTTCCATGCCGCACCGCTATCGCTTGCGTCGAATGCACCGAAAACTAGTGACCATTGATGCACAAATAGCCTTTGTTGGCGGAATTAATATTATTGATGACCAGCATAATCCGGAAAATCTGACACCCCGCTTTGACTACGCCGTCCTAATCAAAGGCCCCCTGCTCATTCAAATACACGCTGCGGTGAGACATCTATGGATGCTAGTTGCCTGGGTGCACTTAAAGAAACGCTGGATTAATCCTATCGTCATCAAACCAACCATTATGCCGTGTGGAGATCAAAAGGCCATGTTTCTAATACGCGATAACTTACGTCATCGCCATGATATTGAACACGCTTACCTGGAAGCAATTCATCAAGCGCACACCGAAATTATTATCGCCAATGCGTATTTCCTGCCGGGAAGAAAATTTAGCAATGCGCTGAAAAATGCTGCGCAGCGAGGAGTTCGTGTCGAACTTTTATTGCAAGGTAAAATCGAATACCGTTTACAGCACCACGCGACTCAAGCAATGTATGAAAATTTGCTGAATGCCGGCATAAAAATTCATGAGTACAATCGAAGCTACCTGCATGCCAAAGTAGCCGTTATCGATCAACATTGGGCAACCGTGGGTTCTTCCAATATCGATCCTTTTAGTCTGCTATTAGCGCGCGAAGCCAATATCTTCGTGGAGGATCAACATTTTGCTGACGAATTGAGATCTAGCTTAAAAACCGCTATTGCGGAGGAATCCACACCTGTCATGCAAATAAATAAAGGGTTTTTCTCATGGCACTATCATGCTATCAACTGGCTCAGTTTCCACATCGTCCGCATGATGCAAGGAGTACTTGGTTATGATTGGCACGACAGCAAACCCTAGCAGCATTGTAAAATTCAAATTATTGCCCGGTCATTTCCTCTGCTCTAAACGCAACCAATAACCCCATCAATGCAACCGACTCAGCACATATCGTCCCCACTAAATCTGTCATCAGAACAGAATGAACAGATCGCCATGGCTGTGAGAATCCTGCACAAAGGCGGCACTGTAGCCTTTCCTACCGAGACGGTGTATGGTCTTGGTGCCGACGTCACCAGCTTGGTTGCCATCAACAAAATATATAATATAAAACAGAGACCTATCGATCATCCACTCATCGTGCATATCGGCAACATTTCCCATTTGCAATTCTGGGCACAAAACATTCCAGAATCCGCCTGGAAGTTGGCCCGTCACTTCTGGCCAGGTCCACTCACATTGATTCTACCGCGCAGCCGTCACATCCCCGATAGCGTAACCGGTGGTCAAGATACCGTTGGTTTGCGCATACCCGCCCATCCCGTTGCCCAAGCCTTACTGAATGCGCTAGGACCGGAAAAAGCACTGGCCGCACCATCAGCCAATCGTTTTGGTCGTATCAGCCCAACCACCGCCGCGCATGTCTACGAAGAACTGGGAACTGAAGTAGATATGATTCTAGACGGTGGCGCTTGTGAAGTAGGACTTGAAAGCACCATCATCAGTTTTTGTGATCAATCCCCGAAAATACTGCGGCCAGGTGGCATTGCTTTGTCAGCACTGGAATCTATATTGAATGCCCCTGTTATTTTGGCTCACAATCAGAACCAGACAGTACGGACACCGGGATCACTGCCTGCGCATTACGCACCGACAACACCCCTTAAATTATGTCCTGCGAATCAAATAGGACAGAGCGCACTCGCATTCGCTGCTCAAGGCTTGAAAATATTGGTTATTACATGGTCAGATATCGGCAAAACAGAAATTCCACATGATTCCATACGACATTTCTCCATGCCCGGCGATCCGATTCTATACGGTCAGCAACTATATGCGAAGCTGCGCCAGTTTGACCATGAGGCATTTGATTATATGCTGATTGAAACCCCACCGGATCATCCTTCTTGGATGGCAATTACAGATCGCTTGCAACGCGCCAGCTATCATCCAACTTATAATAATAGAAATGAATACAATGATAATGAGCACAAATAGCAAACTACAAGCCGTACTTTTTGATGTTGATGGCACGCTCGCCGATACCGAGCAAGATGGACATCGCCTTGCATTCAATGCTGCATTTAAACAATTTCACCTCGATTGGGATTGGGATATCGATCTCTATGGCGAGCTCCTGCAGATTACCGGTGGTAAAGAGCGCATTCGTTATTACATGGAAAGATATGTTCCAACCGCTCTCGAAAAGAATGATCTGAATGACTGGATCATTAGCTTACACAAAACCAAAACAAAATATTTTGAGTCTCTAATGGAGCAAGGCAGCATTCCATTACGCCCTGGTGTTGCGCGACTGATTCATGAACTGCGGCAAGAGAAAATAAAACTCGCTATTGCTACGACGACAACCATGGAGAATGTCACTGCTCTGCTTAAATCAACACTAGGAGAAGAATCGATTAGCTGGTTCGACGTTATCGGCGCAGGTGATATTGTCCCCAAGAAAAAACCCGCACCGGATATTTATCACTGGGTGCTCGATCAACTTGAGCTAACTGCACAGCAATGCATCGCAATAGAAGATTCGGAAAATGGCTTGAAATCTGCATTGGCCGCCAATCTTCCGACCCTTATCACCATGAGTGGTTATACGCGTTTACAAGATTTTAGTGGCGCAATCACCGTTCTGTCAGACTTGGGTGAACCATCTCATCCCTTCACTAAAATCCAAGGAAAGGTTTTTGATAACCAATGGGTAAACTATCAAATGCTCAATAGCCTGATTGATAACTAAGTTTCAATATTGGATTTAAAGCCAATAATCGTTTTGTGGCACGTGGAATATTGGTAATGAAACAGACGCCGGTTGATTGTTGTCTGTTTCATTGCGATATGAATTAACTATTACGATTGATTAGGTAAATATTCCAATGGATCAACGGGCTTACCATGTTTACGGATTTCAAAGTGCAATTGAGTCGTATCAGTATCCGTATTGCCCATTTCTGCAATTTTCTGACCTCTCACGACTGATTCACCTTCTTTGACGAGAATCTTACTATTATGTGCATAGGCACTCAGGAATGTGCTGTTATGTTTAATAATAATCAAGTTTCCATAACCACGTAAACCATGACCGCTATAGACTACTTCGCCTGCAGCTGAAGCCAGAATGGCTTGCCCGGTCTGACCGGATATCTTCACACCTTTGGAATTTTTAGAAAATGACGATAGCAATTTACCTGTAGTAGGCCATATCCATTCAGCATCTGATTGATTAGCTATTTTTTCTGATTTTTGAGATTCTGGCTGGGGGGCCGCTTCAATTCTTGTATTCTTTTCTATTCCCGGAGAAGGGAATGATGGTGGTGGTACTGATATGGGTTTTTGTGTTGCCGATGTAGAATTTTCAGGATATTGTAATCGTGCTACATTCTGCTCTGAAAATGGTAATTTAATTGCTTTAGGGCTTGTCTTTAATTTACTGACATCGCTTTTTTCCGATGGAATCGTAACAGCCGGTGGAGTAGCAGTTGGCTCAACCACTGCAGAGACCGGTTGCTGTGGCACGGCAAACAATGCGGGTTGTGAATCTCTGGCGGGGGCAGACAAGTTGATTTTCTGGCCTGGTCTAATCGTTTTAGGATCAGTAATATCGTTCCATTCAGCTAATTTCTTAAAATCAATACCGTGACTCAAAGCGATACTATAAAGGGTATCTCCCCTCTGTACAGTATAAAACTGGTTACTGACTTCTGCTGGCTTGCTCGTCGAAACAGAAGAGGGATCAGATCTTGCATGTTCAACCACGGGCACAGGAGGTTGCGTTGTACTGCATCCCGTCAAAAAAGAATAAACAATCAGTAGTAAACGATAATCCAGAAATAATGTCTTTGATTGCTTGACTAAAGGGAAAAGCGCTTTTAAAGCACTTTGATGCCTACCAATATCCACGAATTTAATCGGATTATTCGTCATTTTACCTTCCCCGCATCTTTATTTTTTAATGACACCAGATAATAAGGGTACAAAATTCACTTCTTCCAATATGGCTTCAGTATAACCTTGAGAATTACGCTCGATAATACACAAATTTTGTTTTTGGGTTCCTTTAGGAAAAACCATTCTCCCCCCCACAATCAACTGCTCCAACAACGAATGAGGAACATGAGTTGTTACCGCGGTCATGATAATCCCATCAAACGGCCCTGCTTCTGGCAATCCAAGCAAACCATCCGCATGCTTCAAATAAATATTCCTAATTTGCAATTCTTGCAATCGAATGCGAGTACGTGTTAATAGTGGACCGATACGCTCTATCGAAAAAACTTTTTGCGCAATTTGCGCCAATACAGCAGTCTGATAGCCACACCCCGTTCCTATTTCCAATACTTTCCCTAAACTTGTATTAGCGCGCAATAACTCACTCATACGCGCAACAATCCACGGACTGGATATAGTTTGCCCATAGTTGATGGGCAAAGAAACGTCTTCATAGGCTCGACTTGCCAGTGCTTCCTCAATAAAAATATGTCGAGGAATAGCTCCCATCACTGACAAGATCACTTCATCAGCAATGCCTTGTGCACGTAAACGCTCAATCATACGCATACGCGTACGTTGCGAAGTCATACCAATCCCAGAATGACGAACACTTACCAATTAGTATCCCTAATAATTTAAATTACTTCTGCATAACAAGTACCTAGATATCAAGCCACTTTGTTATAAGATCCAATTGATCGTATCGAGTTAAATCAATCTGCAACGGAGTAACTGAAACTCGATTATGCTGAATTGCATAAAAATCCGTACCTTTACCGGCATCTTGTGCAGCACCTGCCGCACCAACCCAATAGACAGTTTCTCCACGAGGACTCTGCGATTTAATGACGGGCTCTGCTTTATGACGTCGACCTAGTCGAGTAACTTCAATTCCTTCCAGTTGCTGATATTCAACATTTGGCACATTGATATTTAACAAAACTGGACATTGAAGCGCACTGTTTTTGCAACGCATTACCATATCCGCTGCCACACGAGCTGCTGTCAAGTAGTTCCCACTTGATGCATCAACCAATGAAACAGCCAATGAAGGTATCCCGAGTAAAAAACCTTCTGTCGCCGCAGCCACTGTTCCGGAATAGATAGTGTCATCGCCCATATTAGCACCGCTATTCACACCGGAAATTATCATATCTGGCATCACATCAAGCATACCAGTAACAGCCAAGTGAACACAGTCAGTCGGCGTTCCATTGACATAATAAAAACCATTATGGGATTTATGCAGGCTCAACGGACGATCCAATGTCAATGAATTACTCGAACCACTACGATCCCTTTCAGGCGCAACCACAATAATTTCTGCAATTTCAGAGAGTACTTCAGCAAGACATGCAAGACCAGGTGCAAAATATCCATCATCATTGCTAAGTAATATGCGCATTTTATAAACTTATGATAATCATCGGATAGTAAATCAAAGAATCTGGCGTATTAAGAACTCAACATTCATTGCGCATTATGAGCACAATCCATACACAATGGTCGGGGCGAGAGGATTTGAACCTCCGACCACTTGCACCCCATGCAAGTACGCTACCAGGCTGCGCTACGCCCCGAACAGGAAATTATATCAAACAACACTTTAACTTAGAAATTATTACTGAGAAATGTATTATTCAGGAACGCAGAAGTGACATAATACTTTTAATCTCACTCCGAATAAAACCAATATCAACTACTGCGGGAGGTGTATGAATAGCCGTTGATAGAGATGCGATACCATCTTCACCATGATCTAATCGATTACGTGCTCCACTGATCGTAAAGCCTTGATCATATAATAACTCTCTAATCCGTCTTATCAATAGGACTTCTTGATGTTGATAATAACGGCGATTACCGCGACGCTTAACGGGTTTTAACTGTGCAAACTCTTGTTCCCAATAGCGTAACACATGCGGCTTAACACCACAGAGCGTTCCCACCTCGCCAATTGTAAAGTAACGCTTGACTGGAATTGGAAGAGGCGGATTACTTAGCTTGCTGTTTTCCATGGTAATTCTTCTCAACCAAGGTTTTTAGTTTCTGGCTGGCATGAAATGTTACAACACGACGTGCGGTAATAGGAATTTCTTCTCCGGTTTTTGGGTTTCTACCAGGGCGCTGTGGTTTTTCACGCAACTGGAAATTTCCGAATCCTGAAAGCTTAACACCTTCATTATTTTGCAGCGCATTACGTACTTCTTCATAAAAAGACTCAACCATGTCTTTTGCTTCCCGCTTATTAAGCCCAACATTCTCAAACAATAAATCAGCTAACTCAGCTTTTGTTAATGCCATACTTTACTCCATATAGTTATTAGTATTTGCAACTATTAATTCTCACTATTCAGACTTATTATTAGAAGTATTTTAATCTCAACAGTTGTATTTCTTATCTTTTCCACACTCATTTAGATGAGCAAAATAAATTTTCATGAATTAACAATGATGATCAATTGAAACAAATACCCCAGCGATCATTAGTTACGTAATGTTGCGCCAAATTTATTTTCCAAATTTTTAACGATACTTGTTACCGCTAAATCAGCTTCTTCATCCGTCAATGTTTTCTCAGTATCTTGTAACAACACACGGAATGCAAGACTTTTTTTGGCAGCCTCCATACCTTTGCCACGATAAATATCAAATAACGAAATATCTGAAACAATCGTGGATTTATCTGCATGCATGGACGCCAAAAGTGAATGCACACTGACACTATTGTCGACGATAATTGCGATGTCGCGTCTGATAGGCGGGAATTTAGAAATCTCCCGAGCGATGGGTAGCGATTTTGGTAACAGACTTTCTAGATCCACTTCAAATAGAATCGCGTTCTTTTGCAAACCATATTTTTTCTGCCAATGAGGATGCAACTCTCCTAACCAACCGATTGATTTGTCTTCAAGATAAATTTGAGCTGATTTCCCGGGATGTAACGCTGGATGAGAAAATTTCTTGAAATAAATTTTCTGATTGCCATATAAAACCTCCACATCCGCTTTAACATCAAAGAAATCAACACTTCTCGCTGGTATTCCCCATTGTTCAAAGACAATATCACCATAGCTCAGACCAGCAAGCTTATCGATTTGTTTGCAATCATTTTCTTCATTTCTAATAAAACAACAACCTATTTCAAATAAACGCACTCTGGCTTGCTTGCGATTCAAGTTAAATTGCAGATTGGATATCAAGCCTCCAATCAACGTACTGCGCATCACATTCATTTGACTGGCAATCGGATTCTTTAATGTAATCGGCTGACTACCTGCTACAAAATCAAGTTCCCAATCGGCATCTACAAATGCATAGTTGATAACCTCCTGATAATCACGAGCAACAAGTAGTTTCTTGATTTCTATTGGAGAGCGCCTATTCTCTGAAACCGAAAGCATTGCCATATCTGCACGAGGAAAATCGATAGGTATGTGATCATATCCATAGATACGCGCCAATTCCTCTATAAAATCTTCTTCTATAGTTAAATCAAAACGGTAAGTTGGCGGCGTTACGCTAAAAGAATCTGCCTGTTCCGAAAATCCAAAGCCTAGGCGCTTAAAATAATCACTGATTTGTTGTTTGTTGATATCAATGCCGAGCACGCGCTTTATACGCTCAATGCGCACATTGACAGGAGATCGCTGCGGCAGCGCGTGCTTGATTTCAGTGACTGGACCAGCTTTGCCTCCACAAATATTTTTTATTAGATAAGTCGCACGTTCCAGCACATTCCTAGTATTTGCAAAATCAACTCCCCGCTCAAATCGATAAGCAGAATCAGAGCTGAATCCGAGTTGAAAAGATTTGCCACTAATTGCAGTTGGGTTAAAAAACGCACTTTCCAGAAAGATATCTGTTGTGAGCTGCGTCACCCCACTTTCCAATCCGCCCATAATACCAGCCAGCGCTAGCGGTTCATGTTCGTCTGCGATTACAAGCATGTCTGGATTCAAGTCAATCTGGTTTCCATTTAACAATCTTATTTTTTCTTCGGGAAAGGCATAACGCACCTGTATACACCCATTAATTTTAGCCAAATCGAAAGCATGCATTGGTTGACCAGTTTCTAACAGTACATAGTTAGTAATGTCAACGATTGGATTAATTGATCGTATACCAACACGTTCCAGTCTCTGCAAAATCCATAGCGGTGTTGGCACATCCAGATTTACGCCACGCATTATCCGGCCACAATATAAAGGTGAAGCATCAGCCGCAACCACATTCACATTCAGAACTTCATCCAATTCGCCAGGAATTGAGTTGATTTCCAATAAATACAAGTCAGCCGCAGTGATCGCAGCAACTTCACGTGCAATACCTAACACACCAAGACAATCTGCACGATTAGGCGTAAGACTAAGTGTAAAAATCTTATCGTCGAGCTCATAATAGCTCCGAAAATCCATGCCTACTGGGGCGTCTATTGGAAGTAATAGCAATCCATCCGCTGCATCACTAATGCCTAACTCTTTAGCTGAACACAACATGCCAGAAGATTCTATGCCACGCAATTTCGCTTTCTTAATTGAGAAACCCGGCAAGTTTGCTCCAACTAAAGCACAAGGTACTTTTACACCAATACTTACATTAGGTGCACCACAAACTATTTGCAATTGATCTTCATTACCTATCTTGACATTGCAAACCTTTAATCGATCGGCCGTTGGATGCTTTTCAACAGCAATAACCTCAGCCACAACCACTTTATCAAAGCTAGATGCAACCGATTGAATATTCTCAACCTCGATTCCTGCCATGGTTAAAGCATGTGCAAGCTCATCACTTGAGTGGGATGGATTAACATAGGTACGTAACCAGTTTTCGGAAAATTTCATGAGAATTTACTATTAATTACAACAGGTAAATCAACCAGATTAATTAAATTGTTTAAGAAAGCGCAAATCATTTTCAAAAAACAATCTCAAATCATTGACGCCGTATCTCAACATCGTCAAACGCTCCACCCCCATACCAAATGCAAATCCAATATATCGCTCGCTATCAATAGCAACATGCTTCAAGACATTTGGATGGACCATGCCGCAACCCAATACTTCAAGCCAGCCTGTATGACTACAGACACGACAACCTTTGCCATTACACATTACGCACCCGATGTCCATTTCTGCAGAGGGTTCAGTAAACGGAAAAAATGATGGTCGAAATCTAACTAGCAAATCCTCACGCTCAAAGAAGTGCGCCATAAAATCAGCCAAAACTCCTTTTAATGCGGCAAAATTTGCATTTTCATCAATCCACAAACCTTCCACTTGATGAAACATGGGGGTATGTGTTACATCGGAGTCGCAACGATAAACACGTCCAGGCGCAATGACTTTTATTGGAGGTTGATTATTCTGCATATAGTGAATCTGAACGGGCGATGTATGTGTACGTAATAAGTTGCCATTATCAATATAAAACGTATCATGCATTGCTCGTGCAGGATGATTTTCTGGGATATTTAAAGCAGTAAAGTTGTAAAAATCAGTTTCTATTTCGGGACCTGAGGCAACATCAAAACCTATTGAGTTAAACAGTGCTTCAATACGCATCAAAGTTTGCGTTACTGGATGCAATCCACTGACTCCCAACCCTCGCCCCGGCAAAGTAACATCCAAGGCTTCTTCAGTTAATTTAACTGCTAATTCTTTTTCTTGAATCGCATCTCGACGATGTTTAAGCGTCGCTTCTAATTGATTTTTTGCTTGATTTATTTGACTACCGACAGCAGGACGCTCTTCAATAGGTAGCTTCCCTAATCCTTTAAGCAATTCAGTAAGTTCGCCATTTTTACCCAGATATCGCGCTTTGACATTCTCTAATTCCGCGGGATCTTCAATACTTTCCAACAAGGTCGTAGCTTCAATGATAATTTCTTCCAGATTTCTCATTTAGATTCAGTACCTAATATAAACATTCGTGACATCACTTTTCACAATAAAAAGGGAGGCTCAGGATACCCCGACCTCCCAATATCTCTCTCATCACAATCAGTTAGACAGACAGACTCGCCTTTGCTTGCTCTACAATTTTCTCAAAAGCTTTTTTGTCAAATACAGCCAAATCAGCTAGCACTTTTCTATCTACTTCGATACATGCCTTTTTAAGACCGTTCATAAATACACTATACGACAAACCACATTCACGAGCTGCTGCGTTAATACGCGCAATCCATAAAGCTCTAAACTGTCTTTTGCGTTGGCGTCGGTCTCTGTAAGCGTATTGACCAGCCTTCATTACAGCTTGTTTGGCTATGCGATAAACATTTTTGCGACGTCCGCGATAGCCTTTTGCTAAATCTAATATTTTTTTGTGCCGCGCATGAGCGGTTACACCACGTTTTACTCTTGGCATGATCGCTCCTTTTTATGCGTATGGCATCATTGAACGAACTGAATTTACATTAGTGGCATGAACACTAACGATTCCTCGTAATTGACGTTTATTTTTGGTAGTTTTTTTGGTCAAAATATGACGTTTAAAGGCTTGAGAGCGCTTGATACTTCCATTCGCGCGAAATTTAAAGCGCTTGGCAGCACCACTCTTAGTTTTCATTTTAGGCATAAATACTCCTTATATTTAATATGAATCTAGGTGTTTCCATTATTGAAAATCTTTTAAAGAACCTAGAGATCACTTATTTTTTACTGCATTTGTACAACATCAAATCATAAACTACGAAGCTGCTATTGCATTATCTGTCGGTGCTTTAGATTTATCAATCTTTACATCTTTTTTCTTGGGAGATAACACCATAACCATTTGCCTTCCTTCCATTTTAGGAAATTGCTCTACTATCGCAAATGACTCCAAATCATCTTTAACGCGTTCTAGTAAACGCATACCAAATTCCTGATGCGCCATTTCACGGCCTCTGAACCTCAGTGTTACTTTAACTTTATCCCCTTCATTAAGGAAATTTGTCAGATTCCTTAATTTAATATTATAGTCACCTTCATCAGTATTAGGCCTAAATTTAATTTCTTTAATCTGAACTTGCTTTTGTTTTAGTTTCGCATCATGTTTCTTTTTACTTTCCTGATAGCGAAACTTACCATAATCCATCAAACGACAAACAGGCGGCTGAGCTGTTGGCGCAATCTCAACCAGATCTACTCCCGCTTCATCAGCTAAGGCATTTGCATCAGCAAGCGTAACAATACCTACTTGCTCCCCATTAACACCAATCAAACGTACTTCTGGCACATCAATTTCTTGATTTATGCGCGCTGTTTTTTCCTGAGCTATGGCAAATTCTCCAAGTTTAGTTGAATAAATTTATATTTTAGAAGAGATTTCTTCATTAAGACGAATGATCAAATCATCAATTGTCATTCGCCCAAGATCTTCACCTACACGATTTCGAACAGCTACCTTATTCGTCCGTACTTCCTCATCTCCAACAATGATTTGATAAGGAAGTTTCTGCAAACTATGCTCGCGAATTTTATAGGTTATTTTCTCATTTCTCAAGTCTAAGCTGACTCTAATACCATGATATTTCAATTGAGCGGCCACCACTTGGGCGTATTCAGCTTGCCCACGAGAAATATTCAATATCACGACTTGTTCAGGTGACAACCACAAAGGAAAAGCACCAGCATAGTTCTCTATCAAAATTCCAATAAATCTCTCTAGAGAACCTAGAATAGCCCGATGCAACATAACTGGCACCTGCCGCGAATTATCTTCCGCCACATATTCCGCACCTAAACGGTCAGGCATAGAAAAATCAAGTTGTAATGTACCACATTGCCACACACGCCCAATACAATCCTTTAATGAAAACTCGATTTTTGGTCCATAAAATGCACCTTCACCAGGTTGTAATTCCCATTCAAGCTTGGTATCGCTTAAAGCTGCCTCAAGCGCAGCTTCTGATTTATCCCACTGAGCCTCTGACCCTACACGCTTTAGTGGTCGGGTAGAGAGTTTTACCTGGAGTTCTTTAAAACCGAAATCAGCATACACAACTTTTAATAGATCGATAAACCTAACTACTTCCTCCTGTATTTGATCTTCTGTACAAAAAATATGTGCATCATCTTGTGTAAAGGCACGTACACGCATAATTCCATGCAACGCTCCAGATGCTTCATTTCGATGACAAGACCCGAATTCTGCAAATCTTATTGGAAGTTCTCGATAGCTCCGCAAACCTTGATTAAATACCTGAATATGCCCAGGGCAATTCATTGGTTTTATGGCAAAATCCCTTTCATCCGAATTTGTGGTAAACATATTCTCACGAAAATTGTCCCAATGTCCTGAACGCACCCATAAATTTTTATCTAAAATCTGCGGTGTCCGTATCTCTTGATAACCATTTTGACTCAATACATTTCTAATGTATTGCTCAATCTGTTGCCACAAAACCCATCCTTTAGGATGCCAAAATACCATGCCTGGAGCTTCGTCTTGCGTGTGAAACAAATTAAGTTGCTTACCTAGTTTCCGGTGATCTCTTTTTTCAGCTTCTTCCAAGCGAAACAAATAATTCTTTTGATCATCCTTATTTGCCCAAGCGGTACCATAAATGCGCTGTAACATCTCATTGTTTGAGTCGCCCCGCCAGTATGCGCCAGCTACTTTCATCAACTTAAATACTTTTATCTTTGAAGTTGCTGGAACATGTGGTCCACGACACAAATCTGTAAATTCACCTTGAGAATAAAGTGATAAATCCTCGTTACCTGGTATAGATTGAATTATCTGAGCCTTATAATGCTCTCCCTGCTGTTTAAAAAAATCGATTGCAGCAGAACGATCCCAGATTTTTCGCTCTATCTTTAAATCACGCTTGCTTATCTCATGCATTCGCTTCTCAAGAGCAGTCAAATCTTCAGGCGTAAATGGCCGTTTATATGAAAAATCATAATAAAATCCATCATCAATTACAGGACCGATAGTAACCTGCGCATCAGGAAACAATTCCTTCACTGCATGAGCAAGTAAATGAGCGCAAGAATGCCTTATAATTTCCAGTCCTTCAGCATCCTTCTCGGTAATAATAGAAAGTTCGCAATCCTCAGCAATCTGGCTTGATACATCAACTAATTTTCCATTGATTTTACCAGCAATAGCCGCACGAGCTAATCCTGCCCCAATCGCTGCAGCAACATCAATGATACTTATCGGTTGATCAAAAATACGTTCAGATCCATCAGGTAACCAAACAGCAATCACAAATATTCCTTTCTAGTAAAATAGCAAAGCAAGAAGATTATGAATTATCTCTCTACTCATAAAAAGCTTTTATTTAAAATAAGTGTTCACTTAATGTGCGATTGTTTTATACCAATTCTTCATTTTTTGCAAAACATTTAAAAATACTGGTGAGAATCCAATAGCTACTGCATCAACCAAGCAATACCAAGCTGCAACACCGCTGGGAGGATTTCCCTGAGTCCAATTAAAAATTGGTTCAATTGATGCCCACTTCCATGTTCCAGACGCTGTGCCTACGATTTCCAACCAAGTACAGATAAAAAAGGCTCCAAGATAAACCATTGGCGAGCGGCCCTTAAAAATACAAATTACGAATATGCAAAACAAAAATGCACCAACTTGGTCACCTTGCTCAGGTATCCCACTAATCCCCCATAATGACCATATACCACCTATAGCAATAACAAATACTGCTAGTTTTTTAGCATTCAACAAAAATAATCGCGAACGCGCAAGTGCTACTGCTGTCAAATAAACCATTCCATGTCCTGGCGGTACATATAGCGGCACATTCCCAAATCGATAGGTATATCCTTCCATATAAATGGAAGCAAAGTGCTCGCCTGCTGTTGCAAATGCTACTGCAATTACAACCTGCATTCGCACTTCCTTATTTTCACCAATTAATAATCCCAGAAGAAAAATCCATGCAATGACGCCTAATGCATTCTGTATCTCAAAACTTGCATTACCATCAATTACTAAACTTACTGCAACACAAAAGAATGTAAATCCAGCTATAAAATAATCACGATTTCTGTGCGGATAATCAACATCAGGCCGTGGAAAGTGATCTAGCATAATTTTCATTTACCTCAAATATAATAAAAAACCCGCCATAGGCGGGTTGTTAAATTATCAGAATCAATTATTTACTTCTTTCCATATAAAAAGAATGTATAACTAACAAACCGTCAGTTTAATTTTTCTATCTTATTTTATAGCCGACTAATACTGACGAAAGTTATAACTGCTATTTGAATATAGTGAAGTGACAGATTTTTGCTGTTTCTTTAGTCTGCTCTTATCCGAGAGCATGGTTGATGAATGATGACTATTCTTCATCTTCATCTTCATCGCTATCTT
>CADEDO010000010.1 GCA_902826115.1 uncultured Nitrosomonas sp.
CTTTAAAAATACAGCATCCTCAGTCGTCAAAAAGTACTTAACGAAGCGATAGATCAATTCAAAGAGATGATTCAATCCTACCCAGGCAACTCATTCTCCACCAACTTAACCCAATATGCGGCACCAAGCGGCAAGATCTCATCGTTAAAATCGTAATTCGGATTATGCAGCAGACAATTACCTTGCGAACTGCCGTTACCAATCCAGATATAACAACCCGGTTTCTGTTGCAGCATAAAAGCGAAATCCTCGGCACCCATGCTGGGGGTCGGTGCGGTATTAACACAGTCGGCACCAGCCACTTCAATTGCGGCGCGGATCGCGCTGGCAGTCTCATCCGGACTGTTGACCGTGACCGGATAGCCGGGGTTTTCGGGATTAAAACAAACATCGGCATGCAGCCTGAAACCCTGTGCGACACTCTGGGCAAGACGGCTGATACTTTGTTCCAGTTGCGCACGCACGGAATTTTTAAAGCTGCGGAATGTTCCGCGCACCACAGCGGAATCCGGTAACGCATTCCAGGTATTGCCGCCATGAATTTGGGTAATGCTGACCACAGCAGCATCTGCCGGATCGATCTGGCGGCTCACAATAGTTTGCAATTGGGTGATTAAATGCGCCGCAGCCACCAGAACATCGCAGCCCAAATGCGGCATCGCAGCATGGGTCGCTTTTCCGCTGAGATTGATTTCAAAGCAATCAGACGAGGCCATCATGGGATCGCGCACTCCATACATTGCAGGACAACGCTATAGATTCGGTATGCGCCTATCACACATCAGTACCGCTTTTATCTGTACTCCCCATCACTCAGTGTATAAATCTGATAATATTTTCAATATTTCAGGATTTGAATAATGATTATTGTTATTTCACCCGCGAAAACACTTGATTTTGAAACACCACCCGCTACTCAGATGTACACCACACCTGATTTTCTCGATGATTCAGCACAGTAGGTTGGGGTGAACCTGCGAACCCCAATATAAACAATAAATATTGGCATCAAAAACGAGGGAATGATCAGCCATGCGATACCGGCGTGCCGATGTAAAAGGTAGAACCTATTTCTTTACGATCAATCTTGCCCAACGTCACCTGCGCTTGTTATCGGATCATGTGGAAATTTTGCGCGTGGCTGTCAAAATGGTGAAGTAGCGGCATCCTTTTCACATCGATGCCTTCGTCGTGTTGCCGGATCATTTGCATACGATATGGACTTTACCGTCTGACAATGCGGATTTTTGAACTCGATGGATGCTGATCAAAGCGGGTTTCTCGCGCCACATCACCATGAACGAACGCCGCAATGCCAGCCGGATTTCCAAAGGCGAACGTGGAGTTTGGCAACGCCAGTATTGGGCGCATCTGATTCGTAACGAAGATGATTTTGAGCGGCATGTCGATTACATTCATTACAATTCGGTAAAATATGGATACGTCCATCAGGCAAACGAATGGTCTTATTCGAGCATTCACCGGTATATCAAGGCTGGTATCATTTCGAATGACCGGGGCAGTTATGGCGAGCGGTGAAAAGTTGGGGTTTGCCCCCCCAACCTACGTGCCATCAGATCCGGATCGCCTGAAAATTCAGGTGCAAATCTCTGATATCAATGAGATAGCAACTTACATACAAAACTATACTTTTCATTTCCATGATCAATCAGATCCAATCAAAACCCGCTTAGCAAATGGGAGAAGGTCAATATTCAATGCATTACTGATCATCCGATAGACCTATGCGAAGAAAAGACGTACCGATGGTTTGTGTTGTGATGGAATTGAGCAAGTCGTTTCTCGGATTGAGCATCTCTCTGTTTTTCAAGTTGCAAATTTGCAGGATGAATTCTCCAAGCCTTGGGAGTAGAAATTTTCAGATATCGTATTATTTCCTCAATAATGAGCTCAGGCTCTTTCTGTAAATCTTCATAACAAACCCGATAAGGCTTCAAACCCAGCGTGTCAAAATAAAGTTCAAACTGTGATTGTGCAAATTGAATTTCTGCAATCACCTCTATGATTTGCTCGTCACCAAGAGTTTCAAAGTTTACTTTACCGTTGATACCACTATTCCAGTTACTTTTCCACTGACCTGTTTGCTGCGCCACCAGTAATGAAAGCGCCTGAGCAGCCACATCATTCCTCACGATGTAAATAAATTGCGGTCGAGGGATGATATTGGGAATTACTTTTAAGCGTGATAAAAAATAGAGCTGATCCCAAGAAAGCTTGGTAGCAAAAACTTTATTTACAGTACTATGATTATTGGGTAAATGACGGACAAAATCATCGAAAGAATCTAATTGGTTGGTATCGCAAGATTCCTTGATACGTTCTGTGTTGAAGAATTCGTCAGCTAATCCCATTAGTCCTGTAGCATACAGCAGTTCAGCCAGCCAATTGGAACCGCAGCGATTAGTGAAGCAGATAACAATTTGTTTTCTTGCATTAATTTTTTTTAATTGCTTCCTGAGAAGGGATCTTCCTACTTGATCAAAATACTTTAAAGTTTCAATTTCATGCCACTGTGCATTATATTCAATAGGAAATGGTTGCTCTGGTGGTGGGTTGATAAAACGATAAAATGATGTAATAAATGACAACATCTTGCTCCATGCATGGTCAGCATTACAGTACGGTTTGATAAAACGTTTGAGAGGGCTAGGAAATATAGACGATTTATTCTTGGCAGAATGGGATTCTATATTTTAATAAATATAAAATCATATAGTTAAGATATATCTGTCATATGAAAAGTATACTGTATGTAAATATTGATGTCGATATCACACACTATTTAGATTCATCATTAAACTCAATAAAATGTGACCTGGATTTCAATACCCATACCCAGAAAATATCCCATGAACAGCCTTATCGCTACATAAAAAATATAATTGCAAACATAACTTGTTAAGGTTGAAAACTTCGTTCTCAAATGCAAGCAATCCATAGAAGCCATCGCTTATCATTATTCAATTTTTATGATATCAAATCTGATAGTTTTTTAAGCTTTAGGATAAAAACATATGATCATTGTTATTTCACCCGCGAAAACACTGGATTTTGAAACACCGTCCGCTACCCAGACACACACCCTACCTGATTTTCTCGATGATTCAGCTCAATTGATCGATCAACTCAGACAATTGGAACCGGATCAAATCGGCCAGCTGATGTCGATCAGCCCCAAACTGGCTACCCTCAATTCCAATCGCTATTTTGCATGGAACCGACCGTTTAACCTGAATAATGCTAAACAGGCCATTCTTGCTTTTAAAGGAGATGTTTACACGGGCTTGGATGCCGATACGCTGACCGAGTCAGAATTGTCTTTTGCTCAGGATCATTTACGTATCCTCTCCGGGTTGTATGGCGTATTGCGCCCTCTTGATCTGATGCAGGCTTATCGATTGGAAATGGGCACCCAGCTCAAGAATACCCGCGGCAATAATTTATATGAATTCTGGGGGGATCAAATCACCCAGTCACTCAATCGGGATTTAAAAAAACAAAAATCAGACGTCTTGATCAATCTTGCTTCCAATGAGTATTTCCAATCCGTACAGAAAAACAAATTAAATGCGCGCATCATCACGCCTGTTTTTAAAGACGAGAAAAACGGCGTGTATAAAATCATCAGCTTCTTCGCCAAGAAAGCGCGTGGCTTGATGAGTCGTTACATTATTCAGAATCAACTGACCAATCCGGAAGATATCAAGCAATTTGATATCGGCGGCTATCAGTTCAGTGAAGATTCCAGTAGCCAGGATGAGTGGATCTTCACTCGCGCAGAACCGAAATCGGCATAACTGACAGCCATTAGCCTCGCAAAACACTCACAACAAACATTCCATGCACACAAAAGAACTGATTGAACGCACACAAAACTACATAATTTTGTCTAATCAGCATAATCTCCCGCTAATTAAGATTTTGTTCGCCGATGATGCCACTTACCATTCCGATTTCTTTGGCGAATATAAAGGTGGCGCTGCGATTCACGCCATGATGCTCAGTTTCTTCACGCGTTTCCCAGATGCTCACTGGAAAGTCGAGGAATATCGCAGTATTGAAGATAATGGGGTGGAATTTGCGTTTATGATGACAGGAAGGGATGCAACTTCCGGCAAATCGGTGCAACGCCGAGGACTGGAACGCATCTATTTCAATTCAGATGGCCTCATCAAACATATCGCGGTTTACAAGCCAGAGGGAGATGGCTAGGTTAAAATCCAATGTATTTATCTCATCTTGTACCAAGTTATGCCACATCCCAAAACCAAAGCCATTTGCATTGAAGAAACCCCGCAACAGGCCCATCTTTCCCCTGCACAGAAGAAATTCAATGAGCTCATTCAAAAAATTGATGCTCAGAACAAGCTATTGTCCACATGGCAGGAAACGATTCCTCAATGCCAGCAGGAAATCGCCAGAAAACTGACACCGCTACAGGATACTTTTTGCACACATCAAGCCGAGATGGTCGCTCTACTCGACAATTTATATACCACGCACAAATTCACTCATAGCCAGCAAAATAAGATCGAATATCTCATTACCAGCTTGTGCGAAGAACTCATCAGTCAGCATGGACGAGACGATTTAAAGCCAATTTATGATTATTACAGTGGACACAATTATGATGATGCCATTCAGGAAAATAATGAATTGGCTGATGAGCTATTAAAGTCCATGTTTGAAAAGGAATTTGGTGTCGAATTCAATGATGATGAATTTGATTTCTCCAATCCTGAAGAGACAGCGGCGCGCTTAAAGGAGAAGATGCAGGAACAACAGAAACAAGCTGAGGAATTTCGCGCCAAACGCAAAAAATCTGCCAAACAATTGGCTAAAGAGGCCCGTGAAAAAGAAGAGGAAGCCGCTACCAGCAAATCCATTCAAGCAGTCTACCGACAACTGGTGGCCGCACTTCACCCTGACCGCGAACTTGATCCGATGGAACGCGAGCGCAAAACTGAATTGATGCAAAAAGTAACCGTCGCCTATGGCAAAAAAGATTTATTACAGTTGCTCGAATTACAAATGAATATCGAACAAATTGATCAGAGAGGAATTAATCATATTGCCGAGGATCGCCTGAAACAATACAACGCAATATTGCAAAATCAACTAACGGAACTTAGACACAAAGTGAAGCAAATGGAAATGGATATCAGGAGAATGACTGGACTTGCACCGCATGAACACTTGTCGCCCAAACGTTTCTCCACTTTGCTCGATGCAGACATCCGCATGCTCAGAACTCAAATTAACCGCATGCAGCATAACTTACGGCTATTTAGCGATGTGACACAATTCAAAATATGGCTCAAAAGCTACCACATTCCAGAACCTGAGTTTGATTCGCTCTTTGATGACTTCTAACGCTTTCCATCACTGGATAATCAATCGGATAGTAAATCGTAAAATCTGTTTGATAGGTAGATGGGACGCTCAGACTCAAAACAGGAGTGTCATACTTATTTCATAATATTCTGCAATCATCATCATTCATTCAGCGCTTATCTTGTCCAAATTCTAATGATAAAACCTATTTAACTAGGCAAATTTCTTACGCTCATGCACCAAATCTTATTTTCGAAGCATAGAGGCATTGTTTAAATTAACAGATAACGCTATCCTGACAAGCGATATTAATTTTTGTCAACGTAAGGACATAATGACACAAGACGAGCAAAAACGCGCAGCTGCAGAAGCTGCCATTCAATATGTACCAGCGGGATGTATCGTTGGGGTAGGCACGGGTTCTACTGCTAATTACTTTATTGATGAACTAGCCAAAATCAAACATAAAATTGAAGGGGCTGTCGCTAGCTCGGATGCAACCGCAAAACGCCTAAAAAGTCACGACATAGAAGTGCATGATCTCAATAATGTCGTTGATCTGCCTGTTTATGTTGATGGTGCAGACGAGATTACTGAACATTTGCATATGATCAAAGGCGGCGGCGGTGCTTTAACGCGAGAAAAAATTGTTGCCGCAGTTGCTCGAAAATTCATCTGCATCACAGATCAAAGCAAACTGGTTAATGTGCTTGGCAACTTCCCCCTCCCCATTGAGGTCATACCCATGGCACGTAGCTATGTTGCACGCGAAATCGTTCTGCTGGGAGGACAACCAGCCCTTCGCCAGGGATTTGTCACCGATAATGGCAACGTAATTCTCGATGTCCATGGCTTGCAAATCATGAATCCGGTTGAACTGGAAGCAACGCTCAATCAAATTACAGGTATTGTGACAAATGGTTTGTTTGCTCGGAGATCAGCCAATACCCTATTATTAGGAACGGATAACGGGGTACGTACAATTACCTTATGATCTTTGATCATAGTAATTTTTAGTAACCAACATGTAATTCTGATATTCATAAAGGCATTCCATGGCTAACAAAGAACATATTTCCAAGCAGTTTGATGCTGATCTTGAAGAAGTGCGTACACGTGTCCTGCAGATGGGTGGCTTTGTTGAAGAACAGATTGAATATGCGATTGAAGCATTGACTACTGGCAATGAAGAATTGATTGATCAAGTCATTACACGCGATCATCGCGTTAATGCCATGGAAGTGTCAATCGATGAAATTTGTAATCAAATCATTGCGCGCAGACAACCAACTGCTAGTGATCTGCGCATGATCATGATGGTCATTAAAACCATTACTGATTTGGAGCGCATTGGTGATGAAGCCGCAAAAATTGCCCGTATGGCTAAACTGATTTATGCCACTGATCGCATGCACATCCCGCGCTTTATTGAAATCAAGCACGTTGCCAGCATCGCCATGGATATGCTGCATAAAGCATTAGATTCTTTTGCTCGATTAGATTTGAATGCGGCTGCACAAATTGTGCGGCAAGATGAGTTTGTAGATGAAGAATTCCGTTCTATCTTGCGTCAATTGATTACGTTCATGATGGAAGATCCAAGGAAAATCTCCACTTGCCTAGAGATCGTATTCGTTGCCAAAGCAATCGAACGCATTGGAGATCACGCAAAAAACATGTCGGAATACGTTGTCTATATGGTTAAGGGTAAAGATGTACGCCATGTGACTGCTGATGAAATTGAGCAGGAAATTAGAGAATAATCCAGACATCAACAGAAATCACACGGCCAGCTTTAAATTATCGATTCCAGCATTCAGCTACACCACCACCCGCGCCTTGAAGGCCCGTATTGGTCAAAGTTAATACACCACAGGCATCTCCGGTCATTGAACCCGTCGGTACCGCTTGAAGTGTATAAGTTGCATCAGCCACGGCCAGAAGAGAAATATTGTATTGTGCAGTACCCGTCCTAGGTGATTGAGTAATCGGTAATGTTACCGCCACATCATCCCCCCCGGTATTTGCAACGCCATTAACTCCTACTGTCGCATCATACTGATTATTCTGAGTAAAGAACCTCTCCATAAACTGCGCATTTTCATAGAGCAATGATTTCGCCATGGCTCGATTTGATTGCCGCACATAATTTTGATAGGAAGGTATTGCAATTGCTGCAAGAATACCAACCAGTGCAACGGTTATCATCAACTCAATTAAAGTAAAACCTACTGATTTACATACAGTACTTATTCTCATAATCTTTCTGTCTCTTAATATTTTATATTCTTAAAATAGTGTCTGATCGCTATCTTGTGCTGAATCTCTGGCATAAACCAAAATTAATCACCCCAAATACTATTATGAGAAACTCATCGTCCAGCAGAAAAACAATAGTCATTTAAGATCAATGCCATGCATTATTGAACAAATTCTCGCCAAGTAATTCTGCCACGCAACCCCGTATATCCTTTCGCAGTGGTTGTTTGCACCAGCGTACCATCAGCTCTGGAAGAAACCAACAAATCATCGGCACTTCCTCTTATACGCGTCCCGCCCCCCACTGAGAATCCAATCTCAACCCCGGCTGATAATCCATCATCCAAAGAAAGTACTCTATTTCGATTAATATCAAAGGCTGGAAAAGCAAGCATGCTTCCGGTTAAGAAATCCAGTGCATTTGCAAACCCTCTTCCACCAAAATCACACGGAGATGCTGAAGGAACAATGGTAGTAAATAATAAAATTCCATCTTCTAACATAGGTACACCGGTTATCCTTTCGCCACTGACAGGCAAATTTATATACCAACCTTTGATTGTGTCAGAATAAGTTACTTGATTCTGAGTAGCCGTCCTTACAGCAGCATCAGTCATTACTTGCTGCACAAGCATTCCGGCAGTTATCGTTGCTGGTGTGTTGAGATCCCATAACCCATAAATAGATTGCGTACTTGTATTCGTCGTATCAGCCGTTTCTAAATATTTACCGGTTCCAAACATGATTAACTGACCCTTTTTAGGGTGAAAACTGACAGCAGGTGGAGAGATGATAGGTTTTGTAGTGCCTGATACAAATAAGGGTAACCCGCCTATTGCCACATTCCAGCTTGAGGGAGTGGAAGAGCTGACATCGAATTTCCACAAATTACCTTTTATATCACCAGCATAAATAACATCGACCAGCCCATTACCATTTTTATCAAAAGGAGTCGGCGTGGATAATCCATTCCCTGTCCCTGAGTCAGCCACCAACTTAATATAGTCTGTGCCTACTGTCCACGTGCCATCTTCGCCGCCAGCCATAAACAGCACATACAGTACCGCTTTCCCGCCCGAGCTATTATATCCGTTACCTACTATCACAGCCCATTGATTATTCTCCATTTTAACAATCTGTGTGGCTTGACCAGTAAAGGGATTAATTTGAGGAAGATTATAGCTATAACCCATATCAGCATCATCAGCGTTTGAGAACTCCCATAACAAAAGATTTGCAGCATTCGCTTCTGAAAAAACAGGATCAGATTTTGCCGTATCCTTTGGATTGGTCACATTAAGTGCAAAATAACCCTGACCTCCTCCATTTAAGCTACCGACAAGCACGCTTCTCCAACTCGAAGTACTGCTCGCATAAATATCAGCTATCATTGGAGAGCCATCAACAAAATACCGATGACCAGCGTTATAATCTTTATCGGTGAGTCGGCTCAAATTCTCATAAACATGACTTGGGATATAAGCAAGCAACTCCTTACCGGCATCTGCAGCTGTACACCCAGGCGTTACGCCTACAATGCATGCATTGAAACCGTGCAGAATACCGTCGTTCGCGCCAACATAAACCATCGGGGTTCGGTCTTTGTAATTATTTTTAAATGCTCCATAACCTGGATGATCGACATCTGAGTACCCTGCATTAGGTTTACCGATATAAATAGGACCTGAGTTGACGATATCACCTAGCTTACTGGAGGTTCGCACACGAAAATTATTGACTGTTGTTGTACTAGCACAAGTAAATGTACCGCTTGCATTTTCATGCGAGGCATCTCCACGCAAATAAAACACCCTTTCCAAACCACAATTATCAACAGTACCGGCAGCATTCTTATCGATAAGTACTTTCTGTGCAGTTGTTAAATTTGCATACTGAAATGCAACGCCATCACTACTGCTCTTCGTAATCATGATACGAGACACTGGATTAATGATATTAGATGCCAGTGAAACCAATCCGGCATCCCACTCGGTAACTCCCAATACTCCATTGGCACCAATGGGAATCGATAACAATTGCCCGCTCCAATCGCCACTATTGAACTTAGCTTGGTAAATACGACCGTTTGTCATTAAAGAATTAGAATTGGCTGCTACTGCAGAAGCGGAGCCTGTTCGTGAAACAATCGTTGTCAGTGCATTGGATAATGCATTAGAGAATGCCGTGGGATCTGCTGCACTAAAGAAATTTCCCCTACTATTGACAGCGGCATGCCAAAGATCATCTATCTTTGCCGCATCACTGGTTGTAGGATCTGGCCAAGACCCCGCTCCAGAGGGTAATGCCGTCAATGTTCCAGTTACCCCCAAACCCACTGTAAAACTTACCATATGTTGCCAAAAAGCCGGATCGTAAGGATTTGTAGGTACTTTATTCTGCAAATCTGTCCGCAAGTCGTTTTTCCAGTACTGCATTGCCGCATCGGCTAATGTATCACTGTAAGCATCTGCATAAGGAAGTGCCGGGCTATAAGCGTATGATGCTGGACTGGCCGGCGAAGAATGGTTAGTTATGCTGGAACCAGATTGATTATCTGAATTATCCAGACCTGATACAGAGCCTTCCGTCCAGTATCCATCTGTCATTAATATATTGTAATTTTGACGGCACTCATGTTGAGTACCCCCACTCGATCCGGGAGTTTGTCCCCAGGGCCCTTTGTCGTCAGTCCTTTTAAAGTACTCACCCACTTTAATCATCGCTTCTCGCAACGGTGTCCCTGCCGCTGGAATGTCATGATCATAAAGATTAGTAAAGAAATTTGACCTATCGGTACCAGTAAATTGTCTTACACCGCTTTTTACTACCTCTGTCGCTACCCCATCTACTGTTGTTGAACCTTTATTAATCGCCGCAAAACCAACACGCATTGTATTTCCCTGTGCAGAAAATGCCCGACCAATCCCAGCACGAGCCAATAATATGCGCGAGCGATAATATGTATACCAATTCGCAAAGTTCTGAATTTCTTCATTATAAGTACAATTGGGCGCAGCAGTGCAATCCGATCGATTCGGCCCACCGACATACGAAGCTGTAGAAGAAATAATCTCGATCTCGGTATAGCTACTAGCATCATTGATACTGCCACTCACATAGTTGAAATAGACAGCAGGATAGAAAGTTTTTGATTGACTGGACGATCGAGTCCCATCACTTTTCAACCAGCGCGCAGTTTGTGTATTGTTCACTGTAAGATTGCGACAGCCAGCTGCAGTATTCAAAGGATTATGAGGAGCACAAGTTGGATCAGCATTGTTCATCAGCGACCCATCAGCATTACTCCAAGGCTGATATCTGACAGTAGGATCATAATAAATCTTGTTAACATGACTAGAACGTAAAGAAGCGGCATACCGGTTAGTTGGCTCGAAATCAACTACATAATTGCTGTAATCATCTGCACCATAAACACCGGATGCACGAGGAAACATATAACGCACATCTTGAAGAATCAAGCTTTCTGGCATGATCTCAAAGTGCATAGAGCCAGAATCATCCAATGTAAACATTACATTAGGAGAAATATTTCCGCCCAGGAAAAGTGGGCTATTGGATAATGGCGGAGCAGCATAAACCCCACCTATTAAATTAACCACTAACATCCCCAAAATCGCGTGTGCTAAAAAAATATGACGTAATAATATTTTCTGCATGATTCTCACATCCTCTTTATTTCTAAGAATAGCTAAGGTCTAAACACTTCCTGCAACCAAACCACAGTTCCAGGTTTAGCGCCTTGTGCGCGTATCGTAATGCGGTAGTAATACCTTAATCCACTACCAGGAGGGGTTTTCTGAATGCCTTCTATGAGATAAGTGGGAGCGGGTACACCCATTGGCAAATTAGGCGCCGTGTAGGTCACACCGTCAGTTCTAAAAACGGTACCTTCAACATAACTAATGGGACAACTGGGCGTGCAGTAAGTAGTCGATGCTGACACGGCTGGTGCGGTAGCCCCTGCGCCGTAATAACAAAAACCCGCTGTACAGGCTGTATCGAATTCGGCTATGCCATCAATTGATTTGGGCGTATTGGTGGTAGGATCATTATCGCGAATATGTCGCTCGGCATAACGTAATCCCATTTCAGCTGCTTGCATTGCAAGCATCCGATCGCGCATGTTACCCGACATGCGTTCTTCAATCGTTGCCATCTTTGCAACTGTTATACCCAGCAAGGTTAAAACCAATAAAAAGATCATACCGGTGACAAATGCAGCACCACTCTGTTTTTGTCGGAAGTTTAAGTGTATGTTCATGGCAGAAAATTGATTCGATTGCGCAAATTGAAGGTTGCCGAAAAAGCACGTCTTAATCGCCTGTCTGCAGGGATGGCAACAGAGACACCATCACAATCCAAATAATTACCCGCAGAAACTATATTTGTTTTTTCGGAACGAACCAGAACACAGACTCGTGCAGAGATCACCTGATCCCAATCAGCAGGCGCAGCAATATATTGATCTACTGATTGATCGCCATTCGTATCTATGCCATACCGTATTTGTAAATCTTCTACATTACTTAATAGCACCGATCCTGAGGGCGGTGCCCCTGGGGGCGCAGGCGTAGCGGAGATAACGCCACTACATTGCAGTTCAGCATTAGCTGTATCGAGATTAAAATGATTCTGAATAATCTCGCCAACGACATCGACTGAGGCGCCTTCACAATCCTGATCACCCAGCGCGCCATCGTATTGCACGGTCAAGGTATCAGCTATACCGGCAGCACCATTTGTGCCTGTTATTGCAGTACCCTCAAAAGACACTTTAAAATCATTGAATGGAACTTCTACATGACCTGCTTGTTTAATACTACGCCCGAGAATTTCCAACGCAAAACGCCCGCCCTCTTGAATACGAGCATTATCTTCCTGTTCACGAAAGGTTTGCCGACTACTGACAAACACGGTCCCAATTACCAGCAGCAATACCAAACCAAGCGCCATAGAAATCATTAACTCAATTAAAGTAAAACCGCCTTGAGTATTTGTTTTCGAATTTTGTTCTTTCTTAAGCTTAATCTGCAAAATCTTATAAGTCAGAATCATGGGGAAAACCTTGTCAAGAAACACCGCGTATTGGTAGCTACTCCGTTGGGACAATTAGGATCAACCTCTCCATTCATTTCTTTCTCTCGCCATTGCAAAGTAATTAAATATCCGGCGGCGACATTTCCACTCACAGTTCCCACGCCACTCGGTAGTAGTAACGAGTTCCCAGTATTCCACTGAGAATGATCATAAGTTGCGATCTGTGTTGGGCTGCAAGCATTTGCCACACAATCACTACTATCAGGAATAGTTGCGGTCAGCGAATCATAGGCTCCTGCACTTACGCCAGCTAAGTTGGCACGCATCCGGTCAGCGATATCTTCTGTTTGCTTACTTGCAATTGACCGGTAGTGCGCAATATTATTACTTCGTACACCCGATATAATGAGCGCGGCCATGCCCAACAATCCAAAAGATACGACTAGAAGCGTAATCAGTACTTCTAGCAAACTAAATCCTTTTTGACCCTTTAGTAATGTCAATGCGCTATTCATGAACAAGTCCCTGGACCCGTTTCAAAACGTAAGCGACCTTGATTATTCAGGATAATCTTTTTGGAATAGGCGGCTCCACGACTATCGCATAATGAAAAAGTGTCATTTGATCCCATTGAAAATCCATTCGCTGTAAATGTGATCCGTGACTTTGATCCTGACAGCATATTTCCCCCAGAAAGGGCTGCACCGACCTGAAGAATTTGCTCATCCGCATCGGCTGCACCATTGCTATTTGTATCTGCAAATACTATCCAGCCATTCGACCAAACCACTCCTCCAGTACAGCTTGTACTATTGGTACTAGGGCAGATCGTAGCGCGACCACTACGCTTAATCGCTTCACTCTTAGCTAATGCTATGGCGGAAGAAAAACTATTGCTTTGTGCAACGAGTAAACTGTCTTGAACAAATCCACGATAACTTGGTGCCGCTACAGATAACAAAATACTTGCCACGCTCAATGTGACAAGCAACTCAATCAGTGTAAATCCCTTATAAATCAGTTTGTTGATACCAATCTTGTTTTGCATCTAACGAGTTCCAAAGAAAATTCATTCCTCACTATGAGCTCAATCATTCTATTAAAAGAGTTTTAGGTATAACGATTACTAAGATCATTAACTTTAGCGTTACAGTACTTCTCTATTGCGCAACGGAATCCCGTATTCAACTTAAAACCTCATTGATTCAGGCTGAGTTACAATCAGTTTCATCAATCAAATATCCTCTCTTAATTTTTAACAGCAGACATAGGACATCAGTACAGCATGAAGCAAGATGTCATCGTAATTGGCGCGGGAATTATTGGACTTGCTACTGCAGAACGGCTATTAATTCAAGGTGCGAAAGTCACGATACTCGAACGGAACAAGGTTGGGCAAGAATCTTCTTGGGCGGGTGGTGGTATTTTGTCTCCACTGTGTCCATGGGATTATTCTGATGCTGTCACGCGCCTGACAAGCTACAGCGCCAGTCAATTCCCAGCTTGGGCCTCAGTTCTACGCGAAACTACCGGAGTTGATCCTGAATATGAAACTTGTGGCATGCTGGTACTGCCGCCGTATAACAGAGGACTTGCACAACAGTGGTGCTCAATACGAGAAATACAATTAGAACAACGAATATTCCCAGGCAGAATTTCATCGGTATGTAACAATGAAACAGATACATGTGCGGAATGTGAGCAAGCGATATTTTTGCCTGAAACTGCGCAGATCCGCAATCCAAGGTTATTGCATGCACTACGCCATCGAATCGCTCAGCTAGGGGGAAGAATTATAGAAAATTGTACGGTCAAGAGCCTTAACGCAGTAGATCAGAAAATACAATCCATCACTTCTTCTCAAGGAGATTTTGAAGCTGATTACATTATTATCAGTGCCGGCGCTTGGAGTAAAGAAATACTGGGTATGTATGCTCTCAAACTAGATATCAAACCTATCCGAGGACAAATGTTATTGTTCAAGTTTGACCACACCCCACCGATCCACACCATTTTTGTGGAAAATGACTTATATATCATTCCGCGTCGGGACGGGCATTTACTCATTGGTAGCACACTGGAAGATGTAGGATTCGATAAGCAAACAACCGTATCAGCACGTGAACATTTGTTAATACGTGCGCAAGCTATTTTGCCGGCGCTTCAAGCAATGCCTATTGCACAGCATTGGTCAGGACTACGCCCCGCCTCACCTGATAATATTCCCACCATCGGCAAACACCCAATGATCAGTAATTTATATATCAACAGCGGTCATTTCCGCTATGGTGTTACTATGGCACCGGCCAGTGCTGAGATTCTGGTAAATGAAATAACAGGAAAGCCACAACCATTTGATATCACACCCTACCAAACAGGATGGAATATCAGTTAGTTACCAATCAAGCTTTAGGAAGTGGAAATACAACAGACTCAATCACACCACTTAGTTCTTCTATCGTTACATCTTCGCCAATTTGCTCGGCCCCTATTTGCTTGAGTCGAGATATCACTTGTTGCACGAGAATTTCCGGTGCTGAAGCTCCAGCCGTAATACCAATGATTTTCTTTCCAACAAACCACTCTTCTTGCAATTGTTCAGCTCTATCCACCATATAAGCTTCCACATTAGCATTCCGCGCTACTTCACATAAACGATTCGAATTCGAACTATTGGGAGAACCCACAACAATGACCAAATCGCATTGATTAACCATTTGCTTAACGGCATCCTGACGATTCTGTGTGGCATAGCAAATATCGTCTTTCTTAGGGCCAGTAATTTTTGGGAATCGCAGTTTCAATGCATCGACGATGCGTGCAGCATCATCCACTGATAGCGTTGTTTGAGTCACATATGCCAAGTTAGTGACATCTTTAACTTGCAAGGTTTCAACATCCCTCTCTGTTTCCACGAGATACATTCCCTTGTCTTCCCCTTCGATTTGCCCCATTGTACCTTCAACTTCTGGATGACCTTGATGGCCAATCATAATGATTTCTTTTCCATCCTTGCGCATCTTGGCTACTTCCACATGAACCTTGGTAACTAACGGACAAGTGGCATCGAAAACTTTTAACTTACGCTCTGCCGCTTCTCTTCGCACTGCATGGGAAACACCATGTGCACTGAAAATCAAGATACTATCTTGCGGCACTTCATCCAGATTCTCTACAAACACAGCGCCTTTCTTTTCCAGATTTTCAACCACAAAGCGGTTATGCACAACTTCATGCCGCACATAAATGGGCGCTCCATGCATTGTTAGCGCTCGCTCAACAATTTCTATTGCGCGATCCACGCCGGCACAGAAACCTCTTGGATTTGAAAGTAGTACTTTGATCATTTATTTATTCTCCAACAATGGGTATTTTGCTTATGCTCAATTCAGCGAAAAAATTTGACACTCACCTTCTTGCTAATATCAGCAACTAAAATTTCTGGCAGTGCTTTTTTATTCCCTTTGATAACGCTCAGCCAATGCGACGCGTCTTTCATAAGCTTCTCGTGCAATTTGAATGTCTTCCAGAAATTGTGGTAGCTCTTTCATCAACAAAGCTTGCGGACCATCAACCAGCGCTTTGCTCGGTGCCGGATGAAAATCAACCAGTACCATATTAGCACCTGCCATTACACCTTGCGCTGTCACGTGCATAATATCGAGAATGCCATCCGCCGAGCTTGCTCGGGTACCTACTGAATGCGAAGGGTCAATGCAGACAGGCATGCGAGTTAATCGTCTGACAACAGGCACATGCGAGAAATCGACAAAATTACGATGGGGATCACCCATATTGGTTTTCATACCACGTAATCCAAAAACCACTTTACGATTCCCTTCCGAGGCCAAGTACTCCGCAGCATTCAGGGACTCATCCAGAGTAATGCCGAAACCTCTTTTGATCAATACGGGGAAGTTCTGCTGACGCCCCACAATTTTCAACAACTCAAAATTTTGCGTATTCCTAGTGCCAATTTGCAGCATGACACCAGTTGCATTTCCTGTTTGATACAAAGCATCACGTATTTCTTCCAAATGAGATTCATGCGTAATCTCCATCGCAATCACCTTAATGCCATATTTTCCTGCCAAATCGAATACATAAGGCAAACAGGTTTTACCATGGCCTTGAAATGAATAAGGACTGGTGCGAGGCTTATACGCACCCATGCGCGTGCAAACCTGTCCTTGCTCACGCAGTGCTTTCATCATCATTTCGACATGCTCAATAGTATCTACTGCGCACAGTCCGGCGAATACATTAAGCGTATCCTGGCCAAAACGAACACCGTTATATTCAAAGAAAGTTGGGCGATCATCATTTTTGTGCCTGCCTAAAACACGATATTCCTCTGAAACCCTCACCACCCGATCGACACAAGGGAGAGAGCCAACATCTTCAATCGATAGCACTTTAGTGTTACCGATCAGGTAGATTTCTGTCAGCGTTTGTTCAGCGCCCACCTCAGTATGCACTCGTGTAGAAATACCTGAGAAATTGGCCAAATGCGCAGATAATTGTTTGTATTCCGGACTATCAAGTCGTGTATTAGGAACAAGGATAAGGATCATAAAATAATTTCAAAAAGATAATGCCAATTCATTGGCATAAGATAAAATGGCTCATGATTCTAACCGAAAAAACCATTGGTTACCATGATTCTAGTGAACACTTGGGTTGACTAAGTTTTTCTAGAACTGAATATGGTTTCATTTTCTCTTACAGCTCACATTTTGAATTACCTTTCTTCATCCCAATGGATTGGGTCATACTATTGTTAACTTGCCAATCCCTGAGACAATTTGTCGCATAGCAATTGGGATAAAATTAAGCTAATGTTGCATGTTAACTTACCAATAAGCAGAAATCTTTCGAATTCTTCGCACCATGTTCAGTGACCTCAGCCAATCTCCTCTCAGTAAAAATTTACAACGCTTATTTTTGCTGAGAAATATCGCCATCATTGCCCAATGCCTGACACTTGCCTTAGTCTATCGCACCATTGATATTGAAATTCCCTGGATTCAACTGATTACAGTTATCGCCATACTTACCTTCTTGAATTTATTGACATGGTTCCGACTACACCGCAAGTGGCCGGTATCCCATATAGAATTTTTTTTGCAGTTACTCATCGATGTCTTTGCACTCAGTACTTTACTGTATTTTAGTGGCGGCTCAACCAATCCTTTTATTTCGCTATATCTGCTCCCCCTGACAATAGCTGCCGCAACACTTCCGTGGCGCTACACATGGGTCATGGCGGTAATCACGATCGGATGTTACACATTGTTATTATTTAACTACGTGCCGTTGCCTCATGACCATAATAATCATTTGATTGAATTTACAGTACATGTTTCAGGTATGTGGCTGGCATTTGTATTAAGTACCGTCATTATTGCCTGGTTCGTTGTCAGAATGAGTTCGTCCATTCGGGATCGGGATCGAGATCTTGCCAAAGCAAGAGAACAAGCCCTGCGCAATGAACAAATTATTGCTTTGGGAACACTCGCAGCGGGTGCTGCACACGAACTTGGCACTCCGCTTTCGACCATGGCCGTTGTCACAAGAGAATTACAACAGGAGTACACGCAGGATAGCGAATTCCAAAATAACATTCGCATTCTGCGAGACCAAATTGTTCATTGCAAACAAACTTTAACTCAATTATTAGCAAAGGCAGGTCAAACCAGAGCGGAACATGGCAGCGAATTACACGTCGATGAATTTCTGCGCCAGATACTGGACAAATGGCAGTTGATACGCCCGTCTGTTAAATTTACCTATCAAAGTAACGGCACACAACCCACTCCCAGAATTATGGACAATCAATTGTTGAGTCAATCCATATTAAATCTGCTTAATAATGCCGCAGATGCCTCTTCTAAATGTATTGAGATCAAGAGTAATTGGAATGCATCAGAGCTACATCTTGAGATCATTGACGACGGAGAAGGATTATCTGCAGAAGCCATGCAACGTGCAGGTGAAGCCTTCTTTTCCAGTAAAGCATCAGGACAAGGTTTTGGAATTGGCTTATTTCTTGCCAATGCAAATATCGAACGATTTGGTGGCAGCGTCCGTTTGTTCAATCTTGAAAGAGGCGGAGCCTGTACACAGGTAGTTTTACCATTGATAGAATAGGAATGATCATGACTGAAACTTTGCTATCAGACGTCAACGAATGTCCTAGTTTATTGATTGTCGATGATGATCAAGTTTTCTGTGATGTACTGGCAAAAGCCATGAAAAAGCGTGGCTTCAGTGTAATGTGCTCACACGTCATCGAGGATGCATTAAAACTGGCTGAAGCATCATCTCCTGAATATGCAATTGTTGATTTAAAATTGTCCAGCGAATCTGGATTAGTGTTAGTTGAACAGCTCAAGTTATTGGATCCAGGTACGCGTATTGTCATGTTGACTGGCTACGCGAGTATCGCTACAGCAGTTGAAGCCATTAAGCTCGGCGCTACGCACTATCTCGCAAAACCAGTCGATGCGGATGAAATTATGGTTGCTTTTGAACGTACAGAGGGCGAAGCAAACACGCCCATTAATGAGAATCCTTTGTCAGTTGGTCGACTTGAATGGGAGTACATTCATCGTATTTTGGTTGAAAACGACAATAATATATCAGTCACCGCAAGGATACTAAATATGCATCGTCGCACATTGCAACGCAAGCTTGCTAAAAGACCCCATCGTGAATAAAGCAAAGCAATCTCATGATAACTCAGCAATCACTCGAACATCTTGTCCAATCATGCGCAAATCTTTAATTCTCAGCCCCTTCTTTTGATCAAGACTAATCAATTCCGGTAACTTAAACATACCTTGCGCACTATTTCCAAGGAGATGAGGCGCCAGAAAAATAATCAACTCATCGACCAACCCTGCGTTAACTAAAGCACCATTCAATCCACACCCTGCTTCAACCAGCACTTCATTCATTCCCAAATTTGCCAGCATAATCATCATTCTTTTCAGGTCGACCCTTCCTTTGGCTTCAGGCAAAACAATAACCTGAACCCCCATCTTACTCAGCACCGTTTTCTTTTCCAGAGCCTCATCATTTGCGGTAAAAATAAATATCTCGTCCTCACTTTGCAATAACTTAGCATCCAACGAAATATCCAAATGACTATCTACGATTATTTTCTTGGGTTGACGGGATGTTTCAACATGACGAACCGTCAGCTGAGGATTATCTGATTTTATTGTACCGATACCTGTCAATATGGCACACGAGCGAGCCCTCCACTGATGCCCATCTCGTCTTGCAGCTTTACCCGTTATCCACTGACTGATGCCATTATTCAATGCCGTCTTACCATCCAGGCTAGCAGCAGTTTTTATCCTGATCCACGGCTTTTGATGAATCATACGATTCACAAAACCTATGTTCAGTGCTTGCGCATCCATTTGTAATAAGCCCGTTTGCACTTCGATACCTGCCTGTTGCAATACTGCACACCCACGACCCGACACGATAGGATTAGGATCTTCCATAGCGATGATGACCTTAGCAATACCCGCTCCAATCAACGCATCAGTGCATGGCGGCGTTCGTCCATGATGAGCACAGGGTTCTAGCGTGATATAAGCAGTCGCTCCACGTGCCGCCACTGCCGCAACTCTTAAAGCATTAATTTCCGCATGCGGTTGCCCTGCTCTCTCATGCCAGCCACTCCCAACAATCTGTTCGTTTTGTGTAATCACACAACCAACGCGCGGATTCGGTGTCGTGCTATAGAGTCCTTTCTCCGCTAATCGCAGAGCATGTGACATGAACGCATAATCCGCAGGAGAAAACATATCGATAAGGCGTTTGAACCCTGAAAGTCAAATGATTGAAGCTATAATCAATCGGCAAAATAAGTACTTGATCCTAATTTCTAGGAAACTTTCTTCGGTGGCAATTGCTGATGGGGTTTTTTCACTTCCTTAATTGCATCTCGAAAATCATCGACACCTTGAAAGCTTTTATAAACCGATGCAAAACGGATATAGGCAACCTCATCCAATTGATAAAGCTCTTGCATCACACTCTCGCCGATGCTTCGTGATGAAACTTCGCGCGCTCCCGTGCTTAAAAACTTCTGTACAATCCGATCTATGGCGGCATCCACATAGCTGGTAGGAACAGGACGTTTATGGAGTGCGCGTTTAAATCCTGTCAATAATTTATTGCGATCAAACTCCGCACGATTACCATCATGTTTTACAACTTGCGGCAAACGTAATTCAACCGTTTCATAGGTCGTAAAACGTTTATCACAAGCCTGACAACGGCGCCGCCGACGAATCTTATGACCATCCTCGCTCACACGAGAATCCATCACATTGGTGTCATCTGTATTGCAAAAAGGACACTTCATATTGAGTTACTACCTTGAACAGATGAAAATTTATAACATCCGCCAAACCTGATATCTATCCATATACTGGGAATTTTACACATAACCGTTTTGCCTCAGCAGCAACACGTGACAAATTAGCCGAATCTGTAGGCGCAGCAAGTACATCAGCGATTAAATTAGCCAACTGCTCCGCTTCCAGCTCTTTAAATCCGCGTGTAGTAATTGCTGGCGATCCAACTCTAATACCACTGGTCACAAATGGTTTTTGTGGATCGTTGGGAATAGCATTCTTATTCACTGTAATATGTGCCAACTCCAATGACTCTTCGGCTTGCTTACCAGTCAGATTCATTGCGCGCAAATCGACCAGGAACATGTGACAATCGGTCTGACCAGATACAATTCGCAATCCACGTTGCTGCAGAACTTTTGCCATTACACGAGCATTTTCGATAACCTGTTCTTGATAGTCTTTGAATTCTTTAGTAGCAGCTTCCTTGAATGCAACAGCCTTAGCTGCTATCACATGCATTAATGGGCCACCTTGGGTTTGTGGAAAAATAGCAGAATTCAGTGCCTTCTCATGCTCAGGCTTGGCCATGATAATACCGCCACGTGGTCCACGTAGCGTTTTATGCGTAGTGCTGGTAACAAAATCAGCTATTCCAACAGGATTAGGGTAAAAACCAGCTGCCACCAAACCCGCATAATGAGCCATATCTACAAATAAATACGCACCAACTGCATCGGCAATCTTACGAAACCGTTTCCAATCAATAACACGCGCATAAGAAGAAGCACCTGCAACAATCATTTTTGGCTTATGCTCATGAGCTAATCGCTCTACTTCATCATAATCCAATACTTCAGTTTCTGGGTGCAACCCGTAAGAAATCGAATGAAAAATCTTCCCACTCATATTAACACTCGAACCATGAGTTAAATGTCCCCCATGCGCCAGAGACATGCCAAGCAAAGTATCACCTGGCTTTAATGCCGAAAGATAAACTGCTGCATTGGCTTGAGAACCTGAATGGGGTTGCACATTGACGTACTCTGCTCCAAACAGTGCTTTTAAGCGATCAATCGCTAGTTGCTCTACCTGATCGGCGTACATACAACCACCGTAATAGCGCTTAGCTGGATAACCTTCTGCATATTTATTGGTTAATACGGAGCCCTGTGCCTGCATGACAGCAGGACTCGCATAATTTTCTGATGCAATTAGTTCAATGTATTCCTCTTGGCGATTCATTTCGCCCTTAATTGCCTGCCATAATTCAGGATCAGTACTTTCGATAGTTTGTTTCTGCGAAAACATGATGATATGAGACCTTTGAAATTTTTAGGAACTGATTAAATGTATATATTACCATTACCTACCAAAACACAGATAGCTGATCACAAAACATCAGGATAAAAAAGAAAAGAGTTTTATTCTTCAAAGAAATGGATTTATTTTAATTACAAGTAATCTTTACCAGCACCATTAAATATGGGATTGATTCTACTTACAATACTTCCTTAACATCAAGCATCTTTTTGCAGCCTCAATTCATATTGACTTACTTGAAATAAGAGTTTGGATGATTATTAGCATTTCTAGAAGATACACGCTAATCCGATTAATGCCAGACTGAGAGGATCTTTCCTATCCGTATTTGCAAACATTTCAGGCAGGAATAACTCACATAACTACTCTCAGAAATACAACCCACTCCCCCAAATGATACAAATCATTCATTAGCTTATACTTAAATTGAGCAATTGTAGAGTAGTGGCGGCATGATCTGATGGGACGCGGTATATCTCATTTTACAAACCTCCCAAAAACCTTATCAAGATTCCCGGAAGGGTGCAACATTAAGCAACATCACGTCTTCAGATCAAACTTCCGCTAAATGATCGCAGCTTCTTCCTCGAACAACAAAGTCACCTGGTCATTACTATCAATATCTACAGTCACTTTGCCACCATTCACCAAGCGTCCAAACAGTAACTCATCAGCTAACGTGCTTCGAATGGTATCTTGTATCAGCCTCTCCATGGGTCGCGCTCCCATCAATGGATCAAAGCCATTTTTTGCAAGATATTTGCGCAATTCCTCTGTAAATGTAGCTTCTACTTTTCTTTCATGCAACTGTGTTTCCAGTTGAATTAAGAATTTATCAGTCACACGCAGAATGACCTCTTGATCTAATGGAGCGAATGAGATTATTGCATCTAATCGATTACGGAACTCAGGTGTAAATAATTTTTTAATATCTATCAATTCATCTCCAGCATATTTCGACTTTGTAAATCCAATCGAAGACTTGGAGAGAGCTTCCGCACCGGCATTTGTTGTCATGATAATAATTACATTGCGAAAATCTGCCTTGCGCCCATTATTATCTGTCAACGTTCCATAATCCATAACTTGCAATAAAATATTAAAAATATCTGTATGTGCTTTTTCAATTTCATCCAATAATAATACCGAATAAGGATGCTTAATCATTGCTTCCGTCAACAATCCACCTTGATCAAAACCCACATAGCCTGGCGGAGCTCCAATCAAACGAGATACTGCATGACGTTCCATATATTCAGACATATCAAAACGATGCAAATGTATCCCAAGTGCATAAGCTAGCTGTCTAGCCACTTCAGTTTTTCCAACTCCTGTCGGGCCTGAAAAAAGAAAAGAGCCCACTGGCTTTCGAGGATTACCAAGTCCGCTCCTTGCCATTTTGATAGCTGTACTCAGTAAATTAATCGCTTTATCTTGCCCAAAAACAATAGCCTTCATATCACGATCCAGCGTTTTCAACTTGTTACGATCATCTGTTGAAATATTCTGTGGAGGAATCCGTGCAATCTTAGCAACAACATTCTCGATTTCACTTTTACCAATTACTTTACGTTTTTTTGATTTAGGTAATATCCGTTGCGCAGCGCCAGCTTCATCAAGCACGTCAATCGCTTTATCTGGTAAGTGCCTATCATTTATGTAACGCTCTGATAACTCCGCCGCTGAGATTAATGCACTCGCAGTATATTTAACTTTATGGTGATGCTCGTAGCGTGATTTCAAACCGCGTAAAATTGCCACGGTTTCATCGACACTAGGTTCGTTAACTTCAATCTGCTGAAAACGCCTTGATAAGGCATGATCTTTCTCGAAAATCCCACGATACTCACTAAAAGTTGTTGCACCAATACATCTTAATTGCCCAGAACTTAAAACTGGTTTCAATAGATTAGATGCGTCTAAAACCCCTCCTGAGGCTGCTCCAGCACCAATTAATGTATGAATTTCATCAATAAATAAAATAGCCACAGGATTGTCGGTAAGTTGCTTTAATAGATTTTTTAGGCGCTGCTCAAAATCCCCCCGATATTTAGTTCCTGCTAATAATGCTCCCATATCCAGAGAATAAATCTGATGCTTCAACAGTAATTCGGGAACATCCTCTTCAACAATTCGCTTTGCCAATCCTTCCGCAATCGCTGTCTTTCCTACACCAGCCTCGCCCACTAATAAGGGGTTATTTTTACGACGTCGACATAATGTTTGTATAACACGCTCAATCTCTTTTTCCCGACCTATCAAAGGATCAATTTTATTAATGAGCGCCAAATGATTGAGATTTACAGTGTAATTCTCAAGCAATCCACCAGAAGAATTGGATTCTGGCTCACTTTCTCCCTCATTCCCAGTTTTAGCATCGCTCTCATGCGGTGATTTTCTGATATTGTGTGAAATATAATTAACCACATCCAAACGAGTGACACCTCTTTGATGCAAAAAATAAACTGCATGCGAATCTTTCTCACCAAATATTGAAACCAGTACATTAGCACCAGTGACTTCTTTTTTTCCAGATGACTGAACATGCAGTATTGCCCTTTGAATAACCCGTTGAAAACCCAATGTTGGCTGGGTATCCACTTCATCATTACCATTGATGATTGGCGTATGCCGCGTTATATGATCCAATAAAACTGACCGCAAATCTTCAATATCCACTAAGCAAGCGCTTAAAACTTCAGCAGCACTTGCATTATCAAGCATAGCCAGCAATAAATGCTCTACTGTAATGAATTCATAGCGTTTCTGCCTGGACTCTACAAACGCCATATGTAAACTGACCTCTAAATCTGGAGCTATCATTTCAGTTTTCCTCCATTACACATCTAAGTGGATGTTGATTTCTTCTTGCAAACTCGACTACTTGCTTAACTTTAGTACTTGCAATATCACTTGGGTATACACCACACACACCAACTCCCTCCGTATGTACTTTCAACATAATCCGTGTTGCTTGTTCTTGATTCATAAAAAAGAAAATCTTCAACACCTCAATCACAAACTCCATAGGTGTAAAATCATCATTCAATAATAAAATCTTATACATTGGAGGCGATTTCTGCTTAATCTGCCCCTTATCAAAAATAACGGCCTTTGAATCACTTTCCGTCATAACTCTTACCCTACCAATCTATGTCTAGAAAAATATATTAGTACAATAAACTTCGCTACTGACATATTTGACGATTACGACAAAATTTTCAAGTATCTTGAGACAATTACCCAATTCTTATATACAAATCTGGCGTAACCGCTTGACTTTAACCCCGGATTTGCGTAAAACAGTACGTGGCGTTTGGCTTCAAGTTCTCTGCGGTACCAGTTTTATCCGTCAATGGTCTTGAAATTCAAATAGTGTTAGGGTTTCCGGCCCAGTTTCTTAATATAGGAAGTAGAAATGGCAACAGGTACAGTAAAATGGTTCAATGATTCCAAAGGTTTTGGTTTTATTACTCCTGATGATGGTAGCGAAGATTTATTTGCACACTTTTCAGCAATCAACATGTCTGGATTTAAAACACTCAAAGAAGGTCAAAAAGTGAGCTTTGATGTCACTCAAGGCCCGAAAGGAAAACAAGCCTCTAATATCCAATCCGCTTAACTGTTTGTTTAGAAAACTGGCGTAGACTTATTGACACAGTAACAGAGTAAGATATAAACAGCTTACCCCTTACCTTAAGGGTAAGGGGTATTCCTTCTAGCGTAAGCGTTCAATCATTGCATTTCCAAAAGCCGAGCAAGAAACCTGTCTAGCATCGCTCATCTGTCGAGCAAAATCATAAGTAACTATCTTGTCTTGAATAGTCTTTTCCATTGCATGAATGATCATATTTGCAGCTTCTACCCAACCTAGATGGCGCAACATCATTTCTGCTGACAAAATAATCGAACCTGGGTTTACTTGATCTTTTCTTGCATATTTAGGTGCTGTACCGTGCGTTGCCTCAAAAATTGCAATAGAATCGCTAAGATTAGCCCCCGGTGCAATTCCTATTCCACCAACCTGAGCTGCTAATGCATCAGAAATATAATCGCCATTCAGATTCAGAGTAGCTACTACATCGTACTCCTCGGGACGCAACAAAATTTGCTGCAAGAAAGCATCGGCGATCACGTCTTTGATGACAATTCCTCCATATTCTGGTGGCAGTCTCATCCAAGGCCCCCCTTCCAGCAACTCCGCTCCAAATTCCCTAGCTGCTAGGGCGTAGGCCCATTTCTTAAATGCACCCTCAGTAAACTTCATGATATTACCTTTATGCACTAAGGTAACCGATTGGCGATTATTATCTATAGCATATTGAATTGCTTTCCGAACAAAACGCTCTGTCCCTTCTCTTGAAACTGGTTTGATACCTATCCCAGAAGTATGAGGAAAACGTATATTAGTTACTCCCATATCTTTAACAAGAAAATCAATAACCTTCTTGACAGACTCTGACTCAGCTTCCCATTCTATACCAGCATAGATATCTTCAGAGTTTTCGCGAAAAATCACCATATCCGTTTTTTCTGGTTGCTTAACTGGGCTTGGCACACCATTAAAATAACGCACAGGTCGCAAACAAATATATAGATCCAATTGCTGTCGCAACGCAACATTAATCGAACGAATACCGCCACCAATCGGAGTTGTCAATGGCCCCTTAATCGAAACCACAAATTCTTTGGCTGCCAATAAAGTTTCCTCGGGCAACCACACATCAGCTCCGTAAATTGTTGTTGATTTCTCACCCGCATAGATTTCCATCCATGCGATCTTACGCTGACCTCCATAAGCTTTCTCAACAGCTGAATCGACAACTTTCCTCATCACTGGAGTAATATCGACACCAATTCCATCCCCCTCAATAAAAGGAATAATAGGATTATCTGGCACATTTAGCGAATTATCATCATTGACTTGAATTTTTTCACCTTCAGTTGGGACTTTTATATGCTGATACATGACATCTCCAAAATATTGAATTAAATAAAATTTACAATAAACTACTAACCCATTAATTTATATAATATTATTGATACGCATTTATGCCACTCATGTTCTGAGAACTGGAGAGACTATACAGCGATCAGCTTTTGCCTCCAACACGCATTCTAATTTGATTGAGAAATAAAAAAGACAAGGTGATTACATTCGCATAAGAGTTAGCCATAATGCATTGAAAATAATCTTAGGCTATCTCAACTAATAATCAGCTTTGTAAGAATTCACATAGCGCTTTTTAATTCAACCTATGGTTTTATGAATAGAAAAGTCATATTTACCTTTTCACATTGAAAGAGCTAAACTAACTGAATCTAAAATCAATTCTGAATTCTTATGACTATGTCATATTATACGTGTAAATATGATGTCCTTCTATGAAGGCTGGCATATGCTCACATTGATTATCTATCCAATTCACTGATCAAGATACTAGAGTTCCAACATAATTAATAAAGAATTACAAAATTGCGAGATTCAATCAATAATTCGCATATGAACAGACTTACGATTAATCTACAGAATCACTATATAGTGGCACCATAACAATGAATTTAACTCTTCTCGTACCTAATCTATTCTGGCCGGACATATCGCAACCAGAAATTTATAATGACTTATCAACACCCTATTTAGAGAAGCTGTTATCAAAGAGTACCTCCGCTCATGACTCTTCACACGAAATGGAAGCTTGGTTATGCAAAGCATTTAATGTAGAAAAGCAGCAGAACAGTTGGCCTGTTGCACCAATCATGCTTTACGCTGACGATCCAAGTTTAGTAAATGCCAATAAAGATTTCTGGATGCGCGCCGATCCTGTTCATCTCCGAATTGAACAAAATCATATTATGCTCGCTGACCGCCAGATCTTTGAAATTGATGAGGAAGAAGCCAAACAGCTAGTGCAAACAATAAATCACAATCTGAGTAATTACAATTTCTCTTTATTACCATTACGACCTGATCGCTGGTATATCCGTTTACCTTCCATACCAGAAATACAAACGTATACGCTGAATCAAGTAACGTGCAAGAATATTAATAATTTTTTACCCACAGGCGATCAAAGTATTATTTGGCATAAAATTTTCAATGAAATTCAAATGTTGCTTCATGAACATCCAATTAATCAAGCACGCGAATCTCGTGGAGAGTTAGCCATTAACAGTATTTGGTTTTGGGGAGGAGGGCATATGCCCCAATCAATACAATCTTCGTATGCACATGTATGGAGCAACAACGATTTAACCTTCGCATTAACATTAGCAAGTGCGCAAAATCATTCAGCACTTCCCGAGAATGCTGGCAAATGGTTGCAAACATTAAAAACAGGAAACCATTTGGTGGTATTGGATACTTTGCTTGGGAAGGCAAAATACAGAGATGCTTATGGTTGGCGTGAAGCTTTAAAAACTTTGGAAGTTAACTGGTTCACATTTTTATACACTGCGCTTCAGGAAGGGAAAATCAATCAATTGACTATTGCAGCTCTCAATGAGACCACATCCCAGAATTTCGTGATAACGCGCTCTAATTTATGGAAATTCTGGCTTAGAAGTAAGCCACTATCATCTTATATTGGAAAACGTTAGATAAAATAATGATGATTTTATTTTTGATTAAACATTAATTCTTATCAGATTCGATTCGCAAAGACTAAGGACAAGAAAAAGTCATGAAAAAAACTTCATTATTCAATATTGCTAAGCCTTATTTGGCAATTTGCATCGCTTTAATCCTTACAATTTTTCTTTATGTAATCAATACATTTCTTGTCATCGAACTTGAATTCCATTGGTTGATGGTGCTATGGCTCTCACTAATAGCGTCATTAATGACAATACTAATGCAAGTAGTAAGTCGAGAAAGAAGCATCAAAAGTTATTCTGATCAAATGTTAGTGAGTAAGGAAAGGCTTGCAAATGAAATCAAACATCGTTTATGGGCAGAGAAAACAGCTTCAGAAAGTAAAGTAAAATCTTTATTTATCGATGAAAATATTCCAATTATGCTGGCCTACTTTAATACCGATCTACGCTGTCGTTACCATAATCGAATATTTCGCCGATGGTTTGGATTAAAACCTGATCAAATCGATGGGCGACTTCTTATGGAATTCTCGGACGCAGAATTCTACTCTAGTATCAAAGATTGCATTGAGGAAATTCAGGCCGGAAAAACAATACATAACGAGCGCATTCTTAATTCCACAAAAGGCTTTCCTTATATCTTCACAGAACAATATATTCCACATCTTGACAACAAAGGCAAAACGATCGGGTTTTATACGCTTCATACGCCTCGCGCACAAGAAAAAGAGCAGACTATTCCAAAGACCAAAGCCAAAAAACAAACTAAGCCGGTATCTCTTACAGTCAGTGAATTTTCTGTCAAAAGCAATACGGATTCTCAAAGCAATCTAATATCTAAATCAAGCACAACAACAGCAACCAGAATTGCTCAAGCCATTAAAGAAGGGGAATTTAATCTGTATTATCAAAAGATAAATTCTATCCAACCAACTGCCACAGCATCTTCGCATTATGAAATTTTGATTCGAATGAACGAAGAAGAAAACAACTTGATGCCCCCGGGCTCATTCTTGCCTTTAGTAGATCAATACAAAATGATGCCGCAATTAGATCGCTGGATAGTCAACTATATCGTACAGTGGTTATCTGCTCACCCGGAGGTCAAAGCGACATTCTGTCTCAATGTCGCTAGAGATACTCTCAATGATCGCGCTTTTCCTAGCTTTATCCAGGAATGCTTGCAAAAAGCGAATGTACCTGCATCAAGTTTCTGTTTTGAGGTAGAAGTATTAGATGCCAGAACTAATATTGCTGATACTCTCATTTTTACACAAGAAGTTCGTGAACTAGGTTGTTTGGTTTCATTATGCAGCTTTGATCCTGATTCATCCCAGTTGCTTGATAAAATTGAGTTTGATTACCTGAAGATTGATGGAAGTTTAGTTTGCAATATTCTTCGCGATGAAGAGGATCTAGAAAAGATAATAATTATCAATCAATTGGCTCACAAAACGGGAATCCAAACAATTGCCGAACTAGTTGAAACAGATGATATTCTTGCCAAATTACAGCAAGTCGGGGTCGATTATGCTCAAGGATTTGGGATTGGTAAGGCTCAGCCTTTTAAAGATCTTGAATTGTAAATTCAATGTTGTAATTACAAAAATAAGAAGCAACTAATGTAAAAATGTGCTTCTTATTTTTATTGTAATAATCAAATCTGATGGAGCAGATTAGAGCGCCTTAACCATATGCTCCACGACCTTCTTGGCATCTCCAAATATCATCATGGTTTTATCCATATAAAACAGATCATTATCAAGTCCTGCATAACCAACAGCCATGCTCCGCTTAACAACCATTACTGTGCGTGCTTTATGCGCATCCAAGATAGGCATACCATAAATTGGACTACCAGCAACATATGCAGCTGGATTCACCACATCATTGGCACCTAATACAAGGACAACATCCGTATTTGAGAAATCACTATTGATCTCTTCCATTTCCTGAACTTGCTCATAAGGAATCTCAGCTTCAGCCAATAATACATTCATATGCCCAGGCATACGACCTGCAACTGGATGAATAGCAAAACGCACATTTACTCCTTTTTCATGCAATAACTCAGCCAATTCTTTAACAGCATGCTGTGCCCTTGCAACAGCCAGTCCATATCCTGGGACGATAATCACACTATCCGCATTACCCATCAAGAAGGCCGCATCTTCAGCACTTCCACTCCGATATGTCTTCTGCACACCATCATCCACTGCTACTGCACCGCCATCACTGCCAAAACCACCCAATATGACAGATAGAAATGGTCGATTCATAGCCTTACACATAATATAAGACAGAATCGCGCCCGAGCTACCCACCAATGATCCAGCAATAATTAGCATTGGATTTCCGAGAGAAAAACCAATACCTGCTGCAGCCCAACCGGAATATGAATTAAGCATAGAAATCACTACTGGCATATCAGCACCACCAATAGGAATAATGATCATGAAGCCTAATATAAAAGCAATTGCAGTCATCGCAATGAATGCATTCCAGTTTGTGGTATCACTGAAGAAAAACCACAAGCCAAATCCAATCATAATGAGTGCAAGCAATAGATTAATCATATGCTGACCGGTAAATACGATCGGCGTACCACTCATGCGACCAGACAATTTCAGAAATGCAATCACTGAGCCAGACCATGTCATAGCACCAATAAAAGTACCCAAGAACAGCTCCAGCTTACTACCAGCAGGCAGTGTTTCCGGCAAGCCAAACGAAACCGGATTATTAACTGCAGCAACGGCAATAAACACAGCCGCCAAGCCCACCAGCGAATGCATGAATGCGACCAGCTCAGGCATCGCTGTCATTTGCACCCGCTGCGCTACGATCGCACCAATAATGCCACCGACTGCGATGCAGCCTAGAATTAAAGGCCAGTTTTGAGTAAGCGTCAGCGTTGTAGCAACAGCAATCCCCATACCGATGATGCCGAACAAGTTTCCACGACGTGCAGATTCAGGCGAGCTTAGACCTTTAAGTGCCAGTATAAAAAATACCGAGGCCACTAAATATGCAAGTGCTACCATATTTGCTGACATTTACGCATTTCCTTTTTTTTCTTTTTTCTTGAACATTTCCAGCATACGTTGACTCACCAGAAATCCACCAAAAACATTAATTGCCGCCAGTGTTACTGCGACTGCACCCAGCCAGACCCCCCAGTCAGTTTCTGCTGGCCCAGCTGCCAGCATTGCACCTACAAGAATAATGCCAGAGATTGCGTTAGTCACTGACATCAAAGGGGTATGCAGTGCTGGAGTAACATTCCACACCACATGATAGCCAACAAAAATTGCCAGCACAAAAACTGTTAGATTGATAATAAATGGATCAATTTCACCAATCATGATTACTCCTTTAAAATTCGTTAACTGCTTACGTCTTAAACGCAACACTTGATAAGTGATACTGTAAAACCAACAAACATATCATTAATTATGATTTAGTAATCACTTCACCGCCTGTGCAAACCAACGTTCCAGCAATGATCTCATCCTCACGATCGACTTTAAGTTCACCACTTTCTGGATCAAGCATCAAGTTTAGAAAATTCATTAGGTTCCGGGCATACAGCGTACTTGAATCAGCTGCTACCAATCCTGGAATATTTGCAATACCTATCAGGTGCACACCATGCTTCACCACAGTTTTGTTCAATTCTGAAAGTGGACAATTCCCCCCTGCTTCGACCGCCATATCCACAATAACAGAGCCTGGCCTCATCGCTCGAACGGTCTCTTCTTTGATCAGAACCGGAGCTGGCCGCCCAGGAATCAAAGCAGTAGTGATAATGATGTCCGCCGCAATCGCCCGCTCGTGCACTAGCTCGCCTTGGCGTCGTTTATAATCATCGGACATTTCTGTCGCGTATCCGCCTGCAGTCTCAGCTTTTGCTTTTTCTTCATCGCTAAGCGGTACCTCAACAAATTTAGCTCCCAGACTTTCCACTTGTTCTTTTGCAGCTGGTCGTACATCGAATGCCTCGACTACTGCACCGAGTCTTTTTGCCGTTGCAATCGCTTGCAAACCAGCAACGCCAGCACCCAAAATCAGAACTCGAGCAGCTTTTACAGTACCTGCTGCTGTCATCAGCATGGGAAAGAATCTTTGATAAACGTTCGCTGCCATAATTACAGCTTTATAACCAGCAATATTCGCCTGTGATGACAGAACATCCATATTTTGTGCACGAGAAATACGTGGTAATTTCTCCATCGCAAATGCCGTCACTCCATGCTGAGCTAATGCATCGATACCTTCCTTATGATGTGGCGATAGAAGACCCAGCAGCACAACATTCCTACGCAACATAGCCAGTTCACTGGCTTCCGGACCCCGTACCTTGAGCACGATCTCCGATTGCGCATATAATGCGGCTGCATCCGTCATGATAGTTGCACCGGCCTCTTGATAAGCCGAGTCCGGTATACTAGCGCCCGCACCAGCTCCTGATTGCACTGATACTTTATGAACACCCTTAGCAGTAAATTTTTTCACGGTCTCCGGTGTAGCTGCTACACGCGTTTCTCCCCCGCGAATCTCTGCGGGTATGCCTATATGCATTGATGATCTCCCTTTTCTTGCCTATCTACTTGCAAACAAAACCCAAAATTGCTTTTAATTCTTTTAATGAATCGTGAATTATAAATCAATTTACAAGTAATGCATTACTCAGATCAGGAAAAACTTGATCTGGCTCGACTTTCTGGCTATTTGTGTAACTAGTATTCATCATGAAATCGGCACAATCACCTATTAATTAGATGTCAGATTATGAATTTACCCCGCCCCCTAGTGCGGCTTCTGCACAACACAATCCGCGACACGCAAGATACATTGATGTAATTGATGTCACTAGAATTATCCATTCTCGTCATTAAATTCTTGTTTTAATTGCTGTGAAATCTGCGCTAATACAACTTCAATCTTAATCAATAATAATTCTGCATCCGCCCAATTATTAATGGTATTAGTTTTCTCAAGATTTTCACACAAATCGGCAAAACTCAAAGCGCCGATTGCCTTCGCAGAAGATTTTAACTTATGCCCCAAATGATTCAAAGCTGACAAGTCTCTATTAGCCCGCGCCACTTGCATCTCTGCTAGAGTGCTACTGGCAACTTCGATGAATTTCAGCCCAAATTTGTGCACCAAAGCTGTATTTTGATGAAACATTTGATATAACACTTTCATGTCAATGGGAGGAAGTTCTGCGGATGCCGGCTCTGCCATTACTTTATCCGTTTCTTTGCTATTGCCGGTTCGTAAATCGAGTTTATCCGGCAACCACTTAGCGATAATTTGATACATTGCATTCAAATCAACAGGATCGAGTATCAAATCATCCATACCAGCAGCTAAACATAGATCGCGACTTTCAAGAGATAATTGATCAGATATTGCGATGATTGTTTGTTCCGCAAACTCCTTTCTTGCGCGTATTTGATGGATAGCTGCAAAACGGTCTGCCATCGACATTTGAGCATCTATGAATACCAAATCAAATTTTTGAGCAGCTAACTGCTCCAGCGCTTCCTGCACATTACTCACAGCAACTATGACAACACCGGCTAAACGCAACCAATCAATAATCGTCGATTGACTCGAAAGATTACCCCTGACAACCAGAATGTGGATTTCGTCTATGCGTGCTTGAGTCACTTCAAACTTATCATCCCGTTGGTCACAACTTTTGCCTTAATTTTATTCCCACGCCCCAAACAAGCGACAAATTAGAATCTGCAGGTTCTTTTCATCATCAATAGGCTTTTTTCTTGCGACGTCACTCCCAGAAATCAGGTGAATAAAACCAGAACTCGAGATAATATGACTACACTTCCGTCGCAAAAAAACCCATAAGACACTTCATCTTTCTCGTATGATTTTCGCTCGTGAATAACACTTGTTCAAATCACCTAAACACCACAAGGTGATTAACCGGACACTATTCACTGATTGCTTAAACAACGTCCAATCCATCGATTGGTTAGTTTCTCCTGCACGGTGTTCTGACGCAAACGCGTTGCCAAACCTGGAAAATCAACTTTATCCAGTGGCTGATCTTGATTAAAGCAGGAAAACACATATGTAATTTTTCCAGTTTCCGGATCTTGATGCGGCTGTAGGCACTGAGCACAAATTTCCTTCATCATGCACTGCATCGGAGAATTAATCGAGCCAATGGCAAAATGATCTGCTTTTAAGTAAGATTTCAACTGGTTATGACGTGCCATACCCACTGCCGCCATCATACGATCTGAACCGATCGCAATAATATGATCTGCATCGGCCAATGCTACCGGTTGCTCGCCCAATTCACCGCTAGCATAAGCAACCATGGCTTGCACAATATTACCTACATAGCTTTTATCTTGAGAGCGCGTAGCGTCAAAACCTGGCGATTCATCACAGCACCAGACGACGATATCTGCCGCAGCCTCAATTTCAGCAACCTTATAGCGGTCAACCAGCTTTTTATAGCCTGCAAAATACAAAACTTTTGATCCGGCAGCGCGTGCAGCCGCACCGATAGAAAATAGCACCGCATTCCCCAGACCACCACCTACCAGCACTACGGTTTCGCCAGAGGGAATCTCTGTTGGTGTTCCGGTTGGCCCCATTAACACAACCGGCTCACCCGGCTTTAGCATGGCGCAAAGATTAGACGATCCACCCATTTCTAATACGATCAACGAAACAAGCCCACGTTCGATATCTACAGAAGCACCTGTCAATGCGAGACCTTCCATCGCCAATCGAGTATCGCTGGATACCGGCGCCAGCGTTGCATAATTCTGGAAACGATAAAATTGACCGGGCTGAAAATGCTCGGCAGCCATTGGAGCATGCACAACCACTTCGATAATATTCGGTGCTAACCTTTCCACCTTATAAACAGTAGGCCTCAATTGATCATTCAATCCCGAGAAAAACTGCTGAGACGATTCATTCGATGCTGGCTTAATGCGCTCCAGTACCCGATTAACCACCGGATAACCCTGTTTAGCACTCGACATCGCTTTTACCACGTTCCCCGAATAAGATGGGTGCAAATCACCGAAGAAACTGATGAAGCGACCATCCTGCTTATCTTTGTAGCGACTGAGTAATACCATCGGCGTATCCGGTTTGGGATTGGCATAAGGTGGCTGCACCCGATTACCCTCTTCATCACACGCAGCAAAATAACGACCGTCCAGTTTAAAGATCTGCTCATCTTCTCGCGCCAGCACTGTATTAGGCTGAGTTCCTGCTGCAACCAGCAATGCACGCGCTGGTAGCTCAACTTCGCCAGCATCCTGCCACTGTCCGGCTTCATCTTGTTTTTGCACTGCAAATCGCACGGATTGCGTATGTTCCCATTGATCAATATTAACCCGCACAGGCGTCAAACCCTCAGCAAACCAGATCCCTTCTTCCAAAGCCTTTTCAACCTCTTCATGATTCAAAGTATAGGAAGGGCTATCAATCAGACGTTTGCGATAGGCTATGGTTGCTCCGCCCCAAGATTGTAATAAGGCAATGATGCGTGGAATACGTCCTTCCCGTTCAGCAGCCTCACGTTCTGAGCGAATTGCACGCGCATGGCTGAGAAACTCGTTCGCGATTTCTTTTTCTTCAGCGTCCCACACATCGCGAATCGCTGCCTCTCCTTGTACAGCAGTCAGTATTTCATACCGTTTCAAGAATTTCTCAACCTGTACTGGATAATAGGCCAACGCTTCAGTAGCCGTGTCAATGGCTGTCAAACCACCGCCAATAACAACCACAGGCAAGCGCAATTGCATATTTGCAATGGAATCGCTCTGTCCCGCGCCTGTTAATTGCAGTGCCATCAAGAAATCAGAAGCTGCCCGCACCCCTCTCGCCAAACCATTGGGCAAGTTAAGTACGGTAGGACGACCGGCGCCGGCTGCCAAAGCAACATGATCAAACCCCATGGCAAATGCATCATCGGTCGTCAACGTGCCACCAAAACGCACGCCACCGAACAAGGCAAATTCCTCTCTACGTTCCAGTAACAAACGAATCAGCTTCAGGAAATTTTTATTCCAGCGCACGGTAATGCCGTATTCAGCCACACCACCGAAACCAGCTGGCATACGTTGATCCAGGTTTTCTTCCAGGGCGCTGGCTAAACGAATTGCTTTGAACGGAACACGCTCGCCCCGCTGATTAACCCCCGAAATCTCTTCCGGCAGCGGCTCTATCTTCAAACCGTCAATTCCGACCACTGTATGACCTTCATTCATCAAGTGGTGAGCCAGTGTATAACCGGCTGGTCCCATTCCCACCACAAGCACTTTGCGCCCAGATGCCGGTTTCGGTACCGGCCGGCGCAGATTAAGTGGATTCCAACGCGTCAAAAGACTGTAAATCTCAAAACCCCATGGCAGTGCCAACACATCTTTGAGTGTTCGAGTCTCTGCCTGTGGAATATCCACAGGCTCCTGTTTTTGATAAATGCAGGACTTCATGCAATCATTACAAATACGATGCCCAGTCCCCGCGCACATCGGATTATCCAGCGCAATCATCGCCAAACTGCCGACCGCAACGCCTTGAGTTTTTAGTTTATGGAATTCAGAAATACGCTCTTCTAGCGGACAACCTGCCAGCAAAGCGCCTAATTCACTTTTTTTGAATGTAGGCACTTCGTCCGGTGCCTTAGGTTTTTGTATCATGCCTTTTGAGCATGAGTCTTTGCCTTGCTCATGACACCAGATGCAATAATTAGCTTCGTCCAATGCACCCATCAAGTCAGTTCCACCATCTGTCAGTGCAAAACCATTGCGTTCACGCAAATGATCCAACCGATGCACAGGATATCCTGCGGAATCATCTGTATTCAGTGATAATAAATGTTGGAAATCCAGCTTGGCGGGGGATTTGAATAAAATGCCCTGCTGCGTATGCCGCTGGCCGGCAGGTGTTCTGAGTGCCCATGCAGCATAATGCAGTGCCTTATTAAGACGTGTTTCATTTTCCGCTTCAGATTCCATCCACTGAGTCACTTTAGTAGCGAAAACCAGTTCTGAAAAAGCTCCGCCAAATTCAGCAGCCAATTCTTTTTCCAGTGCCAAGCCGTCAATACCCATCAATTCCGTATCACTGACCTTTCCTTTGGCTTTGCGCTGCACAAATTGCCGCTTGCAGAAATAAAGTGGAGCCAATTCGTGATGTTTGGCAGCGAGTTGCTGTACTTCATTTTCAATATTAAATAGCCGGGCAATAAAATCTTCCACCCAAGGTGCAATCTCAATCAGGAGCGCAGAATCGTCTTTGGGCGGCAATTCATCAGGATGAGCACGCGCATGCTCCAATCTTTTGTATAGCGTCTCATCACCAGTGCGAAGAAAATCCACAAATATCTGGTCAAGCCTGACCAAGCCATCGCGGCGATAGAGATCAGTAATTGTAAAACCGAAATTAAAATTGGGTGAAGCTGCCATTGTTTCCTGTTGAGCGTGCAACGCTGCATCTAAGTTTGTCATAATCAATTTTTCAAAATTTTATTATTCTGTGTGAATACTATTGCTATATTTAACGATAATTCCAATAATTCTTATTGTTTTTCTCATATTCAATCAACCAGCGGGTGAACTCATCGGCCAGCATGGGCTTCGCAATAAAATACCCTTGTATTTCATCGCACCCAAGCTCCGCCACTAATTCACAGTCAGCCTGGTTTTCAATTCCTTCCACAACCACATTCAAACCAAAAGCTTTACCTAATTTTATACTCGACTCCAGAATTACACGAGTTGATGAATCTTCCGCAGCGCCGTGTGCAAATATTCGATCTATTTTGAGTTCGGTAAAAGGCATATATTTAAGCGTTTCCATAGACGCATAGCCGGTACCAAAATCATCAATGGATAATCCAAAGCCTTTTAATCTTATGCGCGTCAGTATATCCAAGCTTTGTGCAAAATCTTTACCTAGCTTACCTTCAGTAATCTCCAGAATGACCCGATCCGTCGGCACATTAGATTCTTGCACTGCTTCTTGATAAATTTCAGGCAAATTAAATCGATCCAGATTTTCCATTGAAACATTCACGGAAATTTTTAAATCCAGACCTTGCTGCAGCCAGACATCCAGTTGCTGAGTAGATTTCTTTAAAATATTACGCGTAAAATCATTGATCAAGCCGTTTTGTTCAATAATAGAAATAAAATTGTCTGGAGTCACATAGCCAAATTGCGCATGGCGCCATCGCGCCAAACATTCAACACTCGTTACACGCCGATTGGAAGCAGCAATTTTGGGCTGAAAGAATATATCAATGTGATCATCAATCAGAGCCTGCCTGACTTCTTCCGCATTAAATATTTGTTTGAATGAAGATGGATCGACTGTTTTCAGCACCGGCATGGCAAGCTTTTCCAGTATCGCTGCCAATGCACCGACCATCACCGGTTTTGCCAATGTTCCGATGACTTGCAATCCACGCACAATCGCCAAACGCTCTGTGGCTTTTAACAAATCGGAATCAACACCGGAAAACAATACAATCTTGCCGCTATACTTCTGGTCAGCAATATTTCTTAAAAACTCAACACCATCCATGCCTGGCATTTCAATATCACAGATCATCAAATCAACTGGAGTTACTTGGGTTGATAGTACATATAAACCTGCTTTACCATCCTCTGCAACCAGTACTTCACTGACACCTAATTCTCTAAGCAAAAGACTGATAAATTCAAGCATAAATTTATCATCATCAACGACCAGTACGCGTATATTTGTCTTTTTATTCATCCGAATAATCCGTTTAGCAACGGTCAGTAAATAATTACTATTGCTTAATATCCTTTAACACCTAGGTACCAGCCATTTTAAAAGTGTGTTAATCAGCATGTCAGGATTGATGGGTTTAGCAAGAAAATCATTCATTCCAGTATGTTGACATAAATTTCTGTAGTGCTGACCGGTATTTGCTGTTAAAGCAATAATCGGCAAATCTGCCCACCGCGCATTAGCACGAATTATTTGCGTAGTTTCCAATCCATCCATGACAGGCATTTGAATATCCATTAACACGCCATCAAACGACTCCTTGCTGAGGATATCCAGGGCCTCTCTTCCATGCTCTGCAATAGTCACTGCAGCACCGGAATGACGCAATATTTCCTTGATAACTTGCTGGTTCAACTCATTATCCTCGACAACAAGAATAGTGAACCCTTTAAGTATCTGCTGTGCATCTTGCATTAAATTCATTTATTGGTTTGGTTGATTATTTTTTACTTTAAATGAGGCGGCAAACAAATTAAAACCTACTCTTTTTAATCCATTGATTTTCTTGCTACCGGCAACTCTACCCACTCAACCGATTCCCAGTTTTATGAGTCTCAAACCATTTCCTTCAGCTTAATTCGCAATCAAAACCCTGCTTTATTGAATGATCAAAATCCTTGATTGGTTTCCCATTCATGCGAATGCTCCAACCGGAAGATCAATCTCATTATCTATTTTCCTATGAATAAAAGAACTCTATCTACATGTGCGAAATTAATCGTGCTACTGGTAGCATTCATAATGTAAATGCAGCGAATTTCCTCAAAGACTCGACAAATCTAGCTCATTACTCCCAAGAAAATCAACCCCTTTATTAGCTAGATAATTAACCAGTCGCTTAAAATTGCATGAGAAAGACAGGGAAATTTATTTAATTTCAGGATTGCTGATTAACCAAGGTAATACATTTTATTTCCTAAAACATAATTTGCCATAATCAGCGTACTACAGAAAAAACAGGTGCATCGTCTTATTTCAGATTCCAACGCTCTCAGGAAGAAATCATACCGGCTGCCACCGTATTATTACTGCCTTCATCGATAACGATAAAACACCCCGTTGCACGATTGCGCATATAATCGTCACAAACCAGTGGTTGCTGCACTTTTAAGCCAACATGAGCAATATCATTCATTTTCAGAACATTAACTATCTCATGGTCCATAGTATTAACATCAACACGGTAATCGATTCGACCGATGATTGCTTTGACAATGCGCGTAGATTGCTTGATCAAATACTTCCGGCCTGGATCCAGCGGTTGCTCGGAGAGCCAGCACAACATTGCATCGAATGCCTGGGTAACTTGCGGCCTATCTCCCGTTTTTACCAGTACATCACCGCGTGAAATATCCAGGTGATCTTCTATCGTCAGCGTGACAGACTGAGGCGCAAAAGCTTCGCTGATGGATCCTTCATACTTAATAATTTCTTTGATATGCGAGGCTAAGCCTGATGGTAGCAGTGTCACGCTGTCTCCGACTCGGATAGAACCCGATTCAATACGCCCCATGTAACCACGAAAATCATGAAGGTCTTTTGTTTGTGGACGGCATACCCATTGCACGGGAAAACGAAAATCTTCACGATTGATATCATCCTCGATCGATACATTTTCCAGCAAATCCATCAGGGTAGAACCTTGATACCAATCAAGATGATCGCCACGCTCTACCACCATATCCCCATTGAGCGCTGACATTGGAATGTAAACAATATTGCGTAAGTTGAGTTTTGCCGCAAAAGCGGCAAAATCCTGACAAATTTTTTCAAAAACCGGCTGCGAATAATCTACCAGATCCATCTTATTCACCGCTACCACCAGATGAGGAATACCTACCAGGCTAGCCAGATAGGCGTGCCGCCGTGATTGTGTCAGCACGCCTTTACGCGCGTCGATCAAAATAATCGCCAGATTTGCAGTGGAAGCACCTGTTACCATATTGCGCGTATATTGCTCATGGCCGGGCGTATCGGCAATAATGAATTTACGCTTTGGGGTCGCAAAATAACGATAAGCCACATCAATAGTGATTCCTTGCTCTCGCTCGGCTTGCAATCCATCCGTCAACAGAGACAGGTCCACACCTTCCATACCGCGTTTACGCGTCGTGCTAGTGATAGAAGATAATTGGTCCTCAAAAATAGATTTAGAATCATGCAGCAAGCGTCCGATCAAGGTACTTTTACCGTCATCTACACTACCGGCAGTAATAAAACGCAACAACTCAGTTTGATCAAACGAAATTTTTTCACTGACTGACATTTGGAAGCCTTCTGGAAATGGGTGTCACCGCAAAATAAATATAGGAACAGATGAACGCAGATAGATTGATACGACTGAATGCGGTGTTTACTCCAGTCATTCATTTTCTCCTAAACATTCATCAGAAATAACCTTCTTTCTTACGTAACTCCATGGAAGCATCTGATGTTTGATCGTCCATACGAGTAGCCCCTCGTTCAGTGATACGGGTCATCGCAGTCTCAGCGATAATCTCATCCACACTGACCGCATCAGATTCCACTGGACAAGTACAGCTCATATCGCCCACAGTCCGAAAACGGACTGTTATTTTCTCAATTTTCTCACCCTCTTTCGGCTGCACCAGATGAGAAACCGGTAACAAGCCTGCCGCACGCCGAATCACTTCTCGCACATGAGCAAAATAAATGTTGGGCACTTCCAGTTTTTCACGCGAGATATATTCCCACACATCCAGTTCGGTCCAGTTACTGATTGGAAATACACGAATATTTTCGCCAGGATGGGTACGGGTGTTATAAAGATCCCATAACTCAGGGCGCTGATTCTTGGGATCCCATTGACCGAATTCATCCCGGAAAGAAAAAATTCTTTCTTTGGCACGCGCTTTTTCTTCGTCTCGCCGCGCACCACCTATACAGGCATCAAATTTAAATTCAGCAATAGCGTCAAGCAAGGTCACCGATTGAAAAGCATTGCGACTTTGATTTTCCGAGCGCAACACCACTCTGCCTTTTTTTATCGAATCTTCCATGCTGCGCACAATTAATCGCTCTCCCAACTCCTTGACGCGATGATCGCGAAATGCAATCACCTCAGGGAAATTATGCTCTGTATCAATATGCATCAACGGGAATGGGAAACGTCCGGGACGAAATGCTTTCTCGGCCAGACGCAATAACACGATTGAATCCTTACCTCCAGAGAACAGGAGAACTGGATTGGCACATTCTGCCGCCACTTCGCGCATAATGTGTATTGCCTCGCTTTCCAGCGCATCAAGATGGGTAAAGGGATGGTTATTCATGCTTTTTCTCTCAATCAACAAAAATAAGCAGCCCTAACAAGGCTGCTATCTAAAAATCAATCCAAATACAGTATCGATCACATTTATTTTAATGGAATAACCTTGCCAGTGTGCAATCCGCATTCTTTAGTTTCTGGCGTTTCCCACCACCAGCGCCCGGAGCGGATATCTTCTCCCGGCGTCACCGCACGAGTGCAAGGCGCACAACCGATACTGGGGTAAAATTTATCATGCAGCTTGTTATAAGGAACCTCATATTGCTTGAGATATTCCCAAACTTCGGCATTGGACCATTCCAATAGTGGATTGACCTTCTGCATGCGATTACCCATATCATACGAAGATACTTTCAAATTTAATCGCGTGGATGCCTGATCCTGCCGTATGCCGGTTACCCATGCCCGTTTACCAAATAAAGCGCGGCGCAGCGGCTCCACTTTACGGATATGGCAACATTCCTTGCGTAGCTCTATGCTTTCGTAAAAACCATTGACGCCATTTTTAGCCACATAGGCTTCAACTTGTTTTACGTTGGGAAAATAGATGCGCAAAGGTATTTTGTATCGTTCCCGCACAGTCTGCATTAAATCATAGGTTTCCTGCGGCAAACGTCCAGTATCCAGACTAAACATATCAATATTGAGCTGATATCGATTAATGATATCAGTCAACACCATATCCTCAGCACCCAGGCTATTTGCAAAGGTAACCGGGGCATGGTCACGTATTGTTTCAGTTAAAGTGGTGACAACTTGCTCCACTTTCAACGGCAACTCACTCATTGACCAAACCTGCTGGCGAATTCCCTTTGAGCTGTACTCGGCGGAATAGTGGTAATTTCTGATCAAATGAAGTTTGATAAACCTCAGAAAAATCGGTCAATCCTTTCAAAGCATCTTCAATCTTGCGATCAGGGCGAGGGGCAAACGCATCGAAGCCCACACGCCGCATATAAAACAACTGATCTCTCAGCACATCGCCAATAGCCCGCAATTCACCTGTATAACCAAGACGAGCGCGTAAGTTATAAGCAATGGAATAACCACGACCATCCGAGAACTTAGGAAAATCAACCGCAATAACAGAAAATTTTTCTATATCGCCTTTCAAATCTTCTGGGCGCTCATCACTGGCCAGCCATACACCTATTTCATGACGTTGCTGCAATGCATCGCGCTGCGCCAGCCATACCTTCAGGGGAACAATCACTTTACCTGCCGCAACGGTTATATCTTCTGCTGACTCCTGCTCACCCAAACGCAGCACGATCCAGTCATCTTCGGTGATTGCATTATTTCGTATAATCATCTTATTAGAACCTTGGGGAATAAAAAGGCACTGAATATTGAGCAGAAGTAACCACATGCTTATCAATGACTTCCTCTTCCTCTACATCAAAATCCGTTGCATAGACATGCTCCTTGAAAGGCGCATGACCAATACGGCGAACCGTATCAATAAAACTTTCAGCTTCTACGCGCTCGCGCAGATAGACCTGCAATATTCGATCGATAACTTCCGGCACTTGGTTAAATGTAAACGATGGGCCAAGAATCTTGCTAAGCGAACTGTGGTTACCCTCAGCACCACCCAGAGACACCTGATACCACTCATCATGATCTTTCTTTTCAACACCGGTAATACCAATATTACCGATATGATGCTGTCCGCACGCATTGACACACCCTGAAATATTAATGCTTATCTCACCGATATCATGCTGAAAATCCAAATCCTCAAAGCGCTTGGCAATCGACTTGGCCAGCGGTATGGAACGCGCATTCGCCAATGTGCAAAATTCTGCACCAGGACAACTGATCATATCCGTCAACAAACCAATATTCGGTGAAGCCACTTCGTATTCAGTCGCCTCTTGCCACAATCGAATCAGATCTTGCTGCTTGACATCTGCCAATACCAAATTCTGCTTATGCGTAATGCGCAGCTCACCAAAACTGTAACGATCTGCCAGATCAGCAATCGCTTCCATTTGCTCAGCAGTGGCATCACCAGGTGCATCCCCCGGTTTCTTCAGCGACAGCACAACAATGGCATAGCCGGGAACACGATGTGGCTTAACATTGCGCATCATCCAATTGGAAAATGAGCGGCTGTCTGCTTTGAATTCATTCAATGCGGAATCATGATCAGTTAATGTTTCATACGCCGGGTCAGTAAAGAAACTGGCGACTCGATTGACTTCTTCAATGGTTAAAGTGCCGGGCCCCTCTTTCAAATCTGCCCAATCGGCTTCGACCTGACGCTTAAATTCGTCAATGCCTAACGCTTTAACCAGAATCTTGATACGCGCTTTATATTTGTTATCCCGACGACCATACTGATTGTAAATACGCAGAATTGATTCCACATACGTCAAAATATGCTGCCATGGCACAAATTCACAAATCTCCACACCAATAATAGGAGTACGTCCTAATCCTCCACCCACCAAGACGCGAAAACCCACTTCCCCCTGCGCATTTTTTGTCACCGACAATCCTATGTCATGCGCGTAAATTGCAGCACGATCTTCTTTACCGCCACTGATCGCGATCTTGAATTTTCGCGGTAAATAGGCAAACTCTGGATGGAAGGTGCTCCATTGGCGCAAAATCTCCGCATATGGACGTGGATCAACCACTTCATCCTGCGCTACTCCTGCAAATTCATCCGATGTAATATTACGCACACAATTTCCGGATGTTTGGATGGCATGCATTTCAACAGATGCCAGCTCAGCCAGGATATCGGGGGTATCTTCCAGCTTGAGCCAATTAAACTGAATGTTCTGGCGCGTTGTGAAATGCCCATAACCACGATCATATTTTCGTGCAATATGGGCAAACATGCGCATTTGTTTGGAAGAGATAAAACCGTAAGGCACAGCGATGCGTAACATGTACCCGTGTATCTGCATATACAAGCCATTTTGCAGTCTTAAAGGCAGGAATTCCTGCTCGGTCAACTCACCGGAAAGGCGTCGCCGCACCTGATCACGGTACTGGTCAACTCGCTCATTCACTATTTGCTGATCATATTCATCATAGCGATACATATTTAATTTCCTCGCACATTCAAACAGAGATGCTCAGTAGGGTATGCAACAAATTCATTATTATTCGATTATGCTTCTTTAGCGAAAATTCAATCTATTTCCAAATTTTCTAAGATTCTGATTTGGTATAAGACTTAGATACCGGTAACAGTAAGGCAGCATCTAAGGGGAATTTAGCACCATATTGCATAATATGATTCACATCATCATCTTCATCATGCCTCAATGCCATGCCAATATAGGCATGTTCACCAGTTTCACCGACTACGATACCAATGCGTCCACCGCAACCATTAAACCATGAGACCTGTTTAGGTTTATTCTCAATATTTGTACTCATTAATCAATCCTTCGTTTCATTAATGGGAAATTGCTGAAGCATGTTAATGAATCAGCAACTCACCATCACAGCCACTTATCATCCTGACACACAAAACAACTTCTTAATCGTTATCTTAATTTTATTGCACATTGATCATACTGTTTGGTTTCTGCAACCCTCAAAAGTCAGTTTGATACCTGCCATCTCTCTGGCAGAACATAGCAATTTTCCTATTCTATCAAAAAACCAAACCATGATCGTCTCAACCGTATTAATTGCAGACGAAATACAATAGCCCCACTCCGCATATAAAATCGATGCGGAGTGGGCAAATCAGTGATTCCAAAGAAATCAGAGCACGATCAAGAAAAGAAAATTTACTGAAGCCAATTACGCCAACGGTCAGTCGCTAAGAAAGTCTGCCAAGTAAACTTGGCGATCAATTTCATTCGTTTTCTAATAATTTTTAATTTGAAATTCGAGCGCATCATAACAATACATTTTTATATTTCAAAATAATATTATGTTAGATTCATATAACCATTCATTATTAGTAGGTACCGTTGATGAAATTACAGCAACTCCGCTATTTATGCGAAACCGCCTACCAAGGCATGAATCTGTCCAAAGCGGCAAAAAATCTGCATACATCTCAACCCGCCATCAGCAAACAAATTCAAATGTTAGAGGATGAACTGGGCGTTGATATCTTCGTGCGCAATGGCAAACGCATTGTGCAGGTGACCCCACCTGGACAAATGATCATGAAAATTGCAGCCAGGATGTTGCGCGATGCCGATAATCTAAAAAAAATCGCACAAGAATTCACCAATGAAGCCGGCGGCACACTGACTATCGCCACAACGCACACGCAGGCACGTTACGTTTTACCTCCTGTCATTAAACGCTTTACCGCACGCTACCCAAAAGTCAAACTCATCTTGCGTCAAGGCAGTCCCACACAAATTTCCACTCTGGTCACATCAGGAGAAGCAGATGTGGCGATTGCTACTGAAGCGATAGACCAATTTCATGAACTGATTTTGTTACCCTGTTATCAATGGAATCGATGCATCGTCGTGCCTCCCAAACATTCTCTGCTGAAATTAAAGAAACTCACTCTGGAAGCGATTAATCAATATCCTATTATTACTTATGATTTCGCTTTTACTGGCCGGTCAAAAATTAATCAAGCATTTGAAAGCCGAGGATTAGAACCTAACGTAGTTTTGACCGCTATTGACTCTGACGTGATAAAAACTTATGTGGAACTGGGGTTAGGTATTGGCATACTGGCCAACATGGCATTTGATGCAAAGCGGGACAAGAATCTCAGATCCATAGATGCCAGCCATTTATTTGAACCCAGCACCACACGCATCGGTATCAGCCGCAACACTTATTTGCGCGGCTATATATTCGATTTTATTGAAATGTTTGCACCTCATCTCAATCATGCCAACATTCAAGCCAAGCTGGATAACAGCGAAACAGATACAGTTTAAATTGCAAATTGCTTCCCCTTCAAATTGAAAGTACTATGACAATTGTGGGATTGCTATTCATGATAGCAAGTTGATGTTCAATCATTTTGTGAGGCCCAAAAATGAAGAAGCTACTCAGTTTGATATCGGTATTACTCCTATTGGTAATCTTGGTTCTCGGTTCGGGTGCTTACAATATGGCCGCAACAGAAAAACATTGGAGCATTACTGAGAAAATCATCGAATGGGCGCGTGAAAATTCCATTGAAGTGCGTGCTAGGGACTTGACAGTACCTCCTCTTGACGGCACCGAATTGCTCGCTAAAGGTGCCGAACACTACAACGCCATGTGCACAACCTGCCACTTAGCGCCTGGCTTGAAGCCTACCGAATTATCCACTGGTTTATATCCTCAAGCGCCCGTATTCCATCAGCGAGAACCGATAACCGATCAAATTGACAAACTCGATCACGCAAAAGAATACTTCTGGGTGATAAAAAACGGTCTAAAAATGACTGCCATGCCCGCCTGGGGCCTTAGCCATGATGATGATACCATTTGGGCAATGACCGCTTTTGTTCTTAAACTGCATGGCATGGCTACTGAGCAATATAAAGATCTCGTTGAATCTGCTAAGCATTCCTCCCATGATCATGCACACGACCATCCTTAATCTTGGGTACAAAGCCAAGTTTAAGATTAAACCTCATTTTTAATCTAGCAATCATCAAGTTTGGTCATTTTGGTCCGGTCAGTTATCCCTAGCAATCTGATCGAAAGCTACCTTGCTACCGAATACCAGATTGACTCTATTCCCAAAATAGCACTACATATCAATGAACACTCAGAATCATTGGCAAGATTATTCAGTACATCTCAACTAGCTTGCGCAGCAATCATCAGCGCATACAATCCCTTCAGTCAGCTTCAAAGCAATGACAAAAATCTGATCTCACATGAATTGCTACGCAAGCACCTGAGTGGCTATTCATGCAAAACGATCGAAAGCTGCAACATAGACCCAATCCACTCATGGCCCTTAGAAAAAAGTTTTTTTGTGCTTGGCTTGGATTTGAATACAGTCCGGACATTAGGGCAACAATTTAACCAAAATGCCATTGTGTGGATCGGAGCTGATGCGATTCCTCAATTGATCTTGTTACGCTAACCTCATTGAATGAGCCTCTGATACAGCGGAACTTAACCTAAAATCACTCATCTTATTGAATGCAATAAAAATCAGTATAGCTGTCAACACAAACCCGATGCTATACTGAACATTCGAATAACAGTTTAGGAGACAACAATGAAGAATACACTTACCCTCCTGACCTTGGCTATCTTCAGCTTTGGATTGATTGCTTTTGATGCAGAGGCCAAGCGTATGGGTGGCGGAAAAAATTTGGGTACACAACGCCAATCAATTAATCAGCAACAAGCTGCGCCCAACAAACCTCAACAAGCGCCTGCCGCAACTCCGGCAGCAGCCCCTTCAGCGGGAAGCAAATGGGGTGGCGCATTGGCTGGTCTTGCAGCCGGTGGTTTACTGGCAGCACTCTTTATGGGTGGCGCATTTGAAAATATCAACATGATGGATATGCTGATCATGGCACTATTGATCGGCGGCATTTTCTTTGTCATCCGCATGTTGCGTAAACCTAAAACTGCAGATCACACACCTGCGATGCAATATTCGGGCATGAATACCCATACTCAGGACAGCTATAGCCCACCGCCCTTTGCTAATTCTGGAGGTACGGCAGATGCTGAGAGCGAAAGTACGTATCATCAATCCAATATCCCAGCAGACTTTAAAGTGGAACCTTTCCTGCGCAACGCAAAAGCTTCATTTATGCGTTTACAAGCTGCCCATGATCAGGGTGATATCAATGAAATTCGTGACTACGCAACACCTGAAATGCTGGCAGAAATTAGCGCTCAAATTAAAGAACGCGGCGATGCACAACAAAAAACGGAAGTCATGTTTATTGATGCCAATTTATTAGAAGTCGAAACCGCCAATGATATGGCTATTGCAAGCGTGCGCTTTACAGGTCAGTTGCGCGATCTGCCCAATGGCGAACCAGAAGCATTCGATGAAATCTGGCATGTGCAGAAGGATCTGAAAGATCCTGACTCTACTTGGTTGCTGGCTGGTATTCAGCAAGTTGCCTAGAATATTTGCATGAGTAACTAAAAACCAACCCGACCGAAACACGGCAACTCTTCAACAGTGGATCGGTCGGGCTGATTGCAAAATCTAAAAACTATAGTACCAAAGCATCTATTCCCGCCTGAGCGATCTGCGCATCCTGAAAGGAACGAACGCCGCTGACACCGATGGCACCGACAAACTGATTATTCACAACGATCGGCAATCCTCCTTCAATAGGTAATGTGCCGGGCAAATTCAAATAGCGCAGATGTCCTTCTGCAATATTTTCTTCCCAAATTTTGGTTGGGCGACGAAAAGCAATCGCAGCGCGTGCTTTCTCGATTGCCACATTGATACTGCCAAATTGGGCGTTATCCAATCTCTGTAAATGCAGCAAATGGCCGCCATCATCCACAATAACGATGACCACCGGCCATTCATTACGCAACGCTTCGGCTTCTGCGCCAGATGCAATTTTCTTGGTATCATCTTGTGTGAGTATTAGTTTATTAATGGTCATATCTATCGCTTAAAAACAAACCGACTATGCAGTGGACGGTACATTAGTCGTATGAATTAAATGCCGCCACCGCCTTCAAACACTTCCTGGCGCATCTGTGCTTGTGAAATATTGCTACCTGGAGGCACGCTGCGAGTTAACCACACATTACCGCCGATCGTAGATCCGCGGCCAATGGTAATACGCCCCAGTATGGTTGCCCCTGCATAAATTACCACATCATCTTCCACGATAGGGTGGCGCAGATTGCCTTTCACCAGAGCGCCATTTTCATCCACCGGGAAACGTTTGGCGCCTAGCGTCACGGCCTGATACAGGCGCACATTGTGGCCAATCACGGCAGTCTCACCAATCACTACGCCAGTACCATGATCAATAAAGAACCTGCCACCGATCTGCGCTCCCGGATGTATTTCTATGCCGGTTATTGAATGTGCAATTTCTGAAATCATGCGGGCAATCAGCGGCACACCCAAGCCATGCAAAACATGCGCCAACCGATAATGCATTATCGCCATGATACCGGGATAGCAGACCAACACTTCATCCACATTGCGCGCGGCCGGATCGCCCTCATAAGCCGCAGAAATATCGCTTTCCAGCAAACTACGGACCTCAGGCAGACGTTTGGCGAATGCCTGTGTAATCGTTACCGATTGCTCACGATCTTCAGCACTGAGCACCTCCAGGCCAGAGTTATAGAGCAATTCGTGTTGAATTTGCACCATCAACTCGCGCAATGTCATATTCAGTGTATGTCCGACATAATAATCAATACCTTCATCAGCAAATTCCGACGAACCCAACCGATTGGGAAATAATGCGGCGCCCAAGCCTTCAGCAACACCGATCAGGATCTTGCGTGATGGTAGCTTAGGTGGCTTGTCATGCTGCCGATTACGACTCTCCATCGATGCTGCCCGCAAGACACGCAACTCAGCAACGATAGAATCCACATCCAGATAAGTGCTCTGCAACAAAAGGTCTTGCGTTCTTTTGATATGACTCACGATGTTGTCAAACCCCGCTCATCAAACATCCCTTCAAAAAGAATACTGCTCAGGTAGCGCTCTGCGGAATCCGGCAAAATAACCACGATGGTTTTTCCTGCATTTTCAGGACGTTTAGCATGACGAACCGCCGCTGCTACCGCAGCACCGCAAGAAATCCCCGCCAGAATCCCTTCCTCCCGAGCCAGGCGCCGAGCATATAAAATTGCTTCTTCATTACTGACTTGCTCGATTTCATCCACCAATGAAAGATCCAGATTGTCGGGAACAAAGCCTGCACCGATGCCCTGAATCTTATGCGGCCCAGGAGCCAGCGACATGCCTGCGCGTTTTTGTGACAACACCGGACTGGCGGTCGGCTCAACGGCTACCGAAGTGATGGCTTTGCCTTTGGTTTGCTTGATATAGCGGGAAACGCCCGTAATAGTTCCACCCGTCCCCACGCCCGCTACAAAAATATCGACCGCCCCATCGGTATCATTCCATATTTCCGGGCCAGTAGTTTTTTCATGAATCGCCGGATTGGCAGGATTCCTAAACTGTTGCAGCAACACATAACGATTGGGATCTGAAGCCACAATCTCTTCTGCCTTCGCCAAGGCGCCATTCATGCCTCGCGAACCTTCAGTCAACTCCAGCTTGGCACCCAACGCAACCAACAATTTACGCCGCTCCACGCTCATCGTTTCCGGCATCGTCAACGTCAACGGAATTCCCCGCGCCGCCGCCACAAACGCCAGCGCAATACCCGTGTTACCGCTTGTCGGCTCGACAATTTCCTTGCCAGGACCAAGCAAGCCTCTGCGTTCCGCATCATCAATCATTGCCACGCCAATACGGCATTTCACCGAATAAGCCGGATTACGCCCTTCAATCTTTCCCAAAACCAGCGCCGGTGCACCATCAGTCACCCGATTAAGACGCACCAACGGGGTACGTCCGATAGATAGCGAATTATCTTCAAACCAATTTGACATGAGTTTTCCTTTTTTGTGTGCTGCGAATATCTGATGCATCATAACCAAACAATTGCGCCAGAACCTAAAGATTTCACTATAGCGTATTCATTTCGAGGCTGAAAGTATATAACCAAGGATTTCAATCAGAGCGATCAATCCATCACAAAACAGGATTTTATCAACTGACACTAGCAATATGACTTTTTACTCAGATTGCTCTGCAATTCCTTCAGCTCTGGGAGGCGTCGCTTGTAACCGGTTTCTTCGATCAGTTTTTCCGCCTCTATTACATGTTCTTGCAGTGACAATCCTTTTGCCTCGTTTCTTTCTCCCGAAAACCGAGAGGAATTCTCCCATTCCGCCATGAGTAGCCGCGCCATTTCCAAATGATAATCGGTCAAATATAACCGCATGCCGCTGGATTGCGCGATATCGAAAACTTCCTGCAAGTCCTGGTGGGCACAACTGAAATTGAAGTCTGGATTGAGAGTGTCGCGATGCAAAGCAGCGCGAACAAGTAAACCACGCGGCAAATGCTGAGAGCTGCCGTACGCACGCAACCCATCAATGGCTTGATCCAACCAAACAATGGCCTGCGAAAAATTCTTTTTCTGTAAAAATACACATCCAAGGGTAAGTTTTGGCAGCGAGAAATCTAGACTACCTCCATCTCCGAAGTGATTCGTCCACAGATCCAACTCTTCTTCAGCCCGTTCTTGCACTTCTTGCACTTCGCCGCGCGCCAACAACAATTCACAGTAATAAAAACCCGGCAACGAACATAAACGTGGAAATCTGGGTTGCATCTCCTTCCTCAGCTTTTCCGCTTTCCTGAGTAAAATAGAAACTTCTTTCTTCTTACCAGCTTGGTGCTGAGTATTAGCCAGAGCGGCAAGACTGGTGATACGAGCATGCTTAATACTTCTTTGACGACAAATTAATTCAATGCCTACATTATCAGGAGCCAATTGCATTTTTCTCAATTTAGCAGCATAGGAAATTGCGTGCTTCCAGGATTCTTCAGCGTAATCAACACTACTTTGACTACAATTTAAGGCAGTATTTATATCTCCAAGAATCAATTGCAATTCGCTCAGATTGACGGCAGAGACAGCGGCATTCTCCCAATTTTCCATTTCCACGCACATACCAACGGCTATTTGCATTGGTTTCAATGCTTCATCTAGCCGTCCTAGTGCACGCAAATCATATCCCACATAGCCTTGTACTCCAGCTTGCCAGAATTTTGACAAGTTCGTTGAGATGGCATGCCACGGGGCGCCAAAATAATTATTTAAAACAGCAAGATCATCACTAAAAGCCCCCAATTTCCGGAGAATATATGCAATCTCAGGATTCCGTCGAATGCGCGGAAAATAAACTTCATCGATTGTTTTCTGATGCAAACCCGCCGCACAGCCATGCGCTACCGCATTGAATAGCGGCTGCATTTCTTCCAGTGTGTCGGGAAATTCCTTTTTGGGTACAGTTTTGTAGTATTCATACAACCTGGTATGCGCTTGTCGCCAAGCATCGGGCCGTTCTTCACGCAACCTTTTGCCGAAGTATTCGCGGATCAGTGGGTGAGAATCGAGCAGATCGAGGCGATTTTCATGTATGGATAACAAGCGGTGTTTTTCTCGCAAATCACGAATGGCTACTTTCCAGGCTTTTTCGTCAATGCTTACCGTCAAATCTGGAATTTGTGCTTGCCACAGTATTTGTAGCACTTCGGTTTCAATCGGGTGATCGAACAATCCCAGCAACTGTAGCAACTTGAGTTCAGGTGTGCCATCCAGCCAATGGCTATAAGCCTGCATCACTTTAAAGGCATGCCGTTCCAAATCATCATAATCGCCGATCAATTCAGTCAATGTGTCACGTTTGCGTACATCATCATCCAGATAAGTGTGTAGCGCGTTGCCGAGCAAACTGAGCGCCAGCGCATGGCAGCCATACTCTGTAACTGCTTTTTCCAATTCTTCTCTGCTACCTTTTACATCGAAGGATTTCAGCAAGCTGACGCCATCAGCAACGACGAGGTTTTGCAGTTCGCGAGAAACGACGTTGGGATGGTTTGCAAGTTCAGGAGCCGCAATGCGCGTAGTAATGATGCACAGACTATTGTTATATCCAGCAAGGCTTTTCAGTAATTGCCGCACCGCCCGATCCTTGAGTTCGCCACGCATCCCTTTGCCCACATGTTGCAATGGTTCTAATCCATCCAGCACCAGCACGCAACGCTGCTGACGCAGCAAATCGGCCAAGTATTCGCCTTTGCCTTCTTCGGTGGTAAACGAAGACAACGAACGGGTTGAACCGATCTGTTCAAGTGCATGGCTGAGAAACGGCGACGCGGAAATCTGTTTGTCTTCACTCGCTCCCTGCGAATAAAACGACCAGGCGATCAACGCATCGATATTATTCGCATGATCCAGCCAATGGCGCAGCAGCTTGGTCTTGCCCGTGCCGCCGGGTGCGATGAACTGGATAATGCGCGTACCGTCACCTTCCCATGCTTCATTCAACAGTTTTAATTCAGCTTCACGTCCGAAGAATGCGCCTATTACGTTGGGCAGACGGTCGGAGTATATGCATTTTAGTGTTTCTGTATTGGTGGCAGGCATAGAACGAATTGAACCAAGTGGCGGAGCAACATGCTCAGGCTGTCCAGTCAATACTCGGCACAATTTATCGTAATCGACTGGTAGGGAATAGCATGAATAGGCTTTCAATGGTATTGGCACATGATCCGGATTACCATTTTCCGGAATTACCGGAATAAATTTGGTGCTATGGTAATAATGGTCATATAGCACTTGTGAAATGACCACACCTTCAAAAGTTACACCTCGCCCGCCTTCGCGTTCTTCTCCTCGATACCGCTTCAAATAATTGGGCGTGCAAACCAGTAGAACAAAATCTGTCTGTTCAATCTGTGTTTCCATCCAACGCAGCCAACCCTCAGGTGGGGAACCGTTAACATACTGATCGATCTGACAATCCAATCCATCTTTAGCACGCATGCGATCGGATATGCCAAGAACGAAATCTCTGTGTTCTTTAGAATCATGGCTATAACTGATAAAAACCTTGGGCATGGGTATTGTGTATACTGGTATTGGAGTTAACCCAATAATATCGTCAATCTGTCACATTGTGCGGTCATTAATCTTTTCAGATTATAGATATATATAATTTTCCGAGAGACTACCGTCATGTCATGGAGCATAAAGAACTGGCAACGCAACCGGATTCTCCAGCAAGAAGGCATGCCTGAATCCATCTGGCAAAATCTGATCCATCTGCGCTGCCTGAGCGGATTGAATCCTGAAGAACTCACGCGCTTGCGTGAATGGACCACACTCTTTCTTCATCAAAAACAGATTGTTGGCGTGCAAGAACTGGAAATCACTGATGAAATGCGGGTGACGATTGCACTTCAGGCTTGCATCCTGATTCTTAATCTTGATCTGGATTACTACCGAAACTGGATCGAGATTATTGTGTATCCCGACGAATTTATCTTGGATTACGATTACACGGATCAGTACGGCATTGTGCATCATGCGCATCAGATTGCTGCGGGCGAAGCGTGGTCAGCAGGTCCTGTAATTCTTTCCTGGCAAGACATAGCGCACAGTACGTCCCAAGCTGGCCATAATGTAGTCATTCACGAATTTGCCCACAAAATCGACATGCTGCATGAAGGCGCCAATGGTTGTCCGGAATTGCATGCAAACATGAGTGCTTACGCTTGGCATGAAGTCTTCAGCGAGGCTTATGCCAAATTTTGCCGGCAGGTGGATAAGCAACAAACGACGGTCATTGATCCGTATGCAGCAGAAAGTCCGGCAGAGTTCTTTGCGGTACTGAGCGAAGCATTTTTTGAGCTGCCATTAATCGTCCAACAGCACTTTCCATCCATTTATGAACAATTGGCGTTATTTTACCGCCAGGATCCAGTGCAACGCTGGCGTTGAGCTTATGTCAATGGTTCGTCCCTGATCGGCGCCTGTTCATTCACAGCATCCAGGTCAATCTCTGCGTATGCACTCACAACAAAATCTGCTTGCTCCAATTTTCCTGCATCATAAGTGGTACTGATAGCAATACACCGCATACCGGCCCTTTTAGCCGCATCGATTCCGTGCGGTGCATCCTCAATGACCACACAGCTTTCCGGTAATGATCCCAGTTGCTGCGCTGCATACAAGAAAATATCCGGATTCGGTTTGGAGCGGTAACCTACCTTATCTAGCGTATAAATTTTGTTTTCAAACAGTGCTGAAAGATTAAGGTGCTGATCTATAAGTTTTAGCAGATTTTGATCCATGGCTGTAGCAATACAGGTTTTGTAGCGATTGCGCACGGATGCATAAAATTGAAGAAAGCCCTCGATAAAGCAAGCATCATGCACAAAGAGTTCCCGCACGATGTCTGCACGTTCTTGCGCTAATGTTTCCGTATCCCCCTCAAACCGATAAACTTGCTTCATGACCTCCACCCCTTCAGCAAGAGTCCGTCCGGTCAGCAAGGGTTTGATTCGATCCCGATCATAGACAAAGCCTCTGCGCTGCAGAAAAATCTCCTGTCCCTTGTCCCAAATCGACTCGGTATCAATAACAATGCCTTCACCATCAAAGATAATCGTATCAATCATAATACCGCACTCACATTAGCATCGCTGATGCTGAAAATAGTTTCTAAAAAGAACGGACATAGCAATAAACAATGCATTGCACGCAACCTATGAATCCATCTCATCTGATTTATTTTTTGGAAAATCCCTCAAGGCTGCTACTCAACAATTCTTTGAAAGTCTTTTCACCAATAGCCCCATAAGCCAGAAGCGCAGCCAGCATCATCACCACAAAAAAGCTGAATGCCAGCAGGCTAAATTTCTCAATAATCATCAAATAAAAACCCAATCCTGAAAGCAGCATCGCAAAACCTATGATGACCGGACCAATTTTCCAGCCCGTGGATTCAATTCGAGACTCGGGAGCGCGTGCTGGAAGATCCGGATATTCCGTACCTGCGTGCTTTTGTAAAACAATCAAGGCAGACAACGCTTTGGCAGTAGCCCAGGAAAACAATCGAGGCCCATAAAATGCACCGGTATTTTCATCAATCTTGTCCTTAAGACTATGCATGGCCTCATGCGCCAATGCACTCTTTTTATCATCGAGATTTTCCGATCCCAGCAAGAGCTTCATTAATAGTGTATCGGCCATCACCATAAAGCCATAACCACCGCTCTGGCCATCCGTTGATTTTGTTTTTTGATCAATTTCTACCCATTCCTCTTGTAATCTGATGGCTTTATCAGGGTTCCGTAACAACCATTCGATCGCTTGTTTTTCCTGTTCCAAGTACCTACTTAAATGATTGTTGCGTGCACTTTGCAATACTAATGCAGCATAGAGGGTATATATGCCTTGTAAAGGCCCCGGCTCGCCGAATGAACCACGGACTTCATCCCCCCCATCATTGTAGTAAGTCTCCACCAAATGTTGCAGACTTTCTGAGATTTGACTCTGATAAGCGCCAGGATAAGCATCGTATGCGTCCAGCAAAACTGTCAGCGCAAAACAAGTGGGCATCAATGCATCTGGCTTGCCTTGCGCATAACTCCATCCTTTAGTGTTTTCATTTCTGCGTGCAAGTAACCAGATTAATGCCAATCTTACAGGATGTTCATCGATTCCCTTGCCAGCCTTGATGAGCGCCTGGATCGCATACGAAGTACGCACCAAATCCGGAATATCAATGATTTCACCGTCCTCGCTGGTTATTTCTCGTGGCCACGAACCTGCATCCTGGCCATCTAATGTTTGATGTTTTAAAAGAAATTCAGCAGCCCCGCGCATTGAGCTGCTGCCGGCATTGCAAATCCCACTATCGATCAGCGCGATCATAGCCTCCGCAGTATTGAGTACATTGACATGACTGCCACGGCGCTCTCCCCAGCCCCTGGATTCTTTATCCTGCTGCTGCTCCAGCCATCGGCCCGCATGATTGATAATTTCAGTGATCTGAGTCATAGGAATCCCCTCCTAAATTTCTTATTACCAGAATCGGCGCAAAGCGCTCCGCTTATTGACGCCCTATATCTCTGCAAAGATTTATGCATGGTTACTTTGCGTCACTACGCACTACCAGTCGTCGCCTTCTTCTGGCTTGCGTTCCCTGTCGAAGTCGTATCGACCTTCGGTAACGGTCATGATATTTCTCTCTCCACCGTCCAGCACAGGCTCGTACAACCTAGCGAAACCAAATCGGTATCGATTGCCAAGTGCAATGTAGTCAACATGCCCGAAAATCCAAAGGCGCTTGCTGGAATCCTGCCTTGGACTGCTTTTCGTTATTGGGAAATTCTTCTCAAACGGGAAGTCTTCGCCTGGCACCAAGAACCCAGTATGTCTCGCCTCCCTGTCATCTGGCGGGTACGGGAATTCTGTTGACAGCAGGTCACCATGCTCCCGAATGCTGGCGTAGATTCTGGTATCGGTTACAGTGGCCGGGGTGCGCCCGAAATTCTTGACTACGACCTTGACGTAGAACTGCCGATCATCATTACGCCATTGAACTCCCGGGTCAAGAATGCTCATCTTGACGTAGGCACGTTCAGCCAAGATCATCGCCGCAGTGTTGGCGTTGGCCGCGTCAGCAGATCGGGCTGCCTGTTGAACGCTGGATCGAGTAAGCCAGATGGTGCCAAGAAGCCCGAAGATGCCAATGGCAGAGAGGGCTACTGCCCAGCGAGTGAGAACTACCTGTTTTTCGGCGGCATCAGCGGACCGTATCTGGGCCTTCAGGTCTTCTTGCTCACGTTGGGAAATACTGCGCTCGCGGGCTTCGGTATTCTTGGTCTCTACTTTGCTTTGGACAATACGAACGTAAAATGGCGACTGCTCGGTGGTACTTTGGCTATTTTCGGATTGGCTGGCTGCATGACTTTCAATAACTGGACCGGGCTCGTTCATCCGCTTCGCTTCTGGTGGGGTGGCTATTACTGAGCATGGCCATGACAAAAGCCATATCAGGCAAAACAAAAGCCAACAGCCTGTTTGGATTTGGCTATTCATGGATGCGTGCATGCTACGGCGCGTTCTGCGAGGCATAGAATTAGGAATCCGAAATGACGCAATATATTGCGTCAAAAATAAGAGATATTATTACTAATCTAATGATTTATAAATATTACTTATGACAATACGTCAATTTAGGTTTCAATATATCAAGCCACAAATTAGCACCTTACGTTAAGAAAATTCTGAGTAATTAGCTCATGTCATTCCGAACGCAGAGAAGAATCTTTAGTAATCAACACAATAGATTTCTCGCTATGTTCGAAATGACGGTCATTTAGAGATTCCATTAACTATCCCGGCTTCCCATCCACCCTTTGCCGCCAGTAAATCGGCGCGTACTTAGCCGCCCAGAGCACAAAACAACCCAGCCAGGCAAGTCCCGCAGCCACATACAACATCGGCGCCATTGCCGGGATGAGATCCGCCAATATTCTGAGCACAGCTGCTGACTGGAAACCTAGAAACAGCAGCCAGGTCGTGTGATCCAATTCCAGTGGACGCCCTGAGTGCCCGATAGTAACGCGTGATGCCATTGCCAGTACCATGCTGGCAAAAAAACCGATTGCGAGCGCATGCAATGGCGCCAAGCCAAATAATAGATTGCCGGACAGCATATAAACCAGGCTTTGCACTGCATACAGCGTCATGGATAGGCCCAGCCAGAGAAAGGAGAAATGCAATACCGCCAGCAAGCTGACACTAAAACTGCGCAAGAATCCCCAGCGGTAGGACAAATACAATGCACAAAGCGCCAATGGAAAATCAGCCATCCATTGATAGGCTGTCATTTCCAGCCATTGCAGACCACCATGCGCAACAATGCACGCCAGCATCAACCACAGCATCCAAAAAGGCCTGACCATGACGTAATTGTCCAGAACCCGGCTGGAGAAAAAGGGAATCATGCGATGAGAGACGGTTAATACAATGGGTAACAGGAAGAACCAAATGCCCGCAGCACGTGAAAAATTCAGCGCGGCCGAATTCTCCGTCATCAACCATAACAAATAGGCCGCAACTCCCAGCCAACCCATGAAAAGCGCAATGCTGGTAACTTTTGCATGGCGTTTGTCCTGGTCCGGCGTATTCAGCAATATGCGGAATAATACAAATACAGCAATACTCCAACCTGCCAGCATGATGGCGACACCAGCGGTGATGAGCGTCTTGTCGACACACAAGCCGGCATAAAACAGCATTATGCCGATGGTCATCAGTAAACAGGTAGTCATGTACTCACGCGGTTTTACTTTCTCACCATTCATCCAGTTGGGATAAGTGGTAAATAAAAAGCCCAAAATAAAAAATGGGAAAAAACCATAGATCATCAGGAAAGCATGCGCCCAAGTGGGGGCAATGCTCCAGGTCGTCATTGATCCCGCAATAGCATAGCGCCCGGTCAGATCAAACACCCACCAAAGCAGTGTCAGCACGCCCTGCAGCGCACCGGCCAGAAATAAACTCCGATGCGGAGCCGCCGACATATGATCCCATACAGTCAATTGTGTGTTCATCCCGGTTCCTTATAAAACTATCCATTTATTCATGAATCAAACTATCCCTTTAATTATCCAACACTATCATTTCTCTTAACCCAGGTTATTTGTTATGATGCGTGTCCTGCTCTGCGCAAATAATTGTTTCATGCTCAACATAGATCTGCATTGTCATTCCACCATTTCTGATGGCCTGTTAACTCCCACCCAATTGGTAGAACGTGCCGCTATGCGGGGCGTTGAAACATTGGCCCTGACTGATCACGATGATATTGCCGGGCTTGCTGAGGCACGCAAAATAGCCGGGGCAAAAAATATCACATTTATTAATGGCGTGGAAATATCCGTCAGTTGGCGCGGACGCACATTGCATATTGTGGGGTTGGGCATCGATCCCGAGTATACGCCACTCGTTGCAGGCTTGGCTGCTATCCGTGCAGGCCGTTCGCGACGCGCAGAGAATATTGCCGCGGAACTGGCAAAAATTGGCATCCACGGCAGCCTGGAAGGCGCTTATGCCCATGTTGGCGAGCGACGCTTGATCGGACGCACGCATTTTGCACGCTTTTTAGTTGAGCAAGGCTATGCCAAAGACGTAAAATCCGTGTTTAAAAAATACCTGATTAAAGGCAAACCGGGTTATGCTGCGCACGAATGGACGGCACTCAGCGATGCGATAGGCTGGATCTGCGGAAGCGGCGGCCGAGCGGTGATCGCGCACCCAGGGCGCTATGATTTGGGCAAAAATGTACTGAAAGATTTACTGAATGAATTCCGTGCGCTGGGTGGAACGGGTATTGAAGTAGTCACTTCCAGCCATACTCCGGATCAGGTCAAACACTTTGCACAACATGCGCAAAATATGGATTTACTGGTTTCATGCGGCTCAGATTTTCATGGTCCGAATGAAAGCTACTACGATTTGGGTCAATTACCGGAGCTTCCCTTGGGATGCACGCCCGTTTGGCATGATTGGGCTGAAGTGCATCAATCCAATACGACCAACTCAACCTACTGACTGATAGACTGATTTAAACTCACTTAATCCAGGCATTGTCTATATCGTGGCACAATTCTTTTCAATTCATACCCAAACACCGCATTTACGCCTGATCAAACAGGCTGTCGCGATTGTACGCAGCGGCGGAATCATCGTTTATCCAACGGATTCCTGCTATGCCCTAGGCTGTCATCTCGGAGATAAAGATGCCATGTCACGCATCCGCACCATCCGGCAAGTAGATGATCATCATCATTTCACGTTGGTTTGTCGAGATCTGGCGGAAATTTCAACCTATGCCAAAGTCGACAACAGTCAGTATCGATTACTCAAAGCGACAACCCCTGGCAGCTATACCTTTATTTTGCAAGCTACCAGAGAAGTGCCGCGCCGTATGCAGCACCCCAAACGCAATACTATCGGTCTGCGCATACCGGATCACCCTGTGGTGCTGGCATTGCTGGCAGAGCTCGGCGAGCCTCTGCTCAGCTCGACATTGATATTGCCTGGAGATGAGTTTCCGCTGAATGACGCGGAGGAAATCCGTGAACGCCTGGAACATCAGGTCGAACTGGTCATGGATGCGGGTTCCTGCGGAATCGACATGACCACCGTAATCGATTTGACAACCGATGTTCCGGCCTTGATCCGGCAGGGAAAAGGCAGCCTTGAACCCTTTGGAATCGATCATGGATAACATTATTCAGGGTATTGCCATTTATGCCTTACCGGTTATTTTTGCCATTACCATGCATGAAGCAGCGCACGGTTACATCGCCAAGCATTTTGGGGATTTTACTGCTTATAATGAAGGACGCATCAGTCTTAACCCTATTCGGCATATCGATCTGGTGGGTACCATTGTCGTGCCGCTGATATTGTTTGTTCTCAGCAAGTTGACCATCGGTGCTGGATTTTTGTTTGGCTGGGCCAAACCGGTGCCGGTAAATTTTTCTAATTTGCGCAAACCCAAGCGCGACATGCTGTGGGTGGCTGCCGCCGGCCCCGGTGCCAATCTGCTGATGGCATTTTTTTGGGCTTTGGTGATTAAACTGGGCATTGTCATGCCCGAACATGATTTTGTAAAACCGATGGTGCTCATGGGAATCGCCGGTATCGAAATCAATGTCATCTTGATGGTGCTTAATCTGCTGCCGCTGCCGCCCCTGGATGGCGGGCGCATGGCGGTCAGTTTGCTGCCCCATCGGATTGCTTACCAGTTTGCGAAAATTGAACCTTATGGTTTTATGATATTACTGGGACTGTTATTCAGCGGCGTGCTGGGTGCTGTGATTGGACCTGCGGTTACCTGGACAAAACTGATGATCGTATCCATTTTTGGCTTATATATCTAACAGGCCGCTGAAAAACGTTTTCGAGGCAGCCGATACAAGGCAGAAACAGGCGAAAAAGCGCAGTTTATGTGTAATAAATGAGCATTTTGAGCCTGTTTTTAACACCGTAGCGGCAACGCAGATAGTTTTTCAACGGCCGGCTAACAACGTTTACATTTAGGATATTAACATGTTTGCTGATCGCGTTTTATCAGGCATGCGCCCTACCGGCAGCCTGCATCTAGGACATTATCATGGCGTATTAAAAAATTGGGTGAAACTGCAGCAGCAGTATGAATGCCTGTTTTTCGTCGCCGATTGGCATGCCTTGACGACGCATTACGATACACCGGAAATGATCGAGCAAAATGTCTGGGACATGGTAATTGACTGGCTGGCTGCGGGCGTGGATCCATCGCAGGCAATATTGTTCATTCAATCCAAAGTACCGGCTCATGCAGAATTGTATTTGTTGCTATCGATGATGACTCCGCTTGGTTGGCTGGAACGTGTGCCGACTTATAAAGATCAACAGGAAAAATTATCTGAGAAAGACCTCAGCACCTATGGTTTTCTCGGTTATCCCCTGCTGCAAAGCGCGGATATTCTGATCTATCGTGCCAATCTGGTGCCGGTGGGCGAAGACCAGGCGCCGCACTTGGAGTTCACGCGAGAAATATCGCGCCGGTTCAATCATATTTATGGCAAGGAAGTCGGATTTGAAGAAAAAGCCGAATTAGCCATCAAGAAACTGGGCTCAAAAAAATCAAAATTGTATGTCGAGCTACGCAACCTGTATCAGGAACAGGGCGATGAAAATGCGCTGGAAGAAGCCAAATCATTACTGAATGAACAACAGAATCTGAGTCTGGGAGACCGGGAACGGTTGTTTGGGTATCTGGAGGGCGGTGGCAAGATGATTCTGACTGAACCGGAGACTTTGCTTACCGAAACAGCCAGGATGCCCGGGCTGGATGGTCAGAAAATGTCCAAATCCTATAACAACACCATCAGCTTGCGGGAAGATCCCGAAAGTATCCGAAAGAAAATCCGCACCATGCCAACCGATCCCGCTCGCGTGCGACGCAGCGATCCGGGCGATCCTGAGCGCTGCCCGGTCTGGCAATTCCATCTGGTTTATTCCGATGACAACACGCGCGAATGGGTGCAACGCGGTTGCCGGAATGCGGAAATTGGTTGCCTGGATTGCAAATCGCCCGTCATTGATGCGATTCTGGCTGAGCAAGCACCGATGTATGAACGCATCATGAAGTATGAGGAAGATCCCACGTTGGTGCGCAATATCATTGCCGATGGTTGCGAGAAAGCCAATAAATTGGCGGAAGAAACCATGCGTGATATTCGCGAAGCCATGGGACTGAGTTATTCCTGACACGCTCCCGCATTCTGGCAATGATGTACAAACCCCAAACTATCCTCAGCCGCAGTGAATTTTGTCATTGATTCTGTTGAGATACAACCGATAGCAAAAATCTGCGGCGAGCCCCTGATGGAGATCCCGCAGGATTTGTATATCCCGCCGGATGCGCTCGAAGTTTTTCTGGATACCTTTCAAGGCCCACTGGATTTGCTGCTGTACCTGATCCGCAAGCATAATCTGGAAATTCTGGATATTCCGATGGCCGAGCTCACCAAGCAATACATGGCTTACGTTGCCATGATGCGCGTTGATCAACTGGAATTGGCCGCTGAATATCTACTCATGACGGCACTACTGATCGAGATCAAGTCACGCATGCTGCTACCCAGCCCAAAAACAGAGACGCAAGAAGAAGAACACGATCCGCGCGCCGAACTGGTGCGACGCTTGCTCGAATACGAGCAAATGAAAAAAGCTGCCATGCGCCTCAATGAACTGCCGCAGGCTGAGCGCGACTTCGCTGTGATTCAGGTATGGATGGAACAAACCGTCGCGCAATCATTGCCTAACATCAACCTGGATGATTTGCGCCACGCCTGGGTAACCATTCTGGCGCGCGCAAAAATCAATCGTCACCATCAGGTCAAGCGCGAAACCCTGTCTGTGCGCGCTTATATGAGCCAGGTTCTGCGCGATTTGCGCGGACAGGAACAAGTTGAGTTTTATGATTTATTCAGCCCTATGGCAACGGTTGCTGAAGTGGTTGTCACCTTTCTGGCCATTTTGGAACTGGCCAAGGAATTGCTGATAGAAATTTCCCAGTCACAAGCTTTTGGAATGATTTATGTCCGCTCCCTTAACGCCGCTTGATCAACCCGGTACATCGGATTCACTGAGTACCGAGAAAATAAAGCAAATTTTGGAAGCCGCTTTGCTGACCACGCAGGAACCTTTGCCTATTGCAGAATTGAGAAAACTATTCAATCAGGAATTGAGCGCCGCATTGCTCTCCAATTTATTGGAAGAAATGCGCGCACAATGGAGGCATCGGGGCGTTGAATTGGTAACAGTAGCGAGCGGATGGCGTTTTCAGACCACAGCGGAGATGCAACCCTATCTGGATCGACTAACTCCGCAGAAGAATCCGCGTTACTCACGCGCAGTGCTGGAAACACTCGCCATCATCGCCTACCGCCAACCGGTCACACGCGGCGATATTGAGGAAATACGCGGTGTCGGCGTATCCAGTTCGGTGCTGAAAACACTCACTGCGCGTGGCTGGATTGATGCGGTCGGGCATCGCAATGTGCCTGGTAAACCGGCGTTGTTTGCGACTACCCAGCATTTCCTGGATGATTTAAATCTGCGCTCTTTGGAAGAGCTTCCACCGTTGGAAGAGATGAGATCCTTGATTGATGCGAGCGAAAGAAATCAGGATTTGCCTTTGGAAGAACCTGAAGAAGCACCCAATCGCTGAATTGCGATCAGCGTCTGTATCCCCCAGAGAAGATGCATAAGGCCATTACTTTCGTTGCTGGCTCAATGCTCAGGCTTAATCTCTTCTTTCTGCAGCCGCTCCGTACACTCGGCTGAGAGCATGGATGAATCTTTGCCTGCTTCACATTCAGGTTCCCGCTTGTCATTTTCTGAGATTTCCACATAGATCAACAACGCGGAAGAAACCAGAAACATAAGTAGAAACATTGTTTTATCACTCACATCACACCTCATTATCAGTCTCTATCTAAGGATAAGGCAGAGGAATCAAGCTGCCGAACCTATAGCACTCAATTGCTGATTTGCATGCCCCGCCCTGCTAGGAAGATTTGGCAGCGCGCTGAATTTCAATCAATTCAGGCGTCAAATGGGGAGCGATCACTTGCAGCAATTGTCCGAATATTTTTGGATTCCCTGCAATGATTTGACCGCTTTCCAACTGTGTTTCATTTCCTTCCAAATCACCGACCAATCCACCGGCCTCAGTAATCAACAAGCAACCAGCTGCCATATCCCAAGGAGCCAAGCCTATTTCCCAGAAACCATCGTAGCGTCCTGCCGCTACATAAGCCAGATCGAGCGCAGCCGATCCCGGGCGACGAATCCCCGCGGTGCGCGGCACAATATCCTTGAACATGGCAAAGTAAGCATCCATGTGAGTCAAATCGCGAAATGGAAATCCAGTGCCAATCAAGCAATCCTCAAGACGAGTGCGTTTACTGACGCGGATGCGGTGATCATTCAGGTAAGCCCCGCCACCACGGCTGGCAGTAAATAATTCATTATTGGTGGGATCGTAAACCACGGCAAAGGTCAGCACGCCTTTATGCTTAAGTGCAATGGAAACGGAATACTTGGGAAACCCATGCAAGAAATTGGTAGTACCATCCAAAGGATCGATGATCCATTGATATTCGGATTTCTTGTGATCGCCCTGACGTCCGCTTTCCTCTGCCAGAATTGCGTGATCAGGATAAGCCGTTAATAGGATTTTAATAATGGCATCTTCGGCCGCACCATCCACTTCGCTCACATAATCACTGTGCGATTTTTTCGACACATTGAGCAAGTCCAGATTGAGTGATGCTTTATTGATGATATTGCCTGCACGGCGCGCGGCTTTCACCGCGATGGTTAGCATAGGATGCATGTTTCGGCTTCAGAATTTAACGGAAGCGCGATTTTAATATGAATCCATACTGCACGCATGATTGATTTCATGATTTACCCAGGAAGCTTGGGAAGTTAAGGCGGACTGGAATAGGTGGTTCTTAGCTTTAATTGGTTATAAATTAGACAAAAATTCTTCAAAACCACCCACACACCTATCTCATTACCATAGGTTCGGTGATGCTTGGAAAAATTGGATTGAGATGCGTGCTCGTTACGTCAATTCGAAGAAAAGACCGATAAAACCTCTTCAGTTCAAGCTCAAATAAACTTAATCCCTGTCGAAATAAGAACTAGCAGAATGCCGTGCCTATTGCACCATTATCTAAGGAAAGGAGATTCAAAAAAAATGTCAGCTTTACCGTCCAATAAAGCGCAAACCTTGTCAGAGGCCGATCAACAAAATTTCACTCATGCGTACAGCGCCATCGCGCGCAGCCAAGCCATCATCGAATTCAATCTCGATGGCACGATACTGACCGCCAACGACAATTTCCTCACACTGTTCGGCTATGCTATGGAAGATCTGGTGGGTAAGCACCACAGCCAGCTGTGCGTTGCCCGCGCTATCGAAAACGATGAATACAAAGCATTATGGGCAAATCTACGCGCTGGTAAATTCGCCAATGGTGAATTCCGCCGCATCGCCGCGGACGGACGGGATGTATATATCCAGGCCAGCTATAATCCGGTGCTGGATGCCAACGGCAAACCGTACAAAGTGATCAAGGTAGCCAGCGACATCACGGCAGCAAAAACCAAATCGCTCGAAGACGATGGAAAAATAGAGGCCATCAATCGTACGCAAGCGGTGATCGAATTTGATCTGGATGGCAAAGTGCTGACTGCCAATGACAAATTCCTCGAGGCAGTCGATTATACGTTGCAGGAAGTGGTCGGACAGCATCACAGCCTATTCTGCTGCGAAACCTATGCACAAAGCCCGGAGTATGAAGCCTGGTGGAATGACCTGCGCGCCGGTCTATCCAAGCAAGGAGAATTCATGCGCCTGAACCGGCACGGACGGCCAGTGTGGCTACAAGCCACTTATACACCGATCCTGGACGCAGATGGCAAGCCATTCAAAGTCATCAAGTTTGCGAGCGACATCACTGGTGCAAAACAATCATCGCTGTCCAATGAAGGTAAGGTCGCCGCCATATCGCGCTCGCAGGGCATCATCGAATTCGATCTGGCTGGCAACATTCTGGATGCCAATGAAAATTTCCTGAAACTTACTGGCTACGCGCTGGAAGAAATCAAGGGACAACATCACCGCATGTTTATTTGCAAAGAAGAAGCCGGTAGCGGTGCTTATCGTGCCTTTTGGCAGAAACTTGGCAAGGGGGAATTCGACTCGGGAGAATACCTGCGCTTCGGCAAAAACGGCAAGCGGATCTGGATTCAAGCTACCTACAACCCAATTCTCGATCTTTACGGACAACCTATTCGAGTCGTGAAATATTGCAATGACATCACTGATACCAAGTTAACCGCCATGGAGATGGCAGCGCGCATGGAAGCCGTGTCTGCCAGTAGCTGCATGCTGGAACTATCCGCCGATGGTCAC
>CADEDO010000011.1 GCA_902826115.1 uncultured Nitrosomonas sp.
TTGCCTTGGTAAGCCATTACCTTACCAACTAGCTAATCAGACATCGGCCGCTCCAAAAGCATAAGGTCTTTCGATCCCCTACTTTCCTCCTCAGAGTGTATGCGGTATTAGCACATCTTTCGATGCGTTATCCCCCACTTTAGGATACGTTCCGATGTATTACTCACCCGTCCGCCACTCGCCACCAGGTGCAAGCACCCGTGCTGCCGTTCGACTTGCATGTGTAAAGCATGCCGCCAGCGTTCAATCTGAGCCAGGATCAAACTCTTAAGTTTAATTCTGTTAAAACTCTCGCTTGACGTTTTATTGGAAAAAACCAAATTAATTCCAATTTATTTCTTGCGAATACTTATTTATTTTAGATTATATTTCAAATCTTTCTCTTATTAAGTACCCACACCTATCGATTGTATTTTTTTAAAGAACATTAACACTTTTTAATTCTCGCTAAGCAGCGAAGAACAGAATTATACAGTGTCTACGCAGATGGTCAAGTATTTCCTCGATGCATCTTCATTTAATTCACCTTTTAATAGCTCCCGCAACCTAGATTATTTAGAAAAACATTTAAATACAATCGCTCACTTTCATTTTTTATATTGCATCTTTTATCTGACACCTTGTTTGAGACTCGCTTCTATAAAATCATTCAGATCCCCATCAAGAACACTTTGGGTATTACCTACCTCAAGATTTGTTCGCAAATCCTTTATGCGCGATTGATCCAGCACATAGGATCTGATTTGATGCCCCCAACCAATATCTGTTTTTGTTTCTTCTATCGCTTGCTTCTCATCATTGCGCTTACGCAATTCAGCTTCATATAATTTGGATTTTAGCATTGCAAGCGCATCTGCTTTATTACGATGCTGTGAACGCCCACTTTGACACTGCACCACTATTCCCGTTGGATTATGAGTAATACGAATAGCAGAATCTGTTTTATTGATATGCTGTCCACCGGCTCCCGATGCTCGGAATGTGTCAATCCTTAAATCTGCCGGATTAATTTCTATCTCGATCGTATCATCGATTTCAGGGTACACGAATACACTCGCAAAAGAAGTGTGCCGCCTATTGCCAGAATCGAATGGTGACTTCCTTACTAGGCGGTGCACCCCTGTTTCGGTTCGCAGGTAGCCATAAGAATATTCACCCGTGACTTTCAAACTGGCACTTTTAATACCTGCAATATCTCCAGGAGATTCCTCTAGCACTTCCACATTCAGTCCCTGCCGCTCACAATATCGCAGATACATACGTTCAAGCATCGCGGCCCAATCTTGCGCTTCCGTCCCTCCAGATCCTGATTGTATATCTACAAAGCAATTGTTAGGATCCATAGGATCCGAGAACATGCGTCGAAACTCCAAATCAGCGATTACTTTTTCAACGTTATTGACATCAGCAGAAATACTTTTTAGCGCCTCATCATCTGATTCGCTCCTGGCCAGATCAAATAATTCCTGCGCATCTTGCAGCTGTTGTTCCATTTTCCCCAATGTCACAACAGTATCTTCGAGTAGTTTTTTTTCCCGACCTATTTCTTGAGTACGTTTACTGTCATTCCAAATAGTCGGATCTTCAAGTAATCGATTTAATTCGCTTAGTCGTATTTGTTTCTCATCGAAGTCAAAGCAACCTCCGTAATTCACTGGCCCGATTATCCAAGCCCTGAAGGTGATTTGAGATGGCATTAATTTGTTCTGCTTCCATTATATTTACCTTAAATTTAGTTTATTAATTATACCCATAAGTCAACCCGAATTTTTTGTATACCTACCATTATCTTAGATCAACCATCTTTCCTTCTAATACAATATTAAAATCCCATGCTCAGAATTCATGATTTCTGAACTCCTGATTTAAAAAATACATATAATCTATTTCTAATACTTATTATTCTGCAGACTCTATTTTTAAATTCAATTTTCTAACCAATCATTTCACAAGCTCAACGATGTCAAAGTTTCTTGCTTTAATCCCAGCAGCTGGTTCCGGTTCTCGCATGGGTAACGAATTACCCAAACAATATTTGTCATTAAATAGTAGGCCAATGATATACCATGCAATCAACACGCTATATCAAAACCACTGGATAAGCCATATTTTTGTCATACTCACTCCTAGCGATGATGAATGGGTCAAATATAATTGGTCAGAGTTTTCAGAAAAACTCATTGTACTTAACTGTGGCGGAGCCACTAGAGCAGAAAGTGTATTAAATGGGCTTATCACCGCAAAACAAAGGAGTCTGGTCGATACAAACGATTGGATATTAGTGCATGATGCTGCACGACCTTGCTTAACTCAAACTCAGCTAGATAAATTAATCAATGAATTAGCCAATGACAAAGTCGGCGGATTACTGGCGGTACCCGTAGCCGATACATTAAAGCGCAGTAACACTCAAGACCGAATTGCGCATACCGAATCTAGGGAAAATCTATGGCAAGCGCAAACACCTCAGATGTTTAGATACGATCTACTCACTAAAGCATTGCACAACACAATGAATATAACCGATGACGCCAGCGCCGTTGAAGCCATGGGACTGCAACCTAAACTGGTACTCAGCGATACTTACAACTTCAAAGTGACTTATCCCCAAGATCTGGCCCTAGCAGAATTAATCATACAAAAAAGGAATAATCCATGAGCACAATCAGAATCGGACAAGGCTTTGATGTACATCAACTGGTTGAAGGTCGTCAATTGATTATTGGTGGAGTAACGATCCCCTATGACAAAGGGTTGCTAGGCCATTCTGATGCTGATGTATTACTTCATGCAATTTGTGATGCACTGATCGGTGCTGCAGCGCTAGGGGACATCGGCAAACACTTTTCTGATTCGGATCCACGCTATAAAAATATCGATAGCCGCGTATTACTGCGCAATGTACATAGCTTATTAGAAAGCAATGAGTACAAAATCATCAATATTGATGCCACTATTATTGCTCAAGCGCCGAAAATGGCACCTCATATTCCTGCCATGATTTCTAACATTGCACAAGACCTCAATATTCACATCAGCAATATCAACATCAAAGCTAAAACTGCCGAGCGGCTAGGTGCAATTGGTCGTCAAGAAGGTATTGTGGCAGAAGCTGTATGCTTAATTGAGCGGATGTAGGCTAGATTGATTGGCCGGTGCAGTCATATTGCTGGCAGGCCCCTTCGGGTATTTTTTGCTATTTTTCCGAATCAAGCTGCGCAAGATCAATTGACTCGGCAGACTGAACTGCTCGAGCCGATCTGTGGAGGATACAAAGTAAAAAAAACACACCTGCATCTCACATTGCTATTTCTAGGAAATGTAAGCATTCACCGCATTGAACCCCTGCAAGAAGCTATGAAGGCTATTTCAGAAAAGGAATTTGAAATAAGTTTAGAGGTAATTGGTTATTGGAAAAAAAGCCAAATTATTTATATGCAAGCAAAGCGATTTCCCAATGAACTATTTTCACTTGTCGATTCAATCAAGGGGAAATTGTCAGAAGCCGAATTCTTATTCGACGAACGCACTTTTAAACCACACATTACACTCATCAGAAAGGCGACGCGTCCAGCAAGGATTGAACTGCCCCAACCCATTCAATGGCATGTCAACGAGTGGTTTCTCGTACAGTCGAAACAAACTAATCAGGGCATCAATTACATTCCATTGGCACAATGGTTCTTGAAATGACCAGTGGTTTCTTGTGAAATGGAAGCAAAATAACTTTTTAATCATTACTCAATTACCATCAAAGCAAACTTTATCCTATTTTATCCATTTATATTATCTTGAAAATTCTCGCCCTCGAAACGTCTACTGAATTCTGCTCTGTTGCACTTTACCTTGATGACAAAATACTCACTCAGGAGATTCTTGCCGAGCGTCGGCATTCTGAAATTGTATTGCCTATGGTTCAAGAAATATTGGCGGATGCAGAACTCACACTGGCACAATTAGATGGTATCGCTTTTGGCGCAGGCCCTGGCTCCTTTACAGGGCTCCGCATAGCTTGTGGAGTCGCCCAAGGCCTAGCATTTGCCACTAATCTTCCTATTGTAGGTGTCAGTACGCTAGAAGCGATTGCCCAGCAAACTGGTGAACAAAAAATCATTGCGGCACTTGATGCCCGCATGGGTGAGATTTATCATGCGGCCTATCAGCGACTAGCTCAGCACTGCTGGCAAGCCATTAGCCCACCGATGCTATGCCACCCTCAACAAGCCCCTTCAGTGGTAGGTGACGAATGGCATGGATGTGGTAGTGGTTTTGATGCTTATACTCAAGAGTTGTCGATAATTTATACTAAAAATATTCACCAGATTCACTTTGGACATCACCCGCATGCACGTGAAATAGCACAACTGGCAATCCCCAAATTTACTGATGGCACTGACACTGAACCAGCCAATGCAGCGCCTGTTTATATCCGTAACAAAGTAGCATTAAAGGAAAACGAACGATGAATATTCCATCGCCCGGAAGAGCTGAGATCAGAAAAATGCAGTCTTCAGATCTAGATCGGATTATCCAAATTGAACGTGAAATTTTTCTTTTTCCTTGGTCACTGGGTAACTTTGCAGATTCACTCAAAACCGGATATTTATGCCACGTACTGGAACAAGACAATATCCTGTTTGGATATGGAATCATGATGATGAGCCCAGAAGAAGCGCATGTGCTTACGCTTGGTATCGCCGCCAATTGGCAGAAAAAAGGCTGGGGAAGAAGATTACTGCATCATTTCATTCAGCTTGCCCAGGAAAATCATGCAAAATCAATATTCCTGGATGTCCGGGAATCAAATCACGGCGCTGCGCAGCTCTATAAACAAATGGGTTTTCAACATATTGCTACGCGCAAAGGATATTATCCGGCCATGTGTGGACGAGAAGATGCACTAGTCATGCAATTAATGCTATGAACAAGCGGCGTAAACAATTATTGAGAGAATTAGGTCTCTCGCCTATATGGCATTTAAAATCAGATACCTCAGAGCAGAACGAAATTTCCGCATCATCACTCACTGAAATTAAAGGTTCGATACTGCCGCCTGCTGACGTCACAAAAGATACTCAGGATTCCCAACCAATTCATTTGATGAATTGGGATCAACTAAAATCAGCAGTATCCGGTTGTATGTCATGTCCATTAAGTCAAACACGAACACACACGGTATTTGGTGTCGGCGATGAAAATGCGAACTGGCTCTTTGTCGGAGAAGGACCAGGTGCAAGAGAAGATGCAATCGGCGAACCATTTGTAGGACAAGCCGGCAAGCTGCTTGATCAAATGTTGGCGGCCATCAGGCTGAAACGGGGCGATCAAGTTTATATTACCAATATTGTCAAATGCCGCCCGCCCAACAATAGAAACCCAAGTTCGGGCGAGGCTCGACAGTGCGAGCCATACCTGACGCGGCAAATTGAATTAATCAACCCCAAACTCATTGTTGCACTGGGAAAAGTCGCCGCACAAAATCTTCTTGGAAGTGAAGACAGTATTTCCAACTTACGCGGAAAAATCCATCATTACTCCGGTATACCCTTGATTGTTACTTACCATCCCGCTTATTTATTGCGCGCTCTTCCAGAAAAAGCCAAAGCTTGGAAAGATTTATGTTTTGCTCAATCAACCATGCAATCACTCAGATAGATATTCATCATAGGAAGCTTACAAAATTAGTTTAACGATATTAGTGTTTCTTATTTTCACCAATCAGATGCAATGAATCTTCCTTGCTTTGATTCAACAGATGCCACTTCCGAATTAAGGCCATCATCACAGATACAAATAATCCAAAAGCGACGATCACGACATAGATATGCACATCGAGCAATATCAGTGCAGCGTACAGTGACAGCATCAGCAGAATACTCAAATTTTCATTGAAATTTTGCACTGCAATGGAATGCCCCGCCCCCATCAGAATATGTCCACGATGCTGCAATAGCGCATTCATCGGAACAACAAAGAATCCTGCCAACCCACCGATTAGCATCAACAATGCAATTGCAATCCATAAATCTTTCACTAAAATCATGGCCATCACAACAATCCCCATCGCAATACCTAGCGGAATGACTTTGACTGATTGTCTTAATGAAACCCATCGGGCGGCCATGATTGCACCTATTGCAATACCCACAGCCACCACACCTTGTAGTTGAGCAGCCTGGTTCAGAGGATAATTCATTGCCACTTCAGCCCATTTCAGCACAATAAACTGTAGTGTTGCGCCTGCCCCCCAGAATAAAGTTGTTACAGCCAGTGATATCTGTCCGAGTTTGTCTGTCCATAACAGCTTCACACAATGTCTAAATTCATGGATCAGATAAAATGGATTCTTCTTGGGAATACGGTGATCTACACCGGTATTAGGAATATACAGATTGAATAATGCTGCAATCGCATAAATGATAGCAACCAACAAAATACTGACTTCCAATGCGCTATCAATTCCTGTATCAATGAATGGAAAATCAAATCCCATGAGAACATTCGCTACGGCAGGGGTAATCAGAACACCTCCCAATACCGTGCCTAATACGATAGAAGCTACCGTAAGTCCTTCAATCCAACCATTCGCGATTACCAGCTTTTCCGGGGGCAGTAACTCAGTCAAAATGCCATATTTAGCCGGTGAATAGGCAGCGGCACCCAAGCCTACAACTGCATAGGCAGCTAATGCGTGATATTGATGCATGGCGAAAAACAATAATCCGCAACCGGTGATTTTGATAGTATTGCTAATAAACATGACGCGTCCCTTGGGCATGGAATCAGCAAAGGCACCCACAAAAGGAGCAAGAATGACATAGAACAACACAAACACAAACTTCAGCATGGGTGTTAAGTAGGCGGGAGCATGCAAATCAATTAACAATGCAATCGCGATAACCAACAATGCATTATCTGCCAGAGAAGAAAAGAATTGCGCCGCCATAATCGTATAAAAACCGCGTTCCAAGCCATTTCCTTATTAGGTTTAAGTTATATTTCCCAAATTCTTAGCCACAAAATCATCTTTTTGCCTTGAAACTATTTACTAATAAATCGCTGACGACTTTAATCATTCATTTAATCCTATATGAAACCATGCATATATGTAGTTTATGCTTAGATGATGACAACAAAATTAAATGCAGCTTACCGAATTTAGATTATTATAAAAAGTTTTGTGAATAATACTCGCATCCGCTTATTCTGGACATAAAATTAATGCCTCGCCCTACTCAAGCTTTTATCGATCTTTCTGCTCTAGCACATAACTTAGGCGTAGTTCGTCAATATGTTCCTTGTTCTCGCATCATGGCTGTCGTCAAAGCAGATGCTTATGGTCATGGATTATTGCATACTGCAAGCGCTCTAAAAGATGTCGATGGATTTGCGCTGTTAGAATTAGATGCAGCGATATCTCTACGTGACGCCGGTTATCAACAACCCATTCTTCTCTTGGAGGGTTTTTTCTCTACAGAAGAATTAGCTTTATTTGAGCAATATCGTCTAAGCGCTGTTATTCACCATAGCGAACAAATTGCCATGTTGTCAGATTCAAAGCATCACAACCTGGATTTGTTTCTAAAAATCAATACTGGAATGAATCGTTTAGGACTGGCGCCCGAGCAATTTCCACAAATCATGAAGGCGCTGACAGACCACCCAGGCATCGACAGCATCACATTGATGACACACTTTGCAAGTGCCGATGATCCTTTGGAGGAAGATGAAGTATTTCAACAACTACAATACTTTGAAGCCATTACGCAAAATCACAAGTATCCGCATTCACTTGCAAATTCAGCGGCTATCATACGCTACCCCGTAACTCATGCCGACTGGGTGCGCCCGGGCATCATGCTATATGGCGCTTCTCCCTTTGCCGATAAAACTGCATCAGAGCTTAATTTAAAGCCAGTGATGACTCTATCGAGCAAAATTATTGCCATTCACGATTTAAAAATTGGCGATAGAGTGGGCTATCACGGACTTTTCCAGGCCGATCGCCCAATGCGCATCGGCGTTGTGGCATGTGGTTACGCAGACGGATATCCACGACATGCGCCAACCAATACACCTGTATTAGTCAACAATCAGCGAAGTCGGCTATTGGGCCGGATATCCATGGATATGCTAGCCATAGATTTAACTGAGATTAGAGATGTCGAGCTCAATAGCCCGGTGATTCTTTGGGGAAATGGAATGCCGGTTGATGAAGTCGCTCATCAGGCAGGCACAACCAGTTATGAGTTACTATGTGCACTAGCCCCACGTGTAGAAAAAATTGCCATGACACAACCCTAGCAATTATTCTACACGTGGCAATTCATAAAAAAACAGAATTATTCTACCTTTGCTTTACTACGCAGGTCTTGCACAACATTTGCAAATTCACGTTGCAATATGCGTTGCTGTATATTTTGCTTCACTTCCTCAAATGGAGGCACTTGCATCGTACGAACATCCATGAGTTCTATAACATGCCAACCAAAAGAAGTTTGAACAGGCTGCTGCGTTACCTTCCCTTTTGATAAGCTTACCAATGCATCAGCAAAAGGTTTTACATACGCTGCTGGTGGACTCCAGTTTAATTCACCACCATTTTCCTTGCTACCATCGTCAAGTGATTTTTCTTCGGCCAGTTTAGCGAATTTTGTGCCTTTCTTGAGTTTGGCAATAATATCCTTAGCTTCTGCTTCCGTTTCTACAAGTATATGACGTGCCTTATATTCTTTATCGCCCATCTGTACTTTAAGAACATCATATTCCTTACGTAAAGTATCCTCACTAACTGCGTTATTTCGTATGTAGTCAGCTTGGTAAGCTCTGACCAACACTGCTTGGCGAGACATCGCAAGTTGTGTAACTACATCGGGATCAAGATCCAATCTTTTTTTGACTGCTTCTTGCGCCAGAATTTCTTCAGCAATCAGGTTCTCACGCAAAGCTTTTCTCATTTCTGGACCGTCTTGCTGACCCTGCGCAACATTTGCTTTCACCATGAGTTCCAGACGCGATTGCGGAATCTCTACACCATTCACTTTAGCTACCACCCCTGTTGATTGGGCTTGAGCTGCCATAGTAACCAAGCCAAAAATACTAACTATCATTACTTGTGAAAATTTCGTCAAACGCATGGAATTTCCTTTTTTGTGATTTGGATAAAATTTATATTCACCAGAATATACTTGCTGACAGAGAGAAAGTATACGCTTTAACTTAATTGACGTGAATCACTACATGCCGTCATTTACAATGGAACGTAATCAGTTGTTATTAACAATTACAATCCCCTTATGCGGGTAATACCTTTTTGAAAGGTTTTACAGTCACGGATTTATAGATGCCTGTACTGACATATGGATCTGCATCAGCCCAAGCCTGCGCAGCTTCTAAAGATTCAAATTCCGCCACAATCAGGCTCCCGGAAAAACCTGCTGTACCAGGATCGTGACTGTCTATAGCGGGATAAGGTCCTGCCAAAATGAGACGCCCCTCTTCCTGCAGCGCTTGAATTCTTTTCAGATGCTCCGAACGCACCGCCATTCTTTTCTCTAAGCTGTTTGGCACATCTTCACCATTTATGACATATAACATCATTGCTCTTTGCTCACCTTCGATTGTCCATCTTGATTGCTCGGCGTATGAATTATTTCATTTTCAATTACTATGGGCACCGTATCTTTCAAATATTTTCCCAGCATTATTACTTGCAACACAATAAAAACAAGCATTAATCCGGTAGCACCAAATAATTTAAATGTAACCCACGTATCGATTGGAAAATTAAATGCGACATAAATATTGATACAACCCATGGACATAAAAAAACCTATCCAACCCAGATTGAGTTTATTCCAAACGAAAAAAGGCAAACTCATCTGCTTTTCCAGCATAGCTTGAATTAAATTCTTTTTGAAGAATTGATTTGAAATCAATAAAACAGTTGCAATCAACCAATACAAAACTGTCGGCTTCCATTTAATGAATGTCTCATCCTGGGATACTAATGTTGCTCCTCCAAAAACAACAATGACCGCTAGATTTATCCACATCATTTTGTCAACTTGATGACGGCGAAACCAAAGCCAGCCAATTTGCAGTACTGCAGCCGCCATTGCTACAGCGGTTGCAACAAAAATATCATAGACTTTAAAAGCCAGAAAAAACAAAACTACCGGAAAAAGATCAAATAAAAATTTCATAATTACTGATACTCAGAGTGTAATTTAACTATCAACAAGAGAAATTGATCGTTCAAAAAAGTATTTTCTTCATTTCAAGATGAAAGGTAATTGGGGAGTCAGATTATTCTTCTCCTTGGTTGCAACACCTAATAATGCAAAACCTAACAAATTACCTGCTTCATCCTTAAAAAGTGCTTTCACTCCGTCTTCATCTGTCTCAACTTGCCACTCCCCAATAGCACCCAAATCAGGTGGAGAAACCACGGTAGGACATGCCGGAGTTTTGACCATTACTGGCATTGCCGGATAAACAACCGGTGTTGGATTACCCGCAAGTGTTGCAGCCAAAGCTCGAGCAGCATGTGTAATCGGCATCACAAAAGGTAGGATCTTACCTTCAACTTCTGCACAATCACCCAGTGCATAAATATTGAGACACTGGGTTTGTAGTAGACGATTAACCAAAATCCCCCGATTAATCTGAATACCGGCTGCCTCTGCAAGTTGAGTTCGAGGACGCAATCCTACAGCAGAGAGGACTATATCCGACTCAATCGAGTCTCCATTGGTCAATATCAAATGCAAATGCTCATCAATTTGATTGATCGATTGAGTGGCTGTATCCAAATGAAAAATCACACCAGCAGCTTCTAATTTTTGTTGCAAAAATACACCGCCCGCCGAAGGCAAAAGTCGACCTAAAGGCTGAGCACTGATATCGATCACATCCACCTGATAACCTGCAGTAACCAGGTCGTTTGCAAATTCACAACCAATCAAACCCGCGCCAATAATACTAATCCGTTTTTTGTCTTTTATCACATCACGGAAGTTTTGATAATCATCAAGATCATTTACTGTTAATACCTTCGCCACACCATCACCCTGCAATGGCAAACGTATTTGGTCTGCACCCAATGCAAAAACCAGTTGGTCGTAGAATATTTCCTCACCATCAACTAATGTCAGCGTATTTTGAGCTTGATTAATAGCAACTACCCGGCAATGTGGACGAATGGCAATTTTCAATTGCGCTGCCATCTGAACTGCATCGCCATTTAAAATAGACTCGGGTGTTTTACCCGTAGATAGCGCATTGGACAACATAGGCTTGGAATAAAAACCACCATGATCAGCTGATATCATAGTAATGGGAATACTTGAATCTAATTTTCGCAGCTCACGCGCTACGGCATACCCAGCCAATCCACTGCCTATAATTACCACCGCATTACCCATCGCTTAAATCTCCACCATTTCAAAATCTGCTTTACTCACTCCGCATTCCGGGCAAGTCCAATCTTCTGGCACATCTTCCCAACGAGTTCCAGCTTTAATACCGTGTTCTGGATCACCCGTCGATTCATCATAAATAAATCCACATAAGTTACATTGAAATCTTTTCATTATTGCTAACTATTTCTAATAGTCTATAAATAAAATGCACATTGACTTGAAGAAAATTTCTTCCATCAATGTGCCTTTTTTAAAAATTGGATTTCTTCAATAAAAGATGTCAATCCGCGCAGATATTGTCTTGATTTAACTTTCTCATGGACGCCTACAATAATGAAGAGCGGTAGTTAATCCACAAAATGCTTCCAGAAAGACTCCTCTCTTGCTTTCTATTTAACTTCTTTAGTATCTGTATTATTAATTAAGCTAGTTCTTCTTTGGATATATGCATCACGCATAAACTCATATTTGTCCAATGCTGCTTCTTCCAATGTTTTCTCTGCATCCAATAATTGTGCTCGTGTATTGATCGTCCTACCTGTTGCAACGGGAAGTCGCAAAGCCACCGAATTAAGTAAAGCAACATCTTTCAAGAAAATTCCTGTTATCCCTTGTGTAACAGGATCCATAAAGAAACCATCAACTCCAATTCCCACCGTATCACGTAAGGAACTTGGCCCCAAGAATGGCAACACTATATAAGGTCCACTACCGACACCATACCGTCCCAATGTTTGTCCAAAATCCTCATTCCGCTTAGTCAGATTAATATCGCTCGCAGCACTAATATCACTAGCAATGTCAATCATCCCGAATATACCGAAAGTCGTGTTAATTAATAGCCGTCCACTGCTGGCAAGTGCACTTTCATAATTCAATTGCAGAATGGAATTAGTTAATACCACGACATCATTTAAATTGGAGAAGAAATTGCCAACCACCAATTCAATGGGATCCGGTGTAATCTTCTTATATCCTCTAGCGACCGGTTCTAATATGTTGTTATCGACCATTTCATTAAAATTAAAAACGGCACGATTCATAGGCTCCAGTGGATCCCGATAGTCTTTCTGATTATTTGTATTTGTTGACGCACAACCCGTTAACAATAAACCTAGCATCAGAATCACAGTTACTTTGAAGCGGATAAAATTAGTCATATTTTTATTTATTTTAAAAAAATTCATGAATCTTGCCACATTGATAAAAAATAGCCTCAACAGGCTTTGTTACCAAGCGCTACTTTTTCTGACATCCATAAATGATACTACACACGATAATTAAAAAGCCATCATTAAAACAAGCATCAAGTCCCAGATATACGACAAATCACTCATGGTACTTTACAACCGCATCTATACAATTCAAAGTTAATTATAGCTAAATAGCCAGAGAATATAACTTAACAATCAAGCAATTTCCATCCCATTATGGCGCAACAATGCGTCCAACTCCGGTTCGCGCCCTCGAAATGCAACGAATGATTCCAATGCGGACCGGCTTCCTCCCTTTGCAAGTACTTCTTCTAGGAAACGTGCACCTGTTGCCGCGTTGACTACTCCGTCTGAAGCTGTTTCTTCAAACATACTATAAGCATCCGCAGATAACACCTCTGCCCATTTATAACTGTAATAACCTGCGGCATAGCCTCCAGCAAAAATATGTGCAAAACTATTTGGAAAACGATTGAAGTCAGGTGGGATAATCACAGCGACAGTTTTACGAATATCATTGAGCAGTTGAATCACTGTTTTATTGCCACTGGGTTTGAAATCAAAATGTATATGCATATCAAACAGAGCAAACTCAATTTGCCGTAACATCTGCAATCCACTTTGAAAATTCTTAGCTTTCATCATCTTATCGAATAGTGCCCTGGGCAATGATACACCTGTATCGACATGCTGAGTCATGCCGGCAAGCACATCCCATTCCCAACAAAAATTTTCCATAAACTGACTGGGCAACTCTACCGCATCCCATTCAACACCGTTGATGCCTGACACTCCCAAATCTTCGACTTGCGTCAATAGATGATGTAATCCATGCCCAAATTCGTGGAACAATACAATCACTTCATTGTGTGTAAATAAAGCCGGGCGCAGCTGATTATTAATAGTTACAGGCGCTGAAAAATTACAAGTCAGATAAGCAACTGGTATTTGTATGTCATGATTTCCCGTGCGTTGATTCTCAATTCGCCGACGCGTTACGGCATCGTCCATCCAAGCCCCCCCTCGCTTGGTAGGGCGCGCATATAAATCAAGGTAGAATTGTCCAATTAATTGACCATTTGCATCGTTAATATCGAAAAACTTCACATCGGAGTGCCAACTTTGAACATGCCGTGAAGCCGCCGCCGGAACAATATGAATACCATATAATCTCTCAACCAGCTTAAACATACCCATCAAGACCTTATCTTCAGGGAAATATTGCTTAACCTCCTGATCAGAAAAAGCATAGCGCTCTTCACGCAACTTTTCACTGACATAAGCCAGATCCCAAGCCTCAAGTGTCGACAGATTCAATCTCTCCGCGGCAAACTGCTTCAGTGCTTGAAGATCCTGCTCAGCATAGGGCTTTGCTTTGGCAGCCAATTTACCCAGAAAATCCAATACCTGCTGAGGAGATGTCGCCATTTTTGTCGCCAATGAAACTTCCGCATAATTCTCATAGCCAAGCATTTGTGCCGCTTCCTGACGAAGATCAAGTATCTTGTTAATGAGCGGCATATTGTCTCGCTCAGCACCTGTCTGGCTATCAAATTCACTAGCGCGAGTGGCGTAAGCTCGGTACATCTGTTCACGCAAATCGCGATTGTCAGCATATTGCAGCACGGGAAGATACGCAGGCATATGCAAAGTAAATTTCCAGCCTGTTTTGCTATCTTCTTCAGCTAATTCTTTGGCTGTTTGCAGAACATCAGCAGGAATTCCTGATAAGGCTTTCTCATCATCAATCAATAATGAGTAGGCATTAGTCGCGTCCAACAAATTGTCATTGAATTTTGAAGACAAGCCCGACAGCGCTTCCTGAATCTGTAAAAACCTTTGCTTCTTGTCAGATGGTAATTCCGCGCCACCCAACCGAAAATCTCTTAATTCATTGTCAATAATCTTTTTTCGTGCTGGATTTAAATGCCCAAATTCCGCACTTGCACGTAACTGCTTAAATTTCTCGAATAACAATAAATCCTGTGATAACTCTGCATAAAACTGGGTAATGAGCGGGAGATTTGCATTGTAGATTTCTCGCAACTGAGGGCTGTTCATCACGGCATTCAAATGCGACACCTGTCCCCAAGCTCGTGACAACCGCTCGCTCGCATCCACCATCGGTTGTACAAAATTCTGCCACGTAGGCATATCTTGTCCCGCGCGTACTTTCTCAATCACCATTCGATTTTCGTTCAGCAGCGCCTCAATCGCTGGCGTAATATGCTCATTCTTTATTTCTGCAAAACGAGGCAGTCCAGAAAAATCAAGTAATGGGTTTGACATGTTGCTCCAAATAATGGGTTAGAAACGAATAGAATAATTATTGCAAATTAGTACATAAGCCATGCTAATGAGTTCACCGTTCATAAACAATGTGCCCATTCACCAAGGTATATTTAATTCCCCCCGGTAACTCCATGCCCAGGAATGGAGTATTCTTACCTTGACTCAGAATGGCTGATGATGTCACCTTCCAATAATGTTCTGGATCAAAAATGCATATATCCGCGGCGCTTCCAACAGACAAATGCCCTGCATCTATACCCAATATTTCTGCCGGATCGGAAGTAATCTTAGCCAGCACTTTGAGCATAGGCAAACGCATTTCCATGCCCCATTTTAAGGTTAACGGTAATAATAATTCCACACCGGTTGCGCCAATTTCTGAAAGACCGAATGGAAGCAACTTAGCATCTTCATCCACCGGCGCATGATCCGAGCATATCGCATCAATCGTGCCATCCAGCAAACCGTTACGCAACGCATCCCGATCTCCAGAGCTTCGCAGTGGCGGCATCAAATGACAATTTGAATCGAAGAACCCAATATCCATATCAGATAGGTGTATATGATTGATAGTGACATCGCAAGTCATCGGCAATCCCTGCTGTTTAGCTGCGCGAATCATTGCCAGTCCCTCCGCGCTGGAAATCCGGCACAAATGCACCCTGACTCCTGTTTCTTTAGTCAATAAAATAATATTGGATAAAGCCACCGTCTCGGCACAAACAGGAACAGTAGGCAAACCCAATCGAGTTGCCACCTCTCCATCATGTGCCACCCCATCATTGGTCAGGCTGATTTCTTGCGGACGCAGCCACACGCTAAAATCAAAAGTAGAGGCATACCGCATGGCCTGCATTAGCACGCGCAGATTAGGCAATAGACCGTCCGGTTGGCCGAAGACGATGCAGCCCGCATCATTTAATTCTGCCATTTCGGTTAATCGCTCTCCCCGCAATCCCTGAGTAAGCGCACCGATGGGATAAACATGCGCTTGATTGAGGTTTTTGGCACGATGTTTCAACATTTCCACCAGCCCTGGCTCATCTAATGGCGGATCGGTATCGGGTGGACAGGCAAAACTCGTCACTCCGCCAGCAACTGCCGCCCCCATTTCCGATTCCAGCGTGGCCTTATATTCAAGTCCAGGCTCGCGTAAACGTACAGATAAATCAACTAGACCCGGGCACACAATGAATGACTGCGCATCAATGATCCGGCTCGCTTGGAATTCATCGGGAGGCATGCCTATGGCAATGATTTTGCCTTTGGCAATAAAAACATCCCGAACCGCATCAATACCGTTCTTAGGATCAATTAACCGCCCATTTTTGATATGAATTTTCATGACGACAGCCTTTAGACCTGATTACCAGCCAAAATTGACATCACCGCCATACGCACCGCTATACCGAATGTCACTTGAGGCAAAATCACCGACTGCTTACCATCCGCGACCGCGGAATCAATTTCCACGCCACGATTCATTGGACCGGGATGCATGACAATGGCATCGCGCCGAGCGAGGGATAATTTTTCAGGTGTCAAACCATAGTATTTAAAATATTCCTCTGGGCTTGGCAGATTTGCGCCTTGCATGCGTTCATTCTGTAAACGCAACATCATCAGCACATCAATATCTTTTAGTCCCTTCGCCATATCGTGATAAACCTGCACACCGAGACGTTCTACCATTTTTGGTAATAAAGTTTTAGGGGCAATCACCCGAACTTCAGGAACTCCCAAGGTGGTCAACGCATGAATTTGAGAACGCGCAACCCGGGAATGCAAAATATCGCCAATGATAGCGACTCGCAAATTATGAAAATCATGCTTGTAACGCCGAATAGTAAACATATCCAACAAAGCTTGTGTTGGGTGAGCATGACTGCCATCCCCCGCATTAATCACGTGAATCTCAGACCGAACATGCTTTGCGATCAGATGTGCAGCGCCACTTTGTGCGTGCCGCACCACAAACATATCCGCATTCATAGCGGAGAGATTGTTAACCGTATCCAGCAATGTCTCACCTTTTGACTGCGCAGAAACCGCAATATTGAGGTTGAAGACATCTGCCGACAAACGCTTGGCAGCAATTTCAAATGTTGTACGTGTACGAGTGCTGGGTTCAAAAAAAAGATTGAATATCGATTTCCCGCGTAATAGTGGAATTTTCTTGACATCACGCTCAGTCACACCGACGAACGACTCAGCCGTATCCAATATCTGCAATAAAATCGAAGCGGGCAGACCTTCCGTTGTCAGCAAGTGCTGTAGCACGCCGTGTGCGTCCAATTGCGGGTTTCTATTGATCATTCCGAAAGGCTCTTATGATACAAATTCAAACTCAACTTTCCATGATCATCACATCTCAGTTCCAGCATTTTATCCGTAGGTAGTTTGAGTGTCTCTCCGATATATTGAGCGGCAATCGGCAATTCTCTGCCACCCCGATCGACCAAAGTAGCCAGACTGACAGAGGCAGGTCGTCCATAATCAAACAACTCATTGATTGCTGCGCGAATTGTACGCCCTGTATATAGTACATCGTCGACCAATAAAATATGGGCGCCCTCGACTTCAAAAGGAATTTCTGAAGGTTTAACTTGTGAATGCAGGCCAATTTTGTCGAAATCATCGCGATAAAACGACACATCCAACGCACCCAGCGGCAGTGTAATGGCTAGCTCTTGATGCAAGCGCTCAGCCAACCACACTCCGCCAGTATGAATACCGATGAGTGCAAAATGTTTACTAGCCACATCGGGCTGTATTTCTTTCACAAGATTTTTCAATAGTAGTTCAGCGTCTGGTAATTGCATGCTGTTCATCAAAAAATGATTGAAGGATATGTTGTGCGGCCACTTGATCGAGAACTGTTTTTTGTTTTCTACCCGTGATGCCCACTTCCCGCAGTGCGGCACTGGCTGATTGACTGGTATAGCGTTCGTCTTTCAATATCACCTTGATTTTAAAACGCCCTGCTAAACGTCGTGCAAAGCGCTGACTTAAATGGGTCAACTCATGCGCTGTCCCATCACTATGCATCGGCAATCCGACCACGAGCAAAACGGGTTGCCATGTTTCAATCAGTTTGGCAATCATAGCGAAGCGTTGCTCCGTATTTTCGCTGTCTACCGTTATCAGTGGTTGCGCTGTGCTTAGCAGGTTGTTACCAACCGCCACTCCAATGCGTTTTTTTCCAAAATCAAAAGCCAGCACCGTTCCTTCAGGCAATCGTTCTGATATTTGGCTTGTGATTAGATCATTGGCAAGATTCTCTGTCATTAGCAGTGAACTTATGCGTGCCCAATTTCATTGGATAAATTTGCATAGCTAACGCCTAGCAATCGCATAGCTGCGGGCAATCGTTCTTCCGATGGCAAATCAAATATTACCCCAGGTGAAGCAGGCACCGTCAACCAGGCATTCTGTGCCAATTCTTGCTCGATTTGACCCGCGGCCCACCCCGCATAACCCAGTGCAATCAGCGCTTGATCAGGACCCTCATCATTGGCGATAGCCTTTAAGATATCCATCGATGTTGTCAAACCCATGTCTTGATTCACAGTTAGCGTTGACTGCCACTTACCCACAGGATGATGCAATACAAATCCACAATCCAGTTGAACGGGGCCGCCAAAAAGCACTGGCGTTGATTCCATTAGAGAATCAACCTGCGGTATACCCAGTTGCTTAAAGAGATTAACCAGGGTAAGGTCGGTAGGTCGGTTAATGACGATACCCAACGCACCCTGCTCATTATGTTCGCAAACATACGTTAATGTCTTAGAAAACATAGAATCCACTAACGTGGGCATCGCAATTAGAAAATGGTGAGTCAGATTAACATTTTTCATAATGGAATCAGTTTTCTATTGACCATTTCATATTCAATTTTTTTACGATATAAGCTTTCTGTTTTGCTATATCCAATAAGCTGTTCGAGTCATTACTTTTGACCCCAGCTTCATCGTGAATTTTACTGGTAGCGGCAATTCTGCCCCGCCATGAGATAATGCCATGGTGGCATGACTAGCCTCATCTATTTCCATCTGCGTCACAATTGCCCGGCTTTTTTCGTCGTTATTTGGCAATTGCTGCAAATGACTCGCCAAGTGCGCTCCCACTTGATGCTCTGTTTCCGCAAGAAACCCCAGATTCCATTTATCTCCCAGCAGCCCCGCTACGACACCGATTGCAAAAGATCCACCATACCAAAGCGGATTTAGCAAGCTTTTGCGCCCGCCCAATTCAGCGATGCGCCGTTCCGTCCATGCCAAATGCTCGGTTTCTTCCCGCGCTGCTTGCATCAGAGTTTGTTGCACTGCCTCATTACGCGCTGTTAAACCTTGTCCTTGATACAACGCTTGCGCGCAGACCTCACCCACATGATTCACACGCATGAGTGCAGAAGACAACTGTTTCTCCGTATCAGTCAGATCCGCTTCTGGCAGCTCGCTTCCTGGGACGGGCCTCATAGTTTGGGCTGAAGTCAGCAAAGTTCGCAAAGCGCTGTCAAAACCAATGATAAGCTTATCAATATTGATCATAGTCTTTTATTAAATAAGGTGAGTCGATGAGAGCTAAGTATCCATTATAGGCTGATATTTATGAAGTCCAAACCATCTTCATCCAAAGATGGGTCGTATCGCTTCTATTGATTCCTGCCTGCTTTAACCAGCTGTCAACTTACATTAGACAAGAATCATTCCAATTATAATTCCAAACCCATTTGCCGTGCCAACAATGTCACCGGATGCAACACCTCAATATTGATTTTTTTCTCGGATAATCCATAAGTAATATGCATTGAGCAACCGATATTTGATGTTACCAAGTATTTAGCTTCCCCATCTATGATGGCAGAGACTTTATCATCCAGCAATCGATCTGCAATATCAGGCTGATCAATAAAATATGTACCAGCCGCACCACAACATTGATCATTACCCGTCAAAGGCACTACTTGCACTTCGGGTATACGTGAAATCAATTCGTAAGGGTATGTTTGATCACGCAATACATTGCGTAAAGTGCACGGATCATGCACCAAAACTCTTTGCGGCAACGGTAATATTTTCACATTTTCCCAGCCTTCAGCCGCGACCAGGAATTGACTAATATCTGTAATACTTGATAGCACCTGTACGTTTTCCACATTATTGGATTCTAAAGATAGCTTGTGGTGCAACCCCACCCCAGATTCCAGTAATTGCACACCACACCCCGATGCCGTATTGATAACTATATTAGTAGTAAGCCCACCGAAGACTGATTTATTTTGTTGCGCCAACTCAGCAGCTTGTTTGAGTGCGCCACTATGTTGATGTATGGCGCCACAACAGGCTTGATTGCGGGGAACATGGACGGTATAGCCTAAGCGATTGAGCACATATATGCTCGAATTCAGTGTTGCGACATCTGTTATACGAGCCACACACCCTAAAAATAGACTGACTTCCCCACGTTTTTTTCCTTCCGCCGGATAAATTTCCTGCCAATGACTACTTGCGGCATACTTTTTATTTTTAATTGCCGAATAGGGAAATTTAACAAACGGCAACTGACTAATTAATTTAAGGATTCTACTCTCACCAAATAACCTAAACTTCATCAGCCATGATAAAGAACCCCCTTTTTGAATTAGATAAAACAGTTGGCGCAAAAGATCTAGACGCTCAGGTCGAGTCAGCAATATTTTTTCCATCAACATGCGTACCCATGATTTCCGATTTATTGTAGTCAGCCCTGATTGCTCATTAATCAGAGCCCGTGTTTCATCCATCAAATGTCCAAATGAAACATGATTAGGACAAACCGCCTCACAAGCTCTGCAAGTCAAACACCGATCCATATGTTGCATAAATCGCGCATTTAGAGGAATACGCCCATTAGCCATTCCACTCATCAAAGCAATACGACCACGCGGAGAATCGGCTTCTGATTTCAGCAATCGATAGGTAGGACAGTGCGGCAAGCACAGGCCACATGAAACACACTGATTGGATTCATCAATAATAAAATTTTTAGAAAATTCTGAGGACAATTTCATAAATCCCACAATATATACAAAAAATTATTAGATAAGAGGTCGCTAATAAACTAATTAATTACTTATCACTTGTCATGATTACAAAAATTACTGTAAAATCTGCGGTTCTTTGAATTTAGAATTCATGTAATTATAGGCTTATAGGCAAAAATATGGTTATTATTCGGTTAGCTAGGGGTGGTGCTAAAAAACGTCCATTTTTTAATATGGTTGTTGCAAATTCTCGTGATGCTCGTGATGGTCGATTTATAGAACGCATTGGTTTTTATAATCCAAGAGCTATTGGTGGTGAAGAAAAATTACGAGTTCAATTAGATCGAGTTGCTTATTGGCAATCCCAAGGCGCGCAGTTATCTTCAACAGCAACCCGACTGATTAAGCAATTTGCCATCAAAAAAGAAGCTGCAATAAATAGTTAATACTAATAAGTCGTCAATGATAGTGATGGGGCATATCATTGGCCCTTTTGGTATTTATGGCTGGGTAAAAGTTCATCCGTACACTGAATATTTCGATGGGCTATTAGAATATTCATCATGGTGGCTCAGCAAGGAAAATGAGGAATGGTTCGAGGTGCAAGTCATTACGGGTCAAATCCATGGAAGCACCCTAAATGTCAAAATAAAGGAATATACAGACCGCACCCAAGCCCTGAAACTCAAAGGAATGCAAATAGGGATTCCACGAGATCAATTGCCTGCTCTACCAGATGACGGTAATAGTGGATATTATTGGTCAGATTTAATTGGCTCTGAAGTAACTAATTTAAACGATGAAAAACTCGGCACAGTCATAGGATTATTTGAAACCGGCGCTAATGATGTTTTGCGCATACATAGTATCGATAAAAAAGAAATCCTTATCCCTTTTATTGAGCAAACTATCATAAAAGTGGATTTGAAGCTTTCTCGAATAGTGGTTGATTGGAATAAAGATTACTGAGGTATTCGACGATGCCTTTTGAGTTTGATGTTGTAACTCTGTTCCCAGATATGTTTAACGCCATTACGCAGTATGGTGTAACCGGAAAAGCAAATAAGAACAACATTTTTCAGCTCAGCGTATGGAATCCGCGTGACTTTACCCAGGACAATTATCGTACTGTTGACGACAGTCCTTATGGTGGAGGACCTGGAATGGTTATGATGGCACAGCCGTTAGAAGATGCCATTATTCAGGCCAGAAATAGGCAAACAGCACAGGGAATTGTTAATACTCAAGTTGTCTATCTGTCTCCACAAGGCAAGCAACTTAATCATCAAATGGTTACACGATTGAGCGCATTACCAGGATTAATTCTGCTCTGTGGTCGATATGAAGGGATTGATGAGCGATTAATTGCTCGCGAAGTTGATATGGAGATCTCCATTGGCGATTATGTAGTTTCAGGTGGTGAATTAGCTGCTATGGTATTAATTGATAGCATAGTTAGGCAAATTCCAGGAACATTAGGCGATCCGGAGTCAGCTAATCAGGATTCATTTGTAGATGGGCTATTAGATTATCCACACTACACTCGACCTGAGATATACAAAGGTAATCAAGTACCAGAAATATTAATGTCGGGCAACCATGCACACATTAGGCGTTGGCGTCTACAGCAAGTTCTTGGTAGAACATGGCTAAAACGACCAGATCTATTTGAGCTGAAGTTTGCAAATGGCATGTCAGTAGAAGAAGAGAAGCTTTTGGAAGAATTTAAACAATCCTGTAAATCCAGGTAGAATCGGCAAAATAGGGAAGAAGATATGAACTTAATTGATCAATTAGAAGCTGAAGAAATAAAACGTCTCAACAAAGATATCCCTGATTTCTCACCTGGAGATACAGTGATCGTTAATGTCAACGTAGTTGAGGGAGATCGCAAACGTGTACAAGCTTATGAAGGTGTAGTAATAGCCAAACGCAATCGAGGTCTAAACTCAGCCTTTATGGTTCGCAAAATTTCAAGTGGAGAAGGCGTAGAGCGAACTTTCCAAACATATTCTCCGCTAATAGCCAGTATAGAAGTTAAGCGTAGAGGTGCGGTTTGTCGTGCAAAACTTTATTATCTTAGAGACCGTGCTGGTAAATCAGCTCGTATCCGCGAAAAGTTACCAGCCCGAGTTGGTAACAAGCATTCTGCAGCGGCTCAGAATACCACGGAGCAAGCAGCTGCTTCTGAATAGGAATCAAAGAATAGTCAATAAGAAAAGCCGTACATTTTTCTCATGTACGGCTTTTCTTATTATTAAATTGGATTAACCCATAACTTTAAAATACTTGTTACACTATTTATTCGAGCAATTCCATAACATTTTCTGGTGGTCGGCATAACTTGGCTTTGTCGCCACGAACCACAATCGGGCGTTGCATAAGATCAGGATTCTCCACCATTGCTCTCATCAGTTCATCATCAGATGCAGCATCTAAACCACGAGCCAATGGCTCATCTTGTCGCAATAAATCACGTACTGGCACATCTAGCTTTTGAATCAATTCTCTCAATTGCTCAATAGTTAAAGGGGTCTCATAGTAATTAACAGACTCGAATTCCTCTCCACTATTATTAAGTAATGCCAATGTAGCCCTACATTTGCTGCAAGTAGGCTTCTGATAAATAACTATTTTGTCACTCATAACACTTTCCTCTTCAGCGAGAGAGCTTCCCATCAAGCATATAGCTCTTAAAAATATATTATTTCACACCACATTCAGATGAAATTGCTTTATGAGCGGATGATGAACCACTTAATCCAAAAGTATCCACGGTTTCTGTCCCACGCGCTGATGATCCTTTGACTACCAGCGAACTTCCACGCTTGATCGCGTCAGTTATCTTATTGTCAGTTGCTTCATCAGGAGCCCAAGCGGAATCATCTTGAGTAAAAAGTCGAAAATTCTGGTTGTTCACCGTGACTGTCGCTTCGCTACCAGGCTTATATGAATAACCGGCAATATAGCTAAACACATTCTTACTCTTTTCTGCTGGACGATGCGTTATCAAAGCAAACACATCACCTCTTTTTGTATAATTCCCTGATGTTTTTTTAGGGTGACTGACCATATAGCAAACTTTGCTATTGTTCTCCATAAACATATAAGCCGTCCAATCACCGTGCTCCCCTAACAGCTTTGGTTCCGTAGCTTGAGCTGAGTTACACAGTATAAAGATTGCGCTGGAAATGATTACTTTTCTGAAATTTAGCTTCATTTGGTAAACCTTGAGAATGATGATTGATAGACTGCAATAATTGACGACATAAACCAGAAAATGCTGCAATTCTGGCTATTATTCGTGCTCAACGACAATGACCTAGCAACCTTCCATCTTATAAATATAAAATCCATCCTTATTAATCGCATCGATGACATCTGCCGGTGCACTTTGACTATGACAGAAGCTACATTCCTTACTGGTAACCGTCGCATTGCCCTCACCAATTGAAGTAAGCCATTGCTTAGCATATTCAACTGCTTTTTGATCATCTTTCACAGCCGTGAATACATCAAAATGCATCGTATGCCCGTCTTTGGCTTTAACATAAGTATCATAAACATGAATTTGCATTTTATTATTTCCTTAAAATTCTAAAAAAACTATCAGTCACCGCTAATGGAATAGCCTTAGCTAGGCACTATTTTACAAATCTGTAAGCATCAACTATACCAATTAATTAATTAAACTGCCATGATGAATTACACCACCCAGATAACAGGCACCAACACGACAAATCACTTAAATTCATTGCCGTTTCTCAAACAAATCCATACATCATTTCTTTCTTGCAATAATTACTCCATCACGAGTTGGATTAATGAATGCATCAAATTCCGGATCATTAAAAACCTGTCGATTATGCTCTACAATCGCTTCCGTTGAACCAAGCGCAGTCTCGGTAAAATTCTCCATAGCTACCCGACCATGCCATAAAGCGTTATCAGCAATATAGAGACCACCCGAACGAATTCGCTGTCTGGCCAACTGCCAAACCTCAGGATAATCCCCTTTATCCACATCGTTGTAGCAGATATCAAACAAACCATCTGTTTGCATAAAAACATCTTGTGCCTTACCGACACGGAAATCCAAACGCTTCCATAAATCAGCATCAGAGAGGTATTTCTCTGCGCGCTCGCAATTTATCGGATTGCTATCACTACAAATAACGCGCCCACCCTCACCAACAGCCCTGGCAAACCAGTATGCCGAATAACCATAGCCACTGCCAAATTCAAATACACGCTTTGCATTAACCATCTTTGCCTGAGTCTCAAGGAAAGCACCAATCAGTCGGCCGACAATCGGAAAACTGCTCAAGCTTGCCAATTTCTCCATTTCAAGCAGCACAGGATGACCGGTTTTTTCCAGTAATTTCTGCATATAGTTTTCAATGGCAGGATTTACCGGGATTAATGTATTTGCATCATCCATAATGACGAAGAATGAATATCACACCCTCTTTCTAAAAATTAGCGCATTCGCTTATGCCAGTGCATGGCAACCGCAGTAATCATCAATAATAAAATTTGCGTTCTGCTAAAGATAATAAAAGTATCCGTGAGTCCAGCCAAGAAAATATAACTCACCAAACCGATTCCTAGGACACTTAGTTGCCCTTTCTTAAAGGCTTGATACCAACTCCAGAAAAGAAACATCAAAGCCGAGATCCCTAGCATGCCAATATGCATGCCGATTTCAATCCAGTCATTGTGGTAATGGGATGTATGCTGGAATTCCGGCAGATCCTTATAAACACCATTTTTGTACGTTAGGATTGTGCGCTCGAAATAACTCTCCGGCACACCCGTTCCATGCCCAAAAAATGGACGCTCAGCAATGCCATGCAAACCGACATCCCACATTGCAAGGCGGTACCCTAAACTGGAGCTAAAATTATCTTGCTGCAACAGCTCGATATCACTCTTCACTTGCACCAGCCTATTCTGAAAAACCGGGCTACTATAGGCAAAAATAGCCGTAATCATCAGCACAGAAATAGCAATGCCAAGAAACTTCGCAAGCTCCGACTTATAGCGCAAGAAAGCTAATAACAATACTGTTGTGAGCGTTGCAAACAGAAGAATTCTCCCATTCTGATGAAATTGCGCCCATATCAATGCCAGCGCAACTAGCCACAATACCACTCTCAATTTACTGGACTGACTTAAATCAGCCAAACAAACCACTACTACCGCACCTATTCCCAATGTGGCAGAGAAACTCAAATAAGACATCCCTAGCAATGGAATCCCCTGCTCCCCCATTACCAGCCATTGATAAATACCTAACGCAAGCACTCCCAAATAGCCGGTGACTAGCCCCCCGATCACCCACGGCAAGCGCTCCTTATTCAGCAGAGAATAAAATGGGATGAAGATCAACAACATAAAGTATTTAATCCATTTTATGCGCCCATGCTCCGGAATCTCGCCCCATAACAACCCCAACAGCAAACACACGCACAACAAAAGCAGTGCCTGAACAAACGGCTCTTGAATGGTCTGATGAAATCTGCGCAAACCTCCGTCCATCAACCAAGCCAAAACCAACACCGTAAACGAAACAGGACTCAACGGGTTGTACCAGAACCCCACGCAAATCAGAAGCAATGCAAACCTTATAAACAGCTCGCTCCCCATCAAACTGGATGGCATAAAACCAATCAATCCATTTTTCTTCATAGTCTGTGTATTCAACCCCGGTTTGCTCAAACGCTCAGTTTGATGTCACTGGACAATATTTTCTCAATCAATGGAATCCTACTGGGAGATCTTGCGGATATTTGATGTAGCCTGAAAACCCAACCATCTAATTCCATGTCTGCATTTTCAATTTACATCCACGGATAAAAAGCACCAATAGAATACGCCAAATACCTGGAGTATCTGGCAATATCCAGACTTCAGAAATACGCTTATCTTTACGCGACCCGCCGCGCAGCATCAACTTGAAGATTGTCAGGATGCTGATTCGGCTATTACGCATCTGCAAGCAGAATAACTGTGGCAATGGCAACGGCGTTAGCCAATGGATACTGCCGCCTTGACTAAAAACAAATTCAATAGCGCCCGACAGCTCAGCCGGCAAATCATCCATCACAGGATTGTTCGCAGAAATCATCAGAACATTACGACATACCCCCGGATAACGCGCAAGATAAAGAGCTCGATTCCGCTTCATTAATGCACGATAGAATTGACCGCGCCCGAATGATCCTCCCCCTTGATGATCGATATGCGTATCCGGATGCACGCCCATGCGCCAACCTTGCTGATCCAAGCGGCGGCTCAGATCTAAATCCTCAAAATAACCACGGCCAAACTGAAGATCAAAACCACCCAATGCCATAAAAATATCGCGTCGAATCAAAAAAGCATGTCCCTTAACACGATAGGTCTGAACATAGCCACCTGGTCGCCGCAAATATCGCTCTAGCTCGTGCCGGAAAAAATTTTTATGTCCAGGACTAATCGCCGCCAATTCAGGGTCGGCAACAAAAGCCGCGCACAATACTGGTAAAAAATCTTCGTCAATCTCTGTGTCAGAATTCAGCACAAACACCAAATCCGCATCGGAGCGGGCAACGGCATCATTGACCGATTTACCAAAACCTTGATTCTCAGGCGCATGATAGATATGAACTTGTGGGTAGCGTAAATCATCGAGCATTGCGCGCGTTTCATCGCTGGATGCATCATCCTGAACATAAACAGTCCCTATCGACTGTTTTAAATGGGTCATCACCGAATCGATGCAGCGTTTTGTCAGTTCCGGCGCATTAAACACCGGTATGACGACATCAACAGATAAGGCAGCAGGCTTATTCATAAACTGTCGACAGAAGACACCTTAAATCCATGCAATCACTTCGATATCCTATCAAGAAGCAAACACGTTCCCGCTCAGACTATCAAGCAGGCGGACAAACTGCGGCAGGCTAGATTCTTTGAAAGATCAAACAAGTTTCTCCCCAGTTTTTGGTAGAACGATGCTTGACTTCAAGTCCGGCAGATCGCATTAAATCGATGGCTTTTTCCTGCTCTGCGGTGGTTCCAAGCTCAATAATCACAGATTTCAAAGCAGGATGCCTTAAAACCGCATGAGCACCGCTCAGAATGGAAATTTCTATTCCATCGACATCAATCTTCATATAATTCGGGTAGGGGAATCCCCACTTGTCGCATAAATCATCCAGCGTCACCCCAAAAATCCCTTGAACATGCGTGGCGGATATTTTCATATTCTCGATGTCTTCATTTCCAAACTGAGATCGATTTCCACCCGGAATGAATTTGGGAATATACAGTTTGGAAAATTCACTATGCCCCGATACCGCAACGCAATATGACAAAATATTTTTTCCCAAGTTATTGAAAAAAATATTTTTGTTTAATGCATAGTAATTATTACTTTGCGGTTCAAAGGCAAACACCTTGATTCTGTCGCCATACTTCTTAGCTGGATACAGCGAATATTGGCCGATATTTGCACCCAGATCGAAATAGCAGGAATCCGGCTCAAAACTATCCAACCAATCCAGCGTGTCCGGCTCTTTGATCGAATAAGTTTTAGCCCGCTTCAGCGTACGCAAATGATCGACTGAAATACGGATCGATTGATCCCTGACCTGCACCTGTGCATACCCGCCCTTAAGCTTATACGCTGCCACAACCAATTCATTTAATATGTTTTTTGCTAGCATCACGATCGCTTCATAAAATTAAAAGGGTTAAGCCTTGTGTTTTCTACAAGGCGAGTAGGTGAAGCAGATCAACACGCTGATTGCTCAAGTAGCGCTACATATCGAGGCAGTACATCAGCATCCGGCACATCCAGCATTTCTCTCAAAAAGCGCTGCCGATGCTCTTCAACATAGAAAGAATCACAACCATGAGTTAAGAAATGATTAATCTTCTCATACACATCATCGCGGCATTTCAATTCCGTTTCTGGCATGTAATAAGCCACGGTTGAACGAGGAGCAATCAGGTAATCAGCAGCCAATACCGGTTTTTTGGTTCTGACTGCTTCAAACACAACCGAAGTAGCCAGGTCAATAATGACATCGGCCCAATTCATTAAATGCACCGAATGCGCATCATCGCCAGCAACACGCACATTCGGCAATTGCTTGATCGAACTGTCTTTGGTCAAGGATTGCTTCCAGCCGCTGCGCGTATGGGGTTTGATAATCAGTTCCACGCCGGGGAATCCGGCAATCATATGCACCACCTCACCCACTTCTTCCCAGAATGTCGTAAAGTTGGCTTTTCTCAAGAACATGACGATTTTAAGCCGACTATCCGAGCGCACTAATGGGGAAGGCGGCATTAAGCCAGACAGGATTTTCAACCACTCTTCACAATATCGCGGCGAACCCAATACGGCAATATTCTTGTCTTCCAGAAAGGGACGAAAGCGCATAGCACACAATTCATTGGGCACAACCAATTTGTCAAATATCCCGGCGGTTGAAAACAGTGTGTCCGGCCCAACGCGTCTTTCGCCACGACGGATCAATTGACTGGCATGTGGACTATCGCCATGCGGCAATGACACCGCTCCCAGTCCTCTGCTTTTGGCCATGGCCACAACCACTTCAACCCACTCCACGCAAATCACGGAGTTTCTTTCAATCCAGTCAAAAGCGATGACACCTTTGCCCGTTGCCCCAAAACATCTCTCGAGTAAACGATCGGCAGTCTTTCGCCATAAGGGTTCGCGTTTTTTTTCATCGAATCGCTCGGCCATCTTAGTTACTAATGGCCCGATCACTTTGATGCGCCGTACATTGCGCGTCAATAAGAGCATCTGTAAACGCCACTTGATGTAGTCGATCCAGGAAAATAGCTCGCGCATATGCGCAACTCGCACGCCTGCAAGTTGGCTTAAATACTGAACCCGAAAATCACGCCGGAATTTCGCCGAACCAATCAGGACAACATCGCATTGATGACCCGACTGAATCCATTTGTAAATAATCGGAGTGATATGATCAATGTCGTTATAGTGGCGAAGAAAGAAAAGGGCTTTCATACCCATGATATGATTACAAAAATATTTAGGACGTACCGCATCACTATTATTTTCCCAGTTTAAGCAGATGATTCTGATATTAAAGGCCCGACCATTCTACTCTTGCAGTTATTCAATTACCAGCAGCGAACCAATAACAGAATCCGGGATAAAATCTCAACCTTAAAAGTTTTAATCTAATTTTTACATTTAGTATTGCTCGGGAAACAAGAAAAACCGGATAATCAGCAAGTAACTCTTGCGTGTCATTTTGAATATTCTTAATCACTAACTCATCACACAATCTATTCATGAAAACAATCGCTGTAATACCCGCTCGTATGGGCTCATCGCGCTTCCCGGGAAAGCCCATTGCAAAAATATTGGGCCGTCCGATGATTGAACATATTTACAAACGCGTCGCCATGAGCAAATCACTGGATGCAACCTATATTGCCACCTGCGATGAAGAAATCCGCCAGGTCGCAGAAAGTTTCGGCGCACCCGTCATCATGACTGCCCACACGCATGAACGCGCCAGTGACCGTGTTGCAGAAGCAGTCGCGCATCTCGACACTGAACTGGTGGTCATGGTGCAAGGAGACGAACCCATGACCCACCCGGATATGATTGATACCGCCGTAGCGCCTTTTAAAGATGATCCGCATTTGGGTTGTGTCAATCTGGTGCACAAAATTGCACATGAAGCGGATTATTTGGATCCCAATACCATCAAAGTCGTCATGAACCAACAAGGGGATGCCCTGTACATGTCGCGCCGCCCCATTCCTACCCTGGCCAAAACCGGCTTTGCCGACACCGCGGCCTATAAACAGGTATGCATCATTCCCTTTCGCACCGCCACGCTGTTTCAATACACCCGCCTGTCCCCCACTCCGCTCGAGCAACTGGAGTCAGTTGATATGCTGCGCCTACTGGAACATGGTTATCGGGTTAAAATGGTGCCCACCGAGTTTAATACCCAGGCAGTTGACACCGAGGCAGATTTGGCGCGGGTTGCCAAACTGATGGAAACCGATCCGTTGCTTTCCCGTTATTAGGAATCGTCATGTCATTAAAATCAAAACTGAGTCGGTCAGAATTAACCATTGGCTCCTGGGTGACATTGGGACATCCTTCCATCGCTGAAATTATGGCAGCAGCCGGATTCGACTGGTTGGTTCTGGATATGGAACACAGCGTGCTGGAACTCAGTGAAGTGCAGTCCATCATTCAGGTTCTGGACGGCAAACAATGCCCGGCCATCGTGCGCCTGACATCCAATCATCCCGATCAGATCAAACGCGTCATGGACGCCGGCGCAACCGGCGTAATGGTGCCGATGATCAAATCCGCCGCCGATGCCAGAGCAGCCGTGGATGGCGTGTATTACCCGCCACGCGGACAACGCGGCGTTGGCCTTGCCCGTGCACAAGGTTATGGCGCCAGCTTCCAGGCTTACCGGCAATGGCTGGAAGATAATGCAGTGATCGTTGTCATGATCGAACATGTCGACGCCGTCAAAGCCATCGACGACATTCTCGCCGTACCGGGAATTGATGCCTATATCATCGGCCCTTATGACTTATCCGGTTCCATGGGTCGCCCCGGCGACCTCAATCACCCTGACGTACAGGCAGCGATCGCACAAGTTTTACAGGCAGGCCAGCGCGCCCAGAAACCTGGCGGCATTCATGTCATCGAACCCGATCCGGAAGCGCTGCAACAACGCATTCAGGCAGGCTTTAATTTCCTCGGCTATGGGCTGGATATCCGTATTCTTGATTCCATCTGCCGCAACCACCTTAAAAGTATCCGCGCAACACTCAAAACATCATGAAAAAATTTGTCATCTCCACGTCGTCTTTCGATCTCGACAATAATCCGGCTATTCAACGCCTACTGCAAAACGGTTTTCAGGCTATTACCAACCCGCATCGCCGCAAGCTCACTGAAGATGAGATTATCGAATTATTGAATGGCGAGGTGGTTGGCCTGATTGCGGGCATCGAACCGCTGACTGAGCGGGTATTTCAGTCGGCTAGCCCGCTAAAAGTCATTTCGCGCTGCGGCGCCGGCATGGATAGCGTTGATCTGGCAGCAGCCCAAAAACATGGCATTGCGGTGCTGAATACGCCGGAAGCCCCCGCGCAAGCGGTTGCCGAGCTAACCATGGGATACATACTGACTCTCCTGCGCCAGATCAACCAAATTGATCAAGCGGTGCGCAAAGGCGAATGGCCGCGCACGCAAGGCCGCTTGCTGGCAGCGCAAACAGTCGGCATTATTGGGATGGGGCACATCGGTCGGCGCGTTGCTCGCCTGTGCCAGGCTTTTGAAGCTACCGTCATCGCGCACGATCCGCATGTCAATCAAGCGCCAGACGGCATCACGCTGATGTCTCTGGAAAAATTATTAGCCACTGCCGACATGATCACCCTGCATCTGCCGTATGGCCCGGACACGCATCATCTGCTGAACGCTCAGGCATTCGCAGCCATGAAGCCTGAAGCAATAGTGATTAATGCTGCACGCGGCGGATTGGTGGATGAAGACGCGCTGGCTGAAGCATTGAGAAGCGGCAAAATCAGTGCCGCTGCCTTGGATGTTTTTGAACAGGAGCCTTACCGGGGTCCGCTGCTTGAATTTGGCAATACCATCCTGACATCCCATGTCGGCTCGCTCGCCAGAGAATCGCGTCAACGCATGGAAATTGAGGCGGCCGACAATTTGCTGCAGGGACTCATCCAAACAGGTTTAATCAATCACGGATAACACGATGATCAATGAAACAGTTGTAGTATTTGGCGCCAGTGGTTTTCTCGGCAGTCATGTTGCCGACGCACTCACTGCCGCAGGCTATCGAGTACGGTTATTTGATCGCAGCCCGTCGCCCTATCTGCAAAGCAATCAGGAAATGATCATTGGCGACATCATGAACCTGGATCAAGCCATCGAAGCCGCCAAGGGAGCATCCATCGTCTATAATTTTGCCGCCATTGCCGACATTGACGAAGCCCACAACAAACCCATTCCCACCGCCACCATCAATGTGCTGGGCAACATGCACGCATTGGAGGCTGCGCGCATCGCAGGCGCCCGTCGCTTTGTGTTCGCCAGCAGCGTGTATGTGTATTCCGAGTCCGGCTCGTTCTACCGCGCCAGCAAACAAGCCGCGGAGCGTTTCACGGAAACCTATCATGAACGCTATGGCCTGGATTACAACATTCTGCGCTACGGCTCGCTATATGGCCGGCGCGCGGATAAACGCAATGGCATCTATCGCATGCTGCACGAAGCGGTTGCGCACCACTCCGTGACTTACAAAGGCAGCGGCGAAGCCATGCGCGAATACATTCATGTGGAAGATGCGGCGCGCATGAGCGTGCAAATCCTGGCTCCTGAATTTGCCAATCGGCACATGATCCTGACCGGTCAGGAAAAACTGCGCATCAAGGATGTCATGACCATGATCTCGGAAATCATGCCGTGGCCGGTTGAATTGCATTTCGACGAAGCCAACGCCGTGCATCACTACGAAATCACGCCCTACGCTTTCCAACCGCGCATCGGTCGCAAAATGGTGTTGAATGAGCATGTCGATCTGGGGCAAGGCCTGCTCGATTGCTTGCGGGAAATCCACCAGGACTTGCATCATGGCGACGCAGATGACGATGCAACCCCGTCAACCTCGGATAACAGGGCATAGCCATTCATCATGAAAAACATTCACTGGCAGGCCATTATTTTTGATTTTGACGGCGTTGTAGTCGAATCTGGGAAAATCAAAACCCAGGCATTCGCGGAACTCTATCGCCCTTACGGAGAAGATATCGTCGCACAAGTAGTGCAATTCCATATTCAAAACGGCGGTATGTCGCGCTACCGAAAATTCCGTCACTTCCAGCAACATTTTTTATCCAAACCGCCGCTGACCGAAGCGGAAGAAAAAGCACTGGATGTCCGCTTTTCCGAACTGGTCGTCGAAGCCGTCATTGCTGCCGAAGGCGTGCCTGGCGCGCTGGAACTGATTCGCCAGCAATCTGAGAAAATTCCGCTGTTTGTCGCCTCCGGCACGCCGGAAACCGAGCTTAAAGTCATCGTCGAGCGTCGCGGCTTAACACCCTATTTCACCGAAGTGCGCGGCGCACCGGCACTCAAAAAAACCCTCATCGCGGAAATTCTATCCGCCCACGCACTCAATCCCGAATCGGTATTGATGATCGGCGATGCCATGGCTGATCTCGAAGGCGCGCAAGCCAACAACACCGCATTCCTGGGCCGCGTCCACTCTGATGACCCCAATCCTTTTCCCGCACATATCGAAGTCGTTGCGGATTTGCGCGGATTAGTCGCCTAAAACCACTCAATCTCCCATGCAAAGACATGTCTACCCGGATATCGAACAACTGAGCCAGGCTTTTGCCGACTTTGCCGCCACCGCACTACGCAATACCTTAGCTCAGAAACAGCACGCCACGCTGGTGGTTCCAGGAGGCAACACACCGCGCCACTACCTGCCTATGCTGGCAAAATGCGCGTTACCTTGGGATCGCATCACCGTCACGCTGAGCGACGAACGCTGGGTTGATGTCGGCGATGAACAATCCAATGAACGTCTGGTAAAACAATGCCTGCTGAATCACCTTCCCCCAGACACACCTTTCGTGGGACTCAAAACCCAACACGACAACCCTTTTGCTGCCATTGATGAAATTCACCAACGACTGGATCACCTACCATTGCCATTGAGTCTGACGGTATTGGGCTTGGGAGAAGATGGACATATTGCTTCATTGTTTCCGGGTATGAATCCTGATCTGCTTTCAACTCATCACTGCGTTGTGGTCGCACCACCGATTGCGCCATCGCTGCGGATTAGTCTTTCACTGAAAATGCTGGTAGAGAGTGAGCATATTGCACTGGTGGTTACGGGGAAAAGTAAGCGGCGGTTGTTGGATCAGTTGAATGAGTATCCTGATCCGAAGCTGCCAATTGTATGGTTATTGCAGCGCGCTCATGTATCAATTACGGTTTTTGAAGTAGATGGAATATGAAATTAATTTAACAAAGTGGATTTTAATCTATGCCTGAAAACGCTCATGATCAATTTCCAAATCTTCGTCTTCTCGAAATATTCCCACTATCGGCACGAGCAACTAGCTGGCGTGCTCGTACATCGCTGGATAATTTTTTTTCTAAAGAGGAAATTGTTCAAATTGATGGCAGTATTCCTATGCTCCAAGGTCTTGATTATCACTACAATCACTTCATCTCTCAATTCCATCAACTTGCATCGTATTACAAACGACTCGAATCTCACCTAAAAGACTTGATGAGCGGACATGAGAGAAGCTCGCTGTACCCAAGTAGTACAGAAGCAGAACGCCAGACTTTCAAATCCCTTGAACATGAAGCGATAGCCTATATTAACAGGGTTGGACAATTCTATTGCTTTGCAAAGGCCTTTGGACATCAATCGTGTTTGCTACGCGCTTCGGAATTGATGCTTTTCAGAAACAAGCATACAGCGCACCGCTCAATTGACATACCCAAGGGAGAAACTGTTCATGAAAAAATGTGGCAGGCCATGTCTTTCGGATTTTATCATCTCAGTGTAGGCTCTTTTCCAGTGTTCCAAATTTCCAATAAGGGACAAACCATTGAGCTTCATATGCGTAACGATCACCCGATTATCATGAAGCAAGCACTCTCTGTTTTACAGACAATTCATTCAGTGCCTGGGGATGCGTTATCATAAGAAATCACCAGAACCAGAACTGGGAGATATCAAAATAGAAGGTGATTCCGGTTGTATCAAATGAAAATTTGATACAACCCAACAAAGAAGCGACTCTTAACCGTGCATACTCGCACAATCCAACAAAACCCCGTCAAATCGTCCCACCATTCTCCAGCCATTCCCGGCAATCCGGAGTCAACGCACGCCCGCAAGCAGCATCATAGAGCGCTAATTCTGCATCAGACAGTACGTCGCGCCAACGGTTATTGGTGCCTTTGTGCATGAAAGTCTCCGCCCCGCCTTTCCAGAACTGGCCGCCTCCCGGCGCATACAGCTCGCCCTGGCGTTTCATCTCGGTAAAGGAGATGGCCTTGATGATGCCTTCCCATGCCTGCTCGGGCACATCGATCTCCAGAAATGCAGCCATGCGGCGAACTTCACGCTCAGTGTCCGCGAGCATGTCGCTGTAGTGGAACAACTGAATGTTGGGCAGATGACGGAAATTCCACCAGGATTGCACATTGGCAAGATGTGACCAGTACGGCCAGCCGTCGGTTTCCCATGCAAATGAACCGCGGGTTATCCAATTCCGCCAGAAAGTATGGATATCATCCGGCGCGGGCGGGAGTTCATCTCCCATGCGTCCAGGCAGCATATTCAGGAGCATCAGCATTTCTTCCTTCATACCGGCATAGTGATTCCACAACGACATGAAAACGTCACGGGCATCGCGGGCGATGTAGAGATATTTGATCTTTTCGCTATAAGGCACGCCATCGAGCGGCAAATGCGTCTTGATAAAGCGGCGATGCTGCTGCGCCTTCAGATTGTTCAGAACCCCTTCGAGTGGAATAATCCGCATGTCCAGCCACGGCGACATTACCGCAGGCGCCGCAGGGAAATTCCCATCCGGAAAGAGCAGGTGCGCAACAATCGCTTGCGTCCACGTCGTGCCGGCTTTGTATGACGTTGCGATGACGATATCATCATCACGCGATTCGAAATAATCCCAGCGCGTACTGTCAAAATGGTGATTCTGGTAAATATGCGTGCGTTGAGGAAGATTCAGCATGTTTCTGACCTATTATGAAATGACGGTTGGTTAACTTACAAGGACACTCTCGATTTAGCAAGCGCCTGCAGCGTATACAGATAACGTAATGAGTAAAAAATCTGCGCTGGGCTTAATTCAGCATAGTTTGCTTTTATCCCACTCAGTCACTCCTCCGGTACCACTCTTGGCCGCCGGTTGTTATCGAGAGCCACGTAAGTCAATACGGCTTCGGTCACTTTGATGCAAATCTCCTCGCCGCCTTCGCGCACACCACGTTGCGCGTATACTGTCACATCAACGGTAATCGAGGTGCGCCCTACTTTGATGATTTCAGCATAAAAGCTCACGAGATCGCCGACAAATACGGGTTGCTTGAATACAAAGGAATTGACCGCCACCGTTGCGATCCGTCCGCGCGCGCGCCGCATGGCGGGGATACTGCCAGCCATATCGACTTGCGACATGATCCAGCCGCCAAAAATATCACCCGCGTAATTGGTATCCGCCGGCATTGGCACAGTACGCAAAACGGGCTGACCTTCCGGCAAGGCAACATGAAGGGAGGCATCATTCGGTATGGTATGCATGTGAAGCTCCTGAATAGAGACGCGACAAGAATACAATAATCGATCAGTTCAGGTCGGATTTTCTTTTTTCAAGCGGCTCATTCAAAACCATAAGCATCATTGGTATTTCCCTGCCAAACACAGGACAATAAGACCGAAAAATCATTTTACCTAATAGGCATTTATGGAATCCTTATTTGAAGCCGCTGCGCGCTGCTTGATGGCTTGTGAAGTTGAAGAAAAATTGCATTTGACCCAGCAAACGGCACAGGCATGGCGCGATGATTTATTGTCCTTAGACTGCAAAGACGGGCCTGAGCCGATTGGCGAACCTGGACATCCAGCAAAACCTGTTTTGGTGACACCTGATCAAGTACCCAGACGTGGCCTCGGCACTCAAGAAGGACTTGCCGCTCTGGTGCATGCAATGGCGCATATCGAATTTAATGCCATTAATCTCGCCTGGGATGCCGTGTATCGTTTTCGTGATCTGCCTGAATCCTATTACAGCGACTGGGTAACCGTAGCCCATGAAGAGGCTGATCACTTTCAACTGCTGCGCACGCGCTTGCATGAGCTGGGCACTGACTATGGAGATTTCACGGCGCATAACGGTTTATGGGACATGGCTAAGCGCACGGCCTATGATCCGATGGTGCGCATGGCGCTGGTGCCGCGCGTGCTGGAAGCCAGAGGGTTGGATGTGACGCCCGGGATTATCAAACGATTGCGTCAGGTCGGTGACGAAAAAACGGTCGCGGTGCTGGAAATCATTCTGCGGGATGAAGTCGGGCATGTGGCGATCGGATCGCGCTGGTTTAAATACTGTTGCCAACAACGCGGATTGGACTCAGAACAAACGTTCCGCGAATTGATCAGCCAATACTTTACACGCCAGATGAGCGGCCCGTTTGATTATGAAGCACGGCAAAAAGCAGGATTTACGGTAACCGAGCTAGAAGCGCTTGAATGCATGAAAGATTCCACAGAGCTTTCCAGTAAGATCCCATCGAATCGCCCCTAACAACTTATTTTATAATGAAAAACGTTACCGTAGACTCGACCGCTTTCAACGCTCAAAACGATAAAATGCCAACAAACCCATCAGGTTGGGCAAGAATTTAACCGGATGATTATTATTCATCACCCGGCGTTCGAGTATACGCGCACCGCTTTGATGACACAGCGCTTCAAAATCGCCCAACGTGCATAAATGGATATTGGGCGTGTCATACCAATGATAAGGCAGTGTTTTGGACATGGGCATATGGCCTGCAATCACCTGCACGCGGTTTCTCCAGTAACCGAAATTAGGAAATGAAACAATACCCTGCTTACCAACACGCAGCATTTCCTGAATGATGCCTTCGGTATTGCGCATAGCCTGCAGCGTCTGGGATAAAATGACGTAATCGAATGAATCCGACTCAAAGCTGGATAATCCCGCCTCCAGATCATACTGAATGACATTAATGCCATTAGCAAAACATTTGAGTAGATTGGCATCGTCAATTTCCACGCCATAGCCAAAAACCTGCCGCGTATCACGCAAATAGCGCAGCAAAGAGCCGTCACCGCACCCCAGATCCAATACCTTTGCGCTGGGTTTAATCCATTCTGCAATGGCAGCAAAATCTGGGCGTAATGCAATGGTGGATGGCACTGTAGGATCTTCCATGATTAATTTATGTTTATCAAATGTTTAGATAGCAATATTGTTCATATATGCCCTTACCAGTTGATGGTAATACTGCGTTTCCATCAGAAACGAGTCATGACCATGACTGGAGGTGACTTCCGCATAGCTGACGTTGATTTTATTATCCAGCAACGCTTTGACAATCTCCCGCGAACGTTCCGGCGAGAATCGCCAATCGGTAGTGAACGACAAAACCAGGTAATTGGCTTTCGCAACCCGAAAAGCGGCGCTCAAATCCCCGTTATACGCATCAGCCGGATTAAAATAATCCAGTGCTTTGGTCATCAGCAAATAGCTATTGGCATCAAATAATTCCGCAAATTTGTCTCCCTGATAGCGCAAGTAGGATTCAATTTCGAATTCGACATCAAAACCAAAGGCAATTTCTCCATTGCGCAGGCTGCGTCCAAATTTGGCCGCCATCGAGTCATCGGAAAGATAAGTAATATGCCCCAACATGCGCGCCAATCGAAGTCCTCGCCGTGGCAAGGTGTTATAAGCGTAATAGTTGCCACCATAAAATTCCTGATCGGTCATGATCGCCTGGCGGGCTACGTCATTAAAAGCGATGTTCTGTGCGCTCAATTTTGCCGCTGCTGCGATCACCAAGGCATGCCGCACTTTTTCCGGATAATCCAGTGTCCATTGCAATGCCTGCATGCCCCCCAGACTGCCGCCCACCACCGCAGCAAATTGCTCGATGCCTAAATGCTCGGCTAATTGCGCCTGGGTTTCCACCCAATCTTCCACCGTCACGATCGGAAAGTTCGCGCCATAATGTTTTCCGGTTCTGGCATCGATACTGGCTGGCCCAGTGGATCCATGACATCCTCCCAGATTGTTCACGCCGATTACAAAGAAACGGCTGGTATCAATCGGTTTGCCAGGACCCACCATGTTATCCCACCAACCGAAACTCTTGTCTTTATCCGCATAAACACCAGCCACATGGTGATTACCCGAAAGCGCATGACAAATCAGCACAGCATTTGAGCGCTCGGCATTCAGTTGCCCGTAGGTTTCGTACACCAGGTGATAGTTGTCAAGCTGCAATCCGCTTTTCAGCAGCAATGGCTTGTCAATGGTCACAAATTGAGGGGTTACCACCCCCACTGATTTTGAATCTTGCATTTATTTAAGGAGAATCTCGAAGAAACGACTAAAAAGCTTGTTAATCATTATATCGCCAAAAAACTGACGTGCACTAGTCATTCAATTTGGTCAACAACGCGGCCATTTTTTCCGGATGGTCCGTTTTCATGATTTTGTGCACTAACGGGATAATATCAGGCAAATGGCTTTTCAATATCTGGTTCTTCACCGTCAGCAACTGAGCCGGATACATGGAAAATTGCTGCAAGCCAAAACCCAGCAGTAAGCGCGTGAACTGTTTGTCACCGGCCATTTCGCCACAAATTGATACCGGCACCTTGGCACGATTGGCTGTCTGGATGATATGCGAGACCAGCCACAGGATAGCGGGATGAAACGGATCATACAGATGGGCTACCGCATCATCGATCCGATCAACTGCCAAGGTATATTGAATCAGGTCATTGGTACCAATGGACAGAAAATCCAGCTTGCGCATGAAAATATCCACACACAACGCGGCGGCTGGAATCTCAATCATGCCACCGACTTTAATCTGTTCATCAAAAGCTATCTTATCGTCGCGCAAGCTCTGCTTGGCGCATTCGATATGATGCAGGGTCTGGTCAATTTCTGCCACATTCGACAACATCGGCACCAAAATGCGAATCCCGCCATAATGCGAAGCTCGCAAAATGGCACGCAGCTGCGTATGAAACATCTGCGGCTCAGCCAGACTCAGGCGGATTGCGCGTAAGCCCAGAGCGGGATTGGCGGCCACTTGCACGGAACCTTTCAAGCTTTTATCCGCCCCCAAATCAAAGGTACGAATGGTTACCGGCTGCTTATGCATTTTCACCGCAACGGTACGATACGCTTCAAATTGCTCATCTTCGCTCGGTAGATCGTCGCGATTGAGAAATAGAAATTCGCTGCGAAACAGGCCAATACCGGTCGCACCGCTTTCTTTAACCTGATCGATATCTTCCGGCAATTCAATATTTGCGTACAAGTCTATCGGCGTGCCATCCAGCGTCACTGCCGCAACACTTTTGATGCGCTGTAATTTCTTCCTTTCCAGCTGTAACTGACCTTGCCGCAAGCGGTATTCATCCAGAACGTATTTATCCGGATTAACAATGACGATGCCTTGAATACCATCCACAATCAGGCAATCATTTTCCAGAATCAACTGGTGGGCGTGATGCAGCGCCACGATGGAAGGAATATTCAGACTGCGGGCAACAATGGCGGTATGCGAGGTCAAGCTGCCCAGATCGGTCAGGAAAGCAGTGAATTGATGTTGCTTATATTGCATGACATCGGCCGGACTCAGGTCATGAGCCACTAAAATGCTATCACCGGTCAGTCTCGACGCTACTGGCAAATAACCAGGATGTCCCAGCATCGCTTTGAGAACACGCTCAACCACTTGCACCACATCCGCTTTGCGCTCGCGCAAATACGCGTCCTCAATTTCTTCAAACTGAGCCAGCAGCTCCTGCATCTGTTGCGTCAACGCCCATTCTGCATTGCAGTGAGTCTGCATGATCATGCTATGCGTGGCTTCGGTAAGCGTGGGGTCATCCAGAATCATCAAATGTAAATCCAGGAATGCGCTGAACTCGGCGCGTGCATGACCATCGGCTACCGATTGTTGCAAGGCTTCAAATTCAGTGCGAACCACAGCGAAAGCGCTATCCAATCGTGCAATTTCTTTATCCAACTGATTTTTAGGAATCAGATAGTGCATCACCTCCAAAGTGGTCGGTGCGGCCAAATGCGCATGCCCAATGGCTATGCCTTCAGATACGCCAATTCCTTGCAGGATAAAGCTCATTCGCTTTCACCAAAGCAATCTTCAACCAACGCTATCAAAGCTGTCATGGCTTCGATTTCGTCTTCGCCGCTGGTCTCAAGCTGTATGCTGGAGCCTTTATTGGCCGCAAGCATCATGACGCCCATAATGCTTTTAGCATTCACGCGCCGATTGTTGCGTGTCGCCCAAACTTCACATTTGAATTGACTCGCCAGCTTGGTCAGCTTGGCAGAAGCGCGAGCGTGCAATCCCAGTTTATTGATTATGGTTACTTCCTTAAGTTGCATATCAAGATTCCACGTTAATAGACAGTACACCGGATTGACCTCCGCTCAGTCCTTTGTCGATCACCACCGGCAATGGTTCATTCCGATAAGTCAGTACCCGCACCAACATAGGTAAATTAACCCCAGCGATACATTCCACTTTACCAGGTTGTACCAATCGGCTGGCAATATTGCACGGCGTGGCGCCGAACATATCACTTAGCACCAACACGCCATCACCGCTATCCAGTTGCTGAACCAATGCACGCGCTCGGGACAATACAACATCCGGATCATCCTGGACAAAAACCCCCAGATGCCTCAATTGCAGCGGCTGCATGCCAACTACGTGACTTGCGCAGCGAATCATATGATCCCCTAAATCTTCATGCGTAAGAACTAAAATTCCAATCATCTTGCTACTTCATCCTGCTCTTTGGTTTAAAGAATCTGTTCAAGAATTCTAGCATTGACAGTGCCTGAATACTTGAATCATTATTCAGATCAATCTGAAACAAAATATACAGCCATTTCTGATATTGCAAGGATGAGGCGTATAATTGACGCATTAATGATAAAAATTATGACAGACTCAACAACCATCAGAATCAGCATTTAATTTCTCAAAAAAAACCTCATATGACTCAGGAAAATCAATCCGCAACACCTCAAGATGAAAATCAAATCATCGCTGAACGCCGCACTAAACTGACTGAATTACGCCAAGCCGGCAATGCCTTCCCTAACACATTCCGACGTGATGATTTGGCTGCAAAATTACATCAACAATTTGGTGAATTCTCCAAAGAGAAACTGGAAGAATCTCCAACCACCGCAACAGTAGCCGGTCGCATGGTGTTGAAGCGCGTCATGGGCAAGGCCAGTTTTGCTACTCTCCAGGATATGAGTGGCCGCATCCAGTTGTATATTTCCGACGATCATACCGGAGAATCTGTGCATGCCGCCTTCAAACACCACGACTTAGGCGACATTTTCGGCGCTCAAGGCACTTTGTTTAAAACCAAAACTGGTGAACTCTCTATCCGGGTCACTGATTTACAATTACTGACCAAGTCCTTGCGCCCTCTTCCAGAAAAATTTCATGGCTTGACGGATCAGGAACAAAAATACCGCCAACGTTATCTGGATCTCATCACTAACGAAGAAACCCGCAGGGTATTTACCATCCGCTCAAAAGTGATTCAGGCCATGCGCGAATTCTTTGTTGCTCGCGATTATCTGGAAGTTGAAACCCCTATGATGCACCCGATTCCCGGCGGTGCCTCTGCGCGACCATTTTCCACGCATCATAATGCGTTGGACATGGCACTCTATTTGCGCATCGCACCCGAGCTATACTTGAAGCGGCTGGTGGTCGGTGGCATGGAAAAAGTATTTGAAATCAATCGCAATTTCCGCAACGAAGGCATTTCCACGCGCCACAATCCCGAATTCACTATGGTGGAATTCTATGAAGCCTATCAGGACTATACCTATCTGATGGATTTCACAGAAAAAATGTTTTCCCATGTGGCTAGCACCGTGTTGGGAACCACCCAGATCACTTACCAAGGCCGGGAGATTGACCTGTCCAAGCCATTTATGCGCTTGACCATCACTCAGGCCATTCAGAAATTCCATCCGGAATATTCCGATGCGCAATTGAATGACCGTGATTTCCTGATCAGCAAATTACAAGCCTTGGGGATTCACTATAACGCTCGCGACGGTGTGGGCGGCTTGCAACTTTCCTTATTCGATGAGACTACCGAGCATTTATTATTTGAACCCACTTTCATTATCGATTATCCGGCAGAAGTTTCTCCGCTGGCGCGGCGCAATGACAGTAATGCCGAAATCACCGATCGCTTCGAGCTATATATCGCCGGGCGGGAAATTGCCAACGGATTTTCAGAGCTCAATGACCCCGAAGATCAGGCCGCGCGCTTCCAGGAGCAAGTGAAAGCGAAGGATGCTGGCGATGCGGAAGCCATGCATTACGATGCCGATTATATTCGCGCACTGGAATATGGCCTCCCCCCCACAGCAGGCGAAGGTATCGGTATTGATCGCTTAATCATGCTGCTGACGGATAGTCCCAGTATTCGGGATGTCATTTTGTTCCCGCAATTAAGACGGGAAGACTGAGCCTAATTGCTGTTAGCGCAAAGTGATGATGGGCCAGTTGTTGTTTTCCGCGTGCCTTCTTAAGGTAGGGTCCGGATCTACGGCAACAGGATGCGTCACTTTGCTGAGCAAAGGCAAATCATTGAGGGAGTCACTATAAAACCAGCTGCGCAGGAAGGATAACCAGGTCAAATTATGCTCATCCAGCCATTTCTCCAATCGTTCAATTTTGCCTTCCCTGAATGAAGGAACCCCGGATACCCGACCGGTAAATTCTCCATCCTTGACTTCCGGCTCGGTGGCAATCAGATGATCAATTCCCAAGGCTTGCGCGATAGGCGCCGTCACAAAACTATTGGTTGCCGTGATGATGATGCACAGATCGCCATCCAGTTGGTGTCTTTCAATCAACTCACGCGTACCGCGTGCAATCAACGGCATGATCCTTTTACTCACAAACTCTCTCCGCCACGCCTCCAACTGGGCCCGTGGATGACGCGCCAACGGCTTCAACTGAAAATCGAGAAACTCATGAATATCCAGTGTGCCGGCTTTATATTGCTCATAAAATTCCATGTTCCTGGATTCGTGTAATTCACGATCCAATGCCTTCATTTCAATCAAAAACTGCGCCCACTGGAAATCACTATCGCCAGCGATCAGCGTGTTATCCAAATCAAATAATGCTAAATTCATGAAGCCACCTGTAATAATTCTCGTAACAAAGGAATGGTAATTTGGCGTTGATTCGCCAAAGAGTAACGATCCAGCGCATCCAGCGTCATCATGAGTGATGGCAAATCGCGCCGCCCGTGTCGTAACAGATAAAGACAAATCTCCTGGGATAAATCAAAACCACAATCCGCCGCATAGCTTTTCATCGCCTGCATTTTTTCTTCTTCGGTCAATTCATGCACCTGATACACCAGCCCCCACCCCAAACGCGTCACCAAATCCTGGCGCATGTCCAGATAGGCTGGAGCAGCGGGACCACTCACGAGCAGGAATGCCTGCGTCTCATCACGCAATTGGTTATAAAGATTAAATAACTCGGACTGGGCTGATTCCGTCAAGCAATGAATGTCGTCGACTGCAACACAATCAATATCCTGATCCACAGAAAACTTGGCATCGGGATTCTGTTTGGCGGAGAAATATACCGCTTTTGCGGTATTTTGTGTATAACCTGCAACCATTGCTTGCAGCAAATGACTCTTGCCACACCCCAAACCGCCCCATAGGTATACGAACCGCTCTTTTTCCCGCCCCGCCAGAATATTGCCAAGCAGATACAGCAGTTCAGTATTGCGCCCCGGTAGAAAGTTTGTCAGTGTAGGCGATGAAGGCGGTTTAATGTCTAATAACAACTGTTTCATTGTGAGCGCTCAATATCATGGTCAAGCCTGGCAACAACGATGACTATGAATTATATAAATTGCTTTCCAGATATTGTTGATGGATATGACGTAACCAAACCAGCATCACGGCGCTGACCGGCAACGCGAGCAAGATACCCAAAAAACCAAATAATTGACCAAAGGCCATTAATGCAAAAATGACCATAACAGGATGCAAACCGATGCGATCACCCACCAGCCAGGGTGTTATCAGCATCCCCTCGAGCAACTGGCCAATGCCAAATACGATCCACACCGGGATCAAACCGGCCCATCCCTGGAACTGCATCAATGCGGCAAAACTCGCGAGCGTCAAACCAACAATCATCCCAAGGTAAGGTACAAATACCAGAATGCCGGCCAGCAGGCCGATGGGAAGTGCAAATTCCAGACCCACCAACCAAAGGCCCGTGATATAGCAAATACTCATCAGCAATATGACGGATAGTTGCCCACGCAAAAATTCCGCCAAAATCCTGTCCGTCTCACGAGTCAATATAGAGACCTGATGATGCCAGTAGCGGGGAATCATTTCATCGGCATGCTTAACCAGGCTATCCCAATCCCGCAATAAATAGAACAATACTACCGGCACTAGCAGCAAGTTGACCAAAAACTCCACGATCGCCATTCCACCGCTGGTCAAAGACGGCAGCACCTTGGCAGCCACGCCACCGGCGCTCCGCCAGTGCTCTGATACCGCCTGTTTAAACATAGCAATGTCGAGCTGCAAACTGATATTCAATCTTGCTTCTAACCAAGGAATCACATGATGCTTGATCATGTCCAAGTAATCAGGCATTTTTTCCAGCAAACGGCTGGCCTCTTTCTCAAACAAAGGCACCATGATCAAAATCAGGGCTGCAAATACGCCTAACAACAGAAACATCACCAGTACAGCCCCGATTGTGCGTGAAATCTGCTTATCCGCAAAATAAGTCACCATCGGATTACAAATATAAGCAATCACTGCAGCCAGCAAAAACGGTGTCAAAATGGGGCTTAGCAAGTAAACCAAGCCACCGATCGCGAAAACCAACACCAACCACCAGAGATAATGCAGATCATTGGAGTGCTCAGTAGTCATAGGCCCTATCGCAGCATAAAAATTGCACTGTAGCGGTTATGTCGAGATAACTCAACTTCACAGCCTTGGAACACTCAGTCTCCAATATTGTAGAGAAGAGGCATTGACATTCATAAAATCTTAGGATGATTTGGCCTGTTTTGCTTTTAATGCGTGACTGGCGAGATTTTTCCCAAGCTCCCAGATAGAGCCCGGTACTTGATGAGTATCTGCAATCGTTTTAGTAAATGCACTGATGATGTGGTCCCGGTCTTTCTGCGTCAGTATCAACGGTGGTAACAGTTTGACCACATTCATGCCATGCCCGGCAACCTGGGTCAGTATTCTGTGTTCCTTGAACAGCGGAATAGTGATCATCTGGCAGAATAATCCTTTATTGGCTGCTTCCAGCATCACCCACGCGGCTTTCAACGACAAGCTGCTGGGTGATTTGAATTCAATCGCGATCATTGATCCCTTGCCTCTCGCTTCTTTCAGGAATTCAAATTGACCTGTCAGCGCATTTAACCGGTTGATGATATCCGCACCAATGATTGCACTGTTTTCCACCAGTTTCTCGGTTCTAACCACTTCCAGGCAAGCCAAGCCGGCCGCCATCGCCATATTATTCTTGGAAAATGTCGAGCCATGCACAACCGCACGATCCATACGATTAAACACGCTATCCATAATTTGCTGCGTCATCGCCACAGCACCGACCGGCACAAAACCGCCGGATAAAGCCTTTGCCATACAAATCATGTCAGGTTTTACATTCCAGTGTTCAATCGCCCAGAATTTCCCAGTACGACCGAGGCCGGTTTGAATTTCATCAGCCACAAACAATGTGCCGTATTTTTTACACAAGCGTTCGACTTCAGGAAGGTAGTCATCACTTGGGATATTCACGCCTTTGCCCTGAATCGGCTCAACCACGAAAGCTGCCACATCCCGATTGCATAGTGCCTTATCTAGCGCTGCAAGATCATTGAAAGGCACAGAACCGCAATCCAGCAGCAGGGGACCAAAGCCGTCGCGGAAAATTTGCTCGCCATTGAGCGAAAGCGCCCCCATCGTCAAGCCATGATAAGCGTGATCACAACAAATAATTCTGTTGCGCTTGGTGGCATAACGGGCAAATTTTATCGCGGCCTCAACCGCCTCCGTACCGGAATTGCAAAAGAACACTCTTTCCAGGTTATCCGGCGTGGTAGTCAGAATCTCTTTTGCCAGCAAGCCGCTCAGTATGGAAACATCGAGTTGCACCAGATCGGGCATTTCGAGAGACAATACCTCTTTCAGGGCATTGATGATCGTCGGGTGGTTGCGGCCAAATGCATAAACCCCAAAACCACTCAGCAAATCGAGATATTCGTTATCATTCTCGTCATATAAATATTGGCCGACAGCCCGCTGATAATTCCGATCATAACCAATCGTTTTTAAAACCCTGACCATCTGAGCATTCAGATAATGCTCGTGCAGATCAAATTTATCCGTACGATGCTGTGACAACAGATTGGCTATACTAAAAGACATTCATGACCTCTGCGTTTGAAAAAACATCGCCAGCATAGCGGCGACTAATATCCATGAGTTCCGGGAAAGAGAAAAAACTGATGCCGCTCATCGGCGGCATTACCATAACCATCTAAGTGTAAATCGATCATACCATTCATCTGTTTCATTTGATGCGCAAAAAACACAATGATTCCCGCATATTTATTAATAATTGGCTGACACGACATTGCTTAAATGCTTCGGCGCGATTCTGACGTAAAGGCACGGGAAATTCAACTACATGCGCGATACTATTGGCATGCCAAACACTGATAACCACTGGCGTGGCTAGTAATCTCTGCCAAGATTGAGCACGCATGAAATCCGCTTAGCACGCCGCAATCCAAGACAAACCCAATAACACAATAAGCTTATGATGTTTTGGTACAAAATTCACCAACCAGACGCATCACTCGAGCACAATGACTTCCTTGCCAGTAGACATGCTCGCAAGCAGAGCAGATTAAAAATCTGTCATAGTGTAGTTTTGTCAGTGGCTGCAAGCAGTGCTCGATTTTTTGTTTCTCGATTTCCACCAGTTTTCCATTGCAGTGTGAGCAACGCGTCAATGGATTGATTAAAGAATATAGATCAAATCTTTTCAGAACTTCTTGAGTCTGCAGCTTGGGATCATCTGCCCGCACAAAATATCCGTGCATAATGATTTTTCGTTGTAGTAATGAGCGATCGCGAGTGAGCACTGTGCGTTGTTGCTCACTGGCAATGGCTGCCACAGTGCCATCATCGTAGTCATTTCGATACAAACAATCGAATCCCAGCAATCTCAAATAACGCGTTAGCTTGCCAAGATTGGCATCGACTATAAATAACCGGGGATATGGCGATTCCGGGCGCAGCTGCAACGGTAATTTCACTTCAGGATTCCCAGAAGCTGGATAAACCTGGATAACATCATTAGCCTGCACAATGTAATGAAAGTCCACTGCCAGGCCATTGACCAGAATCAACTCAATTTCCGTGTGCGGTACGTTAAAAGCTTCGATCACATCCTTGACCGAAGCTTTTCGATCAAGTCCATGAACAATTTCTGCATCAACCAGAGTGGGCGCAATAAAATCATTCAGTGACTGATAAAAACGTAGTCGAATCTGAGCCATTGCTAGTTCTTCATCAAATAAAAAAATTGAATCAAAACAAGGAGTCTAATCTGAAAAAATTCAGCCAAATAGGATTAGTAGACAGCTAGTCTAAACACTATTTTAGTATCAAGGTTAATCTGGTTTGATCAAGATCAATATTGTACCTATCGGTACCCGGTAATCTGTTAACCGCAATAACAGGAAGGTTTTACTTTTCAATCAATAATTAACTAGAAGGCTAGATATGAGAATTAAGCATTTTTTTGTAGTTACCGCAGTTTTAATTCTAACTGCATGCGGTGGCAAACCCACGGCTCCGGAAACACCTGATCCTGAGGCTTATGGAAAGACCATTCAACCTTTCCATCAAATACCTTCCGGTGATCAAGAAGGAGGCGGTAAAGCTAGATCAACTGAAGACAAATCGAATTACTAAACGCTGATCAGTGTTCTTTAGCAAAAAATCACAAGCAAATTTAAGCGACAGAACACTGATTTTCCAACTACTCACTCGTTATTCACATCATCGAATCCACCTGAACTTCTAAGTTTTCCAGTTCACAAACTGTATTAACACGCACGCAATCCGATGCACTGCCAACTCTGTCAGCAAATTCAGCACTGACTATTGCGTGGTCCATGCCAGATCATATGATTCCGGGAAAGGTCCTGATTTATAATCAATATCACCCTTTGGCTCAACTCCTTGCTTTATTAATACCTGGCGCACCATTTCCGGAATCATGACCATTCCAACGTAACGTCCCAGGCACTCGTGACTACCAAAACCAAAATGAAAATAGTTATACCAATTGCGTTGCGGAATAAATGCTTCCGGCGATTCAAAAGCACGTTCATCGAAGGTTGCCGATAGCGTTACAGGCAAAACATAAGTACCCGCCCGTAAAACAGTTTCATAGTTAGTACCTTTCGCTGCCGTGTAATCACTGACCGTAGTACGAAACAAATATGAAGTGATCGGAACAAATCGCAAAGCTTCCCAGACAATCCCATCAAATTCAGTTAGATCGCTCTTCTGAGCCGCCGTTTGCGCCGCCACCAGCCATTCTTTATGCTGAAATAAATATTGCAGCACTTGAGCAACGGCCTGCGAAGTGGTTTCAATCGCGCCAATCAATAATCCACCCGCATTGACCCCCAAACGCTTAATATCAAAGTCCAGTTCTTTCGCAAAACTGGTACGCAACATTCTAGTCACAATATCATCCTCTAACCTGATGATGGTTGAGAATGTCAATTTCTCAAGCTTAACCGCCAACAATCGTTTCCCGATGAGCATGGTGATATAGTCACCCAATTTCTTGGATGTCTCGGCATGGCGGTCTACAATTTTTTGGTATAGTTCTGGCGAAACGATATCAAAAGGCTGGTTATGAAAGGTATCATATTGATTCCAATAGGACCATTCGATCAAATCACTTCTTTTTGCACCGGTTAACCCAAAATATTTTTGCACCAGTGTCGCAGGAACCATGCGGCAAAAATCATTCACAACTTCAATGTTGCCATTGGCTTGATTCAGAATTCCTTTGGCAATATCGGCCACCATGTCGCGAACCCTGGGAATATCATCACGACTCAGCATGAACTGCATGAGTGACTTTTCACGCGTATGCAACGCATCATCATCATGCGCCATCAGGTAATTATCCATCTTAGGAACATAGGGCTGGACAGTAAAAACCTTGGGCATATTCAAAATTTCCCTGACATCGTCAAAGCGGGTAACCAAGGTACACTTTGGCGTGACAAGAATAGGTCGCTTAGCACGCAATTCCTTAAAAAATGGTAACGGCTCTGTATCCATCCACCGACGAACCAATGGAAACTTATCCGCTTCAGCTGCCGCATCATACTGGTCAAGATAGCTTGTACTTGTATTCATTGCATTGCTCCTTTGCATATAAGGATCGTTAAATAAATTACCTTGATTACAGGGTCTTAAGATATTCCAGCAAATCCAGTTTTTCATCTTTGGTGAGTGGTTTCAGCACCTTTCCATTTAGCTGCGCGGTCTTGCCGGATGCGTATTCGTGGCCGGCATTACTGTTGCCTTTCAAACTGGTATCAAAGGTAGATCCCTTGTATCCGCTACTTTTCAAGCCTACTTTTGCGGGATCGAATTCACGTGATCCGACTTGGAACTGATCAGGGCGATATTCGCCATCTTCGGGATCACCTTCACGCTTCTTTGGCAACAATAAATCATATAATGTAGGAACTGAACCATTGTGCAGATATGGAGCGGTCGCCCAGATGCCATTTAAGGAGCGCGCTTTGTAAGCATTTAACGAAGCAAGCGGACTGGCGGTAGTGTCCGGATCATAGTTACCTTGCTTAATGGAAGACTTAATTTCATTATGAAAGAAAGCCTTGGTGATATCCACAATCCAGTCTGTCCATCGCTGAAAGAACCATTTATCGGGATCCGGGGTAGCAACCACGTTGAGTGTTGCTTTGGTCAGCAAGGCGGCAACCGGTGCTTTACGGTCCAGCAGAATATCGCCAACTTCAAGACCCACGTATTGATTCCGCAGAATACCGGAATATCCCTGCGCATTGATGCTGTTCTCGGACATGCGTGGATCGGTTCCGACATCACTTACCCTCGACATATTGGCAATGATACGACGATCAGGATCGGCACGATCAATCCGGGCATGGCAACTGACACAATATTCATTAAATATTGATTCGCCTCGAGAAGCACGTTGCTGATCGATCGATCCCAAGATATCCTGCGGCCACACAGGTGATTGTAATTTTTGCAGGTGGGATTCAATTTTGCGCAAATTATGCACATCCACCGATGAGGCAAAGCTGACTTGAGTAATGCCCGAAGATTGCCCGCCGATCAGCGTGGACAGATTCGCTCTTTTGGCTTCTTGCCAATCTAATGTTCCAAATACTCCAATGACTTCGCCCGTATTACGCCCAACCGGCCCCAATCCGGCATTGGCCGCCAAACCATTCCATTGCACATAATCATGCTGCGGAATATCCCATAAGAACGGATAACTGACGGGGGCATCAGCCGGATTAAACAATTCTTTACGTAATCTGCCTAACTGCCATTTCGTCAGAGTTTTACTCAGGCGTTCAACCACATGATCGCGCTGTTCACCTGACAGCACCTTGTCGGTATCTTGCACGATCTTGTCGAGATCCTGATCCGATAATTGATCATCGCGCATGATCTTGCGATCACGCAACAGCTCTCTGAGTTCTTTTTCGTTAATAAGATGCTCAAGCACCCGGTTATAAATGCGCCCGAACGCATCCAGTCGTGCGAAACCATAGGGAGTCGGGCTACGATTGACAATGGTGTAGCTGGTAATGCGTTGCTCATATTTTTCCAAATCAGCCAATACTTCCGCCTCTGATTTGTAATGTCCGCTCGCCAATACATTTTTAACAAACCGCCCCCGGGTCGCTTCATTCTCGCGCGTATATCGCAAGGCCTTGGCAAGGTCAATCATGATATTTTCCATATCAGCGCTGGCCGGACCGCCATCAATACGAATACCGACACCGTTATAATTGATTTGTCCGGTATGGCAAGCCGCACAAGTCAACCCCACATAATCTTTTCCTTTGTAGGTGTCTTTGACCCAGCCGACTGGCAAAGCATCCGGGTTACCAGAAGTCGCTTTCTGCGGCAGGTAGCGATACGCATTCATATTCTCAGAAGAACGAAAAGGCTCTGATTTCTCTGCTTTTTCCAATGCTAGAAAGAAATCATACGGCATCAAGTTAGACCCTTGCGTGGTATTATAGAACCACATGCTGTCTGCGGTATCCCAGCCCTGCTCAAGGTATTTGATCGACGTATAACTATCGCCAAACTGATCTTGCTTAACCGTTGCCGCACCACGATCGGGCTCAGTCTCAGGAATTAACGTGCAGGCAGATATTCCAAGGAAAGAAAACACTACTACTGAAATTAGAAGCAGAAGTTGTTTTCCAGACGACACAAAATATTGTTTCACGATAATTCCCCTTTTCAATTTGAATTAGATCAGTCAGTATTATTCGGAACAAGAAACTATAAACAAATCAATCTTGGTTTGAGTCTGCAAATAGGTTTGCAGCATTTTCCCATTCCTAACATTACATAACCCTGGATTATCCTTCTTTGAGGTTTACGCTGATACTTCAGCCTTGATGAGCGACACTACTCCCCTTACGTATTCTAATAGCACCCGATTATATTAAGAATTAGCTGCATATAACAGCAATACCACTCACTTTCGGAAAACTCTTTTAGAATCACTGGCTATTTGCCAATCACTCTATTGCTGGTTAACATAAATAAGCCATTATAAACACAGCAGCAGGAAACCATCGCGAAAAAATACTTCTTCGTGTTACAAACCATCTGTCTTTTTTTCATCATCACCGCTTGCAGCACGCTCCCTTCGACTGGTGTTGATGAGAATAGAATTCATGTGACGATTGTTCATTTCAACGATATTTACGAAATCACACCAATCAGTGGCGGTCTGGAAGGAGGGATCGCGCGAGTGGCGACCTTACGCAATCAGTTGCTGACTCGCAATCCAAACACGATTACTACACTAGGCGGGGATCTTTTTAGCCCTTCTGCCGTTGGCACCGCATCCTATCAGGGCGATCGTTTAGCTGGGCGACAAATGGTCGATGTGATGAATCATTTCGGACTTAATTACGCTACTTTCGGCAATCATGAATTTGATATCAAAGAAAATCAATTCAAGCAACGCTTGCAGGAAGCTAAATTTACCTGGATATCCAGCAATGTTCTCAATGCAGATGGCCGATCTCTTTCAAATGTCCATCAAAATCTCATCATTCCATTCACCGATAAGAAAAGTGGCAAATCATTCAAAATAGGTATTTTCGGGCTGACACTGACAACCAATAAACCAGACTACATCAGTTATACCGATCCACTGACAACGGCTGGCAATCAAGTACGGCAACTGGCAAAAACTGCAGATTTTATTATCGCATTGACTCACCAAACTATGGATGACGACATTCAGTTGTTACAAGCCTACCCACAAATTGCATTACTGCTCGGCGGTCATGAACATACTAATTTTCAGAACTGGCGCGGCAATTTCACTCCATTGCTTAAAGCGGACGCCAATGTACGCTCAGTTTATGTGATCGATATTTATTACCATCTTCAAACTGGAAAAACAGAAATCAAGCCCACTTTTGTGCCTATCAACGATACCCTAACTGAAGATACCACCGTTAAAGCAGTCGTTGATCAATGGATGAAAATCGCTTTCGATGCTTTCCGCGAGCAGGGTTTTCAACCCGAACAGGTGGTTGCCATCACTAAAGAATCGTTGGATGGATTAGCATCCAACGTGCGCAGCACTTCGACCAACCTGACTCAACTCATTGCTCAAAGTATGCTACGGGCTTATCCTGACACCGACCTATCTATCTACAACAGCGGCTCGATTCGTATTGATGATATCCTGCCGGTCGGCAATATCACTGTTTACGATGTCATTCGTATATTACCCTTTGGAGGTAATGTACAACTGGCCTCGATAAAAGGTCATTTATTGATAAAAATACTGAATCAAGGAATCGCTAATACGGGCACCGGCGGCTTTCTGCAATCAGCAAACACTCAATATATTAATAATACTTGGCATATCAATCATGCTTCGATTGATCCTCAAAAAGCCTACAAACTGGCCATAAACGACTTTCTGGCTTCCGGAAAAGAGCAGGGACTGAGTTATCTCAATGCCAACAATAAAAATTTTGTTATTATTAATCAAGGCAAAAAGCAGGATATCCGTCAGCTAGTCATTGATCAATTGAAAATAAATTAAGCGGATCGCAAGCAGAATTGCAAAAGATCATTCATGAAATGACTCTCTTCCATAACGCATATTCATAGAAAAACAAACCTTTTTCGAGTATAATTTAGTGCTCAAAAGCTAGGGTATGCAAAATTAATTGACCCTATTTCCATATATATCGAGTCAGTATCCAAGGAGTTCTTTGTGTCACAACGCCCTCACGCCATCCTCGCACTTGCTGATGGGACTATTTTTCATGGCGTATCTATTGGCGTTGCAGGCATCAGAACGGGAGAAGTCGCTTTCAACACGGCAATGACCGGTTATCAGGAAATATTAACCGATCCGTCTTATTGCCAGCAAATCATTACCTTGACCTATCCACATATTGGCAATACGGGCACCAACTTGGAAGATTTTGAATCCGGCAACATTAACAAAGTGTATGCGGCAGGTTTAGTGATTCGTGACCTTCCGCTGATGGCCAGTAGTCACCGCAAAACCCAGACACTATCCGAGTTCCTGTCGGATCAAAATGTAGTAGCCATCGCTGAGATTGATACACGCAAGCTAACCCGCATACTACGGGAGAAAGGCGCGCAATCCGGCTGCATCATGGCTGGAGAAATTAATGAAGACAAAGCACTGCAAACTGCCAGAGCATTCCCCGGCTTAGCCGGCATGGACCTTGCCAAGGTAGTCAGTTGCCAGCAATCGTACACTTGGACTGAAGGTGAGTGGTCACTCGAATCGGGTTATTCAACACGAGAAAATCCAAAATACCATGTAGCCGCATTTGATTTTGGTATTAAACGTACAATCTTGCGTAAGCTGGCACAACGTGATTGCAAAGTAACCGTATTTCCTGCACAGACTACAGCCGATGAGATTCTAGCCATTCAACCCGATGGCGTGTTCCTTTCCAATGGCCCTGGTGATCCAGAACCTTGTGATTATGCAATCGAAGCTACCCGAGCATTGCTGAAAAAAAATATTCCCATCTTTGGCATTTGCCTGGGACATCAATTACTCGGATTAGCTACAGGTGCTCGCACCATCAAAATGAAGTTTGGCCACCATGGCGCCAATCATCCCGTACAAGACATCAATAGCGGCAAAGTAATCATTACCAGCCAAAATCATGGCTTTGCGGTTGATATAGGCACGTTGCCGGAGAATGCGCGCATCACCCATGTGTCATTGTTTGATGGCAGCTTGCAGGGATTTGAATTAAGCGACAAACCTGCTTTCTGTTTTCAGGGTCATCCTGAAGCCAGTCCAGGACCACATGAAGCGGATTATCTATTTGATCGCTTTATTAACATGATGCAACGTTATAAAAATTAATTTACACAGCGACAACATCAGATTCAAGAATCTAATAATTACCCCGTAATTTTTCCGGTCAAACAGTATGCCTAAACGTACCGACATCAAATCCATTCTCATCATCGGCGCTGGCCCTATTATTATTGGTCAGGCTTGTGAGTTCGATTATTCCGGTGTGCAAGCTTGCAAAGCTTTACGTGAAGAAGGCTATCGCATCATTCTGGTCAATTCCAATCCAGCCACGATCATGACCGACCCGGAAATGGCTGATGCGACATATATTGAACCCATTACCTGGACCATGCTGGAAAAAATCATTGCGATGGAGCGCCCTGAAGCGTTACTGCCGACTATGGGCGGACAAACTGCACTGAACTGTGCTCTTGATTTGGTTAAACACGGCGTATTGGAAAAATACGGTGTCGAGCTTATTGGCGCATCACGCGAAGCGATCGACATGGCAGAGGACCGTGAAAAATTCAAACAAGCCATGACGCGTATTGGATTAGGCTCTGCCCGTTCCGCAGTAGCGCACAGCATAGAAGAAGCATTGCAAGTTCAAGCGATGGTCGGTTATCCCGTCATTATTCGCCCCTCTTTTACAATGGGTGGTAGTGGTGGTGGAATTGCATACAATCGCGAAGAATTTCTGGATATCTGTGAACGCGGACTGGAAACTTCTCCGACCAAAGAGCTGCTAATTGAAGAATCCGTCATTGGTTGGAAAGAATTCGAGATGGAAGTGGTGCGCGACAAACAGGATAACTGCATTATAGTTTGCGCCATTGAGAATTTCGATCCAATGGGCGTTCATACCGGCGATTCAATTACGGTAGCTCCTGCCCAAACATTAACTGATAAGGAATATCAGTTAATGCGTAATGCCTCCATTGCAGTATTACGTGAAATTGGTGTGGAAACGGGTGGCTCCAATGTGCAGTTTGCCATTAATCCCCAAAATGGCCGCATGTTGGTAATCGAAATGAATCCGCGTGTATCACGTTCCTCTGCATTGGCATCTAAAGCAACTGGCTTTCCAATCGCGAAGATTGCCGCCAAACTGGCCGTTGGCTATACCCTCAACGAGCTCGGCAACGACATTACCGGTGGTGTAACGCCCGCATCTTTCGAACCGGCCATTGATTACGTCGTCACCAAGATTCCTCGCTTTGCTTTTGAAAAATTTCCACAAACGAATGATCGTCTAACCACTCAGATGAAATCGGTTGGCGAAGTTATGGCGATCGGACGTACTTTCCAGGAGTCACTACAAAAGGCCTTGCGTGGACTAGAAACTGGCGTTGATGGATTGGATGAAAAAACCAATAATCTGGATACCATTCAAACTGAGCTGGCAAACCCTGGTCCAGAGCGCATCTGGTATATAGCGGATGCCTTTCGTTGTCATCTATCAATCGATGAAGTCCATGCCTTAACTCATATTGACATCTGGTTCCTAGCACATATTGAAGATCTGGTCAAACAAGAACAAGTACTCATTGGTCAAAAGCTGGAAACACTCGATAAACAAGCGTTACGCAAACTTAAACGCAGTGGTTTCTCTGATCGACGCTTAGCGAAGCTGCTTAATACAGAACAAACCGCTGTGCGCATCCATCGCCATCAATTCAACTTACGTCCAGTCTATAAGCGTGTAGATACCTGCGCAGCTGAATTTGCCACCAGCACAGCCTACATGTACTCCACTTACGAAGACGAATGCGAATCCCAGCCTACCGACAAAAAGAAAATCATGGTGCTGGGTGGCGGTCCTAATCGCATCGGACAAGGCATCGAATTTGATTATTGTTGCGTTCACGCAGCGCTGGCTTTGCGTGAAGACGGTTTTGAAACCATCATGGTCAACTGTAACCCTGAAACGGTTTCAACTGACTATGACACCTCAGATCGTTTGTATTTTGAACCGTTGACGCTGGAAGATGTACTGGAAATTGTCGCAGTAGAAAAACCGCATGGCGTGATTGTTCAATATGGTGGACAAACACCTCTTAAGCTTGCACGTGACTTGGAAGCAAATGGTGTACCGATCATTGGCACCAGCCCAGACATGATTGATTGCGCAGAGGATCGAGAACGATTCCAACAGATGTTAGAAAAACTGGGTTTGCGGCAGCCACCTAATCGCACAGCACGCAATCCAGAGGCTGCCTTGGTTGCTGCAGAGGAAATTGGTTATCCATTGGTAGTCAGACCCAGTTATGTGTTAGGCGGGCGGGCAATGGAAGTCGTGCATGAGCGTGTCGACCTGGAACGTTATATGCGTGAGGCTGTCAAGGTATCAAATGATTCTCCTGTATTGTTGGATCATTTCCTCACCAATGCAACGGAAGTGGATGTCGACGCAATTTATGATGGAGAAACCGTTCTGATTGGCGGCATTATGGAACATATCGAGCAAGCAGGTGTGCATTCTGGTGACTCTGCTTGTTCTCTACCAACCTTTAACTTATCGCCTGAAATTCTGGATGAATTGCGTCGCCAAACAGCCGAAATGGCGCGCGCATTGAATGTCGTGGGCCTCATGAATGTTCAGTTTGCAATTCAGGACAATATAGTCTATGTGCTTGAAGTCAATCCCAGAGCATCTCGCACAGTACCTTTCATTTCCAAAGCAACCGGTCTCCAGTTAGCAAAAATCTCAGCACGCTGCATGACAGGAAAAACATTGATTGAACAAGGAATCACCAAAGAAGTCATTCCTGAATATTATTCAGTCAAAGAAGCGGTATTCCCTTTTATCAAGCTGTCCGGTGTTGATACAATATTAGGCCCAGAAATGAAATCTACTGGTGAAGTGATGGGAATGGGGGTTACTTTTGCTGAGGCTTTTGTTAAATCTCAATTGGCAACTGATGTTCGTCTGCCCACCTCCGGTAAGATTTTCATCAGTGTACGGCAATCTGATAAATTACACGCCATCGAAATTGCACGCAGCCTTGCAGAACTTGGCTTCACTCTCTATGCTACTCGAGGTACTGCCGCCGCGATGACTGAAGCCGGTATTGATGTCATCATTATCAACAAGGTTGCAGAAGGTCGCCCACATATAGTAGATATGATAAAAAACGGCGAGATCAGCTTAATAATTAATACAGTTAAAAATCAGCGCAGCGCTATACGCGATTCATACTCGATTCGACATGCAGCACTGCAAGCAAGAGTAACTTACTATACGACTTTGGCAGGTGCACGGGCTGCCTGTGTAGGCATAATTAATAGGCGGGAGCTACAAGCTTATAATTTGCAGAAATTACATATTCAGCTAAAAGAACGCGAAATTGCAAATTGATCTTTATCGATTATTGAACCACATGACGAAAATGAAAGGCAAAAAAATACGATGAGTACAATTCCATTAACGGTAGCAGGAGCGGAAGCACTGCGCAAGGAATTACATGAGATGAAAACTGTGCATCGCCCTGCGGTCATTGCAGCAATTGCCGAAGCCCGCTCTCATGGTGATCTTTCTGAGAATGCTGAATATGACGCCGCCAAGGAAAGACAAGGATTCATCGAGGGACGCATTGCCGAATTGGAAAGTAAATTATCCAATGCGCAAATCATTAATCCAGCCCTCATTAATGCAGATGGCGCATGCGTATTTGGCGCAACAGTCGAACTGGAAGATTTACAAAGTGGTGAAACTGTTACTTATCAAATCGTAGGTGATGATGAGGCTAATATCAAAAATGGAAAAATTTCTATCAGCTCTCCCATCTCACGCGCATTAATAGGTAAATTTTCTGGCGATATTGCTGAAGTTCAAGCACCTGGCGGCATACGCGAGTACGAAATACTTGATGTCAAGTACATCTAAATACTTTCATTGTTAAATATCAACTCTGAAAACTGCGCTTTGTACGAAATGGCTCACGTTTCTTTTTATTGGGGTTGGCCATACGAGTAGTCTTTTCATCACCATCTTCTGGTTTAGGTCGATAGATCACAAATATTTTACCAATATGCTGCACAGGTGCAGCTCCCAAACGTTGACAGATTTCTTCAAAAAGCGCGTTTCTAGCAATTCGATCATCAATTTGAACCTTAACCTTGATCAATTCATGACTTAAAAGCCCACGATCCAATTCTTCAATAACACTGATCGTCAATCCACTTTTTCCGATCATCACTACTGGATTAAGCGCATGTGCTTGTGCTTTAAGTTCGCGCCGATGTGCAACAGTAAGTGTTAACATAAATTCTCTTCAAATATATAATTCTACTTGATGAAACAGGCCAAAACCAGCAAAGCTTGGATGAAAGAGCATGTTAATGATTTTTTTGTCAAACAATCTAAGAAAGACGGCTATCGCTCTCGAGCCGCATATAAGTTAATAGAAATCTCTGAACGGGATCAGATACTGAAACCAGGCATGACAGTTGTCGATCTGGGAGCTGCACCTGGTAGCTGGTCTCAAGTTGCCAGTCACATTGTAGGCGCAAAAGGCAAAGTCATTGCATTGGATATCTTAGATATGCCCCCCCTGCCCGGGGTTGAATTTATTCGACATGATTTTAGAGAAGAATGTGCTGTGATTGAGCTAAATAATCTGTTAAATGGTTGCCAACCTGATATTGTAATTTCAGACATGTCACCTAATATAAGTGGTATCGTAGTCAGTGACCAAGCCAAAAGTATGTATTTAGCTGAATTGGCATTAACTTTCTCAATTGAGCAACTGAACTACGATGGAAGTTTTCTGGTCAAAGTTTTTCAAGGCAGGGATTTTGATCAATTTATGCGTCAAATGCGTACCGCATTCAAGAAAGTAATGGTACGTAAACCTAAGGCTTCGCGTGACCGTAGTAATGAATTATATTTATTAGGACTCGGGAAAAAGAAATAGTCACCCTTCCCCTAAAAGTATTTCAAAGCGTAATGTATTAAGAAGTTTTAAGTTTTTAAACAAAATTGCATATAACATGAGCCATTCTGTTATATTTCTAAAAATAGAGTTAGAATGATTAACCGAGGACTATAAGGTGCAAACCAAGGAGCTATTTTGAATAATCTAATTAAAAATATGGCCATTTGGCTAGTAATTGCACTTGTGTTGATGACAGTATTTAATCAATTTAGCGTACGTCAACCGGCGCAAGTACCGATGGAATACTCTCAATTTATCACTGAATTGAATCAAGGTAGGATTGCCAAAGTTGTTATTGAAGGACGAACGCTCAAAGGCACAAAGTCTGATGGCAGGCGCTTCACAACATATGCACCATCCGATCCCTGGATGGTCAGTGATTTATTGAAAGCTGGCGTTATTATTGAAGCCAAACCGGAAGAAGAACCATCAATGATGATGAGCATTTTCATTTCTTGGTTCCCAATGCTATTGTTAATTGCCGTATGGATCTTCTTCATGCGTCAAATGCAAGGCGGCGGACGTAATGGGGGTGCATTCTCATTTGGTAAAAGTAAAGCACGAATGCTGGATAAAGCCGCTAACACAGTGACTTTTAATGATGTTGCCGGCTGCGAGGAAGCAAAAGAAGAAGTTGCAGAGTTGGTGGAGTTTCTACGTGATCCAACAAAATTTCAGAAACTAGGTGGACGAATTCCAAGAGGAGTTTTGATGGTAGGTAGTCCTGGAACTGGCAAAACACTGCTTGCTCGCGCAATTGCAGGTGAAGCTCAAGTTCCTTTCTTTAGTATTTCTGGATCCGACTTCGTTGAAATGTTTGTAGGTGTGGGTGCATCCAGAGTACGCGACATGTTCGAGCAAGCAAAAAAACACGCACCTTGCATCATTTTTATTGATGAGATTGATGCGGTAGGTCGTCAACGAGGAGCAGGACTGGGCGGCGGAAATGATGAGCGCGAGCAAACGCTCAACCAATTACTGGTTGAAATGGATGGTTTTGAAGGTGCAATGGGAGTCATCGTCATTGCAGCAACCAATCGTCCTGATGTACTGGATCCTGCTTTGCTACGTCCAGGTCGTTTTGATCGCCAAGTAACCGTACCGCTACCTGACATTCGTGGACGTGAACAAATTCTTCATGTGCACATGCGCAAGGTACCACTTTCACCTGATGTGAAGGCTGATATTCTGGCACGTGGAACACCGGGTATGTCTGGGGCAGATCTTGCTAATTTAGTCAATGAAGCCGCACTATTTGCCGCACGCAGCAACAAGCGTTTAGTGGATATGGATGATTTTGAACGCGCAAAAGACAAAATCTTCATGGGTGCAGAACGACGCTCAATGGTAATGCCCGAACATGAGCGTCGCAATACTGCGTATCATGAATCAGGTCATGCAGTCGTGGCCCAATTGTTACCAAAAACCGATCCGGTTCATAAAGTAACAATTATTCCACGAGGCCGTGCTTTGGGTGTAACCATGCAGCTACCTACAGAAGATCGCTTTAGTATGGAGCGCGAAGAAATACTGCAAAGAATTTCAGTAATGTTTGGTGGACGTATTGCTGAAGAAGTATTTATGAAACAAATGACTACTGGCGCATCCAATGATTTTGAACGAGCAACAGAATTAGCTCGTCAAATGGTAACTCAGTGGGGTATGTCAGATATTCTTGGTCCAATGGTATATGGTGAAAATGAAGGCGAAGTTTTTCTGGGTCGCTCAGTCACTACTCATAAAAACATGAGTGAAGCAACCATGCAAAAAGTCGATGCGGAAGTTCGTCGAATTGTTGATGAGCAATATGCTATTGCACGCCAACTCATTGAAGCTAATAAAGATAAGATTGAGGCCATGACCAAAGCTTTATTGGAATGGGAAACAATTGACAGTGATCAAATCAAGGATATCATGGAAGGTCGCCCACCACGCCCCCCTAAACCCCCACAATCAATGACTTCAACTACAAATGGTGAATCGCCATCAGTTAAATCTGATGAAAAAAATGAACCAAAGGCGACTCCACAAGAGATAGTTAAAGAAATTGATTAATCATTGATAATTTAGAAAACGGGATACGATCAAAAAATCGTATCCCGTTTTTACTTCCTTAGTATCATTTATTTTAATTGTGCCCTTTCTACAGAAAGAAAATATATTCTCAATAAATCGCCCACTGATTATGGGCATTGTCAATGTAACACCCGATTCCTTTTCGGATGGAGGACTGTATTTGTCAACCCAGAAAGCCATTGCACATGCAAGGAATCTCATCGAAGAAGGAGCTGATATTCTCGATATCGGCGGAGAATCAACCCGCCCAGGCAGTCAAGCAGTCAGCATTAATGAAGAGATAGATCGTGTTATCCCTGTATTGGAAGCACTTTTGAGTACCGGCACTCCGATCTCGATTGATACTTCAAAACCTCAAGTCATGAAGTGCGCTATAGAAGCCGGTGCTTTCATGATTAATGATGTGAATGCACTGCGTAGTCCTGGAGCACTAGAGATTGTCGCTGAAAATAACCATGTGCGCGTCTGTTTGATGCATATGCAAGGCACACCCCAGAATATGCAAGAAAATCCGCAGTACAAGGAAATTCTCTCCGAAGTAAAGGAATTCTTGCAGAAACGCATTGATGCCGCGAAAGCTATGGGTATTTCACAAGACCGTCTGATTATTGATCCTGGTTTCGGCTTTGGTAAAACGCTGCGGAATAACTTTGAATTACTGAATCACCTAGATACATTTACATCTCTTGAGGTACCAGTGTTAGCTGGGATATCCCGCAAATCTATGCTGGGAGCCATTACAGGAAATAATGTAAATTGCCGAATTCATGAAAGTGTAGCCGCGGCCTTGCTAGCGGTTATTAAAGGTGCCAGAATTATACGAGTACATGATGTCAAGGCAAGCAAGGATACGCTAGCTATTTATCATGCAATGAAAAATTATCATGCACAATAAATGCAATCTTTTAACAAAATTGCCGTAATCATTTGTTCTCTATTTATATAATAAATATATCAAAATGACTAAAAAATATTTTGGAACAGATGGCATACGAGGACGTGTAGGTAAAGAACCTATTACACCAGAATTTATCATGCATCTAGGGTATTCAGCAGGCAAAGTTCTTACGGCTATGGATTGGCATCTGATGGAAGGAAAGCGTCCTACCGTCTTAATTGGTAAAGATACTCGAGTATCGGGTTATTTACTTGAATCTGCATTGGAAGCTGGATTATGCGCTGCCGGCGTAGATGTTTTTCTCTCCGGCCCCATGCCAACTCCAGCCATTGCTTACCTAATCCGTGCTTTAAGATTGCAAGCCGGGATTGTCATCTCAGCTTCACATAATTTATTCGAAGATAATGGCATCAAATTCTTCTCGGCTCAAGGTAGCAAGCTGCCTGATGAAATGGAAAACAAAATTGAAGCTGGTTTGAACACTCTCATAGAAACCATGCCTTCAGAAAAGCTAGGCAAGGTGCAACGCCTTAAGGATGCATCGGGTCGCTATATTGAATTTTGTAAAAGTACTTTCCCTTATCACCTGGATTTACGGGGACTAAAGATAGTTGTCGATTGTGCTAATGGCGCAACTTACCATATTGCTGGGCATGTCATGCATGAGCTGGGCGCTGATGTTGTCACTATTGGCGTACAACCAAACGGTTTAAATATCAATCTTGAATGTGGAGCCACGCATTGCTCGACACTACAAAAAGCTGTATTACAGCATCATGCCGATTTGGGAATTGCATTGGATGGTGATGGCGATCGTATCATGATGGTAGATAAACAAGGTAGACTCTACGATGGCGATCAACTACTTTACATTATTGCTAAACATCGCAAACAAAGAAGATTACTGCGAGGCGGTGTCGTAGGTACTTTGATGACCAATCTTGCAATAGAAAACCGTTTTAAAAAAATGAATATTCCGTTCCTTCGCGCAAAAGTTGGCGATCGACACGTACTCGAGTTATTACACGAAAAGAAATGGTATTTAGGAGGCGAAAACTCCGGGCACATCGTCTGTAAGGACAAACACACAACAGGAGACGGTATTATCTCAGCCCTACAGGTATTATACGCATTGCGTGACACTCAAAAAACTTTAGCTCAATCCATGCGTGGAGTTTCTTTATACCCACAACGTTTAATTAATGTAAAAATCTCTAAGCCGTTCGATTTTAGTACTAACGAAGCTATTAAAACGATGCAAGAAGCTGCTGAAGCCGATCTAAATAGTAAAGGTCGCGTGCTTATCCGAGCATCAGGCACTGAACCACTAATTCGTATCATGATTGAGGGAGAATCAAAACATAAAGTTAACCATTGGGCTGAACGGATTGCTGAAGCTATGCGAATAGCTGCCAATCATTCATAATAATAATTCCTTCAGTCCTCTCTTATATGCTTTAAACTGTCTTTAATATTCATCATTTCCCTTTCTGATATAAGTTAGAAAAATAATATAAATTTCCTAGAGTTCAGTTATACATCTTAAATCTTATTACAAACCATTTAATTGTCACATTTCTGTAATAATTTTGAAATAGTATATCGCATCAATTTTCAAGAATTGTCCCCTTTCATCTATCATTTGGAGAGCAAAATGTTGAATTCACGCCACTTCAAGGCACTCACAATTTTAATTTTTTTACATACTTCAATTTCCATAGGTGCCGTCAATGCAAGCCCAATCGTTAAAATTGATGGCTCTAGCACCGTTTTTCCCATTACGGAAGCTGTAGCAGAAGATTTCCAAATAGCTAAGCGCGGAGCAGTTCGTGTCACAGTAGGGATTTCAGGCACTGGTGGTGGTTTCAAAAAATTCTGTCGGAATGAAGTTGATGTTGTCAACGCATCGCGTCCAATCACCGCATCGGAAATGGAAGTTTGCAAACAAGCAGGTATACAATATATTGAAATGCCAATTGCCTTTGATGCCCTAACCGTCGTAGTAAATCCAAAAAATACTTGGAGTAAAACCGTCACCATTGAGGAATTGAAGAAAATCTGGGAGCCCGTTGCACAAGGAAAGATTACTCATTGGAATCAAATCAATCCGGCATGGCCCGACAAAAAAATCAAACTCTATGGCCCCGGTGCAGATTCCGGCACTTTTGAATATTTTACTGAGGCTGTCGTTGGAAAAGCAAAATCAAGTCGTGGTGACTATACTGCTTCAGAAGATGATAATGTTTTGGTGCAAGGAGTTGCCAGTGATATCTATGCATTGGGTTTCTTCGGTTTTGCCTATTACATCGAGAATAGTAAAAAAATAAATGCTGTCGCGATTGATAGTGGTAATGGAGGGGTGCTTCCATCTGCAGTGACCGTAGAAAATACTAGCTATAAGCCATTATCACGACCAGTATTTATTTACATCAATGTCAAGTCGGCAGAAAGGCCTGAGATTCAGGAATTTGTTAATTTCTATATGAAAAATGCGCCAGAGCTAGTAGCCGAAGTAAAATATTTTCCTCTTTCCAAAGAAATATATAACCTTAATATAGAGCATTTCAATAAGAGAAAAGCAGGCACTGTTTTCAATGAAGGCACTTCTGGCGTCAATGTAAAACTGCAAGAAATACTTAAAAAAGATCCTCGCTTGTAATCCTTATTAAACGTATCCATAAGCACTCTAATTTTATTTGGGGACAATGTTGATTGAAAAGGGATCAAGGATTAAGCAATCAGCATTTCCTGGATTTAGAGATTATAAGGGTTAAAATTTTGCTGGGAAGAAATGGATTTTCTACCAATTTTCTTAAATATTAAGAATAGAAACTGCTTAGTCGTAGGTGGAGGGGAGGTAGCTGTACGCAAGATTACACTGCTGCTTCAGGCTGGAGCACAGGTTTCTGTGATATCTCCTGAACTGGATGCATCATTGAGTGAGTATGTTGCGCTTGGAAAAATTAAGCATAGCGCAGAGCACTTCCAGCCTAGCCATTTGCATAATGCCGTTCTAGTCATTGCAGCAACAAATAATCGAGTTACTAATCAATTGGTGTCTGAAACAGCCAGACAGCATCTTATTCCCGTTAATGTCGTGGATAACCCAGATTTATGCACCTTCATCATGCCATCCATCATTGATCGGTCTCCGTTAATGATTGCCATATCCAGCGGTGGACAATCTCCTGTTTTAGCTAGATTGTTGCGTGCTCAACTAGAAACCATCATACCAGCTGCATATGCCCGGCTCACAGCTATCGCGGGAAAACTTCGCCAACAAGTTAAAGAGCACTTCACACATCCGGAAAAAAGACGTATTTTCTGGGAAAAGACTTTGCAAGGAACCTTCACCGACATGGTATTGGCCGGCAGGGATAAAGCTGCCATAGATTATCTACTACAATCGCTGCAACACGAAAAAGATGAATCACCTCAAGGTGAAGTTTATCTGGTAGGTGCTGGACCTGGAAATCCCGATTTACTCACGTTCCGTGCCATGCGTCTCATGCAACAAGCGGATGTTGTGGTCTATGATCGCCTAGTTTCACTCGAAATCCTCAGTATGGTAAGACGGGATGCCACCCGCATTTACGCAGGCAAAGAGCGCAATCGGCACACACTGCAACAAGAATCCATCAATCAATTACTGGTTCGTTTAGCTCAAGAGGGTAAACGGGTACTCAGACTCAAAGGAGGCGATCCTTTCATTTTTGGACGCGGTGGTGAGGAAATTGAAACTTTGGCTATGCACCACATTCCTTTTCAAGTTGTGCCTGGCATTACAGCTGCATCAGGTGTTGCATGTTATTCTGGTATTCCGCTCACCCATAGAGATTATGCGCAGTCTTGCATTTTTGTCACCGGCCATCTTAAAAATAACAGTATTGATCTGGATTGGCCCTTTCTAGCTCGTCCCAATCAAACGATTGTCATTTATATGGGATTACTTGGTTTATCTTTTTTATGTCAACAACTTATCACTCATGGCCTACCTGACACTACACCTGCTGCGATCATACAACAAGGCACTACACAAAAACAAAGAACGATAGTAGGAACACTGCAAACACTACCAAACTTAGCCACAGCAGCTAATCTGACACCTCCTACATTGATCATTGTTGGAGAGGTTGTCAAACTACATCGGCATTTAGCATGGTTTAAACCCAATCAAGACACTTCTCAGATAGACACCATGCCACTGAATCTGGATACGTAAAGAATACGTTATGAATAAATTATTAAAACAGAGGAGACCTTTGCAACGGTAATGGCCCTAGGATAATTGATCAGATGATACAATCGTTCTGAATCAAGGTTATTAATCAGCTGAATATGAATTTTTCAGAATGCAATGAACGTACCGCACCCGTAAAGGGAATTTTTTACAGCAAATTGATCAGTTGATCGACTAGATTCTATTGAGAGAGCAATCACAGTTCATTACGCATCGGTATCGGATGCAATATACCATCCTGGCACACAGGGTTGCCGTCGTTCAAGATGAAAGAGTATCAGAGTTTTGCCCACACAAGATGGGACTGTAAATACCATGTGGTATTCATTCCGAAGAAACGTAAGAAGCGGATAT
>CADEDO010000012.1 GCA_902826115.1 uncultured Nitrosomonas sp.
AAGACAAATGATGATCATGATGTCCACTGTTCACTCAAATGTTTTCGGGATGGAGTACGATAAACCTGAAATTCGTTGCTTTGCGTTGTATTAAGTTGACAGATCGATATAATGAGCTTTTCAAGCAAGCAGGAGTCTAGTCATGGTTAAGTTAACTGATGTCACTGGAATCGGCCCCGTTACAGCCAAGCTGTTATCTGAACACAATATCAAAACTGTTGAAGCGCTTGCTGCTCTCAGTCTGGCGGAATTACTCAAAATACCAGGGTTTAGCGATCTGCGCGCACGCGCGGTCAAGAAGGCAGCCACTGATGCTTTGCGCACCAAAGTCATCAAACCATTGACTGCGACTGTAACCGTGAGTCGTGCGCCAACGACAATTAAGAAAACGGTGGCTAAGAAGACTGCTGCTGTTATCCCTGTCGTGATTCCACCGGTGAAGCTGGCAGAAACTGAGATCGTCAAAGATAAAAAGAAAAGCAAGAAAGATGACAAGAAACAGGAAAAGGTAAAAGACAAGAAGAAAAAGGATAAGAAAAAAGATAAGAAGAAGGACAAAAGTAAAAAGAAAGGCAAAGACAAAAAGAAATCCTAATGTGTGGTAGAGGCTCTGTTCTTTACGAAAGCACCCAATGACAGCAGCTTGACTGCGGGGGATTAGTTAGAGTTCTTTGGGTCTGATCAAGTGTTTGAGGCTTGCATGGTGAGATTGGGTAGAGATCGGGCCGGTGCCGTAGTTCAGCACGGCCACTGCGCCGGTGGTCATTAACTTGCCAGCATGACTAAGCGGTAGCGGATCCTTGGACAGATGGCCGATTAATTGATCCAGTCCAGGATTGTGACCAATCAAGAACAACTTATGAACCCCTTGGCTGTATTGATCGACAACTGAGAGTAAATCACGCAATGATGCCTCATAGATTGCGGGCTCCCAGAGTATGTTTTTCCGAGAGACGTTCAATTCCTGTAAGACCCATTGACAGGTCTGCTTTGCCCTGAGTGCTGGCGAACATACGATCCGGTCCATGTTATATTGCTGCTTTGACAGCCATTTTCCCATCAATTTGGCGGCTTTGATTCCACGTGCTGTCAGCGGACGATCGAAATCAGGCAAATTGTCCTCAGACCAATCTGATTTGGCATGACGCATGACGATTAACTGATGCTCTAGCATGATATGCAGTAAATTAATAACCTTGCTAATTTATTATCACTTTTATGACACCCATTATGGATGAATCCTATGCTGCTGTCGATTTAGGTTCGAACAGCTTCCACATGATCGTTGCCAATTTGGTAGATGGTCGGCTGCAAATCATCGATCGGATGAAAGAGATGGTCCGATTGGCTTCAGGTTTAAATGACAAACACGAGCTGTCCAAAGAATCGATGCAACAAGCACTGGAGTGCTTGCAACGCTTTGGTCAGCGTATCAGGGAAATTCCTCATTTGAATGTGCGAGCAGTTGGTACCAATACCTTGCGCCAGGCGCGCAATGGTGAAGATTTTCTGGCGCACGCGCATCTTGCCTTGGGGCATCCGATTGAGATCATTGCGGGACGCGAAGAAGCGCGGCTGATTTATTCCGGAGTGGCGCACAGTTTGTATGATGAGGCGAGTAAGCGTCTGGTGATTGATATTGGCGGCGGTAGTACGGAATTGATTATCGGCCGTGGGTTTAATACCTACTATACTGAGAGCTTGTACATGGGCTGCGTGAACATGGGGCAGCGTTTCTTTGATGATGGCAAGATTAAAGCCAAAAAGATGCGCAAGGCTATACTGTTTGCGATGCAGGAATTGGAATCCCTCGAGACAGCGTATAAAAAAATGGGCTGGGATCAGGCGCTGGGATCTTCAGGCACGATTCTGAGCATACGTGATGTGGTGCAGGCACAAGGCTGGTGTGATGTGGGAATCACAGCCTCAGCGTTAAATCAGTTGATAGAAACCTTGATTGCCATCGGTGATACTGAATCCATCAATTTGATGGGTTTGTCGGAGCGCAGAAAGCCTGTCTTTGCCAGTGGTGTGGCGATATTGAGCGGTGTTTTTGAAGCCTTGAGCCTGGATCGGATCAATGTATCGGAAGGCGCCTTGCGAGAGGGTTTGCTATACGACCTGATAGGTCGGGTACATGATGAGGACATCAGGGACAAAACGATCCTGGATGTGTCGCAAAGATACAGTGTCGATATGGAGCAAGCCAATAAGGTCAGGCAAACGGCTGATTTATTTTTTCATCAAGTAAAAGCTGATTGGGCTCTGGATGAAAAAGCGGACTTGAAATTATTGCAGTGGGGCGCGTTAATTCATGAAATCGGGCTTTCGATTGCACATAACCAATATCATCGGCATGGTGCGTATTTGATGGCTAACTCCGATCTGGCGGGGTTTTCCCGGCAAGAGCAAATCAAACTGGCGATGCTTGTAAGAAGTCACCGCCGGAAATTTCCGGTGGAAGAATTCGAAGCCATTACTCAATCGCGCAGAATTTCAATCATTCGCTTGTGTGTGTTGCTAAGACTGGCGGTAGTTTTGCACAGGAGCCGATCCAACAATAGCTTGCCGGAAATGCAGCTCAGCGTGAACAAAAACCGGATTAATCTGAAATTCCCATCCGGCTGGCTGGATCAGCATCCTTTAACACTGGTTGATTTGAGTACTGAGCAAAGTTTCTTGGAAATCGCCGATATCAAATTGAATTTTGAATGAGAACATCTGTTCATTTAGAGTAATTCCTGCGCGCAAAAGTGCAGATCCATGTCTGTAGTAATCATTAAATCAACAAAGAATATTCATGAAATCATAAAGTGTGACGATAAGGTCGGACGGGAGGATACAAATTCTGCCGGAAATTTTTTGATCCAAATAAAAAAATCGACCAAACATGCTCACATTGCCGCTGCGATCTTACCTTCGACTCAGTATGGGGTTAATTGTCTTAGCTTTAAGTATTTTATTGATTGGAGAATCGCTGGGCATTGTGCCGGACAAGTCACAAATTATTTTTGATCATCGAAGGAATTTAACCGAAATTCTGGCTGAGCAATTTGCATTAACTGCAGAAAAAAAGGATCTTTCCCAGATAGAAGCCGCGTTGAATGCGTTGGTGAAAAAGAACTCGGAAGTACTTTCAGCGGCGATACGCCAAAGTGACGGAGCATTTTATGCAATGGCCGGTGATCATCAAACCATTTGGCAAACTCCAGACAGTACAAGTCCATCTTTGATGCATATTCAAGTGCCTATCTTGCAAGGCAATGAGACTTGGGGGGCAGTTGAATTGAGTTTCGCTCCTTTTGATAGCAATGACTTTTCTAACATCATCAAAAACTCGTTTTGGGGATTGCTGCTGTTTGTCGCCTGCTCAGGTTTCTTGGTTTATTTGTTGATGCTGAAGCGTGCTTTGACAGAATTGGATTCTTCCGCGGTTATTTCACCACGTGTCAAAGCAGCGTTTGATACCTTGACGGAAGGCATACTCATTCTTGATGAGCAAGGCCGGGTTGTATTAGCAAACAGTTCATTTTGCGATAAGTTTGGATTAACCTTTGATAGCTTGATGGGGAAGGAAGCATCAAATCTTGGCTGGGAGAAATCTTCCATAGAACAATTGAAGGAAGATTGGCAGTATCCCTGGATTGAATCCTTCAGGAATAAAAAAACACTGACTCGTATTCGGTTGAATTTTATTGCAGGCGATGACAGTAAAAGTGTTTTTATGGTGAATAGCGCACCTATCCTAGGTGAAAATAATCAATGTAAGGGAGCGCTGGTAACTTTTGATGATGTCACAGAAATAGAAGACAGCAATCTCAAGTTGGACATGATGCTAAAAAGACTTGAGTTGTCTCGTAATGAAATATCCCGTCAGAACAGTGAATTAAAGAAACTGGCGGAAATTGATCCGCTAACCGGGTTTTACAATCGCAGAGCATTGAATATCTATTTTAATGAAGTGTTCAATCAAACCTGTGAGCAAAGCACTGAACTGGTTTGTATTATGCTGGATATTGATCGTTTTAAATCTATTAACGATACCTATGGGCATCAGACGGGCGATGAAGTTATCAAGTTGGTTGCCGCGATCACCAAAGAAAATTTACGTGATACAGATATTGTTGGACGTTATGGAGGCGAAGAATTTTGCTTGGTATTGCCCTGTCTTGAGCTTGAGGCTGTGTTGAAAATCGCGGAGCGGATTCGCATCAATATCATGGATTCTACCGGCTACCATGCTTATGGCGTTGAGCGAGTGACCATTAGCTTAGGTGTTTCAACATTAGACGACGGTGTTCAGAATCCCAATGAAATGATCGATTTGGCAGATAAAGCACTGTATTTTGCTAAGAATAATGGTCGTAATCGTATTGCTGTGTGGCGTGAGATCTTTCAGGATAATTCGGGTGTGGTTGCGACAGAAAATATTGCTACCGACCGAAATAACACGGTGATTGCTGCCAACGATGCCGTGATTACCGATGTGCACCAATTGCATGCAAAGATTAGAGAATTAGAGCAACTAACTGAAAAACAACATAAAATAATCGCACATAAACTGAATTTCGATGCTGCAACCGGGCTGCCCAATCGTGTGGAATTGCATAATCGTCTTAAAACAGCCATTTCATATGCTGCCCGATCAAATAGTTGCGTTGCTGTGCTGTCTCTTTCATTAAGCAGCTATAAGCGCATTCACAGCACTTTGGGTTATGAAGCGGCAGAAAAATTGATTATCGAGATCTCGCATAGAGTCAGTAGTATTCTACGTACCACAGATACCATATCCTCTGATATTGGCATATCAAACTTTGATTCCATTTTGTCCAGAAAGAACGACAATGGTTTTTATATATTGCTTTCTGAATTAAAAAGAGATCAATCGATTACATGGATTATTAATCGTGTTCATGCAGCTTTAAATCAAACACTGATCATCGAAGATCTCAGCATTCAAACAGAAAGTGCCATTGGCGTCAGTATGTATCCGATTGATGGGCACAATCCGGAAGCTTTGTTAAATTTTGCAGACCAGGCTTTGCAAGATGCGGAATCTCAAGGCAAAGGATCTTGTCAGTTTTATTCCAATAAAATGGATAACGAGTATCTGACCCAAATCAAAGTAGAGTCGGGTCTTATACGTGCCATTGAACGCCATGAGTTTGAAATTTTCTATCAGCCGATAGTGAATATGCAGCATGGCATGATAACCAGGCTTGAAGCGCTATTGCGTTGGAATCATCCGGATAAGGAGATCTTTGCCGCAATGAGTTTTATTGATGTTGCGGAACAGAGTGGGTTGATTGTACAAATAGGCGATTGGGTATTGCGTGAAGCGATCCAGCAGCTTGCGATTTGGCGTAGGGAAATATCATCAGAAATACAAATCTCAGTGAATATATCTAGTGTGCAGTTACACCAAGCAGATCTGGCGGAGAAGATTCTTGGTTACTTGCAGGACTATCAGGTTCCTGCAGAAAACCTTGTGCTTGAAATTACTGAAAGCATGATCATGCAATCGATTGAAAATGCGACTCGGATTCTCGGGCATTTGCATGATCGCGGAATCAAAATTGCACTGGATGATTTTGGCATGGGATATTCTTCCTTGCAGTATCTACAAAAATTTCCGATCGATATTATTAAAATCGATCGTTCATTCATCACAGATATCGAAGCAAATAACTGCAACGACAATATTGTTTCAGGAGTGATCGCTATGTCGAAAAACATGGGATTCATGACGATAGCTGAGGGCGTTGAAACCGAAGAGCAATTTAAACGATTGTACAAGCTGGAATGCGATGAGGTTCAAGGTTATCTAACCGGATATCCAATTCCTAAAGAACAGATGCGCAAGGTGTTGGAGCAGCAGAAATTAACTATGCATATTCAGTCTGTTGCTGTCAATCAATGATGCGGTAGACTGGTGCTTTATTCCACTTTCGTTTTTTCCTGAATTCATCATAAGTGTCCAATGCCACCCTCATTATCAGGTAAAGTGGTTTTTAGCAGCTTAGGTAAAACTGTGCTAAGGCAGATCGCAATAATGTTCCAATAGCAACTGCTGCGCTGAGCGAGGCTTCGACGTGCCGGGTTTTGAGCGCTTATACGAACCATCGCTTTGCAGTATCCAGGCCTGAGTGTTATCTGATAGATAGCTTAGCAAGCCATATTCAATCACGGTGTCGCTGGTGCGCTTTTCCTCGATCGGGAAACATACTTCAACCCGGTAATGTAAATTGCGCGTCATCCAATCTGCACTGGAACAAAATACCAGTTCGTCCCCTTCATTATGGAAATAATATACCCGGGTATGCTCCAGGAAACGTCCTACAATAGAACGCACGCTGATATTTTCCGATACATCCTTGATACCTGGGCGCAGGCAGCACACTCCACGGATGATTAAGTCGATTTTAACGCCAGCTTGCGAGGCCTTATACAAAGCCGCAATGATCTCGGGATCGACCAGCGCGTTCATCTTGGCAATAATCCAGGCCTTCTTGCCATGGCTGGCAGCACTGATTTCTTTTTCGATATGATTTAAGATGCCTTTGTGCAAAGTGAAAGGCGATTGCAGCAATTTCTTGAGCTTGCCGGCGCGACCCAGGCCAGTCAATTGATGGAAAAGCTTATTGACGTCCTCACCGATAGCCTTGTCACAACTCAACAGACCATAGTCAGTATATAGCCGCGCGGTGCGTGCATGATAATTGCCGGTTCCCAAATGCACATAGCGGCGTAAAGTGCGGCCTTCCCTTCTGACTACCAGAATCATTTTGGCATGGGTTTTAAAATTGACCACGCCATACACCACATGCGCCCCAGCTTGTTGTAATTCACTGGCCAATTCAATATTGGCTTCTTCATCGAATCTGGCCCGCAGTTCGATGACCACAGTCACTTCTTTGCCTGCACGTGCCGCGCCTTTCAATATTTCAACAACAGCCGAATCTACGCCTGTGCGATAAAGCGTCTGTTTAATCGACAGCACATTCGGATCGGCGGCTGCTTGGCGCAGAAAATCAATTACCGGAGCAAAAGATTGAAACGGATGATGCAGCAGAATATCGCCATTATGCAATGCATCAAAAATATTGGAATTCTTCTGCAAGCGCTTGGGGATATCGGGCGTGAAACCGGCGAATTTCAACTCCGACCGATCAACCAAGTCGCAGATGGCGAGCAATCGGCTCAAATTGACCGGTCCATTGACCTGATACAGATCATTTTGCTTTAAGCCGAATTTTTGTAGCAGAAAAAGACTCAGATTGTCCGGGCAATTATCAGCAACTTCCAGACGCACAGCATCGCTGAATCTGCGTGAAGGCAGTTCACCTTCCAGGGCGCGCAGCAGATCATCGATTTCTTCATCGTCGATAAACAGGTCGCTATCGCGAGTGACTTTGAATTGATAGCAACCCAACACACTCATGCCGGGAAACAGATCGCTGACATGCGCATGGATGATCGATGACAGCATGACAAAATCATGATTTCCGTCACTGTATTTTGCCGGAACCGGAATGACTCTGGGCAATGAACGCGGTGCTTGCACAATGGCGAGTCCTGAATCCCGACCAAAGGCATCCTTGCCATCCAGCGATATGATGAAATAGAGGTTTTTGTTCTGTACTTTGGGAAAAGGGTGTGCCGGATCCAGGCCAATCGGACTCAACACGGGCAATACTTCATCCTTAAAATAGCGGTGTATCCAGCGACTGGTTTGGGATTTCCATTGCGAGCGGCGTAACAAGCGAATATTGTCCTTAGCCATCGCTGGAATGATCAAGTCATTCCAGACGCTATATTGTTCTTCTACAAACTGATGCGCGGTTTCGCTGACCCGCGTCAGCACTTCGGTGGGCGACAAATTGTCGGGACCCGTTTGTGTCGAACCGTATTTGACCTGTTGTTTTAAACCGGCCACACGGATTTCAAAGAATTCATCCAGATTGGTGCTGGCGATACATAAAAAACGTAATCTTTCCAGTAGGGGTAAATTTTCATCTTTAGCCTGTTCGATGACCCGCCGGTTAAACTCAAGCAAACTCAGTTCGCGATTGATGTAAAGCGTGGGATTTTTAAGATCAATGGTGTCCATCGGTGATGATTACTTGAGTGATTTGCTTAAGAAAGTGACTGACCAGCCTTGATTCGGGTGCGACCAGTATAGGATTTATATTAAATTTATTTAATTCTAGCGTAGTTTGTGGCGGACCTCGGCCTTATTTGTTGCGATACATGATGAGTGTTGGTTTTAGCGCGAAATAGGATATTTCAGTGCTTGGGTGTGATTTTCAGGAGTTTGCCATTGTCTTCATCCGTCAATAAATACAACGCACCATCCGGGCCTTGTTCGATATCACGGAAACGTGCCATCTGTTTTACCAGTTGCTCTTCCCCGAGAATTTTTTTGTCATCTGCCGATAATCTGACGACATGCTGACCTGCTAATGCGCCGATAAACAAATTGCCGCGCCACGTTGGGAACTGATCGCCGGTATAAAACATCATGCCGGAAGGAGCGATCGAAGGCGTCCAAAAATAAATGGGTTCTGCAAAACCCTGTTCAGCATGTTCATCTTTGATGGGAATCCCGCTGTAATGACTGCCATAACTGGCTTTGGGCCAGCCGTAATTTTTGCCGGCTTGAGGAATGTTGATTTCATCGCCACCTCGCGGGCCATGCTCATGAATCCATAGCGCGCCCGTTTGAGGATGAATGGCCGCACCTTGCACACTGCGATGGCCATAAGACCAGATTTCCGGTTTTGCCTTAGGGTTTTTGACAAAAGGATTATCAGCAGGCACCGAACCATCAGGTCGGATGCGGATGATCTTGCCGAAATGATTGTTTAACTGTTGGGCTTCATCCATGTGATTGCCGCGATCGCCCAATGTGATAAAAAGGTTGCCATCGGGAGAGAATGCCAGGCGCGAGCCAAAATGAACGCCCCCATGCGCTTTAGGCAATTGGCGAAAGATGACTTGTAGTTTTTCTAAGCGACCGTCTTTTAATTCGGCTTTGGCAACGGCGGTGCCTGCTTTGCTGCCTTCAGGCTCAGCATAGGAGAGATAAATCAGGTGGTTTTTGGAAAACTCAGGGTCCAGTGCAACATCCAGTAAACCGCCTTGTTGCTGGGTAAATACGGCGGGAACGCCTTTGACAGGTTCCGATATGCGGCCATCCGGCGTGATGATGCGCAATTGACCAATGCGCTCAGTGACCAGTAGATTGCCATCCGGCATAAAAGCCATGCCCCAGGGAAACTGTAAGCCACCGGCGATTAATCGGATATCGAATTCTGCCTGAATGCGCTGGGCTTGTGCAGCAGAAGCAAAGAAAGCGTTACTGCTCAATGCCGTTAGCAAAATAAACATTAGGATGGGGAGTTTGCGCGTCATGGTATTGTTTCCTTTTTACTTCTGGCTGATTAATGATTGAGTTGCTGGATGTGCGTTGAGCGGCAGATTCATCGCCATCAATGTATCATTCCTGTTGATCAGCCTCAAGACTTGCTGCTTCAAAATGCGACGATGCGTACCCGCAATCCACCAAATACATTGAGCGGCGGGCCGGGTTCGTAATAACGACCGAGCGCGGCATTGATGCGGGTATTGGCGTTATATTGTGCATCGAACAAGTTATTGATGCCCACGAACACGGAGCCCTCTATGCCGTTGCGTTTTGCTTCCCATCCCAGTAGGAATTGCCCCAGATGGTAGGCATGATTTGTGGCCGTATTGGTGTCGTTGACAAAAAAATCCCCCACGCGCTGCACATGGATTTGTCCGAAAAAGCCCAGAGGATGCGCGTATCGCACCAATCCTTCCCAGCGGTGAGTGGGGATGCCGGGGAAACGATTGCCTTCTAGGTTGGTGTCGTTGACTACATATTTTTCAAATTCAAAGTTGGAGTAGGTGTAGCTGACTTCGCCGCGCAAACCTTTCCATTCCGGTGTGGCCAGCCGTGTTTCCACACCCAGCCGACGCGATTGCCCGGCATTGCGGAAAAACGCCCGCCCTGGTGAGGAAGGTAGCTCAAACGGGGTAATTTCATCCCAGGTGCGAATGAAGAATACCGCCGTGTCGTATTGGAATCCCGCCGTATTGCCGCGAATCCCCAGTTCATTGCTCAGTGATGTTTGTGCATTCAGGCGAGGATTGAATCCGCCTCTGCCCGCCGGATTGTTGAGTAGTTCGGTGGTGGTGGGTGCTTCGAACACAGAGGCGACATGAGTATAGATTTGCTGCTGCTCGGTCAGGTGATACACCAATCCAATGGAACCACTGGCCTGCGCTACTGTTCTGGAGCCGGATTGGTTGCCATCCGTTTTGAAAGCGTCTTTCACTTGATAATGCAACCAATCCCAGCGGCCACCCATGACCAGATCCAGCTTGTCCAGCATATTCCATTCATTGCGAAAGAACGGCCCGACACTTTGCACGCGCTCGATTTGGCTGAGGTTCAATGTGTCTCTTACGCCGAAGTTGTTATTAAAGCGCTGGCGATTGTCGTTCTGCATGCCGTAGTCGACACCGATCAGGAAACGGTTCGGCCGGTTGAATAACTGATGATCATTGACAAATTGCAACATGAGTCCGCCTACCCAGCGATCAAACTGTACCTGGCCGCCATCAAAGAATGCCTGGCGGCTTTGGAAATCACGGTGCAGCAAGTAGGTTGTGGCTGTGAACTCCTTGCCGGCGGAAAATCGATTACGAAACCGTAATCCCATTTCCTCCTGGCGAATTTCTTCGCCGGCATTGAACTGTACATTGCGAGCCGAAGCTTGTCTTGGGTTGGTGCGGACTTCGGCACTGGTCAAAGCGCCAGGGTCTTTGGAGAGCGGAGAATAAAATTCACGCAATACCAGCATCAAGTCAGAATTGTCACCGGTCTGGAAATTTAACTTGGCTTGAGAAAATGTGTTTTGCATCGCACTGTGATCGCGCCAGCCATCTTGCTGCAAGTGCGAGCCAAACAGGCTGTAGCCGAAATTGCCATTGCGCCCGCCCATAAACAGTTCGGATTTCAGGTAACCATATTGACCAAATACCTGGCGTGGCATGATGATAAGTTTTTCCGGAGGCGCTTCGCGCGTGGTGATGTCGATCATGCCGCCGGATGCATTGCCATACAGCGCAGCGGATGGGCCGCGCACAATATCCATGCGCTCGATCAAGGAAGGGTCGATTGAATCCAGTTGCGTCTGCCCGTCCGGCAACGTGGCCGGAATGCCATCCACGCGCATCTGAATGCCACGCACGCCAAACGGCGAACGCGCGCCAAAGCCGCGAATGGCAATGCGCAAATCCTGCGTAAAATTAAACTGATTCTGAAAGAAAACCCCCGGCGTGCCGCGCGCGAATTCATCCAGTGTTGCGCCCGGCTGATAGTGATGCTGCGGATTATGCGTGATTTGCGTGATGCTGTTGGGGATCTGCGCCGGTGAGCGCTCGCTGCGGGTTGCGGTGACGTTGATGGAATCCATGCTGACCGCTGGCATTGATTTAGGCTCTTGCGACCAAGCAGAAGATGCCATTAAGATGGCGCTGAGGATAAAAAGGACAAAATTCACAAGATATTGGGTTAGATTGGATAGCGTCAAAGTAGGTCATGCACAGGGCTTATACGATCGATGCATGCTCATATTCAGAGTTGGCAAGAGTATAAAGTACTATTAAGTCTTAATGTTTTCTAGCCAGTATTAAAACCGATGGGAAAACCTGCTGGTTTCCCCGGTTGCAAAAAATTCTAAAACAATTGGAAAAATACAAAATGAATCATCATACGCGTCACGATACTCAGCTACTGGCGCCCAAAAACCGCATCATCCTGCTCGGTGCCAGCAATCTGACTTTGTCCTTGCGCTGGGTGATTCATCTCATGCAGCAGCAGTTGGGAGGGGGCAACGAGATTCTGGTGGCAAACGGGCATGGTCGTGCGTATGGCATGTCCAGCCAAGTGCTGCTGCGCGGGTTGCCGGGAATTGTCGCTAGCGGTTTGTGGAATCAGTTGGCATCGTCCGGGCCGCGTCCGACCTATGCGTTATTGACCGATATCGGTAACGATATTTTGTATGGTTCCTCTCCCGAGCAAATTTTGCGCTGGGTGGAATGGTGTGTGGAACAGTTGCGGCAGCAGTCTGCGCAGATGGTGGTCACCAATTTGCCGATTGTGGCCATTGAAGATTTGTCCGAGCGGCGTTATGGCTTTTTTCGCAAGCTGTTTTATCCGAGCTGCCAGCTGCCCAGACATGAGACGGTGAGTCGGGTTCGCGCAGTGCATCGTGGGTTGATGGATATGGCTGCGCGCTGGAATTTTTCGTTATATGAACAGGATGCTGTTTGGTTTGGGCCAGATGGCATTCATGTCAATTACTGGCAGCGGAAAGCGTTTTATCAGGATGTGCTTAAACGATTTTCATCATCAGGTTTGAATGATCTGCAAGTTTCTGCAGAAAATAGCAGTGGATCGTGGCTAGCTTGGCAACGGCGTCCGCAGTTTGCTTATAAAACGGTATCAGGACGGGCGATTTATTGTCCACAGCCGAGCGGCTGGTTGGCGGATGGAGCGGCTATTTATAAGTACTGATCTATTGATTTTACATGCAGGTTTGACAGTCAATTCGGCTTTCAGTATATTCATCGGCGATAAAGAAATACGCTTATTTTTCCTATAGTCTGCATTAAAAATTCTGTTTGATTTGTTATTGATTTCTTATGCGCGTAGTGGTTACTGGAATGGGGATTATTTCACCGATCGGCACCGGTGCTGATCAGTTCTGGAATGCAGCCATTCAAGGCGTCAGTGGAATCAGTAACATTCAATGCTTCGATGCATCCGGCCAATATTCGCGGATCGCAGGTCAAATTAATGGATTTGATCTTTCCTCTTTTTTTATCCGCAAAACAGATCGATCAGACTGATCGATTTACGCAGCTAGCGCTATGTGCTGCCAATCTGGCACTGGAAGATGCCGGTGGGCTTGAAGGCTATGCGCCGCGCCGTTTAGCTGTCAGCCTGGGTTCTGGCATGGGTGGATTTTCAACCTTTGAATCGTCCGCTGCACGCAAACTGCAGAATAAATCCATGCCGCCTTTCACCGTTCCGCGCATCATGGCCAATTCCGCCGCTGCCTGGATAGCGACTAAACATGGAATGAAAGGAGCGAATCTGACGTGCAGCACGGCCTGTTCTTCCGGCGCCAATGCCATTGGCATGGGGCTTGATTTGTTGCGCACCGGGAAAGCGGATGCGGTTATTGCGGGCGGTGCCGAAGCCTGCGTATTGCCGCTGACCATGTCAGGATTTGAGGCGCTGCATGCTTTATCCACCGGCTTTAACGATGATCCTGCGCGTGCATCGCGGCCTTTTGCCAAAGGCCGGGACGGTTTTGTCATCGGCGAAGGTGTGGGTATCCTGATTCTGGAAAAAGAGGAGGCAGCGCAACGGCGCGGAGCCAAAATATATGCGCGGCTTGCGGCTGTGCTTGCGATGCAGCACATATCGTTGCGCCGGATATGGAAGGGCAAGTGGCGGCGATGCGGACGGCAATTGAAGATGCCGGTATGACGCCCGCGCAAGTGGATTACATCAATGCGCATGCCACGTCCACGCCTCTCGGCGACGTCGTGGAAACCAGAGCCATCAAGCAGCTTTTCGGTGAACGTGCTCAGGAAATCGCCATCAGTGCCTCCAAATCCATGATCGGACATAGTATTGGTGCATCGGCGGCCATCGGCAGCATTGCCACCATCATGACGCTGCATTCCGGCACGATACACCCAACCATCAATCTGGTTGAGGCAGATCCGGAATGTGATCTCAACTATACCCCTAATCACGCGATCCAGAAGAAAGTGCAAGCTGGTATATGCAACGCATTCGGGTTTGGCGGCAACAACGCCAGCATCGTCTTTACAATTATTTAACTATAGTAGGTATTTAGTTTAGCTATGAATACAACAGAACTTGAAGCAAAAGTAATAGAATTTATTGCCTCAAAAGTCGAAAACGTAGATGTTTTCCAGATCACGACGGCTTCACATTTCGAAGCACTTGGACTCGACTCACTCGATACTGTCCAGCTTTTGTTCGATGCGGAGGAAATCTTTGGCGTCAGCTTTGACGGCGAAGAAGTCAAAAGCCTGCGCAGTGTCGGAGATATCGTTGCTTATATCAGCAAGCATCCGCCTGCGGTTTAATCGTGAACATTGCAAGCTGTATGCATTCAAATTATTTTAATTGCTCAAAGCGGAACTTATCATGGGTTGATAAGCAGTTAGTTCCCCTGCTTGAGCCATTATCCATTGTCACCCCTAGGCGACACGCATCGCGCAATGGAATTCCTTTACCTGCCAGAATAATGGTCTTGATCGGCATGCTTGTGGTGTTGGCAATGATATCCGGTTGTGTGCATCAGCAGTTTGTCAGCGAACCCTATCCCCGCTGGGGACAAGAGAGCAACATCCCGCAATCCGGCGATAATCCGCCGATCATCTTGCGTACGCTTTTCCCTTCGGATCCCGCCAAGTCACCCGCCTGTGTGTTGCTGGTTCACGGCATGAATGAACATATCGGACGTTATGGCGAGGTGGCGCGTTATTTTGCGCGGAATTTTATCGTTGCGGGTTTTGATCATTATGCGCATGGTCTTTCCAATCCGGTACTGCAACAGGCTGATCAGGCGCTTGCTGCCGGGGCAAATAGACAGGCAGTCAGTGATGCTTACTTGGCGCAATCATCATTATCGAATTTGGAGCCGATGCGTGAGGTTCTGGGGCGGGCGCTCAAACAGCTTATTATTCTTTGTGATGAACAAGGAGAGCCCGGTCGGCCTGTGTTCATTGTTTCGCACAGCCTGGGGGCTTTGGTGACGGCTTCTTACTTGGTGTCGCAGCGCGATGAAGATGATCTGATCAAGCGCGTGCGAGGCGTTGTGTTTCTGGCGCCGGCTTTCGCAGTCAGCGAACCGCCAGGTTGGCGCGGCTGGATGGCGAATCCGTTGATCAAGCTGTCTTTTCACGCCGAAACGCATTTTCTGCATCCGCATGATGAGCCCTTGCCGCTGTTGATATTCAATCAGTTGTTGTCGCTAATGATAGTGCCTGTATTGGATGGGGCGTTCGAGGTGCTTTCATGGCCTGGGTTAAGGAATTTTCTGACTCCTGTTGCACCGGAATGGGTGAAGGATTATTTAACCGATAGCGAAGAGGAAAAAGCACGTTTGCGTGCCGATAGCTGGATTGTGCGCCGCAGTCTTTTGCGTTTTATAAAAAGCATTGAAGCAGAAGTTGTTGGCTTTCGTCGTATGATGGGTCAATTCACACCTCCCTATTATCTGATTTATTCGGAACATGATCCTATTACCCCCGCATGGGGCAGCGAGGATTTTTCCCGCGCTACTTTGCAGCATCATTCTGATAACGAAGTCCTGGCACTACCCAATCTGCCTTATCACCAGCATCTATTTTTGCAAGAGCCTGCGCGTACTGAGATATTGAAAAATATCGAACTATGGATGGATCGCCGATTGCGTGCGTTAGAGTAACTCGCTGATGGCGTTGTATGCATTTTGTATCAATGACAATCGAAGTTGGTTACTCAGATGACACAAAAACAATCTGTTTCAGTTTGCCTACCTTGGCTGACTGGAAGTGCAACAACCTATTAGTTAATGGCCGCGTTATGACGGTTGGTATCGGTTGTTGACTTCACTTATACTTCACCAGTAATCAAAAAATATTTCAAACAGGATATAAGGTGATACGAATGCTGAAAGCAACATTATCCGATCTGATGAAGAAAATTCCGGGCAAGGCTTCTGCGGAATGGCCGATGGGTGAGCCGTTTACGCAAGCTTTCGCGCATGGCTCGATGTCGGTTGAGGTCTATGCGCCCAAGGGGACGGATATACAGACCCCGCACGATCAGGATGAGCTGTATTTTATCCATTCCGGTCATGGCGAGTTTGTCGTGGCTGGTGAACGTCATCAGTTTGAGCCGGGTATGGTATTTTTTGTGGCAGCCCACGTAGAACATCGCTTTGAGAATTTTTCGCCGGATTTTTCTACTTGGGTGGTGTTCTGGGGGCCTAAGGGCGGTGAATGAGCTGTCGGTAGCTAATTTCTGATTTCTGAATTTGAAGGTCGCGTCATATGCTCAAACTTTATGGCTATAAACAGTGCGGTACTTGCCGCAAGGCGGAGCAATTCCTGCAGCAAGCTGGCATTGGCTACGAATTTATCGATATCACTGAAAATCCACCTACCGCAGAAGAGCTGGCTGCCATTGTCGAACGTGCCAGCGTTTCTTTGAACAAGCTCTTCAACACCAGCGGTGTGCAATATCGCGAATTGAAAATCAAGGATCAATTGCCTGGACTATCTGACCAGGCGATACTCGTTTTGCTGGCCGGTAATGGTCGTTTGATCAAAAGACCGCTGATCACCGACGGAAAGCGCGCGACGGTGGGATTCAACGCGCAGCAATTTGCGGCTGTCTGGAGCTGACTTCTGCTTGATCATGATGGTTGGCAGGCTGCCGGCAACGTGAGACGTACCAATCAGTCTCTCACGCTCAGCTAACCAAACAAACTTGCGCTTTGCGGCTCATGCTTGTACTCTTTCGGCCATAGTCGGCATGAATAGGGTTTTTTATTCCATAACCGGATCAAGCAGGAGGCAAAATTGGGTGAGCAACGTTTTTTAGTGCGCAAGGCGGCGGTACTCGGGGCTGGTGTGATGGGGGCGCAGATAGCGGCGCATTTGGTGAATGCCAATATCGAAACAATGCTGTTCGAGTTGCCCGGGGAAGTGAATAATCCCAATGCCAATGTGATCAAAGCGGTGGAGAAACTCAAAAAGCAGGAGCCCGCGCCACTTTCGGTTAAAGCCAAGGCGACTTTCATCCAGCCAGCCAATTATGATCAGCATCTGGAATGGCTCAAAGATTGCGATCTGGTGATCGAAGCGATTGCTGAGCGTATGGACTGGAAGCGCGATTTGTACACCAAGGTTGCTCCTTATCTGGGTGAACATACGATTTTTGCCAGCAATACATCCGGATTATCCATCAATCAATTGGCAGAAGCTTTTCCGGAGGCATTGCGTCATCGGTTTTGCGGTATCCATTTTTTCAACCCTCCTCGCTATATGCATCTGGTCGAGTTGATTCCTTGCCAGGGCAGCGATGCGGGCATGCTGGATGATTTGGAAGCATTTCTCGTGACCTATCTGGGCAAGGGCGTGATTCGTGCCAAGGATACGCCGAATTTTATCGCCAATCGCATTGGCGTATTTTCTTTGCTGGCTACCATGCATCATGGCCGGGCATTTGATTTTGGTTTTGACCTGGTCGATGCGCTCACGGGTGCCCTGATTGGACGCCCTAAAAGCGCCACATTCCGCACCGCTGATGTGGTTGGATTGGATACGCTGGCGCATGTCATCAATACCATGCGCGATACGTTGCCGGATGATGCCTGGCACGCGCATTTTGCGGTGCCGGATTGGTTGCAGGGCTTGATTCAGGCGGGTGCCTTGGGTGAGAAAGTCAAACGCGGAGTGTATCAAAAAGTAAAGAAAGAAATTCATGTGTTTGATCTGTCGACACAAACCTATCGCTTGTCAGGCAGTGAAGTAGATGAAGAATTGAAGCGTTTGCTGAAGTACAGCAACCCGACTGAGAAGTTTGCGGCTTTACGCACTAGTTCACAGCCGCAGGCACAGTTTTTGTGGTCGATTTTTCGAGATTTATTTCATTATTGTGCGGTGCAGCTGGAATCCATCGCCGATAATGCACGCGATCTGGATTTGGCCGTGCGTTGGGGATTTGGCTGGAATCAGGGACCTTTTGAGATTTGGCAAGCGGCTGGTTGGAAACAGATAGCCAATTGGATTCAGGAGGATATCTCCGCTGGCAAAACCATGAGTCAGGCGCCACTGCCTCAATGGGTCATGGCGATTGCTGATAGTGACACGCAAAGTGTACATACGGCGCAAGGCTCTTTTGCACCGACAAGCGGAAAACCGCAACTGCGCTCAAAACTGCCGGTATATCAACGCCAGTTGTTTCCGGATCGCTTGATCGGCGAACAAGCAACCTACGGGGAAACCATCTTTGAAACTGATGCGGTCAGGATGTGGCATACCGGGGATCAAATAGCCATACTCAGTTTTAAAAGCAAAATGCACACGATTGGTATCGATGTGTTGCAAGGCGTGCAGCAGGCGATCAAGGAAGCTGAGCAAAACTGGCGCGCGCTGGTGATTTGGCAAACTGAGCCGCCGTTTTCAGCCGGTGCTAATTTGCAGAAAGCCACCGAACGGCCTAAACCCGACGCGCAACATAGCAACGCGCCATCTGCGCCGCCATCGCCACCATCGGCATTTCAGTCGTTCCTGAAAAAATTCAAGAAATCGGCTCAGGCGACAGTGCTGCATGTGGCACGTGAATTGGATTTCGCCGATGTGTTGATGGCCAAGAAACTGGCGGAAGTGGATGGAATGATCAAGCAATTTCAGCAGACTTCACAGGCGCTGCGCTATTCGATGATTCCGACCGTGGCTGCGGTGGATGGTCTGGCGCTGGGCGGGGGTTGTGAATTTGTCATGCATTGCGACCGTGCGGTAGCGACATTGGAGAGCTATATCGGCTTGGTGGAAGTGGGCGTTGGATTGTTGCCGGCGGGCGGCGGTTGCAAGGAATTCGCGCTCCGTTCTGCGCAAAATGCCAAAGATGGCGATCCTTTCCCGCAGTTGAAATATTATTTTCAGACCGTGGCGATGGCGGAATTGGCCAAAAGTGCCGAGCAGGCAAAGGAGCTTGGTTATTTGCGCCTGGCAGATACGGTGGTGATGCATCGTTTCGAGTTGCTGCATGTGGCCAAAGCGCAGGCAATGGCGTTAGCGGCGGTCGGCTACCGTCCGCCATTGAGAAACCGGGAGATTCCGGTGGCGGGTAATACCGGTATTGCAACCATTCAGAGCCAGTTGGTTAATTTGCGGGAAGGCGGTTTCATTTCCGAGCACGATCACCTGATTGGCAATAAAGTCGCGCATGTGATGTGTGGCGGTGATTTGACGCCGGGCAGCCTGGTGGATGAAGATTGGTTCCTGGAACTGGAACGCGCAGCGTTTATGGAATTGCTGGCGACCGAAAAAACACAGGCGCGGATTGAGCATACGCTGAAAACCGGTAAACCATTAAGAAACTGATTAGAAACAAGAACACCTATTCCAAGATCGACGATCCACGGAGAAAACCATGACTAAGCAAACTCAAGAAGCCTATATCGTAGCTGCTGCCCGCACACCGGTTGGCAAAGCGCCGCGCGGCATGTTCAAGAATGTGCGCCCGGATGACATGCTGGTGCACGTATTGCACGCGGTGATGAAACAGTGCCAAGGATTGGATCCGGCAGCGATCGATGACGTGATTGTCGGTTGCGCCATGCCGGAAGCCGAACAGGGCATCAATGTCGCGCGCGTGGCATTGCTGCTGGCTGGTTTGCCGAATAGCGTGGCCGGTATGACAATCAACCGTTTTTGTGCATCAGGCCTGCAATCAGTTGCACTGGCAGCCGACCGTATTCGTCTGGGTGAAGCGGATGTGATGATTGCAGCCGGAACTGAAAGCATGAGCATGGTGCCGATGATGGGAAACAAGGTGTCTATGAATCCCGCCATGTTTCAGCATGAGGAAAATGTTGCAATTGCCTATGGCATGGGCATGACGGCCGAGAAAGTCGCTGAGCAGTGGAAAGTGTCGCGTGATGATCAGGATGAATTTGCCTTGACCAGTCATCAGCGCGCATTAAAAGCCATTGAGAATGGTGAGTTTCAGCAGGAAATTGCACCTTATACCGTAGATGAGAAGCGCCCCGATCTAATCAATCATAAAGTGCACGAAGAGATTGCTGTCAAAAATACTGACGAAGGCCCGCGTGCCGATACCAGTTTGGAAGCGCTTGCCAAATTGCGTCCGGTTTTTGCTGCCCAAGGCTCGGTGACAGCCGGCAATAGTTCGCAGATGTCAGATGGCGCGGGGGCTGTGGTGTTGATGAGCGAGGCTGCGATGCAGCGCTTTAATCTTTCTCCGCTGGGACGCTTTATTGGTTTTTCAGTGGTAGGGGTGCCACCTGAAATCATGGGGGTTGGGCCGATCAAAGCGATTCCTAAAGTACTGAAGCAAACCGGCATCAAACAGGATGACCTGGACTGGATTGAATTGAATGAAGCATTTGCTGCCCAGAGTCTGGCCGTGATTCGTGATCTGGGATTGGACCGCAGTAAAGTGAATCCATTGGGAGGAGCGATTGCATTGGGTCATCCGCTCGGAGCGACTGGTTCTATTCGCGTGGCGACTTTGCTGCACGGGTTGCGCCGCCATCAAAAAAAATACGGCATGGTTACCATGTGTATTGGCAGCGGCATGGGAGCAGCCGGTGTGTTTGAAGCACTTTGAGTGAATTGGGGCGATTGGGGGTTTGCTGAATCAGCGTGTCCGGCATTCTGTTTTTACCCGCAATGCGCCGTTCCGCGATGGCCGATGCGATGTTCATGCAATTCTCTAAGTTTCATTGAGTGAGTACAACTAAAAAATATTTTCTGCAGGCAAATCGAGAATATTGATCAATTTGACCAGATCGTATGCATGTGTCAGCACTCAAAAGGTACATACGCAGGTAATAAAAGTTAGGTATGCTATCGCTGCTTTTCGTTCAATGAATAAGCAATGATTCAGTACATTATCCAGCGACTGGGTGATGAATGTCTTTGATCATAGGTTACAAAAATATTGATTTTAATCAGGTTATTTTTATGGATTCCCATACGTCATTATCACCGCTAGCCTCTGAGCACACAGAGGCCCCAAAAGAAAGATTACTGAATATTCCCGAGTATTCGGAGAGGCAAGAATTACATACCGAATTGAATTCAGTAGCCTACGAATTGCTGGCGCCGCCTGTTCAGCTTTCACACTTGGTGCTGATGTCGGAGCGCCATTGGGTTGATCAGGAACGCAAACTGATTGGCGAGTTATGCACACGTTATGGCATTAATCCTCCCAATACACATGAAAGCGATTTCAGTGCCGATTTTGGAGATTTCCGTCTTCGATGGGAGCGGCATACTGAATATTCTACATACACCATCTACCATGCAAAGCCGTTTGATGTGCCGTTTAAGCATCCCGCCATTGAGCATGTGCCCCAAGATTGGCTGCTTCGTTTACCCGGCGAGTTGCTGGTGGCTACGCACATTGCTCTGGAAGACAGATCGCGACCCAAGCGCAGCTTGCATGAACTGGCGACTTTGTTTGCTTCCGGAACCGTGATTGGTTCCAAGGTGGCCGGCGGAGCAGCCAGCGTGTGGAGTGACAACCAGATACATCCGGATAATTTTGGCCGCATCTTGATTCATGACGAAAACCTGCGCAGCCGACAGGTGGGGCGGTTGGTTCAGCGTCTGCTGGAAATTGAGACCTATCGCATGCTGGCTATGTTGCCGTTGCCCATCACGCGCAAGATCATTCCGCAATTGGCGCGCGCTGATCAGCGTTTGGCCACCTTGATTGCCAACAATATTGAACTTACCCGCATCGAAGATGAGCAAAAACTGTTGGACGAGCTTACTCGATTGGCTGCCGAAACCGAGCGGCTATCGGCTCAAACCAGTCATCGATTTAACGCTTCCAGAGCCTATTACAATATCGTGAAGTTGCGTATTACCGAGCTGCGCGAGGAACGTATCGAAGGCTTGCAAATGTTGCAGGAATTCATGATTCAGCGATTGTCGTCAGCAATGGGCACTTGTGAATTGGTGCATACTAAGCTGGAGACGCTATCGATGCGTCTGGGACGCGCTTCGGCTTTATTGCGCACAAGGGTTGATTTGTCGATGGAGGCGCAAATTCGTGATTTGTTGAAATCCATGGATCACCGCGCCCATGTGCAGTTACGCATGCAAGAAACGGTCGAAGGCTTATCCGTTGTGGTGCTGAGCTATTATTTGCTGGGTATTTTTGGCTATGGACTAAAAGCGCTCAAGGCAGCCGGACAAGACATCAACGTTGAATTGCTCACCGGCATTGCGATTCCTGTGGTTGTGCTGAGCGTCTTTTTTGTGGTGAGAGGCGTGCGTCATGTCATCGGTAAATTGCAACGGGACAAGTAATATTTAACATTCAGTGATGCTGACCGCCAACCCGCCCAGGGATGTTTCTTTGTATTTCACCGACATTTCCAATCCGGTCTGTTTCATCGCGGCGATACAGTTATCCAATGACATGAAATGCTGGCCATCGCCGCGAATCGCCAATGATGCGGCGGTGTAAGCCTTGATCGCGCCAAAACCGTTGCGCTCAATACACGGCACCTGCACTAAACTACCGACCGGATCGCAGGTCATGCCTAGGTGGTGTTCCAGGGCAATTTCGGCGGCATTCTCAATTTGCTCGGTAGTGCCGCCTTTAATCGCACATAAACCCGCTGCCGCCATGGCCGAAGCGGAACCAACTTCGCCTTGGCATCCGACTTCAGCGCCGGAAATCGAGCTGTTGTGTTTGATCAATCCACCGATTGCGCCGGCCACTAATAGGAAATCATGTACTTGTTCCAGCGTTGCTCCCTCATGTTTCACTGCATAATAAATCACCGCTGGAATCACACCGGCAGCTCCGTTAGTCGGCGCAGTCACTACCATATGTCCCGCCGCATTTTCTTCATTCACAGCCATAGCGTAGGCGCACAACCAATCGTTCAGGTTGGCTTTTTCCGGATTGCTTTGTAGCTGCTGGTACAAAGCATGAGCGCGCCGCTTGATATTCAGTCCGCCGGGTAATCGACCTTCCGCCACCAGGCCATTTTCAAGGCATGTGCGCATGGCATCCCAGACGGCACCCAACCCTTCATTCAGTGCGGTTTCACTGATGCGCTCCATCTCATTGCTCCGTTTCATGGCGGCAACCGACAAACCGCTATCGGCAGACATTTTCATCATCTGATTGGCTGAATCAAAGGGGAAGCCACAGGAACTGACAGCATCCATTTTAATCGGCGCAACCAACTGGCCAATTTCCTGTATCGTCGTGATAAAGCCACCGCCAATCGAAAAGTAAGTTTCGGTCAACAAGGTTTTTCCGGTTTCATCCAGCAACTGAAAAATCATGCCATTCGGATGTTCCGGGAGCGGTTCGCCACGGTCAAAAACAATATCTTCAGCCGGATTAAAATGAATCACGGTGGATTGGTTGATTTGCAAAGTGTTTAGTTGCCACAGTTTCTGAAACAATTCATTCACGTTCAGCTTGGCCAATCCTTGCGGCGTATATTCATGCATGCCCAGGGTCACTGCGCGATCAGTCGCATGTCCTTTGCCAGTAAATGCCAATGATCCGCGCAAGGTGCAACGAACCTGCAAGAAAGAGGGAACTGTATGATTGGTGACGAAAGACTGGATACGATCACGAAAATCCTTGGCTGCAACCATTGGACCCATGGTATGCGAGCTTGATGGGCCTATGCCTATTTTGAAAAGATCTAAAACGCTGATGAACATGAAATTGCCTGTAAAAATTCGAAATTCTATAGATATAGAGAGTCAGAGTGATGTTTTTTTGCGGAATACCTAGGATGAAAATAAGAGCGCAGCTAGTATGCTATATGTCTTGGACTGACTCAACCATTTTTTATCGGTATCCATGATCGAAACAAGCACTTTTTTACGTTGCGAAATGACCCAAATGGCTACTCAGTGACAAGCAGGAAAATCATAAGTTGACTTGTAAGAAGATCATCACTTGAATAATTTGTGATGCCTGTTAAGATATGATTCATATGTTTCTGTATTTTAGGTAAAAAGTATCTCTGTATTACGCTACCAAAACTCTGTCATAGCATTTTCCGATGCAATGTTTAATTGGTGAATCCACTTCATGAGTATTGATGACATCTCCTCTAAAGATTTATCTACTGGCAATGTATTGATTTCTTCTCCTATTCAATTGGATACGGAACTCTTAAGTGAATGGTTCGACAGCATCGGCGATTTGATTCAGATCGTTGCGCCGGACGGACGTTTTCTCTTTGTGAACCGGGCTTGGCGCGAAGTGTTGGGATACACGTCCGCAGAAGCGGCGACATTGAATATCTTGAACGTTATTCATCCTGATCACTATGTACAATACCCGGAGCTCATACAACGTGTCATGTCGGGCGAGGATGTTGGACTAATCGAAATTTCGTTTCAGACAAAGAGTGGAGAAACGATTGTCATCGATGGCAATACCAATCTTTATTCTAAGAATAATCAGCCGATCGCGACCATTGGAATATTTCGCAATATTACCAAGCGTAAAGCGATAGAAATCGAAATTCTGTCCATCAAGCAAAGTCTCGAGCACATCGTGAGACAACGCACCACTGAATTGCAAGCCAGTGAAAAACGTTTTCGTGATTTTATCGCCAGCATCCCTGGAGCAGTTTTTGAATTTTGTATTGATGCCGACGGCCACCGCTTTCTTTCGTTCATCAGCGAAGGAATTGGAGATTTGATTGGGCATACGGCAGCAGAATGCATGGCAAACGTCGAAGTCATGTTTCAACAGATTCATGCGGGAGCATTGCCAGATCTGGAGCGATCCATTTTGGATTCTTTGGTGAAGTTACAGCCTTGGATGCATGAGTATCCCATACAAACCTCAACCGGTGAAAAATGGTTGCGAGGCTATTCCATTCCTCATCGAAAACAGGATGGCAGCACGCACTGGCAGGGGGTATTGGTTGATATTACGCTGCAAAAGCAAATGGAAATAGCGCTGCGCAATAGCGAGCAACTGTTTCGCAGTTTGACGGAAGTCGCGCCAGTGGGCATCTTTCGTACCGATGCCAGCGGTAAATGTTTATATGTGAATGAGCGCTGGAGCGACATCGCTGGCATGAATGCCGAAACAGCCGCGGGCTATGGATGGACGGCTGCGATTCATCCGGAAGATCGGGAAAGGGTCATGGATGAGTGGAATACGGCGGTCAAGCACCAGCAGCCTTTCATGTCCGAATACCGTTTTCAGACCAAAGGGCAAATCACCACCTGGATTTTAGGTCATGCCCGAGCGGAAGGCAGTCAAAATGGCGTTGCATTAGGTTATGTCGGCACAATCACCGATATTACTGATCAAAAAAACAAGGAAGTGGCCCTGGCTGAATCACACAGCGCTCTCGCCGAATCGCACAGCCTGCTCGAGACGATCATTGATACAGCACCGGTGCGTATTTTCTGGAAAAACAGAGAATCCCGTTACCTGGGATGCAATCCCGCATTTGCCAGAGATGCCGGAGCAACCTCCCCACAAGCCATTATCGGTAGCGATGACTACCAATGGTGCTGGAAAACCCACGCCGATCTCTATCGCAAAGATGATGAGATGGTCATCAATTCGGGGGTGCCAAAACTTTCCTATGAAGAACCGCAAACCACTCCGGATGGCAAAGCCATTTGTCTGCGCACCTCGAAAGTACCCTTGCGCAACAGTAAAAATAAAATTATAGGCGTACTGGGCATTTATCAGGATATTACCGAACAAAAGCGGGTATATGATTCGATGCGCCTGGCGACGACGATTTATCAGTCGAGCAATGAAGCCATCATGGTCACTGACGAAAATAATCTGATCATACAGATTAATCCGGCCTTTACCCGTATGACCGGGTATGAGATGGCGGATGTCATTGGCAAGAATCCAGAAATGTTTCGTTCCGGACGGCATGATCCCGCTTTTTATCTGGAAATGTGGCGTAAGTTAATGGCTGAAGATTATTGGCAAGGTGAAATCTGGGATCTGCGCAAAGATGGAACTATTCATGCCAAATGGCTAAGCATCAGCATCATTCGCCATGCCAATGGCAGCATCCATTACCATGTGGCACAGTTTTCTGACATCACGGAGAAAAAGAAAAAAGATGAGTTGATCCTTTCCCAGGCAAATTACGATCAGTTGACTGGATTGCCGAATCGTAATTTATTCAAAGATCAACTGGAAATGGAAATCAAGAAATCGTACCGCAATGGTTCATTGTTGTCCGTGCTGTTTCTGGATCTGGATCATTTCAAGGATATCAATGACACCTTGGGGCATGATAAGGGCGATGATTTGTTGCGGGAAGTGTCCATTCGAGTTAAATCGTGTATCGGCAAGAACGATACCGTTGCGCGCCTGGGTGGCGATGAATTTGCCATCATTTTACCCAATCTAGTCAATCATGAACGTGTGGAGATCATTGCTGGGCTGATCATTCAGGCATTGAACAAACCGTTTCATTTTAATCGCAGCCGAACCAATTATTATATTTCCACCAGTATTGGCATCGTCTTTTATCCCCAAGATGGCACCAACATGAAAAGCTTGATGAAACATGCCGATCAGGCAATGTATGCGGCGAAACTGGAAGGGCGCAACCGTTTTTGTCATTTCACACCGTCCATGCAACAAGAAGCGCATGAGAAAATGGTGTTGATTCATGACCTTCGTCAAGCAATCATAAAAAAAGAGCTGCATGTTTATTATCAACCCATCCTGGAATTATCCAGCGGGAATCTCATCAAAGCCGAGGCGCTGTTGCGCTGGAAACATCCCCGTCGTGGCATGATCAGCCCCGCCATCTTTATCCCGCTGGCGGAGGAAAGTGGGCTTATTCTGGAAATCGGTGATATGGTATTCAAGCAATCGATTGCACTCATTGATCAATGGCGGCAACGACTGGGGTATATCGTTCAGGTCAGCGTGAATATGTCTCCGGTACAGTTCAAATATATGAATAATAATCGTTGGTTTGAGTATTTGACCCAACTTGGATTGCCTGGCAACTGTATCAATGTGGAAATCACCGAAGGGCTATTGCTCAAAGACTCCTCTGTGGTTCAGGATTATCTGCTGGAATTTCGTAACTGCGGCGTTGAAGTGTCGATTGATGATTTTGGCACCGGTTTTTCCTCGCTGTCTTATCTGAAGAAATTTGATATTGACTATCTCAAGATCGACCGCTCTTTCATCAACCAATTGATGGACAATGCTACCGATCGCGCGCTGGTCGAGGCGATTATTGTCATGGCGCATAAATTGGATATTAAAACCATTGCTGAAGGGGTGGAAACGAAAGAGCAACAGGATTTGTTGGTGCATTTTGGTTGCGACTATGTGCAAGGTTTTCTGTATTCAACCCCTATTACCAAGGATGCCTTTGAGAAATTGCTGGCTAAGCAATGGAATTTGGTTCAGGCATGAGATTCATTCGCATTGCTTATTTTTTATTTGATTCCAGTAAAAATACACGCTCTTGTAATCGACTCAACCCACGTTGCTGAAAACGCGGATTCTGTGCCAGCACGTCATGCTGAGCCAATAGTTTGATCTTCATGTGCGATGCATAGAGTAAATGCATTTCATCCATGGCAACCGGAAATGGCGGACCTGGCATCTCGTCGGGAGGATAATCCAGCGTAATCAGCAAGATCTGTGCTGCTGATGGCAGAATGCCAACCAGATGATGCGCATAGCGCTTGCGCATTTCGGGCGATAGAGCGACCAATGAAGCGCGATCGTATACGGCACTGACTTTTGCCAGGTCTTTTTCACGCAAATCAAAAAAGTCGCCGCACATAATATGTATTCCATTGACTTCCCAACGTGAAAATGGGTGCTCATCAATGCACTGCGGAGTGAGGTTGTTCTCGGAAAAAAATGTTTGTACCGCAACGCGGCTTAATTCGACACCCAGCACTTGATGCCCCTGTTCTCGCAGCCAAAGCATATCACGGCTTTTGCCACACATTGGTACCAACACTTGGCTGTCAGAATCAAGTGCTAGCGCTTGCCAGTATTCGCGCAAATAGGGATTAATGTCATTCTGATGAAAACCGATATCTGCTCGTTCCCATCTATCCAACCAATATTTATTGTTCATTTGAGTATCATAACTTAACCGACTACAGCTTGAGAATGGCCTATTGTTGTGCCATCATCATTCAATCCGCTGCATCCGTTGTGCTGATGTAGAATACGTGACATTTCCATGCCGCTTAACATCTCCCGACTGGTAAAAGACCCATGAATTCCATGCATCGCTTATATGTGCAGCGCCTGTTAACATGCCTGATGATGATCATGATGCTTACGGGTTGTCTATCCCCCCTGGCGCTAAATCGAGCCGTCCTTGCTTATGACGACGCCGTCACCGATGCTGCATCTCAGCAATTACTGATTAATATTGTGCGTGCTCATCACCGCCAGCCGATTCACTTCACGGGTGTTTCCAATATCGCCGCCACTTTTAATTTCCAGGCCAATGCCGGGGCGATGCCGGCACTCGGCGGACTTGCCGGAACATCTCTGTTGCCGATTTTTGGTGGCAGTATCGCGGAAAGCCCTACAATCAGCATTGTTCCGATTGAGGGAGAGGATTTTACCAAGCGACTGCTGACCCCGTTTTCGCAGAACAAGCTGACGCTGTTGCTGCGCCAGCGCTACGATGTCGATTTGTTGCTGCGCATGATGGCTCAAGAAGTGCGCATATTGCAGCCTGCGCAATATGAAATCCATCGCAACAGTCCACTGGATAAAGTGGGCTACGAGATGTTCCGTCGAGTGGTGCTGCATCTTTCAGCGATTCAGGACCATAATAAGCTCTACGCCGAGCCATTGCCGCTAATACACACATGGACTATTCCCGCCAACGCGCTCGGATCCGACGGTTTCCAAGCACTGCAGAAAGAATTTGTGGTGCGCCACAACCCGACAGATAATACTTATACACTGCGCAAGCACACTAACGGGCCGATTCTGATCACTAATTATGATCCCAGCATACTGTCCGATAAAGAGCGCGATCAATTAAACGATATGGCGGATGATTGGGATGTCAGCGACATTGCGTTTGATATCCGTGCTGATCAATATGGTGGGGAATGGCCGATGCGAGGGGTTTTTCGGCTCAGAAGCTTTCACGCGATTCTTGGTTTTCTCGGCAAAGCACTTGGTCATGAAGCAGGCTATCCTGTCGAAAAAGATGCAAGAACACCGCATATCCTGAATGATGAGAATCCTGATCTCACTATGGAACTGGTGGCCTCCAATACGCTCCCTGCGGATGCCGATATTTCGGTTCGCTGGAACGATCAGTTTTATGCGGTGAATACCGCAGGCGCTCACGCGCGTTGGAATCGCGATGCCTTCCAGTTATTGTTTCTATTATTTCAGATGACCGTTACCGACATCCCGCGCATCGGCGTGCCCAGTATCACCATTGCCAAGTAGTTTCTGCCTATAGCAGAAGATGTTGTCCTGTATGACAGGGCAAGTTGGGGTGTACTTGCTATGGTATGATCTTTGTGAAGATGGGAGTCTGCCTCAATTGCAGATTCCACTCAGAAACACAATTTTACGCATTCTTAGAATCACAATGGGAGCTATCCGATGAGTGCTGTTTTTCTTGATTTCGGTTCTGTGACCCGCGGCGATATGGATTGTGCGGCATTGGAACGAGCAATCTCGCCCTGGCGCTACTATATCGCGTCATCCGAGCAGGAGGTACTGGAGCGTATCAGCTTGGCTGAAGTGATCGTCAGCAACAAAGTATTTCTCAATCGCGAAGCTATTTTGGCGGCGCAGCGCCTGAAATTGATTTGCGTTGCTGCCACCGGTTACAACAATATTGATCTAGTGGCGGCGGCAGAACGCAATGTGCCGGTATGCAATGTGCGCAATTACGCTACACCTTCCGTAGTGCAGCATGTTTTCATGCTGATGCTGAATCTGACCCGCCGATTTTTGGAATACCAGGAGTTGGTGAAAAGAGGGGGCTGGCAAGCCAGCACTTTCTTTTGCCCGCTGGACTTCGGCATCCAAGAATTGTCAGGAAAAACACTCGGAATCATTGGTTTTGGCGTTCTGGGTCAGGCGGTGGCTGATGTCGCCCAAGCATTCGGCATGCAACTGCTGATTGCAGAACATAAGGGTAGACCGGCGCGCGCAGGCAGAATAGCTTTTGATGACGTCATGCAGCAGGCTGATTTTATCAGTCTGCATTGTCCGCTTACCCCAGAAACCTGTGATCTGATCAGTACCCGCGAGTTTGAATTGATGAAGCCTTCCGCAGTTTTGATCAATACTGCACGGGGAGGATTGGTCAATGAAGCCGATCTGTTGCATAGTTTGGCCACGGGCCGCATTGCGGGTGCCGCCATCGATGTGTTGCTGGAAGAACCGCCGAAACAAGGCAATTTGATTTTGCAGCATCAATTGACCAATTTGATCGTGACGCCGCATATTGCCTGGGCTAGCAGAGAATCCAGGCAGCGTCTGTTGGACCAGCTTGCCAATAATATCGAGAATTTTCTGCAACAGCGGCCTTTCAATCAGATAACCGATGCGCTGCATCAATGATCAGCCGCAAGTGATGTTAAATACCTAGGCACGCCCTATGCAACAGTGGATTCTACTTTTCATTGCGATTGTCAGCGAAGTGATCGCCACTTCGTGCTTGAAAGCCACAGAAGGATTTACCCGTTTGTGGCCATCGCTGATTGTCGTTGTTGGCTATTTGCTTGCTTTTTATTTTTTGTCCCTGACCTTGAGAACGATACCGGTCGGAATCGCTTACGCCATTTGGTCTGGCGTGGGAATCGTGTTAATCGCCCTGAGTGGATGGCTGTTTCTGGGGCAGGCATTGGATCTCCCCGCCATCATCGGCCTGTCGCTGATTGTGGCGGGGGTCATGGCTATCACGCTGTTTTCCCAAACGATCTCGCATTAATCCATTAATCATGCCGTTTGCCCAGATCCGTAAGAAACTGATCGAGAATGCTTTTATTCGCATGCGGCATCACCACGACATGCGCGCAAGGCATCAGTTGTCCATCCCTGTCCATGCGCATGGTGGCTAGGCAATAGCGACTCACCACAGCATCGCTGGGTTTGCGGAAATAAACCGTATTCGAGCGGTTATTGGTTCTGGTCGGTTGCAAATGCGGATAATGATTGGTCATTTCTTTCATCAAATAAGCAGCGTTGTCCAGAATGGATTGAGCATCGACAGTTTGGCGCGCGAACGAGGATTCTGAACTGAAGAAAAAGAATTCAGCCGGCTTGACCGCATCGCGCGAGCAGGTGATCGTGCCGGGCACTTGCAGAATATATTCAGGATCATGAATTTGACTGAATTGTGTACGGAATAGCTCAAAGTTGGTTTGTGTGGTAATGAATAAACCGGCTGGCGATGGGAATCCAAAGAATTTGTGGCAGGACACGGCAATGGAGTCGTAGCGTTTTTGTTTTTTTCCGCTGACCGGATCAGAGACTTCATGCAGCAAGTCAGCGGCAAATTGAGTATGGGGCAGATAGCCGCCGAACAAGGCGGCATCGAGATGTAAATAAGCCGTGCGACCTTTAAGTTTGGATTGAATGCCGTCAATCGGATCAATGGCGCCTTTGAAAGTTGTGCCGATGGTTGCCACCACCAGCGCAGGGTGATTGGGATGCGCATTCAGCTGCCGCTCCAGATCTGCAACATCCATGCTGCCATCCGTCAGCGTTCCAACCACGACCCATTCGAGATTGAGCAAATCGCGCAGAATCTGAATGGAATAATGCGCTTCTTTAGTAAAATAAATCTTTGGCATCACGCCGGCGCGATTTTTAAGAATCGTGCGCCCCATATAGAGTCCGTGCATATTACTGTCGGTGCCGCTATGGGAAAGGAATCCCCAGATATTGTCCAGTGAGAAACCGTAAATTACACCGAATCGATCTATCAGTTCCTTCTCAAAAGGATGGCAGTTAAAAGGAATATGGCTGTGATCGTAAGGATTGCCAACATTGTTGAATGCAAATTGATTAAAACCCACAGCCGCCAGCTCATTGCGCCAGGCAAAAAACTCTTCTGCCGGAGTTACCATGTTGATGGGATAACCAAGCATTCGTTTTTTTTTGCTGCTTGAGATTCTGCATTGCTTTGAGCGTGGCCGAAGCCCCTGGCCACGCATGTTGCGCGGGTGATTGTTCTGATAGTGCGGTGGGTGAGCATACGGCCACTAAAGCCGTTGCGCCAGTCATGCTCAGAAATTGGCGCCGATTCATCGACATGATCATGACCTCCAATTAATATATCCATTAGATTCCTTACTGGATACAAGGTTTCTTCTTAAGAATGGAGAATATTGCTGTTAATAAGTCGCAAGTTTGAAGAATTCGCCGATGTCTAGCAAGTTGTCTTGAATAGATGGTTGAACACCGCTATCTTAATGTTCCCTGTGTACCTGAGAAGATTGATGAATATGAGCAAGGCATTTACCAAAGAAAGCGAAGACGACGAAGAGCCCGACAATTCACCGAAACTGCCGCAGGGAGTGAAGAACTATATTACTCCGACTGGGCATAAGCGGTTGAAAGAAGAATTTGATCAGTTGTGGAAAATAGAACGCCCCGAGCTGGTTAAAACCATTACCTGGGCGGCTTCCAATGGCGATCGCTCGGAAAATGGCGACTATATATATGGCAAAAGGCGTCTGCGCGAAATTGATCGTCGCTTGCGTTTTCTATCCAAGCGTCTGGAAAATGCGGAAGTAGTTGACCCGGCGCAGCGCGGTGAATGCGATCAGGTTTTTTTTGGTGCCACGGTAACGATCTGTAACGCTCAGGGGGAAGAGCATACCTATAGTATCGTGGGTTTGGATGAAGTAGATCCTGGTCGTGGCCGCATCAGCTGGATTTCTCCACTGGCCAAAGCACTGCTTAAAGCGCGCGCAGGTGATACGATCAGATTGCACACGCCTGGCGGCGTGGAAGAATTGGATGTGGTTGAGATTCGCTATGAAGCGCTTTAAAACCTATTGATTACCACTAGCCAAAGCACTTGCATGTGGTGCACCGGTTACCTGCTTTGCTCAATTTTCGAGCAAAGCACCATCAATATAAAACCACTGTCCTGCCTCACGCACAAACCGGCTGATTTCATGCAAACGATAAGCTCGTCCATTGATTTTATAGCGCGCCACAAATTCGACTGTGGCCTGATCCACGGTCGGTTGATCGTGGTGTTTCACGGTCAATCCCTGCCATTGGTTACGTGGCTGAGCGGCAAGGTCCAGTTTGGCGGGACGTGTGTCAGGATGCCAGGTTGCCAGCAAATAATCTTCACGATACCGGGTATAAGCCGTGTAGCGTGAACGCATGAGTATTTCTGCAGTAGCAGCCATTTCAGCATTATCCAGATAACGGCCGCAACAATTGGCGTATTGTTGTGTGTTACCGCATGGGCAATCCAATATTTTCGTTTTTGTCATGATCTAAAGGAGTCGCTGAGATTTTTAAGACGGGTATGCTTTTTGATTAGGCAATGATGTGATTTTGTCCCTGTTGGAAAGTCGCAATCAGTTCCAGCTTCTTAATGCGCGATAGCGATTTTATCGCCATTTCCCGTTTGGAAGCTTCCGCCCTGTTTTCATGAAGCGCCTGATAAACTAGCCGAAAGGGGCCGCGGCCGTGAGTATAGCGTGCGCCTTTACCAGCTTTATGGGCTTTGATACGCAGAAATAAGTCGGTGGTAATGCCAGTGTAGAGGCTTCCATCCGCGCATTCCAAGATATAAACCGTCCAACGCATTCTTTTCTCGCTTTGATTTGCAATCTTTGTCTTTAAACTAGTCTGTATTGCAAGCAGACATGCGCCTTGCTGTTACATGTAGCTTGGTGGTTACAGATATAGCGTGTAATCCCTTTTTCCGGAAAAGTGATATGAGTTTTTATCCTGCTGCTCCACTCAAAGAACAATAACTGTAGGAACAATAGCGATTATGCTTGATCGTGATAATTTTTGCCGTATCGCGCCTTTCGGTGCATATGTTTTTTTTATGCTGCTGGAAGATGCTTTGTTGGCATGGGGCTGGGATGCCCATGATTTGCGTGCACTCTATGCCGTGAAAATTGCTGTCGTGATCGGCTTGCTGTGGTGGATGAGAGGCGTATATCGTGAGCTGCGATGGCCAATAGGAATCAATGTTGGTACCTGGGTTGTTGCTGCTGTGGCAGGGATCGTGGTATTTGTCGCCTGGATCAATCTGACTGCGGACTGGATGGTGATGGGCGATTCCGTTGGCTTTGATCCGCGGGATGAGGGCGAAATTGATTGGCTTCTGGTCGGTGCAAGATTAATAGGTGCAGCCTTAGTGGTTCCCATCATGGAAGAGCTTTTCTGGCGCTCATTCCTGATGCGCTGGCTTGAACATCCCAAGTATCTTGCACTAAATCCGGCACAGGTGGGACTCAAAGCATTCTTCATCACCGCAATCCTGTTTGCGATTGCACATAGCTTATGGTTTGCCGGATTTTTTGCCGGCATTGTCTATAATCTTCTCTATATGCGCAGTGGTACCTTATGGTCACCCATTCTGGCGCATGCAACCACTAATGCAATGCTGGGTATTTGGATCATCACGACGGGTAATTGGGGATTCTGGTAAATGAGGTGGCTGGAAATCTCATGGTTGAAGCGCCATTAGTACTGTTAGAGTGAATTGAGTTTTCTTTCCAGAGGCATAATCTCAATTACTGTGGGAGTTTTGTTAAGGTAGATAATTTCTCTTCCAGGCAGTATGTTGAGCAGATTATCGTGGGCAAAGCCCATGATAAATTGGTAAGTATTCGGATCCAGTTCTTTTAATATCGTTTTCACTCGCACACCGATTTGACCTTGATGGATGATGGGCTGTGCATATATTGAATATACCCAGCGCCCATGACTATCATAATGAGCCAGCGTTCCGCACAGTCGCTCTGCCCAATCGCTTGGCCGGAATATTCGGCCATTCGGCGTCACACCCAGAATCAACCATTCAATGGGCTCTACTTTCATATGTAATGAATCGTGGAAAGGGTAACTAAGCAGTTGTCTCATTGTCTGCTCTCCAAGTGAATGTATTGTTGAGGCTTTTCTCTGCCTAAATATGAGTTTTATTATCGGCTTCGTCGGAGAAAAATAGAGGTCACCATATTTAATGGTGAAGGAGCATCACAAGAGAATTAATCAGAGAAAGTACTATCCAACCTGATACTTGCCTAGTTGAGTAAACCAAGCTATGTATAATGAAATACCATGCATTTTGATTGATTACACTAAAAAAAGATGAGTATGATGTTGCGATGTCTAACCGGATTTTGTCAGCACAGTTTTTCTACTTCCGCAGGAAGCCGTGTGATTCTAAGCATTTCACCTATTTTTAGATTGATCATGATGACGAGCTCGATCATGTGGCTCACTGCATGTGCCAATCTTCCTTATTATGCGCAGGCTGTCGATGGGCATTTCGAGGTGTTGCGTCGCTCGCAGCCGATCAGTGCAATCATTACGAATCCTGATGCCGATGAGAAACTAAAGCATTCGCTGACCAAAGTCATTCAGATGCGCGAATTTGCTAGCCGTACGTTGAAATTGCCGGATAATCTGAGCTATACCAGTTATGCTGATTTAGAGCGTCCGTTTGTGGTTTGGAATGTTTTTGCATCACCCGAGCTTTCTCTCAAATTGAAAGAATGGTGTTTTGTGCAGGCTGGGTGCGTTAATTATCGGGGCTTTTTCTCCCAAGCCAAGGCGGAGGAATATGCGCAAGAGCTCAGAAATGAAGGATATGACGTTTATGTTGGCGGAGTTCGGGCCTATTCTACCCTGGGCTGGTTCAGTGATCCGGTTTTGAACACTTTTATCAGTTACTCTGAGATGAATCTTGCGCGCCTGATCTTCCATGAGCTTGCGCATCAAGTGGTTTATGTGCCAGGTGACAGTATTTTCAATGAATCTTTTGCCACTGCAGTGGAACATGAGGGTGTCCGGCGTTGGTTTGAAAGTACGGGGACTGTTCTGGAGCAAGCGGTATTAAATGCAAGACAAGAAAGAGAAACGGTTTTCACCGATCTGGTGCTTAAACATCGCCAGCGTTTGCAAGCACTGTTTAACTCGACCATAAGCGATACCGACAAGCGTGTTGAGAAAGCGCGCATTTTTGCCGATCTTCAGGCAGATTTCCGGCGCCTGAAAGCCGATAAAGCTGAGTTCGGCAGTTATGACTCATGGTTTGCGCAACCATTGAATAATGCGTTGTTATCGACGGTTTCGATTTATACACAGCTATTGCCCTCATTCCAGGCCATTCTGAAGTATCACGATCAGGATATGGAGAAATTCTTCGATGCTGTGACGAGAATCAGCAAACTGCCAAAAAATGAGCGCAATTTAGCACTACAGGAAGCGGTCGCAGGCAATCAGCCATGGGTCATGGTTGAACGTTGAATTTCTCCCTGCAAATCTGCTTTCAATCATTAAAACCATATCAGAAGAATCTAATGTATGACTTCAGAAATTCTAAAACCTCTTAATCGGCCTGAGTCCGTATCATTCCAGGAGGCATTCCTGTATTGGCTCAAGCTCGGTTTTATCAGCTTTGGCGGACCGGCTGGCCAGATCAGTATGATGCACCAGGAATTGGTTGAAAGACGTCGCTGGATTTCCGAACAGCGCTTCATGCACGCGCTGAATTACACCATGGTGCTGCCAGGCCCGGAGGCTCAGCAATTGGCGACTTACATCGGCTGGTTGATGCATGGTACCTGGGGAGGCATTATGGCTGGGGCACTGTTTGTGCTGCCATCCCTTTTCATCCTCATCGCTTTGACCTGGATTTATCTGGTGTATAGCGAGGTGCCTGCGGTGGCAGGTATTTTGTATGGAATCAAACCCGCAGTGACAGCCATCGTGCTTTTTGCGGCTTATCGCATTGGTTCCAGAGCGTTGAAGAACCATATGCTGCGCGCTATTTCAGTCGTCGCGTTTATGGCTATTTTTGCATTCAATACGCCATTTCCCTATATCGTGTTGATTGCTGGCCTGATTGGTTACGTTGGCTCTTATGTCATGCCGGATCAATTCCAGGCCGGTGGTCATCATGGCTCGGCAAAAAACACCTATGGCCCGGCTCTGATTGATGATGACACGCCAGCTCCCGAGCATGCGCGCTTTCTGTGGAGCCGATTGATCGTTTTCACTGTGATCGGGCTTTTAATCTGGGGAAGCGTCATGGTTCTGCTAGCCATGCAGTATGGTTGGGAAGGTACGCTGACACAGATGGGCTGGTTTTTCACTAAGGCCGCGCTGCTGACTTTTGGTGGCGCTTATGCAGTGTTGCCTTATGTTTATCAAGGCGGCGTCGAGCATTACACATGGCTCAATGCGACCCAAATGATCGATGGACTGGCATTGGGTGAAACCACGCCGGGGCCTCTCATCATGATCGTTGCTTTTGTTGGCTTTGTTGGTGGCTGGACCAAGGCAGTTTTCGGACCGGATCTGCTTTCGCTAGCAGGCGTGGCAGGCGCAGTGATTGCGACACTATTTACTTTTTTACCGTCTTTCCTTTTTATCCTGCTGGGAGGGCCGATGGTTGAAGCTACGCGAAATGACGTCAAATTTACTGCTCCGTTAACCGGTATCACGGCCGCTGTGGTTGGGGTGATCGTCAATCTGGCCGTGTTCTTTGCCTACCATGTGTTTTGGCCGGATGGTTTTGACGGCATCTTCGAATGGTTCTCTGCCTTGATCGGAACAGCAGCCTTTATTGCTTTGTTTCACTATAAAGCAGGGATCGTTGCGGTCATCAGCGTCTGCGCACTGGCTGGATTGAGCTATTCATTGTTACTGGGATGAAAGCATTAGAATTCGGTTACGAATTCAGTTCAAACTGCTACACTAATTCTTAGATAGCAATCTGGCTGTTGCCAATATTCTGAATAGGCGAAGTGCCTGATGTCGGTTATTTGGATTTTTGAAGCGGCACCATAAAATTCTTCGCGGTCATATGAGAGGATACAATCATGATGCACATCGATTATAAAAGACGGCAATTCCTGCAGTATGCTACGTTAGGCACAATCGCTGCTTCATTGCCGGGTTTGGCCTGGGCCGAAAGCCCTACAGTTAATGCGACTCCCAATGAGGCTTTCAAGGCGGATGTTGAGATTGCATTAACTGCACAAACGGCAGATGTCCCCATTCTGTCGGGCGCTCATACCCATGTTTTTAAGTACTATGGAAAGCTGATCAAGGGGCCACAGACTACGTTAAAAGAATTGCCGGGTTATTTGGGACCGATTCTTAATTTTCAGCAAGGCCAGAAAGTTCGAATAATTTTTTATAACCAATTACCAGAACCCTGCATTACTCACTGGCACGGTATGCATATGCCGCAAGTGATGGATGGGCATCCCATGTATGAGATTAGACGTGGTGAGCGATATGTTTATGAATTTGAGGTGAAGAATCCCGCCGGCACGAATTGGTATCACTCGCATACGCATGAATTAACAGCGCCACAGGTCTATCAAGGGTTGGCAGGACTTATTACGATCTCCGATGAAGCCGAGCAGAAACTGGATTTGCCGAATGGTGAGTATGATATGCCGCTGGTGATTCAGGATCGCAGTTTTACCAATGGCAATCAATTGCGCTATGTACTTAACATGCATCAGCGTATGAGAGGGTTTCTAGGCGACACGATTCTGGTGAATGGTCAGGAAAACAGTATTTTTCCTGTAAAAACCAAAGCATATCGTTTGCGTATTTTGAATGGCTCGAATTCCAGAATCTACAAATTGGGCTGGGACGATGGCACACCCATGATCGCGATCGGTACGGATGGTGGATTACTGGCAAAACCTGAGACATTCCCTTACATCATGCTGGCACCCGCTGAGCGTGTAGAGCTGTGGGTTGATTTTAGCGGTCGCAAACTTGGTTCCGACTTGACGCTGCAAAGTCTCTCTTATCAGGGAGCTGGGCACATGGGAGGTGGCATGGGAAGGGGTGGAATGGGCATGATGGGGGGGGGCTCGGGCCAGGATGGAGTACTCACCATTGCCCGGTTTCGTATCACCGAGCAGGTGAGCGATTCCCCCAAACTGCCGGTGGAGCTCGTGCCTATGCATCGATTGACCCATCAGGACATTTCCAATCCCGGCAGAACGGTTCCGATTGCAATAGGCATGCGGCATATGGCATTCCAATTGAATGGCAGGACATTTGAAATGCAAGATTATATGGAAAACGAGAAAATTCCGCTCAATACGGTTCAGAAAATCAAGATATTCCACGAGGGCGGAATGATGGGCAGAGGAATGCGTGGAGGCCGAGGCGGTATGGGTATGATGATGTCATTGCCGCACCCTATTCATTTGCACGGTCAGCAGTTTCAAATTCTGGCGCGCACGCAAGCCAGTCCAAGTAGAGAGTACGATTCGGTTAAAGACGGATTCATTAACAGCGGATGGAAGGATACTGTATTGGTCATGCCAGGAGAAGAAGTGGAGATTATCAAACCTTTTAAAGATTATGCAGGGCTGTTTCTTTACCATTGCCATAATCTGGAACATGAAGATATGGGTATGATGCGCAATTTTTATGTGAGCTGATGATCTCTTTGGTTGGGATTCGTTTTTAGTATCTGATGAAAGTAAATATTCATTCAAGCAAGGATTGTATTAATCACGATGACAAAGAAAACTGAGATTAAATGGCTGAGCGAGCCGGCTGCACATAATTCTCCGGCGGCAATGTCTTCTTAGTAATACAAAAGAAAAGGCGTGAAATTTGATTGAGGATTTAGAAAAGACCGATTCAACAGTCGTCATGGATGAGATTCAACTCATTTTGGCCGAGAAACGCACTTCACTTTCTGTGATGAGAACGGGGATAGCCATATTAGCGCTTCCCTTGTCCGTGATGAGCGTGCTGGTCGCTACCTCAAGATTATATGATGCCCTCAGCGTGTTACATTTTCTGATCCCGTTGGGAATTTTGAACCTTGCTTTAGTTGGATTAAGTGTTTACCTGATTATTCGCTCGATCATACGGATTCATTTTTATGACAAGCTGCTTTATAAAATCAAGTTAAAGAAAAGCGAGCTGGCTGATCTGATTGAATGAAATTAATCTGAAGCTATTAGCTTAGACTCAGAAGCTATTCAAAAGAAAGAGTATATAAGCAATTGAGTGATTTTTTTTACAAAAGCATACCCAAAGTTCCGAAGGCTTGTTCAATCGTCACAACAGTTATTTGAATCAGGATTTGTAAGCAGAAAGACACATAAAAGTCTAAAGAATTATGATTGGTTTTCGTTAAAAGAACATACTTTTCTCTTAATAAAAATTAAGAATATGAGCTTCTCGATTAATACCAATTTGAGTTCACTGAATAGTTCGAGGCTTTTGTCTTCGTCTGAAACCAATTTGAGTCGTGCGATGGAACGACTTTCGTCAGGTATTCGTATTAACAGTGCTCGGGATGATGCTGCGGGTTTGGCAATTTCTGAGCGAATGACGAGTCAGATTCGCGGTTTAAATCAAGCGACAAGGAATGCTAATGATGGTATTTCCATGCTTCAGACCGCTGATGGCGCCCTGGCTTCCATGACATCCTCATTGCAGCGTATTCGTGAACTTTCCATACAAGCAGCAAATTCGACAAATAGTGCCAGTGACAAGAGGGCGCTGCAAGAAGAAGCGAACCAACTTATCCAAGAGATTGAAAGAATTTCAACTACAACCACTTTTAATGGCGACAGGATATTTGATTTCACTGGCAGCAGTGTTTTAGGTGATCCGGATAAACTGGCTGTTGTTTATGGGTTGCAAAATGGTTGGTTAGAACAGGCGGAAAGTCAAATACAGGAATATTTTGGAATTTCTGGTGACGGTGCTGATATGAGTATTGAACTAACCACGTTTACTGATGGTGCAGGTGGTACGGCTGCTCGAGTTGTTGGTTCGGTACCTGGGAGTTATACAGGTAAAGCAACTGATGTTAAGTTGCAGATTGATATGAGTGATTTTACTCCTCCCAATTTACCAAATGGCGGGTCAGCTCCATTCTACAATGACCGGATTATTTCGCACGAAATGGTTCATGCCGTTATGTATCGCAGTATGAATATAGCATCTATGTTCGATCCTGCGGTTGATCAGACATGGTTTCTGGAAGGAGCCGCTGAATTTATTCATGGTGCCGATGAACGTTTGCAGTCTTCAATTAGCAGCATCGGGATAGGCGGTGTGATGACTAAAGCAACGACTTTTGGTTCGGCTGGAGCTGGATGGGGAGGTACTTCTGATGATTACTCTGCAGCTTATACTGCTGTCCGCTATCTACATCAGGCAATCAAAGATAATGGTGGTTCAGGCATTAAAGATGTGATGGTTTACTTGAATCAAAATCAGAGTGCTACACTCAGCCAAGCGATTAATGCCGCTACTGGGGGAGTGTATGCTGATGCTGATGCATTCAATGCCGATTTTGTAGCGAATGGCGCAGCATTTATAGCTGGATTTAATCTAACTGATACAGATACTGGGGCAGTCGGTGGAGCAAATGCTGATGGGGGTGCAATAAAAACAGCCGAAAGTGTAAATTCTGATATTAGTACCAAAGGCGGCAAGAATCCCATGAGCGGATTTAATGAAATATGGGAAGTTATTGGTATGGCTGCAGTAGGAAATAACAAGCAACTTCAAGTTGGAGCTAATAATGCACAAACACTGGATGTGACTTTTGGGGCAGTCAATACCGCTGCGATGAGTATCCAAGATATCGATCTAATTAGTAATACAGGATTTACTATTTATAAAATGGATCTTGCGTTGGATCACATAAATCAGGAAAGATCTAAAATCGGCGCTCAATTAAATCGATTGGAGTCTGTTGTTGCAAATAACCAAACCAGTGGCGAGGCTGCTTCGGCTAGTCGATCACGAATTCAAGATGCTGACTATGCCATAGAGACAGCATCACTTACCAAAACTCAGATCATGCAGCAAGCCGCTACGGCGGTATTGGCGCAAGCAAATACTTCTCCTCGACTGTTATTGACACTGCTATCCTAACTTAGGTGGTTGTGGGAAAAAGCGAGCAATGCTGTTTGATATTGGCTCGATTGCGAACTTAAGCGTCGATTGCATGTGCGAGTATGTTTAATTCTTAGACTTTCTCCATGTGATGTGTCTACTGCTGGTTGCTTCAATGCTTTATGATGCATCCTGTTTTTTGAGTTCATAGTAAACTCTGAACCTCCTGGTTTTAGCTGATTCAATGACTACTTGATTCTTAGTATGATCATATGAATTCATTTTGTTACTACGAGGTGCGTGCAATCTCTCATGATTAAAATCCCGTTGATGTTTTTTCTGCTGATCTCATCTTCCATGGTTTATGCTATGGATTTCATATGCGAAGCCGAATCAGGGAATTCATCTGCATCAATCAAACCTGTTGTTAGCCTCGATCCCTATGAGACGAATCAAGTCGATCTTTCCGGGAATTTTAGATTTTCAGCACAGTATTTGCTCAGCAAGGAGAAGCTAAAAACTTTCGTTTATCATTATGCTAAGGACCGGTACATCTTGATTCATGCAGCAGAATACAGGGTAGAAAAAAATAACTGTAGCCAATACGAACAAGGGTTGGGAGTGAATAAAGTTTACTCAGCGGAAATGGAGCGCGAATTTTTGTTCAAATGCAGATCAATTTGTCGTTAATCAGATTTATTGTCACTTATGGACAATTCTCATGAAATTCCTCGTAATTTTTTTATTACTGCTGATTCTCAATACGAAAGCTTATTCAGAAGAGAAGACCATCAGAATGCTTTTTGTAGGCGATGTGATGCTGGATGAATTGCCAGGAGAAATGATAAAACAAGGGAAGAATCCATTTTCTGCGTTTGATCAAATATTCGAGAAAGCGGATGTCGCCATTGGAAATCTGGAGTGCGTGATCAGCGAGAAAGGTGAACCGGAGAAAAAACCCTTTACCTTCAGAGCGCACCCTAGAGTGATTCCTCTGCTGAAAAAGTATTTTAGTGCTTTATCGCTTGCGAACAATCACAGCGGAGATTACGGGCCTTTGGCTTTTTCAGATATGCTGGATTTGTTGGATCAGAATGGTGTGCTGTATTTTGGTGGTGGGCAAAATATCAGACTAGCTCACGAGCCGCAGATGATCGGAATTAAAGGCAAAAGAATCGCCATATTGGGTTACAACGAATTCTTGCCAAGAAGTTTTGAAGCATTGAACGATCGCTCCGGGATTGCCTGGAGTGATGACGATTATGTCATTTATGATATCCAGCGCGCCAAGATTGAATATAAAGCGGATGTTGTGATTGTTTATCCGCATTGGGGTTGGGAACGGGAAAAAATAGCGTCTGCACGTCAAATGAAACTGGCTCGTATCATGATTGATGCTGGTGCAGATGTCATTGTGGGAGCACATCCGCATGTCACGCAAAATATCGAGTGGTACAAAGATAAACCGATCTTTTATAGCTTGGGTAATTTTGTTTTTAACGGTTTTGATGAAGGAGAAGAAACCACGGGTTGGGCATTGGAACTGTCTATTTCTCCAGATCTACAAATAACCTGGAAAATACATATTGCTAAACTGGATCAAAATGGTATCCCTCAATATGCTGGAGAGCTTAAAGATATTCCTTAAGGAAAACGTTATTAAGGCAGTCTGGCAGTGCATTAATTTGGATCTTTGGGCGAATCGTTTCCGAAATGATCAGATGAGTAATGTTTTTGACCCATGAATGCCGTATAGATAGAATGACACAAAGAATAAATTACACCCTGGGGGAGTTCATCATGCCTAGCAGTATTGATTTAAAACAGTTTCTTGGACGTATCAACTCACTTCCTGCCATGCCGGTCATCGCGCAAAAAATGCTGGCATTACCTCTGGATACAGATGACGGGGAAACGCAATTACTTAAGCTTATTGCGCAAGACCCACAAATTTCCGCCAAAATAATCGGATTGTCCAATTCTGCGCTGTTTAGTGTGCCGGGCATGATTGCATCAATCAGTGATGCCGCCATGCACCTGGGTTTGACTCAAGTTAAATCGGTTGCAATTGGTATGGCGACACTGTCAGCTCTGACCAAGCTTCCTGAAGGCAAGCTTAAGTCAACTGACTTGTGGATGCACAGTATGGCCATCGCAATTGCCATGCGTACCATTGCCAGTCATATGCCAGCGAACTTACGTCCGCTGAACGATAAAATATTTTTGGCAGGTTTGCTGCATGATATCGGCTATAACGCATTGAATTTCCTGGATACTAACGCCAGTAACGCGTTGTATGAGAAATTGAATGCTGCACCAACGGCATCTTTATCGGAAATCGAGCATGAGCTGCTCGGCATAGATCACGGTGAAATCGGGGCACAGCTCGGCCAGCATTGGGGGTTGCCGGAAGAAATCGTTGCCGTGATCCGCTATCATCACACGCCGACAAACACGCATGCCAGCGTCGGTCAACCCCTGATCAATCTGGTCTATATCGCTGAGAAAATGTTGCCGAATTTTGGCATCACTGAACACACGGCACAACAAGTCTCTGAGCAAGAATGGAGTGAATTGGGTATTTCTCTCAGTGAAATCAATACTATCATTGAAGAAATGAGTGCCGTTGCTGAGCAAGTTAGCCAGCTTCGTTGAGATTGTTTGTTATTGCCTCCGAATTGTGTGGCGATTAAAAATGCCTCGGAGAAATGATTCTTTTATAAGCCTTCAATGGCTAAGTGTTTTTTGGGGTCTTTCATAGTTAGCGCTTGAAACCAATTCTGTATTGGTTTAACGTGTAGCCTTATTGCCAATCAAACAGCTGGATCCAGCAGTAAAACTACTAGCCAGAAGGACCAAGCCCTATGTTTAATTTAGGCTCCATGCTCAATTTAGGCTCCAATGAGCCGGTCTTAGGCAGAGCATCTACCGTGGTTGAATGTTCTGCCGGAGAACTTTTCCAATACCTTGGAGAAGGTTTGTTTCAGAATTATCCTAAGTGGTCCCCTGAGGTCAAGGAACTTGAACAGATAACTCCCGGACCAGTGAAACTAGGAACCATTGGTCGGCAAGTGCGCGTTGATCAGGGGCGTCGTACAGAATCCCGGTTCAAGATTTCTGCGTACGAACCAGGTGTTCGCATCACATTGGTTGGAGTGCCTGATCCTTTTCGTTGTTCTTATGAATTACAAGCCATTGATCCTAACAAAACTACTAAACTGACATTTTCTTTTGAGTTACTTGAGATTTTAGTGGTCATGCGGCCTTTTGAAGGACTGGTGCGTGCTGCCATCAAAGATGGTGCTGAACATACCGTACAAAATATCAAGCGTTTGGTTGAGAAGGATAATGTGAAGGCTGCATCGAATTTGGTGTAATCTTGATGCGTAATTGTCCAGTATTGTTCAATGTGTAATGAATACATGCAGTTGCCAGTCTTTGCTGGTCGATTGAAGTAAAAGGAGGATTGATGGCACAAGATACTTTTTCCAATATCCAACCACCGCGTGTGGATGATCGTCCGGTATGGGATGTGATCTTTGCGGTTTACGGCTATCCGGCACTCCTGTTAGCGCATCGATTAAAAGTTTTTCCATTGCTCGCGGCGGGTCCTCGTCCTCTGGCAGATATTTGTGACGCGCTAAAAATCAAACCGCGTCCGGCTGAAGCGATTCTAACGGTGGCTACAGCATTGGGTTTTCTGTCTTTGCAAAATGGAAATTACGCGCTGACTCCGGTTGCCGAGGAATATCTGCTTGAAAAAAGCCCAAGTTACTTTGGATACTTGTGGGATCTGATGATCGATAATTATCAGGTATGTTCCTTCTCAAGCCTGGAGAAAGCAATTCTCGCGGATGCTCCGCAGACTTATGGGGGGGGCAATATTTATCAATCGCACGAAGAACAAATCGAACTGCTACATCGCTTCACGCGCGGCATGCACAGCATGAGCATGGCATCTGCGCTTTACTGGCCCGGCATCCTGGATTTGTCTCGGCATAAAATGATGCTTGATATCGGGGGAAGTTCAGGCGCTCATTCTATTGGCGCCGCCTTAAGATTACCCAATTTACATGCGCTGATACTGGATTTCCCGCAGGTCTGTGAAGTAGCGCAAGGGTATATTGCCCAGTATGGCTTGCAGGCTCGCGTTAAAACACACGAAAGCAGCATCTGGTGCGATCACTGGCCTGCTGCTGATTTGCACTTTTTCTCAAATATTTATCATGATTGGCCACTAGAAAAAGGACACTTCCTGACTGCGAAGAGTTTCGAAAATCTTGAGTCGGGAGGGCGTATCATTATCCATGAAATGCTTTATGACGATGAGAAAAAAGGCCCTTTTGCTTCCGCGGCATTTAGCATGATGATGATGGGCTGGACGGAAGGCAAGCAGTATTCCGGACTGGAATTCTCGGTGATGATGAAAGAAATTGGTTTTGAAGACATTCAAATTCATCGGGCCTTTGGATATTACAGTATGGTGACAGGCCTTAAACCATAGCTGTTCGGTTTACAGTTAAATTCCCTTAGAACTTTTCGATCTGTGAATAGTCCCCTGAAGAGGGGATTATTCACTTTTCAATTAACATGAATGAAGTTTGTCGATATTGTTAACAAAAGTGTTAAGTAAACAAGGCCTAATGGAAGATATATACGCAATGAACAAAGAACTGCCGTAAGAAACTCGGTCAGTTGATAAAAAATTGCTTCGTAAAGGAATTTAGAATGAAAAGAAAACAGATTTTGAGTGTGATTGCTTTACTGATGTTATTGCCTTTGCTATCTGGGTGCTGGACATTGGTTGCAGCTGGTGCGGGTGCTTATGGAGGGTATAAAATGAAAGAAAATGGCTATACCTTACAAAGTCCGATTGCGAAGGAAAAGAAATCGAATAAGTAAGGTTGTCCAGTAGCAGAGATAGCATTGTAAGCGCCGAGCACTACTCATTTGATTTTCTTCTCAGCGGTTTCTGGATTCTCTTTATGTCGAAAGCTTTCATAAATCATCAGTGCGGCACCGATAAAGATGGCCGAATCGGCGATATTGAAAGCCGGCCAATGATAAGTGCCGATGTAAAAATCCAGAAAATCGACTACGTGACCCAATGTAATTCGATCATATAAGTTACCCAGCGCACCACCCAGAATCAAGCTCAATGAGGTGCAAAATAATTTCTCCTGCTTGTATTTGTTGAGTAAATAAATGATCAGTAAAGCTGCGCTGCTAGCGATGCCGGTCAGAAACCATCGCTGCCAGCCGGTTTCTTCACTCAGAAAGCTGAACGCTGCACCGGGATTGTAGGTGAGTACTAAGTTAAAGAAACTGGTGAGCGGAATGCTCTGACCGAATTCGAGTGCAGACTCTACCCAGTACTTGCTGGCGAGATCCAGGATCAGAACGATTAAGGCAATGCTCAGGCTGATGGACAGCTTCATAGTGATACTCCCCTGAATGTAAAGTGAAATGAAGCCATGCAATGATGATTGGGATGATCTTGTTTAAGCATAGTGCCGCTCTTCACCGGTGCCGTACAGATTAGTCACACAACGCATGCATAAAGTGGGATGGTCGGTGTGGTGGCCGACATCCTGGCGATAATGCCAGCAACGTTCGCATTTGGTTTGTGTGCTGGGCGCTACAGAAATGCCTTCCTGTTGTGTATCGCTGACCTGAATCAGATGCGCTTCAGAAACAATCAGTACAAAACGCAAGTCATCGCTCAATGCATCGAGCAACGCAAAATCCTCTTGAGTGGCGCGAATCTCCACCGTTGCTGCCAGCGAAGAACCGATCTCGCCTTGAGCGCGGGCATCTTCCAGTTTCTTTAGCACTTGTGAGCGCACAGTTCGTATTTGGGTCCAGCGCTGTTGTAATGATTGGATATCAGACTGAGCTGGAAAGCGATGCCACTGATGAAGTAATACGCTGCCTTCGGTATCGCCAGTCAGATGCTCCCAAACTTCCTCTGAGGTAAAGCTCAGGATAGGTGCAAACAAACGTACCAGGCTATGTGCGATATGGTAGAGCGCTGTTTGTGCCGAACGACGGGGTATGCCTTGAGTGGCGGCTGTGTACAGACGGTCTTTAAGAATATCCAGATAAAAACCGCCCAGGTCTTCAGAACAGAAGTTGTGCAATTGATGTACGATTTGATGAAACTCGTAACGATCATAACCTTGCGTTAAATCTTCCTGGAATGCTTCCGTCATCGCCAGCATGTAACGATCAATTTCCAGGCAATCAGTCATGGCAACCAGATCGGTTTGTGGATTAAAATCCATTAGATTGGCTAGCAAAAAGCGTAATGTGTTGCGGATACGACGATAGCTTTCTACCACCCGCTTCAGAATCTCTTCCGAAATGGAAAGTTCACCCGAGTAATCCGTAGATGCCACCCACAAGCGCAGAATATCGGCCCCAGACGTATCCATCACTTTCTGCGGAGCGATCACATTGCCCTTGGATTTGCTCATTTTGTGGCCGGTGCCATCGACCACGAATCCGTGAGTCAGCAATGCATCGTAAGGTGCCCGACCATCGATGGCGCAACCCGTTAGCAATGATGACTGGAACCAGCCTCGATGCTGGTCGGAGCCTTCCAAATAAAGGTCAATCGGATATTTAAGTTGAGCATTGGGCTTTACCACCGTATCGTGCGTAGTGCCGGAATCAAACCAGACATCCAGCGTATCCGTCAGTTTTCTGTAGTCCTTGGCTTCGTCGCCCAGTAATTCTGCGGCGTCCAGCGCAAACCAGGCCTCAATGCCTTGTCGTTCCACTTTTTGTGCAACTTGTTCGAGCAGTTCAAGTGACCGTGGATGCGGCACATGGGTTTCTTTGTGTACAAAAAGCGTCATCGGTACGCCCCAGTTGCGTTGACGTGAAACGCACCAGTCTGGACGATTCCTGATCATGGCTTCGAGGCGGGCCTTTCCCCATGCTGGATAGAATGCCGTGGACTCAACAGCTTGCATGGCCAGTTCGCGCAAAGTTTTTTGTTGCCCGGGCGAGTCGTTAGTATTGCGCTGATTCATGCCTATAAACCATTGTGGCGTGGCGCGAAAAATAATCGGAGTTTTATGGCGCCAGCAATGCGGATAGCTGTGCTCGATCTTTTTCAGGCAAAACAGATGTTCGTTGGTTTTGAGGGTATCAATCACGACTTCATTGGCCTTCCAAACTGAAAGATCGCCGACTAAAGGAGTGTTAGGATTAAATTTGCCATTGCCATCCACGGGGCTCTCATTGGGTAAGCCGTATTGTTGTCCTGCAAAGTAATCGTCCAGGCCATGTGCGGGTGCTGTATGCACAAGTCCTGTGCCCGCTTCCAGAGTGACATGCTTGCCGCAAATGATATTGACTGTGCGTGACTCAAACGGGTGCTGCAAGGATAAATGTTCCAGCGCCTGACCTTTGCAAGTAGCCAAGATATCGCCAGTCAAACCATAGCGCTCCAGACAGATTGTTGCCAGTTCGTTAGCGAGGATCAGTAATCCCCTTGAAGTTTTTACCAGTATGTAATCAAAATCAGGATGCACGCTGACGGCTTGATTGGCAGGCAATGTCCACGGGGTAGTGGTCCAGATGATGGCATAGGTTGGGGTGTTCGCAGGTATGGCGACGCCGAAGGCTTTATTGAGCGTTCCTTGTGCAGAAGACTGGACTTCAAATCCTACATCAATCGCAGGTGAGGTTTTATCTTCGTATTCCACTTCAGCTTCAGCCAATGCAGAACCGCAATCGATACACCAATTCACTGGTTTCTGGCCCTGATACAGATAACCACTCTGATAAATCTTACCTAAGGCGCGAATGATATCCGCTTCCGTTTTGAAATTCATGGTGAGGTAAGGATGATCCCAGTCGCCCAGTACTCCCAAGCGAATGAAATCAGCTTTCTGTCTTTCTACCTGCTCTTTGGCAAAGGCACGGCAAAGTTCGCGCACTTTGTCGGCAGGCAAATGCTTGCCATGTTTCTTTTCAATCTGATGCTCAATGGGAAGTCCATGACAATCCCAACCGGGTACGTAAGGTGCATCAAATCCAGCCAATGTTTTGCTTTTAATGATGATATCTTTGAGAATCTTATTGACAGCATGACCAATATGAATGTCACCGTTTGCGTAAGGAGGGCCGTCATGCAGAATGAACTTTGGACGTCCTTTGCCGGCGGAACGGATTTTCTGGTACAGGTTTTTTTCTTGCCACGCTTTCAGCATGCCAGGTTCACGGCTAGCCAGATTGCCGCGCATGGGAAAGGGGGTATCAAGTAAATTGAGGGTTTTCTTATAATCAGTCATGAAATTCACAATTAATGGGTTAAAGGAGCAGCTTGTTGCTTTAATGATTCTAAGTCATTAGAAAGAAATCTTTTGCCTGAGCGACATCTTTCTTGATTTGTTCGACGAGCGTATCCAAGTCAGCATATTTTTCTTCATTACGCAGTTTGTGCAGAAAATCAACTTGCAAACGACGACCATAAATATTTTGGTTAAAGTCAAATAAGTGCACTTCCAGTATCGGTTGGCCATTGTCATGCACGGTCGGCCTTACTCCCAAACTGGCAACACCGGGTAGCACAGCCGTGGGTGATGAAGCGCTGGCGCCATGCACGGCTACAACAAAAATACCGGATAGAGGGAGACAATGATGTCGCAATGGAATATTTGCTGTTGGGAATCCAATTTGTTTGCCCAATTTGTCGCCATCGACGACACGCCCCGTGATGCTGTATGGTTTGCCCAGCAATTGCTTGACTGCGTCGAAATTGCCATGAGCAAGTGCCCGTCTGGTCGCGGTGCTTGAGACGCGGTGCTCATCAATGATAACACTGGGCATGATTTCTACTTCAAAACCATTCTCAGTTGATAACGCTTGTAACATGGCCAGATCACCTGAGCGCCGCGCACCAAAGCGGAAATCATCCCCTACCAGCAACCAGCGTACAGAAAGTTCTTTATTCAGAATGCGTTGAATAAATTCTTCCGGACTGATTCTGGCAAAATCATAATTGAACCGGCAAACATGCACACAATCGATTCTGGATTGAGCTAATAATTCCAGTTTTCTGCGCAAACTGGTTAATCGAGCTGGCGCCTGGTCTGGTGCAAAGAACTCACGTGGATGCGGCTCAAAAGTCATTACACAAGCAGGAAGATCCCGTTGATAGGCAACATTTCTCAGACGATTGAGCATGGCTTGATGTCCTAAGTGAACGCCATCAAAATTACCAATGGTCAGTGCGATCGGTTTCTTAGCGCATATTGATTTCCTTCGCCAAGTGTGCATGAGCATGGGAGCCTTAAAATTATTAATTTTAGCTTGTTTAAGGCGAGCAGGTCTAGTTTGTGCTTGGTTATTATGGGTAGTAATTTGAAATGATTTTCTTAATAAAGAATAGTTTTCTTGCTTGCTCGTTAATTTGCTATATTCTGTGCATCGCCTTGTTTCTTCGCTGTGGTGAAATTGAATGTTGCCGGAAAAATCAAATGAGAGAAGTGATCAGATCTTGCAGGCTCTGGCTGCGATGCTTGAGCATCCTCAGAGAGTAAGGATTACCATTGCCGCATTGGCTGCTCAACTGGGGATTTCAGAATCCTCACTATATCGTTGTTTTCATAATAAATCAGCGATGTTCGAGGCTTTGATTGAGTTTATTGAGCGAACATTATTCGTGCTGATTAACAAAATCTTGCAAGAAGAACCTTGTGGTGTTCAGCAGATCGAGAGTTTGTTGCTGTTGTTGTTAGGCTTTTCGCGCAAGAATCCGGGAATGACACGCATTCTGATTGGCGATGTATTGATTAATGAGAATGAACATTTGCAGTTAAGAATTAATCAGTTGCATGATCGATTGGAGGCTACCTTAAAGCAGGCATTACGTTTTGCTGTGAGCGAGCATCGTATTAATGCTAATTGTGATGTGACTGCTCAAGCGAATTTATTGATGTGTTTTGTTGTTGGTCGATGGCATCAGTTTGTAAAGAGTGGGTTCATGCGTGATCCTGTAGCCAATTGGAATGTTCAAAGACTAATTGTACTTCCGCCAGAGCAACTCTAAAGCATTTAATCGACAGGTTTGGTCATGCAAGCGGCGCATACAGGATCCTTGTGCAACTTGATTGAACGCCAGTTCATGGTGAGTCCATCCAATAATTGCAAACGGCCATTTAGGCTATTGCCAATTCCCAGCAAGATTTTGAGGGTTTCTGCTGCTTGCATGCAACCGATAATACCTACCAGCGGGGAGAATACACCCATTATTGAGCAAGGCATGTCTGCAGTATGTTGTTCTTCGTTGAATGGATATAAGCAGTGATAGCAAGGGCTATCTGAGTAGCGTAGATCAAATACGGAAATTTGCCCTTCAAAACGCACTACAGCACCGGAAATTAATGGTTTCTTGTGAAGAATACAGGCTCGATTTATTTGATAGCGAGTCATGAAATTATCACTGGCATCAACGACAACATCCACTTCTGGTGTTAGTGCTGATAGTTCCGTTTCGCCGATATTGGCGTGTACGGCAGTTATGTTTATTTCTGGATTAATTGCGGTCAGTGTATTTTTTGCTGAGAGTATTTTAGGTCGACCGACTGAATCGGTGTTATGAATAATTTGCCTTTGTAGATTAGTAAGATCAACCTGATCGCCATCATAGATGATCAGGTTGCCAACTCCACTTGCCGCCAGATACATGGCGGCAGGAGAACCCAAGCCGCCAGCGCCAACAATTAATACGCGTGCTCGATTGAGTCGCTCCTGTCCTGAAATATCAATTTGCGGTAACAGGATATGGCGGCTATATCTGAGCAGCTGGTTATCATTCACGATCCTGATAATCAGCTATCAGTTTCATCGCTCTTTTTTTCGGGAGATGAAGTAATTCCCTTGAAGTAATTCATTGCCTGAATTAGTAAGAGATCTTCAGCCGAGCCAAATTCGATGGGTGCTTTATTTTTCTTATCTTTATTCTTGTTGTCTTTCTTCTTGCGTGCAGGTTTTTCTGCAGTTTTATCGACATTACCATCAGCCTTTTTCGTTTCTGCTTTTTTGCCGCTAGATAAATGACGATTGAGATCGGCTTCACGCAAACGCTGATCATCGCTTTCTTCCGCTTCATCCAGAATATCCGGTGTAATGCCCTTTGCTTGGATCGACTGACCATTAGGCGTGTAATAACGCGCTGTAGTCAGTTTAATGGCGGTATTGTTTCCTAGCGGTAATATGGTCTGAACGGATCCTTTGCCAAAGGTTTGTGAACCCATTACCACAGAACGCTTATGATCCTGCAGCGCACCGGCAACAATCTCAGATGCTGAAGCCGAGCCGCCATTAACCAATGTGATCATCGGTACAGTTTTGGCTTCGGAAGGCAGTCCTTTCAAATAATCATCATCAGGTCCGCGCAAATAATACTCCGGATTGGCGTGTAGCTTCATTTTTGCATCAGCACTGCGCCCTTCTGTATATACGACGAGAGCATTCTCTGGCAGAAAAGCAGCTGACACGGCTACTGCACCATTGAGCAATCCGCCCGGATCATTTCTCAGATCCAATATGAGTCCCTTCATCGGACCGGCATTATCTGCAAAAAGATTTTTAATGGCTTGTGCTAGATTCTCGCCTGTTTGTTCTTGAAATTGTGTAATGCGAATATAAGCGTAACCAGGCTCAATCATTTTTGATTTTACGCTTTGAATTTTTATGATGTCGCGTACCAAATTAAAAATGAGTGGTTCAGTTTCACCTTCCCGTACGATGGTAATCTTGATTGCAGTATTGGGCTTGCCGCGCATCAGTTTGATGGCATCGTTCAGTGTCATGCCTTTGACAATCGTGTCGTCCAACTTGACAATGAGATCGCCTGTTTTTACGCCTGCCCGGAAAGCCGGTGTATCTTCAATGGGAGAAATGACTTTTACGACCCCGTCTTCCATCGTAACTTGAATGCCTAATCCACCAAACTCACCTTGTGTGCCGATTTGAAGCTCCTTGTAATCATCTTTGTCGAGATAAGATGAGTGAGGATCAAGACCAACCAGCATGCCGTTGATTGCTTCGGTAATCAGTTTTTTGTCTTCTACAGTTTCTACATAATCGCTTTTGATGCGACCAAATACTTGTGCAAATGTGCGTAATTCTTCGATAGGAAGCGGATGAAGAGCTTCGATGTTATCCTTTTTGGCAATAGCAGAGAAATTCAAACTGATCATCACTCCGGTGATTACACCAATCAGAATCAAACCTGTTTTCTTAATTACGTTACTCATTATGCTATCTCCGCACTGATCGAATTTATGTAAATGGTTAATACGCTCATTCTATTTTTATCCATGACAAAGGATCAAATGGTTTGCCCTTGTGACGAAGCTCAAAGTATAAACCTGTGTCTGGATTTCCACCGCTATTTCCAACTGTTGCAATTGTATCGCCCCCTCGAATAATATCACCCACTTTTTTGAGAAGTGTCTCATTATTACCATAAAGGCTCATGTAGTTATTGCCATGATCTAAGATCATCAGGTTACCAAACCCACGCAACCAATCAGCAAATACCACCCTACCTTCAGAAATAGCTTTAACATCGCTACCGTTAGGTGATTGGATAAACAATCCTTTCCACATCACATGCTTACCTGAACGTTGACCACCAAAGCTGTTCAGAAGTTTCCCGCGCACTGGTAAATTTAATTTGCCTCTGAGGGATGAGAATGGAATGCCTGTGGTGGATGCATTCGGGAGTTTGCTGTTAATAAGGGTGTTTTTGGATTTTTCCTGTACGAGTAATTTGTTAATTTCATTAACTAGATTGGTGATGCGCTTTTCATCGCTTTGCAGCTTGTTAATCTCTTGCTGCTGTTGCGTAATTTGACCGGATATTTGTGTAAGCATAACGTGATGCTTGTTTTTTGCTTGTTCAAGTTTTTGGCGTTGTGTGGAATATTCGGACTGGATGGTAATGATCTCTTGTTTTTTTTGATGACTGGCATGTGCCAGATCTTGAATTTGATTTTGATGATTTTGAAGATCTTTAATGCTCTCTGCAGCAGCTAGTGAGAACTTTTTGTAGTAATGAAGATCTCGTGCAATTTGGTGAGGGTCTTTTTGATTGACCACTAATCGGAGATAATCTTGCTGTCCTTTTAGATACTGCTGGTAAAGTAGTTTTTCAAGTTGATTGCGTTCTAATTCGATTTCATTTTTTATTTGTTGATATTGAGCTTGCAATTGTTTGAAATCTTCATTAGCTTTGCGATCCTTTTCAAGGAGTTTGGTTAGCTTCTGATTAATCGAATGAATTGCATGTTCAGTTTCCTGCAATGCCTCAGAAGTATCTTGCTTTAATGCTTCTTTGCTGGCCAGCTCTTTCTGTAAAGACTGAATGCGCTCGCGAAGTACTGTGAGGTTCTCCTGATTGTCCGAGAAAGCTGAAAGCGGATAAAAAAGAGTCAAAATGCTAAACAGCATTAACTTGAAATATGAAATATAGATGAGGCTAAACGTATCAGCTTTCAGATATGATTTTTCCAAGATAATGCGTCGAGTGTTCGTAGCTTAGATTTATGTAGTTAAATAAATTAATTCTGCTTTAATTTTTTGATTTTCCTTGATTGGCTACAATTTGCATTGCCTCTTGGATCTCTGATAGATTCCCCAGATAATAATTTTGTATAGGCTTCATATTGTCATCAAGTTCGTAGACAAGCGGAACACCGGTAGGGATGTTGCAATTAAGAATTTCTTCTTCAGACATATTATCTAGATACTTAACTAGTGCTCGCAGTGAGTTGCCATGCGCGACAATAATGACGCTTTTGCCAGTTTGAATTTGGGGCGCGATCGTTGTGTTCCAATACGGCAAGAATCTTGCAACAGTATCTTTGAGACATTCTGTTAGAGGGATTTCGTCCTGACTTAAATGTTTATAGCGCGGGTCAGTGCCGGGATAGCGATCATCATCCATAGTCAATGCTGGCGGCCTGGCGTCATAGCTTCGTCGCCAAATTAAAACTTGGTCATCACCATATTTTGCTGCAGTTTCAGCTTTGTTTAATCCTTGTAGCGCGCCATAGTGCCGTTCATTTAATCGCCAGGTGTGGTGAATTGGGATCCACATTTGATCCATTTCATCAAGTGTTATCCACAAAGTGCGGATGGCGCGTTTGAGTACTGACGTGTAAGCGATATCAAATGTGAATCCGTGTTCTCTTAGAAGTTGCCCGGCAACTTGGGCTTCTTGTAAACCTTTGGGTGTTAAATCGACATCTGTCCAGCCAGTAAATCGATTCTCTTTGTTCCAGGTGCTTTCTCCATGTCGAAGGAGAACAATTTTCTTCATATTAATCTTGGTTGTGAAAAGGGATGTGATTATTCAAATCGATAAAAATCTGTCGATATTTTAGTATAGTTTATGGGTAAATGCAGCATCTAACTGATTTTTTGCGCGAAAATAATGTGCGTAATATACTTTTTTGCGGAAAATGAGTACTTAATGTAGCTTCTGATTGTTTTTTAAGGACGGAAGCTCAATACAAAATCCCGTGTTAATTGTTATGAATTTGTAAGCAAAATGTTAATATGATTAGGTTCTACTGGTGAAATTAATGAAATCTCGGAATTAGCCAGTTTCTGATAAAATTGATATTTAAAGAATAAAATAAAAGGCATATGGAATCGTTATTATTATTACAAGATCACTTTCTTCTGAGGGTTGAGAATTTACTCTTTGTTATTACAGCAACTGTGAGTGGTATATTATTATTGTGGTCATTGGTATCACAGCGTGGCATTAAAGAAGTTGATACGCGTGAGGCTGTTCAGCTTATCAATCATCAAGATGCACTAATACTTGACGTGCGGGATGATAGTGAATATGCGGCAGGCCATTTGCCTAATTCAAAACATGTTCCTTCCGAAAAGATTGAAGAGCGCTGGACTGAGTTGGAAAAATTTAAGGATAAACCTATTGTCGTGATTTACCAGGGAGGGGTTCGATCGAATCGCCCTAGTTTAGTCCTAAAGAAGAATGGATTTTCTCAAGTATTTAATTTAATGGGTGGTATTGATGCCTGGAAGCGGGCGAGTTTGCCGATTGTAAAGCGCTAGAGGAATCGAATGCCTAAAGTTATTATGTACACAACAGGCTCTTGTCCTTATTGTAAAATGGCGGAAAATTTGTTGCGCTCTAAAGGAATTCAGGAGATTGAAAAAATTCGTGTTGACTTAGAGCCAGATCAACGTGCCAAGATGATGGAAAAAACAGGACGTCGCACTGTTCCGCAAATCTATATCGGGGAACGGTATGTTGGTGGTTATGATGATTTGTCGCAACTAGATCGCAAGGGTGAATTAACAGCATTGCTAGCAACTTGATCGTGTGTTTTGACGCGATTTTCGCTATATGGAAAGTTTGATTTTTTAATTAAGGTAAAGTAATTATGAGCGAGCAACCACAACCAATATTTGCTATAGAAAAAATCTACGTGAGAGATTTGTCCTTGGAAATTCCCAATGCGCCCAATATTTTCCTGGAAAGAGATACTCCTGAGATTAATATGCAGCTTGGAAGTAAAAATCAAACTATTGATGAAGGATTGTATGAGGTGCTGCTAACAGTGACTGTGACCGCTAAAATTAACGATAAGATCATGTTTCTGGTCGAAGTGCAGCAAGCAGGTATTTTTCGAATTCGTAATGTGTCTGATGAAGAAATTGGTCCGGTATTAGGCATTGGATGTCCTAATATACTTTTTCCTTACTTACGTGAAGTTGTATCGGATGTGGTAACGCGAGCTGGTTTCCCAGCAGTTATTCTCAGCCCGGTCAATTTTGAAGCTATTTATCAGCAAAAGATAGCGGAAGCGAAACCGAACTAGAACAGAACTGAAAGCACATGAGGTAAGCATATCAATGCGAAGAAGCTCGCTGATTAAATCTTTCTGTGTAAGCAGCAGAGTAAATTTTTTTCTGGCAAGTATTCTCTTGTCTATATCAAGTTATGCGGTTGCTGAAATGGAATATTTTTCAATCGCCGAAAACGCGGCTGTTATGTATGACGCGCCATCACTTAAAGCTGATAAGCTGTATGTGGCAAGTTTGTACCTTCCAGTCGAAGCCGTTGTGAATGTGGATGGTTGGGTAAAAGTTCGGGACAGCAGTGGTAGTCTTGCCTGGGTAGAAAAGAGAATGTTGAGTCAGCAGCGCTACGTGGTTGTAATAGTGCCGTTGGCTGATGTTTATCAATCAGCTGATACGAACTCAGAGTTAATATTTCAGGCCGAAGAAAATATCGTGCTGGAGTTGTTGGATTCCGAACACAGGGGGTGGGTAAAAGTCCGCCACCTCAGTGGACAAGTAGGTTATGTCAAGATTAATCAGGTTTGGGGTTCATGAGGATTGCCGTGTTAGGTGCTGGTGCATGGGGAACGGCATTAAGCATTAACTTATCTGCACGTCATCAAATCAATTTATGGACAAAGAGTTCTGATCATGCCATTGAGATGGATAGTCGGCGCATTAATCAAAGCTTCTTGCCCGGTTATGCATTGCCGAAATCAATAAAAATCACCTCGATACTTAATGAAGCATTGGATGCTGTAGATCTTGCTCTGATAGTTGTTCCTATCTCAGGCTTGCGTGAAACTTTGCGTGCGATTGTTGCGAGTAACATCAAGGTGCCTATGCTCTGGGGGTGTAAAGGATTTGAATCAATAACATCTTGTTTACCTCATCAAATTGTTGAGGAGGAATGTTCTGATCTGTCTGCACACTGTGGCGTGTTATCCGGCCCCAGTTTTGCGGAAGAAGTAGCTCAAGGTTTACCTACAGCGTTAACATTAGCTGCCACTGATGCTGACTTTGCTCGAAAAGTTGCTACTGAACTGCATAATTCAAGGCTTCGTATTTATACCAGTCAGGATGTTATTGGTGTGGAAACCGGCGGGGCTGTGAAAAATGTGATTACTATAGCGGCAGGTATTTCTGATGGAATTGGGTTTGGACACAATGCACGCGCAGCGCTCATTACGCGAGGATTGATGGAAATAACCCGATTGGGACTTGGTTTGGGGGGAAGTATGAGTACCTTCATGGGGTTGGCGGGAGTTGGTGATTTGATTCTAACGAGTACAGGAGATTTGTCGCGAAATAGACAGGTAGGGCTGATGCTGGCCGAAGGAAAGTCATTAAAAGATATTTTGAGTGAATTGGGGCATGTCGCTGAAGGAGTTTATACGGCTCAATCAGTATTGCAATTAGGTAATCAACTGAATATTGAGATGCCGATTACTCAGGCTGTATGCAGTATACTTGACGAAAGTGTATCAGCGCGACATGCGGTCGAAGTGTTGTTAAATCGTGAACAAAAAACAGAAACTTATTAGTGCAGTATTTATCGACCAACCTCAGAAAATTTTTAATTTTGTTATTAAGTAGTTAGCTGTTTTTATGAAATTTTGTAATCGATGTCAATGATTGGCTTGTTCTCAAACAATCAAATAGCTGATAAATGGTATCGCAGGAAAGGCTTAATTTGCTTGACCAGGCGCTGACGGCTTGATATAAGTGCGTTTGCAGTAATTGCTTGTGATTTAATTACCATTAACTTAGAAGGGAATTATATGAACAAATCCGAACTTATTGAAGCTATCGCAAAGTCAGCTAAAATTTCCAAGGCCTCAGCAGGCAGTGCATTGGATGGAGCATTATCTGCAATAAAAGGAGCACTTAAAAATAATGAAAGTGTCACTCTGGTCGGATTTGGAACTTTTAAAGTGGGCACAAGAGCTGCGCGTACAGGGAGAAATCCTCGTACTGGTGCTGCGATTAAAATAAAAGCAGCAAAGGTTCCTAAATTCAGTGCTGGTAAAGCGCTTAAAGATGCAGTAAACTAGCGGACTTTATGACCGGGTGCTTAGCTCAGCTGGTAGAGCGTCGCCCTTACAAGGCGAATGTCGGCGGTTCGATCCCGTCAGCACCCACCAGTAAAACTGGTTCCAGGAGTGGTAGTTCAGTTGGTTAGAATACCGGCCTGTCACGCCGGGGGTCGCGGGTTCGAGTCCCGTCCACTCCGCCAAATAAAATAGTCAGTGAAGAGTTATAAGCTCTTTGATCGTATTTCTTCAATTTTAAGTATTTCTAGGTTTTAATTGTGTTCGATTTCGTCAACCGTAAAAAACATGTCGTGCAAGTTATTATGGGGCTTGCGGTATTGCCGTTTCTGTTTTGGGGAGTAGAGTCCTATCGCAGTGATGGTAAAGAAGGTTATGTGGCAGTGGTTGATGGTGAAGAAATTCCGCGCCGCGAATTTGAGCAGGCTTTACGCGACCACCATGAAAGAATGCGTGGTATGCTCGGGGCTAACTTCGATAGTGCAATGCTTGATAGTTTTGAAGTTAAAAACTCGGTTCTAGAAAGACTTATTCAACAACGATTATTGCAGAAAGAGGCCGCGAGCAATGGTTTCGTAGTGCTGGATTCGCAATTAGTGAAAACGATTCGCGAGATTCCTGCATTCCAAAAGGACAGTAAATTCTCTAAGCAGCAATATGAAGAATTATTAAGTAGCCAAGGTCTCACTCCAGTGATATTCGAATCTCGCGTGCGCCAAGAATTATTATTGCAGCAGCTATTGGATGGTTACAGTGAATATGGATTTGCGCCTAAGACTGTTGCGGAGAAGGTGAGATATCTAAGCGAAGTGCAACGCGAAATTAATCAAATCAAGATTGAGTCAGAGCAGTTTTTGTCACAGGTAACACCAGAAGAGGCTGATATCAATGATTACTATGAAAAACATAAGGTGGATTTTCATTTGCCTGAGCGAGCTCGCATTGAATACTTGGTTTTATCACTGGAAGCAGCGGCGGAAAATGAAACCGTAAGCCTAGAATCAATCAACAAGTATTTTGAAGAGAATCAAGATGAATTCAGTCAGCCTGAAGAGAGAAAAGCAAGTCATATTTTGATTAGTGTGCCTGCTGCCGCATCTGAAGATGAAAAAAAGAGTGCGCGAGACAAAGCCGAAAATATATTAGAGCTGCTTAAACAAAATCCTGATACATTTGCAGAAATTGCAAAAGAACATTCAGATGATCCGGGTTCAGCGATTCAAGGTGGAGATCTTGGTTTTTTTGGACGTGGTGTTATGGTTAAAGCGTTTGAAGATAAGATTTTTTCAATGCAATCGGATGAAATCAGCGATATCGTTGAAACTGATTTTGGTTTGCATATTATTAAATTGACCGATGTTAAAGAAGCAAAACGTTCTGATTTGACAGATGTGCGAGAGCAAATTGAGAAAAAACTCAAAATAGAAACGATGAGTAGTAGTTTTGGAGAAATTGTTGAAGATTTTAGCAATCTAGTGTACGAACAGGGTGATAATCTTCAGGCAGTGGCAGAAAAATTTGAGTTAACAATACAGAGTACTGATTGGATTACAAGAAATACGGTGGAACCTCCCATTTTAGCCAATGAGAAATTGTTGTCCGCTCTGTTCTCGGATGAATCAATTAAGAATCAAAGAAATACTGAAGCTATTGAAGTCAAGCCAGATACATTTGTATCAGCTCGTATCGTTGAGCATAAACCTGCAACAGCACAATCATTAATGGTGGTTAAAGATCAGATTGTTGAGAAGCTGAAGAGACAGATGGCGCAAGCAAAAGCGATCGAGGAAGGCCAGGAAAAATTGGCGCGCTTGCAGGAGACTGGCGAGTCAGGTGATGATAACAGTAGTTGGGGTGATGTAAAACAGATCTCTTATATGCAATCGCAGGGCTTAGATCATGAAACTTTGGGGGTTATTTTTAAAGTAGAAACTAGTAATCTCCCGGCATACACTGGATCTATCAATCCGGAAGGCGGTTTTAATTTGATCAGAATTAACAAAGTGATAGAGCCAGAATCCATAGAAAAAACAAAACTAGATAACTTTGGTAAACAATTGCAACAAATGATTACCCAAGAAGAAATGTCTTCCTATTTGACTATGCTTAGAAAGCGATATGAAGTGAGGGTAAAGCAAGATAATTTCTAGATTTGATATTTTTATAATCAATATCAAATCTAGTCTCCGAGATTAAAAGCAACAGTATTGAATCCTGCATCAACGTAAGTTATTTCTCCAGTAATGCCACTAGCAAGATCGCTACAGAGGAAAGCCGCAACATTTCCAACTTCATCGGTTGTAACATTGCGCCGCAAGGGCGAAACTTTTTCGGTATAGCCCAATAATTTTCCAAAATTACCAATGCCAGCAGCTGCTAAGGTTTTGATAGGTCCCGCAGAAATTGCATTGACGCGTATTCCTTTTGGGCCGAGACTAGAAGCCATGAATCTTACATTTGCCTCAAGACTTGCTTTGGCTAATCCCATTACATTGTAGTTGGGCATAACTCTTACAGCACCTAAATAGCTTAATGTTAACAGTGAGCCGCTACGATTTTGCATTAAAGGTAGCGCGGCTTTAGCAAGTGCTGAAAAGCTGTAAGCGCTGACATCGTGGGCAATGCGGAATGCTTCCCTATTGACGCTATCCAGATAATCACCGGTTAATGCTTCGCGCGGTGCGAAAGCGATGGAATGAATAATGCAATCTAATCCATCCCAATGTTTTTGCAAGTTCTCAAAACATAAGGAAATTTCATCGTCACGGCTTACATCGCATGGGAATAGTAAGTTACTATCGAATTCCGCAGCCAGTTTCTCAACTCGTCCACGCACTTCTTCTCCCTGGTAAGTAAAAGCCAGTAATGCACCTTCACGTTTCATGGCTTTAGCAATTCCATAAGCAATTGAGCGATTGCTTAACAAGCCAGTGATGAGCACGCGTTTATTCGCGAGAAACCCCATAAAATTTCCTTGTAAAATGTAGAGAATTAACGAATTATAGCTGAAGCTAAGAAGAACGTGGGACTGTGTAATTAAAATCGGGTAAATTGTGTATGCTTTTCTGTTTGAAACTAGGAATTCCAATAGATTGGAAATTAGTGATGCGAAGAATAGTTGCAGCATTGTGGTTATTGACTGCATTAGCTGTTTTGTCTGCTTGCGGCAGGCTTGACTGGAATAATCCTTATTCAGCAAAAGATGCGGGAGGGAATATTCTTTATAGTGTATTTACTGAGCGGCCAAAACACCTTGATCCGGTTCAATCTTATAGTTCTAATGAGATTCAATTCACTGCGCAGATATATCAACCACCCCTGCAATACCATTATTTAAAACGACCTTTTGTGTTAATTCCATCAACTGCAACGGAGATGCCTGTCGTAACATATTATGATCATGCAGGAAATCAATTGTCTAATGGAGATCAAATTAAAGATACTGATGTTGCATTTAGTATTTATCAAATTTCAGTGAAGCCTGGAATTTTGTTTCAGCCTCATCCGGCGCTTGCAAAAAATGAGGAAGGTGACTGGTTATACCATAATCTGAATAATCAAAAGCTAACGTCGATTTTTAAATTGTCTGATTTTTCACAAACAGGAACTCGTGAATTAATAGCGGAAGATTATGTTCATCAAATTAAGCGTTTAGCGCATCCTAAGTTACATTCTCCAATCTTTGGACTCATGGCCGATTATATTGTTGGACTCAGAGAGTATGCAAATGAATTAAGGCAAATTAATCAGGACCAAAATGAGGGACGTACGTATCTGGATCTAAGGGATTATCCCTTAGAAGGGGTGAGCGTGATTGATACGTATAAGTATCAAATAAAAATAAAAGGTAAGTATCCGCAATTTATTTATTGGTTGGCTATGCCTTTTTTTGCACCGATTCCATGGGAATCTGATCGGTTTTATTCTCAGCCAGGATTAATACAAAAGAACATTACATTGGATTGGTATCCTATTGGTACAGGTCCATATATGCTCACTGAAAATAATCCTAATTTGCGTATGGTGTTAGAAAGAAATCCGAATTTTCGCGGTGAATACTATCCAGCAGAAGGCATGCAAGAGGATGAAGATAATGGTTTATTGATCGATGCTGGAAAGGAATTGCCGTTTATCGACAAAATTGTTTATACCCGAGAGAAGGAAAGCATTCCCCGATGGAATAAGTTTCTGCAAGGCTATTATGATTTAACTGGAATTGGTTCAGATAGCTTTGATCAGGCCGTGCAACTAGTAGGGCAAGGAGAAGCTATTGTAACTGATGAAATGGCGGCACAGGGGATAAGATTGGAGGCGACCGTGGCTGCATCAACCTACTATATGGGTTTTAATATGCTGGATCCGGTTGTCGGGGGGGGGGGTGAACAGGAGCGAATATCTGCCAGGAAATTGAGGCAAGCAATTTCAATTGCGGTAGATTATGAAGAATTTATTGCGATATTTGCGAATGGACGAGGATTACCAGCTCATGGGCCTATTGCACCGGGGGTGGCTGGCTATCGTGAAGGGAAAGAAGGGGTGAATCCAGTGGTTTATGATTGGATTAGTGATCAACCAAGACGTAAATCACTGCAAGAAGCAAAGACATTATTGGCAGAGGCTGGTTATCCAAGCGGAATAGATCAAAAAACGGGTGCGCCCTTGATTTTATATTTTGATGTAACTGCACGTAGTTCTGAAGATAGATCCAAGCTGGATTGGATGCGTAAACAGTTTCAAAAATTAAACATTCAGTTGATTGTTAGAAGTACCGACTACAATCGCTTTCAGGATAAAATTCGTAAGGGAAATGCACAAATTTTTGAATGGGGTTGGAATGCAGACTACCCTGATCCAGAGAATTTTTTGTTTTTGTTATACGGACCACAGCGTAAAGTCGGTAATAATGGTGAGAATGCAGCTAATTATGATAATGCTGAATATAATCAGTTGTTTGATAGAATGAAGAATATGAATGATGGATCGGAACGGCAGAAAATCATTGATCGGATGCTAGAAATACTACGTTACGACGCACCTTGGCTGTGGGGATATCATCCAAAAGATTATGGTTTGTATCATTCCTGGTATAAAAATGTGAAGTTAAATAAGATTTCTAATAATCATCTAAAATATTTCAAAATTGATGCAAATTTAAGAGATCAGTTGCGTCATAAGTGGAATGAACCGGTATTGTGGCCAATCACTTTGTTATTCATAGTGCTGATAGTCGGTATTATTTCAGGATTAAATGCTTTTCGTCATCGCGAGACCAGTATCGGAATTAATGTGCGTTGAACTAAACTTGAGTGAAGATGATGCTGAGTTATATTTTTAGGCGTATTTTTTATACATTGCCCATATTGATCGGGGTGAACCTCATTACATTTGTTTTGTTTTTTGTAGTGAATACTCCTGATGATATGGCGAGAATGCAATTGGGTATTAAGTACGTCACGCCTGAAGCGATAGAGAAATGGAAAGTTGAGAGAGGCTATGATAAACCGCTCCTTTTTAATCTGGAAGAAGTGAGTTTAGGGAAAATAACGAATACTATATTTTTTGAAAAGTCAGTATCAATGTTTGTATTTGATTTTGGACAAGCTGATGATGGACGTGATATTGCGCAAGAAATTAAATCACGAATGATTCCTAGCCTTGCGATCGCAATGCCTGTATTTATTTTGGGATTGATTGCATATATTACTTTTGCGCTACTGATGGTTTTTTTTCGCGCAAGTTATATAGATTTCTGGGGGATGATTCTTTGTGTGGCGTTAATGTCAATTTCTAGCTTGTTTTATATCATTGCAGGGCAATTTTTATTGAGTAAGCTATGGCATTTAGTGCCTATTTCCGGTTATGGAGATGGCTTGGATGCAGGAAAATTTTTGCTATTACCTATCTTGATAGGTGTAGTCAGTGGGGCAGGATCTAGTATTCGCTGGTATCGTACAATTTTTCTTGAAGAGATAAATAAAGAATATGTGCGTACAGCTAGGGCAAAGGGGGCATCTGAGCAAATCGTTTTATTTAGGCATATTTTAAGAAATGCAATGATCCCGATTCTAACAGGGGTGGTTGTGGTGGTGCCTTTATTATTTTTTGGCAGTTTGCTAGTAGAGTCATTTTTTGGTATACCCGGGCTTGGTAGTTATACAATTGATGCGATCAATTCGCAGGATTTTGCAATTGTTAGAGCTATAGTATTTTTGGGATCATTACTGTATATATTCGGATTGATTCTAACTGATGTATCTTATTCGCTGGTTGATCCCAGAGTGCGTTTAACATAGAAATATAAGAGGATAGTTTTAGTGCTATCAGTTGCACGAATTATTGCCAATTATAAAGTTAAGCAAAAGAAAATCCGAATCAAAAGACTCCTGCACAACCTCGCCTGCCAGCGCAATAACGACTAAAATAGA
>CADEDO010000013.1:0-50973 GCA_902826115.1 uncultured Nitrosomonas sp.
AATGAAGGATTGATAGTTGATTCATTCATTATTTCTATAATGGATTTACCCTAATCACTAATTGTTTGTTAATAAGTGAAGAGGTAAACTGCTAGGCAATTTCTGCTTACATCTTTACCAGACACAGAAATTTTATTTTAAAACTGAATAAAAGGAGTTTTTCTAATGAGTAACGGTGTTAAATTATCTTTACTGTTTTTTATATTTTTCTTTTTGTCGTCGCAAGCAGTTGCTGCAGATAGCTATTTTAATAATTCGGCTGAGAAATTTGTCAGTGGTATTACTAATGCCGCTACCGGATGGGTAGAGCTACCCAAGAACGTCATTCTAACCAGTAAAAAAGAAGGCCCGATTTATGGTGCCACCATTGGTTTAGGAATGGGTATCATGCATACCGTAGGGCGTAGCGTGGTCGGCATTCTGGACGCAGCTACTTTTTTTATTCCCACAAAGCCATCGGTTAATCCGCCTTATGTTTGGCAGGATTTCTCAAGAGAAACTTCCTATTAATCAGTTTTTTAAGACAATGATGTAAGTAGAGAGATTTTTAGAGGAATTAAAAACGCCGCACCTAAGTTAAAAGTGCGGCGTTTTTATTATTTGGAAATGAAGATGATCAACGTTGGGCTTCGAGTGCTGCAATCCTTTCTTCCAGCGGCGGGTGTGACATAAATAGGCTTTTCAAGCCTGAACCAATGCCGCCGGAAATGCCAAACGCAGCCAATTGATCAGGCAAATGGGCTTGTTGACTATTTAATTGGAGTCGTCGCAACGCGGCAATCATTTTATTTCTGCCCGCAAGACTGGCGCCTCCAGCATCAGCACGAAACTCACGTTGGCGACTAAACCACATGACAATGATGCTGGCCAATACTCCCAAAACAATCTCGGCAATGATATTGGTTATCCAGAATGCAGGACCATGGCCTTCTTCTGTTTTGAATATCACACGATCCACGGTATGACCAATGACGCGCGATAGGAAAATGACAAATGTGTTCACTACGCCTTGAATCAGTGCCAGTGTGACCATGTCGCCATTGGCTACATGACTGACTTCATGAGCCAGGACCGCTTCAGCTTCATCTTGACTCATGGCGTTCAGTAAGCCTGTGCTGACTGCAACCAGGGCATTGTTTTTAGACATGCCTGTAGCAAAAGCATTAATTTCCGGTGCATCATAAATAGCTACTTCAGGCATATCGATACCGGCCATTATTGCTTGCCGCTGTACGGTGGTGACTAGCCAGTGTTCTTGCGCGTTGCGGGGCATCTCAATGACTTGCGCACCGGTAAATCGCTTTGCTGTCCATTTTGACATGGCCAGCGACATGAATGAGCCACCAAATCCGAATACTGCAGCAAATAGCAACAAGGAATTGATATTCAAACCAGCGCCTTGCTCATCCAGGATTCTTTCAAACCCTAGCAATCGTAAGGTAATGCTCAATACGACGACAATAGCCAGATTGGTGGCTAAGAACAGAAGAATTCTTTTCATTCATTTACTCCGTGAAGTCAATTTAATCTTAAACAAAGTTATCTTTATATGAGATCGTTTTCATTAATTTCAAGAGAAGTGTAATTTACAGCACTCTTGTTATGGTCATCTATGTTTTTCAGGTTGTTTCAGGAAATGTTTATTCGCGAATAATAAACATTGAATGTGCTGATGCTTCAACCAACCTTTAGGTGAAATTTTGCGCAGAGAGTTCAGGTTATTTTCAATTTTTAGCGAGCAACTATCTGCAGCTTGTATCTGTAACGTGATTTAAGGCGGATTCGAGAGATATTTTAGTCTGTTGAATATTGGATGTAGACACAATATTCAACAGGGAAACACAGAATTATTTGTTTCTAACAATCTGAAATAAAATTTCATCTTGCTTGGTCATACCTAGATCACTGCGCGCGCGTTCTTCGATAGCCTCAAGACCTTGCTTTAAATCGCTGACTTCTGCTTCAAGCATATTGTTGCGATTCTGAAGATCAAGATTATTTTTACGTGCAGCAATCACATCTTGTTCAACTTGCCAGACTTTTCCCCAACTTGCTTTGCTAAACCATAACGGGTATTGCATTAAAGCAATCAGCAGCAAAAGTATAAAAGCCAGGAATTTCATTATCTGAGTTGGTAAAATGCTCTCCGGCCCGCATAACTTGCTGAATCTCCGAGATCTTCTTCAATACGTAATAATTGATTATATTTTGCAAGACGATCGGAACGGGACATTGATCCTGTTTTAATTTGTAATGCATTGGTTGCTACGGCGATATCTGCGATAGTGGTATCTTCGGTTTCCCCGGAACGATGCGAAATGACGGCGGTATAACCTGCGCATTTTGCCATCTCAATGGCTGAGAAAGTCTCTGTCAGTGTACCAATCTGATTAACTTTAATGAGTATGGAATTAGCAATGCCGCGCTTAATGCCTTCCTGCAAGATTTTTGCATTGGTGACAAATATATCATCACCCACGAGTTGAATCGATTTGCCTAATTTGTTGGTCAATAGTTCCCAGCCATCCCAGTCATGTTCGCTCATACCATCTTCGATACTGATGATCGGATATTTATCTACCCATGAAGCAAGATAATCGACAAATTGAGCAGAAGTCAGGTGCATTCCATCAGAAGCGAGATGGTATTTGCCTTCATGGAAAAACTCGGAACTGGCACAGTCCAATCCTATAGCAACATCTCTGCCGGGTTGATAACCGGCCTGATCAATCGCTTCCACGATCAATTGCAGAGCAGCTTCGTTATTTTCCAGATTAGGTGCAAATCCGCCTTCATCACCCACCGTAGTAGGCATATTCTTTGCGTTAATGAGTTTCTTCAGCGTGCTAAATACTTCCGCTCCACAGCGAATGGCATCGCGGAAGCTTTGAATGCCCAGCGGGACAATCATAAACTCCTGCATGTTGATATTATTGTTGGCGTGCGCGCCCCCATTGATCAGATTCATCAATGGCACAGGCATTGACATCAGACCTGCGCCACCCAGGTAACGATACAAGGGCAAACCGGATTCTTCCGCCGCTGCTTTCGCAACTGCTAACGACACTGCCAGAGTGGCATTGGCACCGAGTCTGGATTTGTTTGTAGTGCCATCGAGATCGATCAGCGCCTGATCAATGAAGCTTTGATCGATGGCATCAAGTCCCATCAATGTTTCAGAGATTTCGGTATTGACGTTTTCAACCGCCTTGAGCACACCTTTGCCTGAGTAGCGTTGTGCATCTCCATCTCTGAGTTCCACGGCTTCCTTGGTTCCAACGGATGCTCCGGAAGGAACAGAAGCGCGTCCCAACACGCCCGATTCCAGCAATACATCTGCTTCAATGGTTGGATTTCCGCGAGAATCAAGAATTTCACGGGCGATGACATCTACTATTGCACTCATGCTACATTTTCCCTGTATTAAATATTTAATTAGCGTTACTACTGATCGTTGTGTTGCACTGCTTTAAATTTTTTATTCCCAATCCTCATTACTGCCATGCATTGAGTCAAAAAAATTATGAATTATTGCTTACCGCATGTATCTTCTCATTTCCTGCAAGCTGGCGGTTGTTAGAAAAACGAATGGCGGCTTGCACATAGGATTTAAAGAGCGGATGGCCTCCTCTGGGCGTGGAAGTAAACTCGGGGTGAAATTGACAGCCGAGAAACCATGGATGCTCAGTTTCAGGCAGTTCAATCATTTCACACAGCTCTTCTTCCATCGACAATCCACTAATGCATAATCCAGCTTTTTCTAATTTAGGAATATAAGCGCTATTGACTTCATAGCGATGACGATGGCGCTCAATGATTTTATCTGCGCCATAGGTTTTCCAGGCTAAAGAACCTTTTTTCAGAATGCATTCCTGACCACCCAGGCGCATACTGCCACCAATGTCAGAATTTTCATTTCGTGTTTCAATTTGCCCATCGCGAGTGCGCCATTCGGTAATTAATCCAATCACTGGATAGGGCGTATCCGGATTGAATTCCGTACTGTGAGCACCTTTCATATTAGTTTTATTGCGCGCATATTCAATCACCGCTAATTGCATGCCCAAACAGATGCCTAGATATGGAATACGGTGCGTGCGCGCGAATTGGATGGCCATTATCTTACCTTCCACACCACGTTTGCCAAAACCACCGGGAACCAATATGGCATCCATTTGCGTGAGGCAATCAGTGCCTTGCTTTTCGATATTCTCAGAATCAATATAGGTGATATTAATCTGGCTGCTGGTGTGAATACCTGCGTGAATCAGTGCTTCGGACAGTGATTTATAGGATTCGGTTAAATCGACATATTTCCCAACGATGGCAATCCGGACGGTGAATTTTGGATGCTCTAGTGCATAAACCAGTTTTTTCCAGATACTTAAATCAGCTGGTTTGGCAAGAATATTTAATTTGTGGCAAATAATCTCATCCAGCATTTGCTCGTGCAGCAAAGCGGGGATTTTATAAATACTGTCCACATCGATGGCCGAAATGACGGCTTCTTCCTGTACGTTGGTGAAGAGAGCTATTTTCCGGCGTTCTTCCTTGGGCAGATCGCGATCTGAACGGCACAGCAATACATCAGGTTGAATACCGATTTCACGCAACTCTTTGACTGAGTGCTGAGTAGGCTTGGTTTTCAATTCACCAGCGGAACCAATGTAAGGCAGGAGTGTGAGGTGGATAAAGCAAGTGTCATGACGCGGATTTTGCACAGCCATTTGACGAATTGCTTCCAGAAAGGGGAGCGACTCAATATCACCGACAGTACCGCCAATTTCTATGATGGCAACTTGTGCATCGCCAACACCTGCCTGAATATATCGTTTGATTTCATCAGTAATATGCGGAATGACCTGTACCGTGCCGCCTAAATAATCGCCACGTCTTTCCTTGCGAATAACACTTTCGTAAATTTGACCCGTGGTGAAATTATTATGCTTGGACATGCGCGTGCTGATGAAACGCTCATAATGACCCAAATCAAGATCTGTTTCAGCGCCGTCTTCAGTGACAAATACCTCTCCATGCTGAAATGGACTCATCGTGCCTGGATCGACATTGATGTAAGGATCCAGCTTGAGCATGGTTACTGTGATACCACGTGTCTCAAGGAGTGCCGCCAGAGACGCAGCTGCTATTCCTTTACCCAAGGAGGACACGACACCACCTGTCACAAAAACATACTTGGTCATAGGTGATAGCTGTGACTGGAACGATCTATAAGAACAATGGGATAGTTTTTATATGGCATTTGAGTGGACGGTTTTATCCAGTGTTTAGTTAGCGAATTTCAGCAAGTAATCTATTCATCATGTGTTCGGCTTGATGGTGATACCCACTACCAAATAGATTCAAATGATTCAGTATATGATAGAGGTTATATACCAATTTGCGTAAATTATACCCGGAATCCAATGGATAATCATGTCGATAAGCAGAATAAAAATTAGCCGGGAAACCGCCAAAAAGTTCAGTCATGGCAATATCAGCCTCACGATCACCATAATAAACAGCCGGATCGAATAAAACCGGATTCCCATTTGCGTCATAAGCGTAATTGCCACTCCACAGATCACCGTGCAACAGTGAAGGAAGAGGTGAGCTATTCGAGAAAAATTGATCCAAATTGAGCAATAATTGTTCTCCCAGTTTTTGCAGTCTTCCATGATATCCATTAGCTTTGGCCAGATCCAATTGATAGCCTAAGCGCTGAGTGCGCCAAAAATGAATCCAATCTGACGACATCGTATTGATTTGTAATGTTTGTCCTATCGTATTATCACGGATCCATCCAAATTGCTTGGAAACAACGCGATGCATGGCGGCAAGCTGTGTACCGAGATCAGCCGCATTGCCTTGTATGCCATGATGAATATCCAGATGTTCCAGAACCAGCCAGGCAGAGTGATGATCCTGCCCATAACAGATCGGTAATGGGACGCGTATGGTTTTGGATTGATGAATTTCCATTAAACCAGCGGCTTCGGACTCAAACATGGCAAAGCTATTTACAGTATTCAATTTGACAAAATAGCGTCGAGCGCCGTCAGTGATGCGATAGGCTTGGTTGATACAGCCACCGCCAATCGCATGGCTCTCTTTAATTGTAAAAGTACTGTGGGTGGCAGCAGAAATTTGCATGCCGATTTCTTGCCAGGATTGCATGGTTTAAACCGAATGAAAAATTACTTTTGGTTTATTCAAGACAACCACTGTCTGGCTTGATGAATAGCTGCTTGCACTTGTTCGGGCGCAGTTCCTCCGGTGTGCTTGCGACTTTGCATCGACCCTTCCAGGGTTAGCACGGCAAAAATATCTGCTTCAATGTGAGTCGAAAATATTTGTAATTCGCTTAACTCAAGATCACTGAGGTCACAATTTTTTTGTTCGGCAAACTGTACCGTTTTCGCCACAATTTCATGCGCATCGCGGAAAGGAATGCCTTTTTTGGTCAAATAATCTGCCAAATCAGTTGCAGTGGCATAACCGCGCAGCGCCGATTGGCGCATCATTTCCGGATTGACGCGAACACCCGTGAGCATGTCGGCATAAATTCGAAGCGTATCGATCAAGGTATCGACAGTATCGAAGAGAGGTTCTTTATCTTCTTGATTGTCTTTGTTATAAGCCAATGGTTGTGCTTTCATTAAGGTGAGCAAGGCAACCAGATGACCAGTGACACGCCCGGTTTTTCCACGCACTAGCTCCGGCACATCGGGGTTTTTCTTTTGCGGCATGATGGAAGAACCGGTGCAGAAACGATCAGCCAATTGAATGAAGCCAAAGGCTGGATTCATCCACAAGATAAATTCTTCCGACATACGGGACAAATGCGTCATGATGAGTGCCGCGCAGGCGCTGAATTCGATGGCAAAATCCCGATCGGAAACAGCATCCAGAGAATTTCCGCACACCCCTTCAAACCCCAGCAGTTCTGCCACCAGTTCGCGATTGATCGGATAACTGGTACCTGCCAGCGCAGCAGCTCCCAAGGGCAATTGATTGACTCGTTTTCTGCAGTCGCTTAGACGCCCAACATCGCGTTTCAGCATTTCAAAATAAGCCATCAGATGATGGCCGAATGAAATCGGCTGGGCGACCTGCAAGTGTGTAAAACCAGGCATTACCGTATGGAGATGTTGTTCTGCCAGATCAAGCAATGCTCGTTGCATGGACTTGATCAAACTGATGATTTCATCGATGGAAGCACGCAAAAATAAACGAATATCGGTAGCAACCTGATCATTACGTGAACGAGCGGTATGTAATCGTTTGCCTGCGTCGCCGACTAATGCAGTTAAGCGTTTTTCAATATTTAAATGTACATCTTCAAGTGCTTGCTGCCAAACAAATTGATGATTACGGATTTCCTCTCGGATCTGATTCAATCCTTGTTCAATGGCCATTCTATCCGCATGGCTGATAATCCCCTGCGTGGCAAGCATCTGCGCATGCGCCAATGATCCTTGAATATCATATTCAGCCAAGCGCTGATCAAAACCGATTGAAGCAGTGTAGCGTTCGACCAGCTCTGAAACCGGCTCATTGAAACGTCCTGACCAAGTTTTTTTATTGTTTTCCACTGCTGAGTTTTGCTCCCTGTAAATGGCTGTCATTTTCTGGCAGGAGATTGCCTGACTATGTCAATTCTGTGCTTATCACACTGAGATCCCGATGAAGCTTTAATTATAAAACATAAATGTAGAATCGGTCATTTTGCTTTGTTTTTGGTAATGCAGATAAGTCCTGTGCGAAAAATGATGAAAGCATTTTTTTGCAGATGCTATGGCGATAAAAGTCACCGGTAATCGGTTTAATTCATGTACGCTACTTTTCCTAACACAAGGATTAGTGGATAATTCGGGTTTTCCCCTGTTACATACACAAGGAGTTATCCATGACGGAGCATAACAAGCAAACTGAACAATCAAAAGCCACCACTTTATTTGCATTACTGAGTGCTAAGTTTGATACATTGGCCAAAATTCCTCACATGCAGATTCCTGCATGGTATGGTCTGGCATTTTTAGGCATTATTGTCGTTATTTTTGCTTGGAAACAAATTGCTGTGGGTAAAGTTGAATCTGACATGGCTAAGAAGCTTGATAATGAACGTGCAGTAATTACACAACAAGCGCGTGAATATGCTGACAAGCAATATATCAAAGAAGAAGAACGCTTTGGCCAAGTGCTGTCTTGGGCAGTGCGTGGAGAGTTGATTCGCAACAATATTGATCAAATTGACCAGTATTTGAGCGAAATTGTCAAAATGAAAGATACTGAGCGCGTTGTGTTGATAGGCGATGACGGTCAGTTATTGGTTTCAACGGACAAACGTTTGGAAGAAACCAAAGGTATCGAGATATTTCCAAAGGAAATCCTGAATCTGCAAAAAATAACAGTTAAATCCGATGTGGATGGTAAAAAGCTCCTGGTTGTACCTGTCATGGGATTGAATAAGAAGATTGCAACGGTTGTGGTTAGCTATAAACTGGCAAAACTCTAATTTATCAGCTGGCAATAATGACTTAGTCGTTGCTAAACACTTTAGTTCTTTAAAGTATAAAAGGCCTTTGAGTTCCAAAGGCCTTTTTTATTTGATGCGTTTGATGTGTGCACCTAGCGCAGACAATTTTCCTTCGATATTTTCATATCCACGGTCAAGGTGGTAAATCCGATCAATCACCGTTTCGCCTTGCGCAATCAAGCCGGCAATGACTAAACTGGCTGATGCGCGTAAATCGGTTGCCATCACATGCGTGCCATCCAACTGGGGAATACCGCAGATAATGGCTGCATTGCCTTCCACTTCGATATTGGCATTCATGCGTTTTAATTCTTGCACATGCATCAGACGGTTTTCAAAAATCGTTTCGGTAATAATCGCGGTTCCGTCGGCAATGCAATTCAGCGACATAAATTGCGCCTGCATATCGGTGGGAAAAGCCGGGTAGGGAGCAGTGCGCAGATTCACCGATTTTGGTTTTGCATACATATGCAGATGAATCCAGTTCTGACCAGCATCAATCCGTGCGCCCGCTTCAGTCAATTTATCCAATACTGCATCCAGTAAATGGGCGTTTGTGTCTTTCAAATGAATATCGCCGCCCGTAGCTGTACAGGCAACCAAGAAAGTGCCTGTTTCGATACGATCAGGCATAACCCTGAACTCTGCTCCATGCAATGATTGCACACCTTCAATCGTAATGACATCAGTACCCGCGCCATATATTTTTGCGCCCATGGCTATCAAGCAGTGAGCAAGATCAACAATCTCCGGTTCCCGAGCTGCATTTTCAAGAATGGTTGTGCCTGCCGCTAAGGTCGCCGCCATCATTAGATTTTCCGTTCCTGTCACGGTCACAATATCAAACACAATGCGTGCGCCATGCAATGTTTTGGCAACAGCATGAATATAACCGTGTTTAATGTTAATTTCCGCTCCCATAGCCTGCAATCCCTTGATATGCTGATCAACGGGTCGCAAACCAATCGCACATCCTCCGGGTAATGAGATATTCGCTTCGCCGGTGCGGGCAAGCAGTGGACCGAGTACCAGAATGGCTGCGCGCATGGTTTTAACCATCTCATACGGTGCCGTCAAGCTGGTCAGATGAGCTGCAGTCAGTATGACTTCTGATGATTGGGAGGTTGCAACGCCTGTACCGATTTGTTTTAACAGCGACAACATGGTACTGATGTCGTGCAGTGCGGGTACATTACTTATTTTTAATGATTCATGTGTCAACAAAGACGCACATAAAATAGGCAGTGCAGCATTTTTTGCGCCTGAAATGGTAATCTCACCATTCAGTGGCCGGCCACCTTGGATGATCAGTTTTTGCATTGAGAGTGAAAGTCTTAAATAATCGGTATTGTCAAAATCGGCGCTAGTATTGTATATGCAGTCGATCAATAGGCGGATATTGGTTAAAATGCACCAAACCGCACTGCATTATCATGTCACAGCGATACTAAGATTTTAATCGTTAATGGGTAACTACTGTAACAAAAAAATATTTAATTTAATTCACCAGGAGAAAAAATGAGTAAGCAAATCATCCAGACCGAAGATGCTCCCAAGGCCATTGGTACTTATTCCCAGGCAGTTCGGGTCAGCGGAGGAGATACGGTTTATTTGTCCGGACAGATTGGACTGGACGCCACCAGCATGCAAATGGTCGATGGAATCGATGCACAAATTCAACAAGTATTTCTAAACTTGAAAGCGGTGGCGACAGCGAGTGGCGGTAGTTTGAATGACATTGTCAAATTGAATATCTATCTGACAGATCTGGATAATTTTGCTTTGGTGAATGAAATTATGGCCGGGTATTTTAGCCAGCCTTATCCCGCACGCGCTGCCGTCGGCGTAAAAGCGTTGCCGCGTGGCGCTTTGGTAGAAATGGATGCAGTCATGGTGCTGTCTTGATCAATCCTTATTTCATTGATTGATGCTGGTTCAATCGCCGTCTCGATGACTGCGAGTCTTTCTGTACAGGAAAAATTATCCCGTCTAGGCATATGCACTGAGCTGGATCTGATTCTGCACCTGCCGATTCGCTATGAAGATGAAACACACCTGTTTCCAATCAGTGATGCACCGGCAGGCCAAATCGTACAGGTTGAAGGCGTGATTGTGCATAATGAAGTGGTGATGCGTCCAAAGCGACAACTGGTTTGTCAGATCGAAGATAGCAGCGGCATGCTGATAATGCGTTTTCTTAATTTTTACGGCAGTCAGATTAAAACCTATGCTGTGGGAAAACGTGTGCGATTATTGGGCGAGATTCGCCATGGCTTTTTCGGTGCGGAAATGGTTCATCCCAAATGTCGCATCGTGCAGGCAGGTGAATCACTGGCCGATACCATGACACCGATCTATCCGACAACCGCAGGTTTGGCTCAAAAGATTCTGGCAAAGCTGATCAGGCAGGTTTTGCAAAGCACACAAAACGCACACTACCTGGTGGAAACACTACCACAAGCAATGATTCAACACTATCGATTGACTGGTTTTCGGGATAGCGTGATGTGTTTGCACAATCCACCTCCTGATGTGTCGCTTGAAGCCTTGCAGACACGCTCACATCCGGCATGGCGGCGTATCAAATTTGACGAATTACTGGCGCAGCAATTATCCATGCGCCTACATTATCGACAGCGACGCAGCCATGCTGCACCCGTATTGGCGTGCAAGCATCTGCTGACCGAAAAATTTTTGCGGCAACTCGCTTTTACATTGACGGACGCGCAGATCAAAGTGTCCGCAGAAATTAGCCACGATTTGGCCACTCCTTATCCGATGCAGCGCTTGCTACAAGGCGATGTCGGTAGTGGCAAAACGATCGTGGCCGCGCTAGCTGCCCTGCAAGCGATTGAGAACGGTCATCAGGCAGCGCTCATGGCACCCACTGAGATTCTTGCTGAACAACATTATCAGAAATTATCCAGTTGGCTTGATCCGCTCGGAATACGTGTGGCCTGGCTTTCCGGTAGCCAGAAGAAAAAGCAGAAACAAGCGACGCTGGATGATATTGCGTCTGGCAATGCACATTTGGCTGTGGGTACGCACGCCTTGTTTCAGGAACACGTAGTATTTCATCAATTGGGATTGGCCATCATAGACGAGCAACATCGGTTTGGTGTGCACCAACGCTTGGCGCTGCGCATGAAAGGTGCGTTATCCAACACGGTACCGCATCAGTTAATGATGAGCGCCACACCGATTCCGCGCACGCTCTCGATGAGCTATTACGCTGATCTGGATGTATCCATCATCGATGAATTGCCGCCAGGCAGGGCGCCTATCGTTACCAAGCTGATTGCCGACAATCGCCGGGATGAAATTATCGAGCGCATCAAACATGCCTGTCATCAAAACAAACAAGTGTATTGGGTTTGCCCATTGATTGAAGAATCGGAAACTTTACAGCTGCAAACGGCCATGGAAACGCATGACAATTTGAGTCGGATATTTCCGGATTTAAGTGTCGGCTTGGTGCATGGGCGCCTATCCACGCAGGAAAAAACAGCCGTGATGACGGCATTTAAGCAAGGGGAAATTCAGTTATTGGTGGCGACCACTGTGATCGAAGTAGGGGTGGATGTGCCGAATGCATCGCTGATGGTCATTGAGAATGCCGAGCGCATGGGATTGTCGCAGTTGCATCAACTGCGCGGTCGAGTCGGGCGTGGATCGCAAGCCAGCATATGCATTTTAATGTTTCAACAACCGTTGTCGGATATTGCCCGCAAACGCCTTAAAATCATTTTTGAGCACACCGATGGATTTGAAATCGCCCGGCAGGATCTACAATTGCGCGGCCCCGGCGAATTCCTCGGTGCGCGCCAGAGTGGGATGCCGATGCTGCGGTTCGCCGATTTGGAACAAGATGGCGAATTACTGACAGCAGCGCAAACAGCCGTCGATAAAATGCTCAATAACCATCCGGATTTGGCTCAACGGCATATTCAGCGTTGGTTGGGACAGAAAATAGAGTATTTGCGAGTGTAAATAATCATGAAATATCAAACAATAAGGATTAATTACCAACGTGATCGTTAAAAATAAAGTGTCATGGGTGCGGTTGCTGTTCCATTTTAGAGGCAGCAGTTTTATGGAAACCTGGCCGCGCATTCTTACGGTGACAGTGGCCGCCATGATCGTCACCTACATTGAGATGTATTACCATATTCAAGCCTACACGCTGACCACGACGCCTTTCTTGCTGATTGGCGTTGCCCTGGGTATTTTCCTGGGGTTTCGTAATAATGTGTCATACGATAAGTTCTGGGAAGGACGCAAACTGTGGGGCGCGTTGATCAATACATCGCGCAATCTGACACGACAGGCTTGTTTTGTGATTGACGCATCGCATGACAGCGAAGATATTCAGCAATTCCGCGAAATTTTTGTCAAACGATTGATTGCCTATGTACATGCCTTGCGCTGTCATCTGCGTAACGAAGATCCTACTGAAGCCATTAAACAATTTCTTCCACCAGAAGATTTAACCAAAGTGCTCGCATCCGGGCACCGGCCTTTGGCAATTCTGCACCAATTGGGTCATGATCTTGCCAGCGCACGCGACCGGCACTGGCTGCATGAACTTAATTTTCCATCAATGGATGCGCAGCTTAATGAACTGTCCAACATTCTCGGGGGATGTGAGCGCATTAAAAACACTCCAATCCCGTTCAGCTATTCCGTGTTGATCCACCGCATCGTTGCCTCTTACTGTTTGTTCCTGCCGTTCGGATTGGTTGAAACCACCGGAGTACTGACACCGATTGTGGTGCTGTTGATTTCCTATGCGTTCTTTGAGCTGGATGCCATTGGCGATGAAATAGAGAATCCCTTCGGCTTGCAACCCAATGACCTGCCGCTGACCGCGATTTCCAGAAATGTTGAAATCAATTTGCTTGAGCTGATCAATTACCCAGACCGACCTGCCGCGCTTAAACCTGAGAATGATATTTTGATGTAATGAACTTGGGCCATATAAACATGTTTAGTGTTAGCGGCTCGTCTTGATGCGGAAATGGTCATGCGCCCATATGAATTAACTTCTTTATTAGGGGTTTTGCCATTCCCGCTTTGAGACTGCGGTATAATCCCGCTCCAATGCTTCTGACAATGACCTTGCCTGATTTCAGTATAACCGTTCACATCATGCAACAATTCCATTTAGCCGTTTTGCCACGATGATCAATACTCATCCATTGGCATGGTATGCGGCGTTGACTTCGGTTTCGTATCCTCAACGCAGATGGTTACAGGATCGGGGATCATTGACACGCCGGATACAGGATCGCTGTTCACAGTTTAGCGTCAAGCCGATATTTCAGTCACTGAGTCGGGTGTATGGGGATGAGCTGGACGTGATGGGATTGCGCCATGGTGAATTGGCGATGGTGCGCGAGGTTTTTCTGTATTGTGGCAGCACGCCGGTGGTGTTTGCGCACTCCGTTGTTGCGCGCAAGAATCTGCGGGGTGCGTGGCGCGGGTTAAGCGGTCTGGGGAATAAATCCCTAGGGACGGTTTTGTTCACCAATCCTAAAATCAGGCGCACTCCATTGGAATTTAAAAAAATCAGTCGCGGTCATTTTCTTTATGAGCGCGCATGCACACGCATGCAAATTAAGCCTGTAAATCTGTGGGCGCGGCGCTCATTATTTACCCTGCATGGACAATCCATTTTAGTAACGGAAGTTTTTTTACCGAGCATTCTCGACTTGCCTTCATGAATATGGTTGATCGACTAAAAATTTATGTACAGCTCATGCGATTGGATAAACCGATTGGCATCCTGCTGTTGTTATGGCCCATGTTATGGGGGTTGTGGTTTGCTGCAAAGGGTATGCCCGATGCGCATGTTTTGGTTATTTTCGTTTTAGGCACCGTACTGATGCGCTCAGCGGGGTGTGTAATCAATGATTTTGCCGACCGGAAAATTGATCCACATGTCGAACGCACTAAAAATCGCCCGATGGCTGCCGGCAAAATAGGATCAAAAGAGGCTATTTTATTGGCTACAGGCTTGAGTCTATGCGCTTTCTTACTGATCCTGCCTTTAAATCAATTGACTATTCTTCTATCGGTGCCTGCGCTGTTTCTGGCCGGAACATATCCATTTACCAAGCGTTTCTTTGCCATGCCGCAAGCCTATCTGGGTATTGCGTTCAGTTTTGGTATTCCGATGGCTTTTGCGGCGCAAACAAATAGTTTGCCGCCCCTTATCTGGATCTTGATGCTGGCTAATTTGTTCTGGGTAATCGCTTATGACACGGCCTATGCGATTGTCGATAAGCCGGATGATCTGAAAATTGGCATCAAAACCTCCGCGATTACCATGGGACGTTTTGATGTCATGGGCGTGATGCTATGCCACGGCATGTTTATTGTCATTATGCTGGCAATCGGTCAGTTGCAGGCGATGGGCATGGCTTATTATGCAGGATTGATGATTGCGGTGGGTCTTATTATTTATCAATATACTTTGATTCGGAATCGAGACCGGACACTGTGTTTTAAAGCATTCCTACACAACAATTGGGTAGGAATGGTCGTATTTGCGGGAATTGCGCTCGATTTTCTCATTTATCAAACTTAAGCGTTAAGGCATAAGGATTCAGTCAATGAAATATAAAGATCTGCGGGATTTCATCGCGCAACTGGAAGCCATGGGCGAGCTCAAACGCATTCAAACAGAAATTGATCCTGCGCTGGAAATGACGGAAATCTGTGATCGTATCCTGAAAGCACAAGGCCCGGCAGTATTATTCGAGAATCCGAAAGGGCATAGCATGCCGGTATTAGGCAATCTGTTCGGCACGCCCAAGCGGGTGGCGTTGGGTATGGGACAGGAATCAGTCGAGGCGTTGCGCGAAGTCGGGAAATTATTAGCTTATTTGAAAGAACCCGATCCACCTAAGGGTTTGAGAGATGCCTGGGATAAATTACCGGTGCTGAAGCAAGTAATGAATATGACGCCGAAAGAATTGAGCAGTGCACCCTGTCAGGAAATAGTGTGGGAAGGTAACGATGTCGACTTGAGCCGGATACCGATTCAAACTTGCTGGCCAGGGGACGTGGCGCCGCTGATCACATGGGGTCTGACGGTTACTAAAGGGCCCAACAAAACCCGGCAGAACCTAGGCATTTATCGCCAGCAGGTGATTGCGCGCAATAAAGTCATTATGCGCTGGCTGGCACACCGGGGAGGGGCGTTGGATTTCCGTGAGTTCAGTTTAATTAATCCGGGTAAACCCTATCCACTGGCAGTGGCATTGGGAGCAGACCCAGCGACCATTCTGGGAGCGGTAACGCCGGTACCGGATTCGTTGAGCGAGTATCAGTTTGCCGGATTGCTGCGTGGCTCCAAAACGGAAGTGGTGAAATGTATTGGCAATGAACTGCAAGTGCCAGCCAGCGCCGAAATTGTGCTGGAAGGCGCGATTTATCCCGATGAAACCGCCTTGGAAGGCCCTTATGGCGATCATACCGGTTACTACAATGAACAAGAAACTTTTCCGGTATTTACCATTGAACGGATGACCATGCGGCGCAATCCGATTTATCATTCCACTTATACCGGTAAACCACCGGATGAACCGGCCATACTCGGCGTGGCGCTGAATGAAGTATTCGTGCCTCTGTTGCAAAAGCAATTCCCGGAAATCACCGATTTTTATCTGCCACCGGAAGGGTGTTCTTACCGCATGGCGGTGGTCAGCATGAAAAAGCAGTATGCCGGCCATAGCAAGCGCGTGATGTTTGGTATCTGGAGTTTTCTGCGCCAGTTCATGTACACCAAATTTATCATCGTCACTGATGATGATATTAACGTTCGCGACTGGAAAGAAGTCATCTGGGCGATTACCACGCGGGTTGATCCAGCAAGGGATACGTTGATTATTGAGAATACACCGATAGATTATCTGGATTTTGCCAGTCCGATCTCAGGATTGGGCGGAAAAATGGGACTGGATGCGACCAATAAATTTCCAGGAGAAACCAACCGGGAGTGGGGTACTCCCATTATGATGGATGACGAGACCAAGAAGAAGGTCGATTTGATATGGGGAGAATTGGGGTTGTGATGATTATTTTCTGTCATAGCCTTATTGCATAACATGCGTGAGATTGGGTATGCCGTTCTTTTGCTGATCATGAGTAACGTCTTCATGACTTTTGCTTGGTATGCGCATTTAAAGGAGCTGAACCACAAACCGTGGATTATTGCCGCACTGATCAGTTGGGGTATCGCATTTTTCGAGTATATGCTGCAGGTTCCCGCCAATCGGATTGGCTTCACCGTGCTCTCTGTGGCGCAACTTAAAATACTTCAAGAAGTGATTACCCTCAGTATTTTCGTGCCTTTTGCATTATTTTATCTGAAAGAGCCACTGAAACTGGATTATCTGTGGGCAGCGCTGTGCATGGTGGGTGCAGTTTACTTCATGTTTCGCGCAAAATAGTTTATCCAACTAATCATTACGCATCGGCTAACAGGCGTTTGGCAGCAATCTTTTGCTCAGCAATGATTTCACCGAGTCCTATGAATTGCTGTTGATGGTCATATAATCGCACAGCCTGACCTTCCGACAAATCACAGAAACTTTTTGGATTCAAAATGATTCGCCCTTGCAGCATATGCGTAGCGGCCAATTCATCCAGACTAATTGCTGTAAATGCTTGTAACAAGCTGTCAATCGGGAGCAAGCAGCCATCGCGCATATCGACATCCATGACTTCCAGTGCCGATAATGTGCGCGCTTGGGGCAGATCAAAACGATCGATGACGGTACGCCGCAATTGCGTTAAATAAGCACCTCCATATCCCAATGCTTTGCCAATATCTTCGGCCAGCGTTCGGATGTAGGTGCCGGTTCCGCATTGGATCACCAACTGGAGTTCAGTTGCAGTTAATACTTTGATCTGTATGGCATAGATCGAAATTTCCCGTGCCGGACGTTCAATGGATTCACCATGTCGCGCATAAACATAGAGCGGTTTTCCCTGATGTTTCAGTGCACTGTACATGGGAGGGGTTTGCATGATCTTACCAATAAAGCGACTCAGCACTTGTTCGCATTCTGATAAGGTCGGATGGTCATTTTTTGTTGAAACCTGGCTGATTTCACCTTCGGCATCACCAGTGGTACTTAGAAAACCGAGCCTTAAGGTGGCCTCATAAGTTTTGTTTGCACCTAATAATAGCGATGAGAATTTAGTAGCCTCACCGAAGCAAAGCGGCAGCAATCCAGTGGCCATGGGATCCAGTGTGCCGGTATGGCCGCACTTGGCTGCCGAAAATATTCGTTTTGCTATTTGCAGGGCTTTGTTGGATGAGATACCGAAGGGCTTATCCAGCAATAGAACGCCATTAATCGTGCGCTTGACAGTTTTGGGAGAAAGTTTCAGTGGCATTGCTGCGTGCGACAAGCATGCTTGTATTTATTGGTTCTCTGGATCTGTGTCTGGATCTGCATGGTGAGACGTTTGGTCTTGTGCGATGGCTTCATCAATCAGTTTTGATAGTCGAACGCCTCGCTCAACCGATTCATCATAGACAAAATGCAATTGCGGAATAATTCGAAGTTTCATACGGTGCGATAAATTTGAGCGTAAAAAACCTTTAGCATGTTCAAGACCTTTTTCCACCAGAAAGTTATCTTCTTTGCTGCCTAATGTAGTGTAGAACACTTTGGCATGACTATAGTCACGCGTCACTTCAACGGCAGTAATGGTGATTTGCCCTACACGCGGATCTTTGATTTCGTGTTGGATCAGATCAGCCAATTCACGCTGTATCTGGTCAGCAACACGAAGTGTGCGGGAATAGTCTTTTGGCATATGAAAATGTTAGTCGATTAGCGCAACTGTTATAGGAAGCGAGCTGTTTCGACAATTTCATAAGCTTCTAATTGATCCCCAACCTGAATATCATTGAAGTTTCTTAAGGATAATCCGCACTCGAATCCTTCCCGAACTTCCTTGACGTCATCTTTAAAGCGTTTCAGTGAATCCAATTCACAACTGTGAATGACCAGGCCATCGCGCAGTACTCTGATCAGTGAATTTCTTTTGATAATGCCATCCAGGACATAGCAACCAGCAACTACGCCAACCTTAGGAATACGATAAATCTCGCGTACATCGACCAGACCCATAATGCTCTCTTTGCGATCTGGCGACATCATGCCTGAAAGAGCAGCTTTAATCTCATCGACGGCTTCATAAATGATGTTGTAGTAGCGAACATCAACACCGCTAGAAGCGATGAGTTTGCGCGCACTGGCGTCGGCTCGCACATTAAAGCCGATGACAACCGCTTTGGAGGCGAGTGACAAATTGATATCCGATTCAATGATGGCACCCACTCCGCTATGAATGATATTAACTTTCACTTCATCGGTGGACAATTTTTGCAGCGCATAGGCCAAAGCTTCACAGGAGCCTTGAACATCAGCTTTGATGATCAGGGCAAGCACTTTTACATCGGCTTGTTGATCAAAAACATTCTCTAGTTTTGCCGCTTGCTGTTTGGCAAATTTCACATCACGATACTTGCCTTGGCGGAATAGGGCGATTTCTCTCGCTTTGCGTTCATCATCCAGTGCAAAGACAATTTCACCGGCTTCAGGCACCTCTGACAGGCCTTGAATTTCAACCGGAATAGAAGTTCCTGCCTGTTTAATGGCTTTGCCATTTTCATCATTCATAGCCCGAACTTTGCCATAAACAGCTCCGGCCAGTAAGACGTCTCCGCGTTTTAAGGTTCCTGATTGCACCAAGATCGTTGCCACCGGACCACGACCTTTATCCAAACGTGATTCGATCACTACTCCTTTTGCAGCCGTTGTTGTAGGGGCCTTTAGTTCCAGAACTTCAGCTTGCAGAAGTATGCTTTCCAGAAGGGAGTCAACACCTTGACCAGTTTTTGCCGATACTTCAACGAACATCGTGTCACCACCCCAATCTTCTGGAACGACCTCATGCGCAACCAGTTCATGGCGGATACGTTCAACATTCGCTTCCGGCTTATCGATTTTATTAACAGCGACGATGATCGGAATTTTTGCGGCTTTGGCATGATGAATGGCTTCGATGGTTTGCGGCATGACACCATCATCCGCTGCAACTACCAGAATAACAATATCGGTGATCTTCGTGCCACGTGCACGCATCGCAGTAAATGCTTCGTGCCCCGGAGTATCCAGGAAAGTGATCATGCCGTGATCGGTTTCGACATGATAAGCGCCAATATGCTGAGTAATTCCACCAGCCTCGCCACCCGCGACGCGCGTACGGCGAATATAATCCAACAGAGAAGTTTTACCGTGATCAACGTGCCCCATGACTGTCACCACAGGCGCACGTGGTAACAATTCTGCTTCGGTAGCTGAGGTTTCACTATCAGCTAAGAAAGTTTCCGGATTATCCATTTCAGCATATTTCGCAATATGTCCCATTTCTTCGACAATAATCATGGCTGTATCTTGGTCTAGCATCTGGTTAATGGTTACCATGCTGCCCATTTTCATCAGTACTTTGATGACATCAGCCGCCTTGACCGACATTTTTTGCGCTAATGCACTGACAGAAATTGTTTCCGGTACCATGATTTCACGAACTATCGGTTCAGTTGGCGCAGAAAAAGCATGGGCATTTTGATCTTCCATATGCACCGGTTTGCTATGTTTATCTCTGCGCGTTCGCCATCCTTGAGTGCTGTTAGCAAGATCACCACGGGTTTTAACGCTGCGTTTTTTAGTGCTTTCATCTTTCCAAACTACTTGTTGTTTGGCTTGTTTCTTTTTCTTATCTGCTTTATCGTCTGGTTTTATGGCAGGTTTATGCAACGTACCTTCAGTCGAATTGCCTGAAGATTGAGATTCTACTGGCTGTTCAGCAGGCTCAGGTGTTTTGGTGAGTTCTCCTAGAGTCTCTTTATTGCTTTCGGTAGAAATTGCCGAGACGGGTTCGGTCGATAGCGGTGCTTCGTCGGAGATTAATTCCTGTTGTTCATCGTTTTTCTTGACGATTTCAGCGGTTTCGGTTTTCTTGCGTTCTCTCTTTTTTCTAACTTCTTCAGCTTGACGTGCAATTAGCTCAGCCTGTTTTCTGGCTTCTTCTCTGCGCAATTCCAGTTGATTGGCATCTATGATTGGTTCTTTAACTGGCGGGCGATTGACGACTTCAGGCGGTGCGGTTGTTGCCGGTGCTGGTTCTGAATCTCCAGAAACTGGCTTTGTTAACGTGCGTCTTTTCCTCACTTCAACCTGAATGGTGCGCGGCCGACCTGTACTATCTGATTTGCGAATTTCAGAAGTTTGACGGCGAGTTAGAGTTACTTTGCCTTTGGTATCGGTAGCTCCATGAGTTCTTCTAAGATAATCAAGCAATTGTGCTTTATCTTGCTCTGTTAAACTGTCTTCCGCCAGCATTTTTTTTACGCCAGCAGCTTTAAGTTGCTCCAGCAAAACTACTGGTAACAAGCCCAGTTCATTAGCAAATTGTTCTACACTCATTTGAGCCATTTATAACCCTTCAGCAATCAAAATTACAAGTAGGTTCTTGATAAGATATTATTAATATGCAATTTAAATCAAGTAAACCAAGGTTCACGTGCTTTGATAATCAATTGATTCGCACGTTCAATATCTATACCTGTCATTTCTACCAAATCATCGGCAGCCAAGTCAGCCAAGTCAGCTTGTGTATTAATACCTTGTGATGCCAGTTCTCGCACTATATTAATATCCATTCCTTCTAATGACAGTAAATCTTCAGCAACATGTTCAACTTTTTCTTCGTTCGCAATGGCGTCAGTTAATAACACATTGCGCGCACGATTGCGTATTTCATTGACAGTTTCAGCGTCTAATGATTCAATTTCCAGCATTTCATTGAGCGGTACATAAGCCACTTCTTCCAGTGTCACAAATCCTTCCTGCACCAATATTTCTGCTATTTCTTCGTCAACATCCAGTTTTTTCATGAAGAGCTGACAAATGACCGATGATTCTTCTTCGTGTTTGACTTTGGATTCCTCCACCGTCATGATGTTTAGCTCCCAACCAGTCAACTCAGAAGCGAGTCGCACGTTTTGTCCACCGCGTCCTATCGCTTGGGCTAGATTATCATCATCGACGACGATGTCCATACTATGTTTTTCTTCATCAACCATGATGCTGCTAATTTCTGCAGGTGACAGCGCATTGATGATGAAAGTTGCTGGATCATCTGACCACAAAACGATATCAACACGTTCTCCGGCTAATTCACTGATGACGGCTTGCACTCTAGACCCGCGCATACCTACGCACGTGCCAATGGGATCAATTCTTTGATCGTTTGATTTAACTGCAATTTTGGCGCGCGACCCTGGATCTCGTGCGGCTACTTTAATTTCTAGCAAACCCTCTTCGATTTCCGGCACTTCTAACTCAAACAATTTCATCAGAAACTCTGGAGAAATGCGCGAAAGCTTTAATTGTGGACCTCTGGAGGCGCGATCGACTTTATATAAATAGGCGCGAACCCGATCACCGACACGCAAATTTTCTTTTGGTATCATCTGATCACGGGATAGCTCGGCTTCAATTTTCCCCGATTCGATGATGGCATTGCCGCGTTCCATTCTTTTAATTGTGCCATTCACTAAATAATCTCCTCTTTCAAGAAAATCATTTAATGTCTGCTCACGCTCTGCATCGCGTATTTTTTGAAATATTACCTGTTTTGCTGCTTGCGCTCCAATTCGGCCAAACTCGATCGGTTCCAAAGGTTTTTCACAGAAATCGCCTAGGCTGGTATTCGCATTGGTTTCTCGAGCCTCACTCAGTGCGATTTGACGATCAGGATCTTCTACCGCCTCATCTTCCACCACTAACCAGCGACGAAAGGATTGATAATCTCCGGTCACTCTATCAATAGAAACGCGTGCTTCAATATCTTCTTGAAACCGTTTTTTTGTGGCAGATACCAGTGCAAGCTCAAGAGCTGTAAAAACTATTTCTTTTTCAACAGCTTTTTCACGTGCTAATGCATCAACCAATAGTAAAATTTCGCGGCTCATAGTCCTCCAGCCAAATTTTTATATAACTACAATTTTGGAACCAAACGGGCTTTTCCAAGATTACTCAATTCGAGATCTAACAATTTCCCTTCGACTTCAAGCTTAATTATGCCATCATTTACTTCCCGCAAAACTCCCACAAAATTTCTTTGTCCCTGAACAGGAACCCGCAGTTTCAATTTAATTGTTTCTCCTATAAAACGGAGAAAGTCGGTTTCTTTTCTCAGGGGCCTGTCGAGGCCTGGTGAAGAAACTTCCAGTCGGCCATAGTCAATATTTTCGACTATGAGTAATCGACTTAAGTGATTGCTGATGGTGACACAATCATCAATTGTGATACCACCTTCCTTATCTACAAATATTCTTAATAATTTGCTGCGCGCTAATTGTTCGACGTCAACCAACTCATAGCCCATTCCTTCCAGAGTCGATTCTAACAATTCTTCTAATGCCATAGCTCCGCCACAAATAAAAAATGGGCTGAAAAAGCCCATCAAATCTATTCGTGCATTTTACCAAAAGTTTACAAAATATGAAACACAAACTTCGTTAGCAGTAATGTTTTAGCGATTATTAACGCTTTTTCATACATTATCCTGTATTTTTTGTGATTACCGGGTCACAAAAAATACGTTCAGAAATAAGAAGTATAAATTGAGCATTCTGCCAGTGATACAATCCTGTCCAGCAAACTGAACAAACGAAATGCCGGAGAAATTTCATGTCAACTATTGAATCAATTTTAAACGAAACGCGTATTTTTCAGCCTAGTCAAGAATTCATTCAACAAGCAAACCTTTCTGGCATGCAAGCATATCAGGCATTATGCGCAGAAGCTGAGCTGGATCATCAGGGTTTCTGGGCAAATCAGGCTAAAAAACTGATTGTTTGGCATAAACTATTTTCTGAAGTTCTGAATGATAAAACGCCCCCATTCTACCAATGGTTCCGCGATGGTGAGTTAAATGTTTCTTACAACTGTCTTGATCGCCACTTGGCAACGCAAGGCGACAAAGTCGCCATTATTTTTGAATCTGATGAAGGTGAGGTCATTCGATCAACCTATCGTGAACTTCATAGGCGTGTTTGTCAGTTTGCCAATGCGCTGAAATCACAAAATATTAAAAAAGGCGATAGAGTTGTTATTTATATGCCAATGCGCATTGAGGCAGTGGTGGCTATGCAAGCCTGCGCACGCATCGGAGCCATTCATTCAGTGGTATTTGGCGGATTTTCAGCCAAGAGCTTGCACGAACGTATAGTGGATGCCAGTGCGGTTGCAATCATTACAGCGGACGAACAAGTTCGTGGAGGCAAACAAAATCCGCTTAAAGCGACGGTCGATGAAGCCATTCTTATGGGCAATATTCCTTCGGTTAAATCAGTCATTGTTTATCAACGCACAGGAGCCGCAGTCCCTTTTAATCCGATGCGCGATGTCTGGTGGCATGAAATCACTCAAAATGCTAGCGCACAGTGCGAGCCTGAATGGGTCAATGCCGAGCATCCGCTGTTTACCTTATACACTTCCGGTTCCACGGGAAAGCCCAAGGGAGTGCAACATTCCAGCGCCGGCTATTTACTAGGCACTAAAGTAAGTATGCAGTGGGTGTTTGATTACAAACCAGCGGATGTATTTTGGTGTACAGCCGATGTTGGTTGGATTACCGGCCACAGTTATGTCGCTTATGGCCCTCTGGCGATGGGCGCTACTCAGATTATTTTTGAAGGAATTCCCACTTACCCGAATCCAGGTCGTTTCTGGGAAATCATTCAAAAACATCAAGTAACCACATTCTATACCGCACCTACCGCAATTCGTTCATTGATCAAGCTGGGAGCCGATTTGCCCACGCAATACAATCTTTCTTCACTCAGATTATTAGGTTCTGTGGGGGAACCCATTAATCCAGAAGCTTGGATTTGGTTTTATGAAAAAGTTGGACAATCGCGTTGTCCAATTGTCGATACTTGGTGGCAAACCGAAACTGGTTGTCATATGATTGCTCCCATGCCAGGGGCTGTCCCGCTCAAACCAGGCTCATGCACTTTCCCATTACCTGGAATTTCAGCCGCCATAGTGGATGAAGCCGGTCATGATGTTGAAAATGGTAAAGGTGGATTTTTAGTTATCAAGAAACCTTTTCCGTCACAAATACGAACACTCTGGGGTGATCCAGAACGCTTTAAGAAGACTTATTTTCCCGAAGATATTGGCAATGGTCACTATTACTTGGCAGGTGATTCAGCCTATCGTGACAATGAAGGCTATTTCTGGATTATGGGACGCATTGATGATGTGCTGAATGTATCAGGACATCGTTTGGGAACAATGGAAATTGAATCTGCCCTGGTAGCCAATCCACTCGTTGCAGAGGCAGCTGTCGTAGGCAAACCCCATGAAGTCAAAGGCGAAGCGGTGATAGCATTTGTCGTACTAAAAGGCCAATATCCGCAAGGTGAAGAAATTTTACGCCTGACTAACGATCTGCGTGATTGGGTAGCTAAAGAAATTGGTCCGATTGCCAAGCCTGACGAAATTCGTTTTGGTGAAAATCTACCGAAGACGCGATCAGGTAAAATAATGCGCCGCTTGCTGCGCACTCTCGCCAAGGGTGAAGAGATCACTCAGGATATTTCTACTTTGGAAAATCCGGCCATTCTGGAGCAGTTAAAGAATCCCTCTAAATAATTTGGCTTGTTACCACCTTCGTTCAAGGTATTTGAATAACCTCGGAAAAATATGACATCATCACTTGTTACAGATTTTGAGCATGGCATCAGTGCGATTGATGCACAGTTTCATCGCCCCAATCGGGCAGCCATCCATCTGCTCGTTGAAAAGGGAATGGCTGCGTTGATTGACACCGGCACATCTTTTTCCATTCCCGGTGTCGTAGAGTCACTTCAGCAAAAAAATATTAAAACTAAGAATGTTGCTTACATTATATTGACTCATATCCATCTTGATCATGCCGGCGGGGCAAGTGAATGCATGCGGCATTTTCCAAATGCAAAGCTGGTTGTGCATCCACGTGGCGCAAGTCATATGATCAATCCGGCGCGATTGATTGCCGGGGCAATGAGTGTTTACGGGGAAGCGGAATTTAAGCGCGTATATGGTGAGATTCATCCCATTGATGCTGACCGGATTATTGAGGCACCTGATGAAAGCCGTATTGACTTGAATGGACGTTCATTATTGTTTCTCGATACACCGGGACATGCGCGTCATCATAATTGTATTTATGATGAACAAAGCCAATCCTTTTTCACCGGCGATACCTTCGGCGTTTCTTATCGAGAATTGGATGTGAATGGCTTAGAGTTTGTTTTTCCTACGACGACTCCCGTGCAATTCGATCCTGATGCTGCACATGCTTCGATTGATCGTATTATGCAATTTCAACCACGCCATGCCTATCTTACGCACTATAGTCGTATAGGTAATTTGATTCATCATGCTAAAAATATGCACAATTTGATTGATGCACATGTGGACATTGCTCAACAGGCAAAAGCCAGCGGGGAAGAAAGACAAACCATTATCTCAACGGCTTTGCAAGCATTATTGCTGCAGAAAATATCCCAACATGGATGTCAATTGCCTCAAGTTGATATCATTAATTTACTGCGTTCTGACATTAAATTGAACACTCAAGGCTTAATTCATTGGCTCGATCAACCCACTGAGCGATTTAAACGCCTATAGATTGAACATTATCCATCTTTGTGTGGAAATAAATTTACGCACCGACCTGGAAGAACTCTTACAAAAGGGACTCACTACCTAAATAGTGAGTCCTACTAATTTTGAATCGGAATTTAGTTACACAGTCACTCGTCTTGAAGAGTGTTCCACTTTTGTTTTAGATTTGCCACGTATGAAAGTAATGAAAAGATAACCCAGATAAGCAGCAAGAATAATATCTGAAATCACCCATCCCGCAACGGATTGTGGTAAATCAAAAATCGACATTATCCCCAAGAAAGTGCCACCAAGCACCATCGCTGAAATAATAAAAATTTGACTTGTACTCATAAGAATCTCCTTTTTATGAAAATGAATCGTTGTTGTTTATGATGTGTTGAAACTATAAGATATAAAACTTCACAAAAAGTTCACACATTATTCACAAAATACTCACAATTGAATTGAATAAAACAATGCGAATCATTCTGATATTTTATTAACATATTGATATATATGTAATATAAATGAATTCCAGAGAATCATTCTGATGATTAAATAATGTGTAATTTTTGAGCTATGCGATAAAATTTCACCGAAAATGGAAATCAGATAAATAATGAGCGCTCAATCACGACGCATCGCCCATTTGGATATGGATGCTTTCTATGCATCCGTTGAGCTTCTTCGCTATCCAGAATTACATGGTTTGCCGGTTGTCATTGGCGGACGAGCTGAACACAAACCAACAATACAAACGGATGGCAGTAAACATTTCTTCAAGTTACGTGAATATTCAGGCCGCGGCGTAATTACTACCGCCACTTATGAAGCGCGTGCAATCGGTGTTTTTTCCGCAATGAGTGTCATGAAAGCTGCTCAATTAGCGCCTGATGCCATTCTACTTCCGGTCGATTTTGAAGCCTATCGCCACTATTCGCGCTTATTCAAGGCGGCTGTTGCCAGCATTACCACTCAGATAGAAGATTCTGGCATTGATGAAATTTATATCGATTTGAGCAATTTACCTGGTGACACTCTAACGCTGGCGAAGCGCATCAAACAGGTAGTAAAAGATGCCACCGGACTTTCTTGTTCCATTGGCATTACGCCCAATAAATTATTGTCGAAAATCTGCTCCGATTTGGAGAAACCCGACGGACTGACTATTCTTGGCATAGCGGATATTCAAGATCGGATATGGCCCTTATCCGTACGTAAGATCAACGGCATCGGCCCTAAGGCAACTCAAAAACTGGCATCATTAGGAATTACAACCATTGCTGAATTAGCACAAGCGGAACCAAGTTTTCTGCAAATTCACTTCGGACGCAGTTATGCAGCTTGGCTATATGAGGCATCGCATGGAATCGATCACCGGCCGGTAATTACTCATGCAGAACCCAAATCCATCAGTCGCGAAACTACTTTTGAACAAGACCTTCATCCACGTCGAGATCGTTCTGCTTTATCAGAAGCATTCACAACATTGTGCGTGCAAGTTGCAGAAGATTTAAATAGTAAAGGTTATGTAGGGCGCACCATTAGCATCAAATTACGGTTCGAGGACTTTCATACAGTAACGCGAGATTTCACGTTACCGGCACACACTGCAGATTCTGCAGTGATCCGCCGCGCCGCAGGGGAATGTTTGCGACGGGTAGCATTGAAGAAAAAACTTCGATTACTCGGTGTAAAAGTCAGCACACTTGCCTCCGTTCGGTGTGTAAATGAAAGCGAAGCTTCGCTACAGAGAGAATTACCACTGCACATTGATTACTTCTAAACATGGAATCAGTGATAGTTAAAGCGCTTTACACAGTCTTTTGCACTGATTCATTGTGATCTACGCTAAAATCATATGTATTCAATTCTAAGAGACTTCAATCCATGACATCATTGTTTGCCCCCTTACAACTGGGTGCATTGACTCTCCCCAATCGGGTCTTGCTGGCCCCGCTAACTCGTTGTCGAGCCAATGCTGAGCATACCCCAACTGCTTTAATGACCGAATACTATGTGCAGAGGGCCAGTGCAGGATTGATTATTGCCGAAGCCACGATGGCAATCGAAGGTCACTCGGCTTTCTGGATGGAGCCAGGCATCTATTCCACTGACCAGATTGCCGGTTGGAAACAGATTACTGATGCTGTGCATGCTTCCGGTGGCAGGATTTTTCTCCAAATCTGGCATGGCGGAAGGGCTTGTCACCCACTGCTCAACGGCGGCGCCCAACCGGTTGCACCCAGTCCCATTGCTATTACCAATAATGACGTGCGCACCCCTGAAGGTAAAAAACCCTATGTCATTCCCAGAGAGCTGCGTGATGATGAATTACCTGGCATTATTGCCGGCTTTAAAAAAGCCGCCGAGAATGCCCAAGTCGCAGGTTTTGATGGAATTGAAATCCATGGCGCAAATGGTTATTTGCTGGATGAATTTTTGCGTGATGGCGCCAATAAACGTACTGGTTCTTATGGAGGTTCTTTTGAGAATCGAGCTCGTTTGATGCTCGAAGTGCTCGAAGCAGTTGGCTCAGTCTGGGGTAGCGAGCGCGTTGGCTTACGCATTTCCCCGCTTAATAGCTACAACAGCATGACGGATAGCGATCCGATTGGCTTGTCCATATGGCTTGCAAGTCGGCTTAATGAATTAAATCTTGCTTATTTGCATGTCGTACGCGGTGATCTTTTGCAGCAGCAAAATGGAGATATTCTCACACCCATTCGTCAGCATTATCAAGGCATTCTCATCGGTAATATGCGTTATACGCCGGATGAAGCCAATCAAGCCATTGCAGAGAATAAGATCGATGCCGTTGCTTTCGGTGTAAGCTTTCTGGCGAATCCCGATTTGCCGGCACGCATTCAAGCCAATGCGCCTCTAAATTTACCTAAGCCAGCAACTTTCTATACTCAAGGATCAAAAGGGTATACGGACTACCCTAAATGGAATCCATCATGATCACCGGCAACTCTCAATTGATGTATAGATTATTGATCATTCCAATTATCTTTTTCTTGAGCGGGTGCCTGACGATACCTCAAGATATTAAACCCGTCAGGGATTTCGAATTAGATAAGTATTTGGGTAAATGGCATGAAATTGCCAGACTCGATCATTCATTTGAACGTGGTCTGGATAGTGTGACCGCCGAATACTCATTACGTAATGACGGTGGCGTCAAAGTTATTAACAAAGGCTTCTCTGCCACAGAAAACAAATGGAAACAAGCAGAAGGCAAAGCATATTTTGCTCGGCATGCAGAAGAAGGTTATCTGAAGGTTTCTTTTTTCGGCCCATTTTATGGGTCGTATATCGTGTTTGAACTGGATAAAGAAAATTATCAATATGCTTTTATAACCAGCTATGACAAATCATTTCTTTGGCTTCTGGCAAGAACACCGACAGTTAGCAATGAACTGATTGAACAATTTATTAAATCATCTAAGGCACTGGGATTTAAAACAGATGAATTAATATTCGATAAACTGAACAAATACAATCCATGATTTAAATAGGGAAATGCAATATTCTCCGCATTGAATCCAATCTATAGTTTTTTTATAGAGTAAAACTCCTAAAGTTTGCAATGTTATTGACGACATGTTTCTGATCTATTGATAAGCATTAAGCTTTCACACTGCATCGGCTTAACGATTAATAGAGAAATGTATCGCAATTAATTGGTTTTTCATCTCTTTCCGGAGCACTTTATGAAAAAAAATATATTCTCGACGGTATGTGCAGCCTCATTATTTACTGTAAGCATGTCATCAGCGCTTGCTGACAAAATAGCCGTTGTAGAGGATTTAATATTTATCGCCCAAAACACTATCGTCGTGAAAAACGTTTCGAATGGATTAGTCAATCAATGCTTAGCAAATCCTTTGCTAGACATTCAAGGCAATCCGGTTGTCAATGCAACCGATGTCGTTATTAAAGGCAACAATGCCATTGTCACCAAATCATCGTTTGATGAAAATGGCGCGCCAGTCATTGATGCTGCTATTGTTGATATTTCCAATTGCTTAAATTCGCAGGCGGCTCTTCCCGTTGCTGAATGTATTTCTACCGTTGATCTGAATGAAGGCTTGCTGATTATTCCCTGTGTCAAAGTTGGTCAAGATGTCGTGACTGTGCACATGGAACAGCGAGGAAATTCATCCAATTGGGAAGTAAAGTTTTATGGAACCAATACAAAATTTTCCCGCGACGATGATTCTGGTGATGATGATAATGACGATGAAAGTGATGGCGATAACGATAAAAAGCGTCAGTAATTGAACTGATCAGTCAATGGAGTGGGGCTTATTAGGTGACAATGCAGCTTCATCCTCCTGAATGGATAGCCCATTTAACGATTCAATCATCATTAAATGGGCTTTTCTTAGTTACTTTACAATCAAGGTAATCACTCTGTGCGCAAAGCATCGACTGGATTTAGCTTTGCCGCACGCATTGCCGGTACCACACCGGCAGCCAGACCGATCAAAACCGATAAGCACAATGCCCCCAGCACATAATCCCAGGGTATATTAACAGGCAAGCTACTGACGAGAAGTTTTAGCAGCCATGCGATACTGGTTCCAATGATCAATCCTGCTAATCCACCAATGGTGGAAAGTGCAATGGATTCCAGTAAAAACAGAATACCGATACGCGCGCGCGTGGCGCCTAGCGCCGCAAGCAAGCCTATTTCCGATATTCGTTCTGACACCGCAATATGCATCAGTGTAACCATCCCCACGGCACCTACCAGCAATGAAATTCCTCCCAACGCCGCAACCGCGAATTTCAGCACATTGAGTACAGTCGATAGCGTGCTGAGCATCTGTTTTTGCGGTGTAATGGTGAAATCTTCACGCCCATGCCGCGCAACCAGAATGCGCTGGATGTCTTCCACTACGGCCTGTATGGGTGCATCCGGCAGGTAAGAGAAATTAATTTCCATCATCCCTTGCCGATTGAATACCTCTAAAGCTCGGGTCGTCGGCATAAAGACCGTGTCATCCAGATCAAAACCTAATACTTGACCTTTGGAAGCCATTACACCAATGATCCGGAAGCGCGAACCGCCCACTTGCAATAGCGCACCCAGTGGATTCGTGTCACCAAACAATTCCGTACGCACTTTTGCACCCAATACTACATAGGCTCTTGGATTCCTCGGATCGTCATCCGGCAAGAATTGTCCTATCTCGACCTGCATGTTAAAAGCCCTGGCAAAATCAGGTCCCTGGCCGTATGCAGTGACTCGTCGACTACGGCCCTGAGCGCGTATTTCAGCATTTCCGACCACATTTGCATTAGTATACTGCGCATAGCGGCTTTGCTTTAGTGCCATGGCATCTTCGATGGTCAGTAGTCGCGCGCTGCCGATCGCACCCAACGAACCGCCATGCGTGTTGATTTTTCCGGGAGTTATATTGACGATATTAGTGCCGAACTGCGTAAACTCCGACAACACGAAGCGTTGTACGCCATCCCCAATCGACGTCAGTAAAACGACCGCTGCAATACCGATGGCAATACCTGATGCAGATAAAATAGTGCGCAGACGATGCGCTGTCAATGAGCGAAAGGCAAAGTGAAAGGTATCGAAGGTGTTCATTTCTTGCCCAGGGCTTGCACGGCATCCAATCGAGCAGCCTTGCTGGCAGGCAACATACTGGCCAGAATACCTGTAACCAGCGCAACGACAATCCCGGCAATCGAGGCCCAAGCTGGCGCCCAGGCAGGCAATTGCGGATAGGCCAGACGTAACAGCAAACTACCGAATTGTCCCAATACGAATCCCAATAGAGCACCAACCAGCGACAACCAGACCGCTTCAGCAAAAAACAAACGCCGGATATCCGTCGACGTTGCACCGATGGCTTTCAACAAGCCAATTTCCGAAGTGCGCTGACTGACGGCAACCAGCATGACATTCATAACTAAAATACCTGCAACAATCAGGCTAATGGCTGCAATCCCGGCGACTGCCAAAGTCAGTGCGTTCAGAATGCGATCAAAGGTTGAGAGAATGGCGTCTTGCGTAATCACGGTACTATCTTCTTCGCCATCATGACTTTGACGCAATGTCTCAAGAATGGCTTTTTTGGCGGATTCAATCTCGCCAGGACTGTTTGCTTCCACCAAAATACGGAATAGGGATGTGGTATTAAACATCGCCTGCGCATAATCGATAGGGATAATCACAATCTCATCGGTGTTGAAGCCCATCGATTCACCCTGCGATGCCAGCACACCGGATACCAAAAAGCGGCTATCGCCCAGTCGAACGCGTTGTCCGACTACCTGACTGCGAGGAAAGAATTCTTGGGCGATTTTGGCTCCTAGAACAATCTGAGCGCCGCGTTCGGAGCCTTGCGTCAGAAAACCTCCCTGTGCAAGCTTCATATGCCGGATCGGTATCAAGTTTGCGGTGCTCCCCAAAACAGTCACTTCGCGCAGGCGGTTGGCGGCAGATAGTTCTGCAGCGCCCACGTTGAGTGGCGCATATCGCCTGACTTGCGGTAATCGTCCCAGCAGTTGAGCGTCTTTGAGAGTCAAATCGCGGGGCGTCTGGCCTAGTACCGAACCTAAGAATGCCCCCGAGGTTTCTGCTCGTCCGGGTAGGACGACCAATAAATTGGTGCCGATGGATGAAAATTGTTTGATGACATAACGCCTGGCGCCATCACCCAACGCCGTCAATACAATGACTGCGGCAACCCCCAATGCCATGGCTAAAATGATCAGTAATGAACGGATACGATAGCTCACTACGGTTTTCAGTGAAGCTTGCAGGGTATCAATCAGTGTCATGTTGATCCGTCAGTATTTTTCCGTCGCGCATGCCAATTTGACGATGCGCACGCGCTCCCAATTCACGGTCATGCGTGACGACGATTAGCGTAGTTCCGCTGTGATGCAGATTTTCCAGTAGCAACATCACTTCAGCGCCAATCTGATGATCCAAATTACCAGTAGGCTCATCTGCCAGGATAACGCTGGGCTGCATGATGGTTGCGCGCGCAATCGCAACCCGCTGGCGCTGCCCACCGGAAAGTTCAGCAGGGCGGTGATGCGCGCGCGCCGACAATTCGAAAGCTTGCAGGGCATTAGCTACACGCTGCTGCCGCTGCGCAGATGGCATGCCGCTTAGGATCAATGGCAATTCGATATTTTCTGCCGCCGTCAAACGCGGTATCAAGTGAAATGACTGGAATACAAAACCGATTTTTTCTCGACGAATGCGAGCTTGCTCGGTTTCCGATAAATCGGTGATAGCCTTGTCGTCTAGTTCATATAGACCGCTATCGGGTTTATCCAGCAAGCCGATCAAGTTGAGTAACGTGGATTTCCCGGAGCCGGAAGGCCCCATGATGGAAACATATTCTCCTGCAGCAATCTGCAAATTAATGTTATTCAATGCATAAACCGCTTGATCCCCCATATGGAATGTACGGGTAACGTCTATCAGGCGAATCATGATTATTGCAACTTTTGCTGCACGGCAACACCGGCCTTGATGTTGTTCTGATCAAATGAAATGAGAATTTGATCGCCTTCTTTCAGACCGCTGCGAATTTCCGTGAAACTCCAGTTTGACAGACCGGTTTCCAGTTGACGCTCGATCAGTTTGCTGTGCGCATCCACCACCCAAACGGTATTATTTTGACGTATGGCCTGCGTGGGAATACGCAACACCTCGTTTCTGCGCTCCAGAATCACTTCGACATCGGCGCTGTAGCCCACCAATAAGATATCCTCTGTCAATTGTTGAAATTCCACTTCAATATCCACGGTTCGCGCCTGCTTCTCTATTTCAGTCACATAGGGCGCAATGCGTCTGATTTTTCCAGGGAAGATTTTGTTGGGCATGGCATCCAAAGTAATTCGCGCTTCCTGGCCGACTTTTATTTTAGGCGCATCCACTTCATCCATGGGCGCATTGACATACAGACAAGAGTCATTGATTAAATCAATCGTTGGCGGTGTTGGAATGCCGGGCGGCGAGGGTGTGGTGAATTCGCCCAATTCACCGCTGATATGAGCAATCACGCCAGAAAAAGGCGCCGTGATGATGGTGCGATCCAACCCTGCCTGAGCGACACGCATTTGTGCCTCAGCACGTTTAATATCGGATATGGCCGCATCACAACCGGCTTGCCGTGCTCGTGCATTGGCATCGGCATCTTCAGCGCGCTGTGAACTGACAAAACCTTTTTCCACCAGCTGTTGCGTGCGTATCGATTCGCGCCGGGCATTTTCTGCCAGAATACAAGTTTCTCGGCGGCGTTCCTGCGACATCGCCAGTTGACGCTGTGCGAGTTCACGATGGGCTTGAAGATCGACATTCCACAGCTCTAGTAAAGTTTGGCCTTTTTGTACGCGATCGCCTTCTTTCACCCATATTTTTGCAATCTGACCTCCAGAAATAGGCGCAAGATTGGATCGCTGGCAGGCCTTGATGGTGCCTGCGCGTGTATTCACTATGGTCGCTTCCACATTGCCCGTTGTAACGGTCGTTAACTCAACTGCTAATGGTTTGGGTCGAGTGAAATACCAGCTAGCCAATGCTATGGCACTGATAATAATGAATAAGCTGATGAGGCGTAGGTTTTTTTTAACAGACAGCATAATCAAAAAAGGAATACCGATAGAGAACTGAGTGACATTTTGTTGTGTTTCATTCTAAATATGCGTATTTTACACATTCAACCAAAGCCGCTTGGCTGCAAATAGCGAAAAACCTGAAACAGACTATGAATATGATAAATATTTGGCGCGAACGTTTAATCCTATCCGAATCCGATCAACCCACGACTTTCAATGATATTCGTCCCACCGAAACGAATTATGCGGCACTTGATCCCAAAACATTTGCAGCAATCGAAGCCGAAGCGTTGTTTCATATCATTGATAAAACACAAACAGAAATTGGTCGCCTGATACTGTACCGATCAATCGCACGCCCCGATCAGGATGCGCCAATGTTGCAGCAAAAACAATTGGCTTTACGTGAAATTGAATCTAATCCGGAATTATATGAAGCCCTGACTCAATATATCGGAAAAATCCGTTCCGGGGAAAAATCACTCAAATATCTGTTATATGGCGAATTTGTCGGCGGATTGGCTACTGATGAACCCAGTAGCCGCGCAGATAAACTCGAATTCGGCGGCTATGGTTATCGGCAATATCAGGATGGTACTCAATTTGCGGTCGATCTGGTTGAGAAAGCCAACGCAATCCCGCGCCCACAATCTGTCTATTTACAAACGATATTGGATGCCATTCATGATTTTGGGCAATCGCGTACTTATGCATTGATGGAGGGGCCGGTTTATTCGACCAATGGCAAATTCAAAACTAAAAAAGAAAAATCAGCATTCGATCTTCATTTCCGGTTCCATCCATCATTGTTTAAGACGCTGCCGACATTGATGTTTTTCGCAGCCGCTTATGGCATTCTCTTTTTCATTGAAAACTTGATGCCGGAATTAGGCACATCCTATTTTGGCTATGGCTTGTTGGGGCTCACCATTCCCATTTTTCCTATCATCATGTTGGCAATGGGCGTATCCGATCGCGATACGATCATCTATCCGCTGCGCAACCAATTCAAGGAAAGCCGGGAATTGGCAAAAGCACTGGAAGCGCTGGGATTGCTGGATGAATTATTATCTTTTTATCGTTACGGACAAGCCTCTGACGGGGATAAGGCGCTGCCGGAGATTATGGACGAGAAACAGCACCGATTGACCATCAGTCAAGCCAGAAATCCATTGTTGATAAAGAATATGCCCGATTATGTGCCCAATGATATCCACCTCGACATGGCAGGGCGCGTATTGATCATTACAGGCCCGAATAGTGGCGGCAAAACTGCCTATTGCAAAACCATCGTGCAAATCCAATTGCTGGGTCAAATGGGTTGCTACATCCCAGCCACACAAGGACAGTTGGTGCCGGCAGAACATATCTATTACCAAGTGCCCGACCCAGGACAGTTAAGCGCTGCCATGGGACGATTCGGCCATGAACTCCAGCGCACACGCGAGATATTCTTCAATTCAACCCAGCGCAGCTTGGTCGTGCTGGACGAATTATCGGAAGGCACCACTTTTGAAGAGAAAATGACCATCTCCGAATACATTCTCAAGGGATTTCATAAATTGGGTGCGAGCACGTTATTGGTGACGCATAACCATGAGCTTTGCGAACGTCTGCAAAGCGACGGTATTGGTCGTTACTTGCAGGTGGAATTCCTGTCTCACGGTCCTACGCATCGCCTGATTGCAGGCGTATCCAAGGTTAGTCATGCAGATCGGGTTGCCAGTGCGATTGGATTTAGTCAGAAAGATGTTGAAGAGCACCTGGAGCGGCAAATTGAAGCACATTAAATGCTCAGTCGCCCAGCACGGATTCCATTCCAATAACTGCATTAACTAAAATTAAAATCCAGTTCTGCGTTTGATCATAATGGTGAGGATGTACTGATGAAAATTCATGAATATCAAGCAAAAGAAATTTTGCAGAAATATGGCGTCGTTACGCCCAGAGGAATAGCTGGCTTTAGTGTTGAAGAGGTAGTCAATGCTGCACGTCAATTGGGTGGCAATGTGTGGGTGGTCAAAGCGCAAATTTATGCTGGCGGGCGGGGCAAAGGCGGCGGGGTGAAAGTAGCCAGATCGCTGGAAGAAGTGCGTCAGCGTGCCGCCGAGATTTTAAACATGCGCCTAATCACTCATCAGACTGGTCCCGAAGGACAGGTGGTCCATCGACTTTTCATTGAGCAGGGAGTATCGATTGAAAAAGAATTCTATGTCGGCATGGTGGTGGATCGTGGCCGTCAGCGCGTGTGCCTGATGGCAAGCTCGGAAGGTGGCATGGAAATCGAAAAAGTAGCGGCGGATACGCCCGAGAAAATTCATAAAGTGTTTATTGATCCGATCGCGGGGCTCAGTGTGCAGCAAGCCGAGGAAATCTCAACAGAGATCGGCATTCCTGAGCAAAGCCGATCGCAAGCTGTCAAACTATTGCAGAGTCTGTATCGAGCATTTGACGAATCCGATGCATCGTTGTTGGAAATCAATCCGCTAGCCTTGACCGCAGAAAAACAGGTGATTGCGCTCGATGCGAAAATGAATTTTGACGACAATGCGTTATTCCGTCACCCCGAGATTGTCGCACTGCGCGATCTGGATGAGGAAGATCCGGTCGAGATTGAGGCATCCAAGCACGAGCTGTCTTATATTCCGCTGGATGGCAACATCGGGTGCCTAGTGAATGGTGCTGGCTTGGCGATGGCCACCATGGACATCATCAAACTGTATGGCGGTAATCCGGCCAATTTCCTTGATGTAGGCGGTGGCGCAACTGCCGAAAAAGTCACGGAAGCATTTAAGCTGATGTTGCGCAATCCCAAATTGCAAGCCATTCTGGTGAATATCTTCGGCGGCATTATGAAGTGTGACGTCATTGCGCAAGGCGTGGTCATGGCAGCCCGAGATGTACAACTAACCGTACCGCTGGTCGTGCGCTTGGAAGGCACTAACGTGGAATTAGGAAAAAAAATTCTGGCTGATTCCGGTCTGACGATCATATCGGCTGACAATATGGCTGATGCGGCTCAAAAAGCGGTCAATGCAGCCAAAGCCAATGCTTAGGGCACATGATTGTTAATCATTGAAGGAGAAAAGGCATGTCCATTCTGATTAATCGAAACAGCCGCGTGATCACTCAAGGCATTACTGGAAAAACCGGGCAATTTCATACGCGCATGTGCCGTGAATATGCACAGGGTGCAGCCTGCTTTGTCGCCGGCGTTAATCCCCGCAAGCCGGGAGAAAGCTTTGAGGGTATTCCGATTTATGCGACGGTCAAGGAAGCAAAGCAACAAACCGGCGCCAATGTTTCCGTCATCTATGTGCCGCCTCCGTTTGCGGCTGCCGCCATTGATGAAGCGGTGGAAGCGGAACTGGATCTGGTGATTTGCATTACTGAAGGCATTCCTGTGCGGGATATGCTGCGTACCCGCTACAAGATGCAAGGCAGGAAAACCCGTTTGATCGGTCCCAACTGCCCAGGCATCATTACGCCGGATGAAATCAAGATTGGCATCATGCCAGGTTATATCCACAAAAAAGGGCGTATCGGCGTGGTTTCCCGCTCAGGAACATTAACCTACGAGGCTGTGGCACAACTGATGGCGCTTGGATTGGGACAATCGACCTGCATCGGCATCGGTGGTGATCCGGTGAATGGATTGAAGCACCTGGATGTTTTGCAATTGTTCAACGATGACGAAGAAACCGATGCGGTGCTGATGGTAGGTGAAATCGGCGGTACCGATGAAGAGGATTGTGCGCGTTGGGTGAAAGATCATATGCAAAAACCTGTGGTTGGGTTTATTGCCGGTGTCACAGCGCCACCCGGCAAACGCATGGGACATGCCGGTGCGATTATTTCAGGTGGTAAGGGAACCGCACAGGAAAAATTGGCAGTCATGGAATCCTGCGGAATTAAAGTCACGCGCAATCCGGCTGAAATGGGCAAGTTGTTGCAATCCGTTTTATAGTTTTATCTTATTGAATAGTATCCAGAGGTGCAATGCATGCATTACCGTTTATCTTTTTCTATCATTATTGTGGCGTTAATCGTTTCTGCCTGTAGTGGAGTGCCGACAAAATCACAGCAACCCCAGCAACCGCTACCACTTCCTGCAAAAAAACCCGAACGACCGGCAGGCCCATTGCCTGAAAGTGCAAAACCCAAATACAACTTGACCGGATATCCGGTCAGCACTCAGCAAGGCTATATTGATGGCTGTGAGACGGCCAAAAGAACCAGTTGGGCCTTTAAAGACCTTAACCGTTATGACAAGGATGATCAGTATCGCATGGGTTGGGACGATGGGTTTGCGATATGTCAGATGAAGAAATAACTATCCGCCAGCATGTTAACTAAAATGCTGCGGATCTATTGTTCATGTCTGTTACTTCTGCAGATTGCATGGTCAGGTTCCGTATGGTCTAGCGGATTGCCTTTGCCGGTCAAGCAGAAATTGCAACAGCATGCCATTCCAGAAACAGCGATCGGTGTTTACGTGCATGAAATTGGTGCGAATAAACCGATCATGGCAATCAATGCGGATTCGGCAATGAATCCTGCGTCAGTAATGAAGTTGCTGACAACCTACGCTGGATTGGAATTGTTAGGACCCGCCTATACCTGGCCGACTCAACTGTACGTCAGTGGCAAGATAATGGATGGCGTTTTGCATGGCGACTTGATTATCAAAGGTTATGGCGACCCAAAGTTGGATCTGGAGAATTTTTGGCTGTTGATTCATCGTCTGCGCCAAACAGGGTTGCATGAAATCAAAGGCAATCTGGTGCTGGATCCTACGCATTATGATATTCCCTTTGAAGATCCCGGCGATTTTGACGGGCAGCCTTATCGCACTTATAACATCCTTCCTGAAGCATTATTGGTCAATTACAGAACTTCGACGATCCATCTGTTTCCACAGCCTGATAAAAATTCAGTGCGAGTCGTGATTGATCCATTGCCCGACTCTTTGCATGTGCAAAATCATTTGAAATTGACGCACGGAAAATGCGGCGATTGGCGAAATTTACTCACCATTGACGTCATTCCCGATGAAAAAGACAAAAATAATTTTACAGTCGTACTCAGTGGAAATTTCTCTCAGCAATGTGGAAAGCAATCCTATTTATTGAGCTTGCATGACAGTGCAATTTATACCCGAAATTTATTCAAGCACTTATGGACACAACAAGGCGGTTTGTTTCACGGGGAGGTCATCGTGGGTCGGACCTCACAAGGTCTGACACTCTTAAAAATTTATCAATCGCCGCCATTGGCGGATATCATTCGCGGCATCAATAAATTCAGTAATAATATTGCCGCACGCCAATTGTATTTAACACTAGGCACCTGGGATGCGAACAAGCAAAATAATTCACCGGCCACGCTTGTCAAATCAGATAGGGCCATTAGAAAATGGTTGGCATCCAAACAATTAAATTTCCCTGAATTGGTGATAGAAAACGGCTCCGGATTATCCCGTAGAGAGCAAATCACTACCCGACATATGGGGCAACTGCTACTTGCAGCCTTTAATAGTCCGGTGATGCCAGAATTTATTTCTTCACTGCCAATCGCAGCCGTCGATGGAACCCTGAAAACACGTTTTACCGATTCATCAGTCAAAGGCTTTGCGCATATGAAAACGGGCGCTTTGAACAACGTGAGAACACTGGCAGGTTATTTGTTGGACAAAATGGGACGGCGTGTTGTCGTCGTTTTTTTTGTCAATCATGAGCAATCTGCACAGGCTCGTGCAGCCATGGATACATTGGTTCAGTGGGTTCATGATCGGCCATAGCTTTGTCAATGCCAATGATAGGGCTATTGATTCTGGCTCCCAATCAGCGTAAAGTTCTCCATTCGAAATAGATTATCTGTTTCGGAATCAAGTAGTTCCCATCAACCTTGGATGGAGTACACGATATGATGAACGATTATAAATCACTGGCCGTGCAGTATTTGGTTGGTACTGTACAGATTTCCCAACCCGCATCTCCTAACCCGGTAGCTTTTGATTCTCCCGCATCTGAAGTGATGACTGATTTGCGCAAAATCAGCGCAGCCGTCATCGCTCCCAATACGCCTATGGAAATTGCCAACACTTATATGATGCAACGTGGTGTACGCACATTATTAGTGATCAATGAAGATCATTCGTTGGCGGGTATTATTACTGCAACGGATATTTTAGGCGAGAAACCTCTGCGCTTCATTCAAGACAGGCGAGTTAAACATCATGAAATTTTGGTCATGGATATCATGACACCACTGGAAAAGTTGGAAGCTATCTCCCTGGATGAAGTAGAACACGCCAGAGTCGGTAATATTGTATCCAGCTTGCGTGAGAGTGAGCGATTACACGCCTTGGTGATTGACGATAATACCATCGGCTTGCCCAGAATATGCGGTATTTTCTCCTGGACTCAAATCGAAAAACAACTCGGAACCGTCATTCCGCCCAATAATGTCGCCAAAAGCTTTGCAGAAATTGAATCTACATTGATCGCCAGCTAGTTGTCTTAATAAACAAAAGCCAGCTCAAGGATTGAACCCGAGCTGGCTTGAAGATTATCTCACTAAAGACATGATTTTATAATTAAACTAGATTTTACTATCCAATCCATTCTCGACAATTTCTGCCGCACGCAGCAATGCCTTGGCTTTGTTCTGCGTTTCAACCCACTCATTATGCGGAATTGAATCGGCAACGATACCTGCACCAGCCTGGACATGTAATTTGCCATCCTTGATCACGCCAGTGCGGATGGCGATGGCTAAATCCATGTCGCCATTGAAGCCTAGATAACCAACTGCACCCGCATATACTCCGCGTTTGGAAACTTCCAATTCATCGATAATTTCCATAGCACGGACTTTAGGAGCGCCACTGACCGTGCCAGCCGGGAAAGTGGCCCGCAATACATCAATCGCCGTCAATTCAGGTTTTAACTTACCTTCCACATTGGAAACAATGTGCATGACATGCGAGTAATTTTCTATTTGCATTTTTTCAGTGACTTTAACCGTTCCAGTTTGCGCTACACGTCCAATGTCATTGCGTCCCAAATCCATCAACATGACATGTTCAGCTAATTCTTTGGGGTCGGCCAGTAGATCGGCTGCTAATTCAGCATCTTCCTGAGGGGTTTTTCCACGCGGACGGGTTCCTGCGATGGGACGAACGGTCACTATATCCCCCTCAAGGCGCACCAATATTTCCGGAGAAGCGCCCACCACATGAAAATCATTGAAATGATAGAAAAACATGTAGGGAGATGGATTCAGACTGCGCAGTGCCCGATAAAGCGATAACGGAGATGCGCTAAAGGGTTTGCTGGTACGTTGAGACAACACCACCTGCATGATATCGCCATCGTAAATATAACGTTTGGCGCGCTCGACAGCCGATTTAAAATCCGCTTCAGAAAATTCGGAAACGGCAACCCCGGGAGCAACCGCTTGTTCCACTGGAATCTGAATCGATTGGCGAAGTTTTGCCAATAGAGTTTTTAAGCGATTGCGCCCGGATTGGTAGGCATCATTATTTTCAGGATTAACATACACGATCAAATACAGTTTGCCCGAAAGATTGTCGATTACTGCCAGCTCTTCTGATAGCAACAGCAATACATCAGGGGTATTTAAAGTATCCGGTTGCGCATGATCGATCAATTTATGCTCAATATAGCGAACCGTATCGTATGAAAAATAACCGACTAATCCACCACTGAATCGTGAAATGCCTGCTGGACAAGGCGCCGCCTTGAATTTCGACAGGTAGGATTGGATAAAAGCCAGGGTATCATCAACCTTGATCACTTCAGAATCATCATGATCCACCAAGGTCACCGTATTGTTACGAGCTTCGATACGCATGGTTGCCGGTAGCCCAACAAATGAAAATCGACCGAAACGTTCACCTCCCTGCACAGATTCCAATAAATACGAATAAGGCTGATTGGCAAGTTTTAGATAAATAGACAACGGTGTATCGAGATCCGCAAAGGTCTCCAGCACCATCGGAATACGATTGTATCCTTGTTGAACAAGCTGATTAAACTCTTCTTCAGTCATTTGATTGCACCACCTCTGTCATCAATGCCAAAACGATTTAATTGAAGTGTTTTATGCATGCCGTCTCATTCTAGGGATCAGGAATTTATAAACGAATGATTGAAAAGTTATTTGTATGATTATTTAGAAATTAGCTTGGATGCTTCAATCAGCGTTTCAACAATGGCATCACAATCGAGTTCATAAACATTGCGACCTTCATTATAACCATAGGGCACACAAAAAACATGACAACCAGCCGCTCTGGCAGCAATGGCATCATTGAGTGAGTCTCCAATTAACAGTGCTTCATGAGGTTGCACATCAAAATGTTTGCAGATGTGAGTCAATGGCATGGGATCAGGTTTTTTCTTAGGTAGACTGTCTCCAGACAATACAATTTCAAATTGCTCATATAAGCCTGTTGAGCGTAACAAAGGTAACGTAAAGGCTTCAGCTTTATTGGTGATGCATGCCAGCTTGAAACCTGCCTGTTGCATTATTTTGATACCTTCCAGAACACCAGGATACGGACGCGTATTCACACTTAAATTATTCGCGTAATGCTTTTCGTATAGTGGTAGCGCTTGCGCAAATAACGCAGCATCGGGTTCTCCATCAAGCTGGCCGGTTAACGTTCGTTTGACCAGCTTCTGAATCCCTTTTCCAATATAAGAACGAATCGTTGACGTTGATTGCTCCGGCAATCCCAGATCTTTTAACATCAAATTTGCCGCTAAGGCGAGATCGTCTGCAGTGTCAAGCAGAGTGCCATCCAAATCGATCATGATCACTTTGATGGATATTGGTAATTTAACTTCTTTTACAGACGCATCTGCAGTGCTAGAAAGATTTTGGTTCATTTAAATATAGAAAATAGCAATCAGCGAGTAGGGTGGTAGTCAATTATACTTTTGCCAGTTCAGCACGAAACGCCGCCAGCACACTGTCATAACGATGAGGATCGGTATCTTTGCCAGCTTGATAAATGGCTGATCCTGCCACGAAGGTATCCGCGCCGGCACGGGCAATCTCAGCGATATTGTCTACTTTAACGCCACCATCAATTTCCAGCATGATATTTTTTCCACTGGCATCAATACGTTGTCTAACAGCTTTTAACTTGTTGAGTGCTTCAGGAATAAATTTTTGCCCGCCAAACCCGGGATTTACTGACATAATAAGAATCAAATCAAGTTTATCGAGAACGTGATCCAGATAGTGCAAGGGGGTCGCGGGATTAAAAACCAGGCCAGCTTTACAGCCTTGTTCTTTAATCAAGCCGATGGTGCGATCAATGTGATTCGATGCCTCAGGGTGAAATGAAATGATATTAGCACCCGCTTTGGCAAAATCTGGAATAATACGATCAACAGGTTCTACCATTAAATGCACATCAATGATTGCATCGGTAACTGGACGGATCGCTTCGCAAACCAAAGGACCGATAGTGAGGTTAGGAACATAATGATTATCCATCACATCAAAGTGAATGATATCGGCTCCTGAATCTATGACGGCGGTAATTTCGTCGCCAAGTTTGGCGAAATTGGCGGAAAGAATACTGGGTGCAATGCGGTACATGAAAACCTCTCAATAATCAAAGTTGTTATTTTAACCGCAAATATCCAACTACGCGTAACAGAGATCACGATTTATGTATAAATTATATTAATACTTTCCATACTTTTTTTTGATACCGTATTAATAAATAATGTGAAATAAAAATGACTGAAAATAAAAAATATGAAATTGATGTCAGTATTCGTACGGTATATCTGCCTGATCAATCTGATGAAGAATCTGCGAGGCATGTATTTGCCTACACCATCACTATCGCAAATAACGGTACGGTAGCGACCCAGTTAATTAGTCGACACTGGATCATCGATAATGGTGATGGCACTACCCAAGAAGTACGCGGATTAGGCGTAGTCGGCGAACAACCGCTGCTCAAGCCCGGAGATAGCTTCGAATATACCAGTGGAACGGTCATTTCATCCGCTGTTGGGTCCATGAAGGGTAGCTATCAGATGGCAGCAGAAGATGGTTATCATTTTGATGTCGCCATTCCCGAATTTATTCTCAGCGTCCCGCGAATTCTGCATTAGATCGATCAAAATTTAATGATACGTATCAGTTAGCAGCGCTCAGCGAATATTCAGATGACCGGTAAACTCTATTTAATCCCAACTCCGATTAGCGAGGAAAACATCGCCTGGGCAATGCCGGCGGCAGTTCAGCAATGCATAGCCGAATTGGCATATTTTATTGTTGAACACCCCAAAACAGCTCGACAATTTTTGAAACAGATCAGTTCCAAGCATGCGCTGCAAACTTTAAACATGCAAATTCTGGATGAACATACACCATCGGATGATCTCGTAACGTTACTGGATCCCTTATTAGCGGGACACGATGTGGGATTGTTATCCGAGGCAGGTTGCCCGGCGGTCGCCGATCCTGGCGCCGAATTGGTGCGATTAGCGCACAAAAACAATATCAGGATAATTCCATTGGTTGGACCATCATCCATTTTGCTGGCATTAATGGCGTCGGGTTTGAATGGACAACAATTTGCCTTTAACGGCTATTTGCCAATCGAGAGCAATGCACGTATCAGCAAAATAATAGAGTTAGAGAAGTTATCCATTAGCCGAAACCAAACGCAAATCTTTATTGAAGCGCCATATCGTAATCAAAAATTACTGGAACAACTGGTTAAGACTTGTAGTGATTCTACAAATCTATGTATTGCGAGTCACCTGACTTTCTCTAATGAGATGGTTGCAACTAGAACTGTCAAAGAGTGGAATCGCTCTTTGCCAGATATCAACAAAATCCCCACCATTTTTTTATTGCACGGATAAAAGTTAAGAAAAACAAACTGAATGGCTAGTGAAAATGCTTATGCTGTTTTTTTCTGGATAAATTCAATCTTGTAACCGTCGGGATCTTCTATGAACGCGATAACTGTTGTGCCGTGTTTCATGGGACCGGCTTCACGAGTCACTTTCCCACCCAGTTTTTTTGTATTTTCACAGGCTTGATAAGCATCATTCACTTCAACCGCAATGTGACCAAAACCATTTCCCAAGTCATATTCGGAAGTATCCCAGTTATGCGTCAACTCAAGAACCGTGCCATCTGTTTCATCCTGATAGCCTACAAAAGCCAGAGTAAATTTGCCATCAGGATAATCTTTGCGCCGAAGCAGTTTCATACCCAAAACCTGGGTATAAAACTCAAGCGATTTATCTAGATTGCCAACCCGGAGCATGGTATGCAAAATTCGCATCTTATATTTTTACCATTTCAAAATCTTCTTTACGGGCGCCACATTCCGGACATGTCCAATTGATCGGAACATCTTCCCAGCGAGTGCCCGGTGCTATGCCTTCATCGGGAGATCCCAGCGCTTCATCATAGATAAAGCCACAAATTAAGCACATATAACGATTGTAATCGCGATTCTCTTCGGTAGGCATGATAGATAGCAACTTCCTTTTAGGTTAAAATGATATTTTACGGTATTAATGCATGTTACAGCCACCCCCAATTGTACTTTCTTTTGCAGCCAATGACCCCAGTGGCGGAGCCGGCATTCAAGCCGATATGCTCACCATTGCAAGCTTAGGCTGTCATCCACTATCCGTAGTGACTGCTATTACTGTTCAAGACACTACCGGCGTGGATGAAGTGATGCCGCTTGATCCTGAATGGGTAGCTGATCAGGCTAGAGCGGTGCTAGAAGACATGCCGGTTCATGCTTTCAAGATTGGTTTGTTAGGCAGTGTTGAAATCATTGCTACTATTGCGGAAGTCATTTCTGATTATCCGTATATTCCGCTGGTCATGGATCCGGTATTAACTTCTGGACGTGGAGACGAGTTAGCCAACGAAGACATGGTCGATGCCATGCGTGAATTGTTACTTCCGCAAGTCACGGTCTTGACGCCCAATAGTCTTGAGGCTCGGCATTTGGCTCAGCAGGAAAATGACCCGAGTGAATCCAAATTGGATTTAAGTCTCTGTGCGCAAAGATTATTGCTGATGGGATGCGAATACGTACTTATCACCGGCACGCATGAAAATACGCAGCAGGTTAGAAATACACTGTTTGCTTCCAGCGGCATTATACGCACCGATGATTGGGAAAGACTTGAGCACACTTATCATGGTTCGGGCTGCACGCTGGCGTCAGCGATAGCAGCTTCATTGGCTAATGGCTTATCAGTCAGTGACAGCGTACTTGAAGCTCAAGACTATACATGGCATACATTGCAGGCGGGTTTTCGTCCAGGCATGGGACAATATATTCCCAATAGGCTTTTTTGGGCTAAAGATGGAGAAGATAACGAAGGCGAGCATGAAGAAAAGGAAGTAATCATTGAGCAGCCTGAAAATTAGCGGACCTTATGCAATAACTCCAGATCTTAATCAAACCAATGATCTGTTGAATAAAACCCGGCAGGTATTGGAAGGCGGAGTAAAACTCGTGCAATATCGTAACAAATCGGCCAATGAATCTTTACGTAGAGAACAAGCGAAATTACTATTGTCGCTTTGTCGAGAACACAACGCTCTATTAATTATTAATGATCATCTTGAAATAGCTATTGAGATAGATGCAGATGGAGTCCATGTGGGGAAAAATGATGTGTCGGTTTCTGCAGCGAAAAATCAACTTGGACAAAATAAAATTGTGGGAACCTCATGTTATAACCAGTTAGATTTAGCCATGCAGGCACAAAAAGACGGAGCAGATTATATTGCTTTCGGCGCTTTTTTTTCCTCACTGACGAAACCTAATGCAGTTTCAGTGTCTATAAGCTTAGTCAATCAAGCTCAAAAGGCGCTATCAATTCCTATTGTAGGCATCGGAGGTATTCAATTGACTAACGCCAGAACAGTTATTCAAAGCGGATGCGCAGCAATCGCTGTGTGTCATGATTTATTTCAGGCTGAAAATATAAAAGCAACGGCAGAGCACTATGTGCAATTATTTGCAGAAACCATGTAACGCATTAAAAACAAGATTATCCTTATAATTTTTTATCAAGAGTAACTCAATGACTTCACGCAATCATCAATTATTTGAACAGTCTCAACAATATATTCCTGGCGGAGTAAATTCACCCGTTCGTGCTTTTAAATCAGTGGGAGGGGAACCGATTTTTTTTCAGCGTGGTGAAGGGGCTTATTTTTGGGATGCCGATGGTAAATCCTATATTGATTATGTCGGATCTTGGGGACCATTGATTCTTGGTCACGCCAACCATGATGTCGTTAAGGCAGTGCAGACAGCCGCTCAAAATGGGCTAACATTTGGAGCGCCAACTGAAGCAGAACTAGAAATTGCCAAAATGATTTGCCACTTGCTGCCTTCAATCGAACAAGTCAGATTGGTCAGCTCTGGCACCGAAGCCGGCATGAGTGCCATCCGACTGGCACGTGGTTTTACAGGTCGAAGCCGGATTATAAAATTTGAAGGTTGTTATCATGGGCATGACGATGCTTTATTGGTTAAAGCTGGTTCTGGCGCATTGACATTTGGTCATCCGAGTTCTGCGGGAGTACCGGCTGAAACGGTGGGCCATACCATTGTTCTGGATTACAACGATATTTCCGGTATCGAAGCAACATTTAATCAATTCGGGCAGGAGATAGCTGCGGTAATTGTCGAGCCCGTTGCCGGTAATATGAATTTGGTTGCCCCCACTGCAGATTTCTTGACCAAATTACGGTCATTGTGTACTCAAAGTGGCAGTGTCTTGATATTTGATGAAGTCATGACAGGATTCCGTGTTGATCTTAAGTGCGCGCAAGGGCTTTACCAAATCAAACCGGATCTGACTATTTTAGGTAAGGTAATTGGTGGCGGCATGCCGATGGCCGCATTTGGCGGCAGGCGCGAAATTATGCAATGTTTAGCGCCGCTGGGGCCGGTTTATCAGGCAGGCACATTATCTGGCAATCCGGTTGCAGTGGCCGCAGGTCTCGCCACGCTAAAACAGATCCAAGCCCCCGGTTTTTATGAAAAACTGAGCAACAGAACACAGCAATTAGTCGATGGCATTAGTGCATCTGCCAAGCAATATGGTATTGATTTTTGCGCGCAATCGGTGGGAGGCATGTTCGGCTTATATTTCAGAAAAGAAATTCCGACCAGTTTTGCTGAAGTGATGCAATGTGACAAGGAATCTTTCAATCGATTCTTTCACGCGATGTTGAATGAAGGCATATATTTTGCTCCATCGGCATTTGAAGCTGGTTTTGTATCATCCGTACATGGCGATAATGAATTAAGTAAGACACTATCTGCTGCAGATAAAATATTTAAGAACTGGTAAATACTCATTAAGAAATTAATCATAAAAAAAGGCGACTTGAGTCGCCTTTTTTTATACCGCCCAATTTATAAGCAGGGCTTTTTATTAATTTTCAGCGCATGGTAGAAATATAGACAGAAACAGCGCGTTTTTCTTGTCCACTCATACGAGTCAGAACTTTCTGCATTATTTGATTGTCGTTGCCACGGTCGCCTGTGTTAAACAAATTGAGCTGAGTCAGGGTATATTCTGCATGCTGGCCAGCTACTGCAGGGTAGTGCGGCGGAATGCCTGATCCATTAGGGCCATGACAACTGGCACAAGCAGGCACGCCATTCTCGATATTGCCGCCATGATAAAGAATCTTACCTATTTCGATCAATTTCGCATCAGCATCAGTAGCTACTTGACTTGGATTCGCTTTCTGTTTTGCATAGTACGCGCCCAGTTTCTTCATATCATCCTGCGAAAGTGCCGCTACCATGGATGACATCACAGGGCTGTTGCGTTTTGCCGGTTGGGTTTCAGTTGCCTTAAAATCAATTAACTGCTTGGTGATATACTCAGCGTGTTGTCCTGCCAAGATCGGATTCATTGGAATAACGCTATTACCATCTGCGCTATGGCAACCTGCACATACTCCGGATGCAGTTTCTTCAACGGTGGCAGGTGCAGCGGGAGCCGCATCTGGATTTTCTGTCGTTTCAGCTGAGATGGGTGCAGATAGCGCTAACGCTAGCAGCATGACTGTATTCTTAATCATTTTCATATTTCATATCCTGTTCTTAAAAAGGAGTTCAAAAGTTGGTAGATGTATTTGACAGTTAACGTCATATTTTAGCAAGGCACAAGAACGTTAACAACAAAATTAAGTTAATATCAAATTTTAAAAATTTATTCATTTCAATGAAAATAATCTTTATTCTGCTACTGATTATTAATATCGCTTATGTGATTGGCATACAATTTTACGCAAATGATCAGCAGGCAGCAGTGCCACAATTAATGAATGCTGAGAAAATCATATTGCTGCCAGCAAGCGAGAACTGCTTGGAGTGGGGCAATTTTCATGAAGAGCAAATGCAGTATGCTGAAACGATTTTATCAGAAATGGTTTCTGATAAAACTTATGAACTGGAAGAAGCGGGTAATGCCTTGATGTATTGGTTAGCTATTCCACCCTTCATGAATAAAGAAGCAGCCAATCGTGAAATTAATAAACTAAGAAATCTTGGCATCGTCAGTTTTCGCGTAAAAGACGAAAATCAATGGAAGAATGCCATCTCTCTAGGCATATTCCATGATAAAAATGAAGCACTTAAGCAACTGCAAGAAATAGAAAACAAAGGCATCGAAAATGCCATGATTGAAGAGCGCAGTGTCACTTTAAAGAAAATTGTTTTTCATAATCCCTCACGAATGCTTACAGAGCAAATGGAGAAATTAGTTAAACAATTTGAGGATACCTATTTAGCTGAAAGCAAGTGTGAACGCTTATAATGTCAATCCATAAAGATCACTGAGGTTGATCGGCTATAATTAACCATCTATAAAACAAAATGCATTAGTGCTTATTAACATAAGCTTCTAAAATTGCTATCTAAATCACTGAATAATTAAACCAAATAACAATGACGGTACACATAAAAACAGCGCAGGAAATTGAAAAAATGCGTATTGCTGGTCGATT
>CADEDO010000013.1:51073-55972 GCA_902826115.1 uncultured Nitrosomonas sp.
CGGTACACATAAAAACAGCGCAGGAAATTGAAAAAATGCGTATTGCTGGTCGATTGGCCTCTGAGGTGCTTGATTACATCACTCCATTTGTCGAAGTAGGAGTCACCACAGAGGAGCTCGATACGCTGTGTCATCACTACATGGTCGATGTGCAGAAAACTATTCCCGCACCGCTAAACTATGCGCCTTCAGGCCATTCGCCTTATCCTAAATCGATATGTACTTCTGTCAATAATCAAATCTGCCACGGCGTCCCGGGACAGAAAAAATTAAAAAACGGTGACATCATTAATATTGATATCACTGTCATTTACCAGGGTTACCATGGCGATACCAGCCGCATGTTCTACGTGGGAGAACCTTCCATTCAAGCCAAGCGTTTATGTGAAGTGACATATGAAGCCATGTGGAGAGGAATCGATCAAATTAAGCCCGGCAAGCATTTAGGCGATATCGGTCATGCCATTCAGAAGCTGACGGAGGGCGTCGGATACAGCGTAGTTAGAGAGTTTTGCGGGCATGGCATCGGTGCAAAATTTCATGAAAATCCACAAGTGCTTCATTATGGACGCCCAGGTACTGGTCTCGAGCTTAAACCCGGCATGATATTTACCGTGGAACCAATGATTAATGCAGGCAAAGCAGCCATTCGCCATCTACCGGATGGATGGACTGTCACCACCAAGGATGGAAGCTTATCGGCACAATGGGAGCATACCGTCTTGGTAACTGAAGATGGCTATGAAGTGTTGACGGTTTCGACGGGTTCGCCTGCTAAGCCTGTTTATCGATATGCAGTTTAACTTTTCATACTGAAAAATAAGTGACCATGACACGAAGTAATCATCGCACCCCCAATCAAATCCGCCCGGTTAACATCACTCGGCATTACACAAAACATGCCGATGGCTCTATCCTGATCGAATGCGGGGATACAAAAGTGATTTGTACTGCCAGTATCAGTGAGCAGGTGCCGCCTTTTCTGAAAGGCAAAGGGCAGGGATGGTTGACTGCCGAATACGGCATGCTGCCTTGTTCGACGCATTCGCGCATGCAGCGTGAAGCGGCGAAAGGTAAACAATCCGGACGCACGATGGAAATTCAACGGCTCATTGGGCGCGCATTACGAGCTGTGGTTGATTTGGAAAAATTAGGCGAACGAACCATACAAATCGATTGCGATGTCATCCAAGCCGATGGCGGCACCCGAACCGCGAGTATTACCGGTGCTTTTGTGGCATTGCATGACGCCGTGGAGCAACTGATTTATCGTCAACTACTCGAAACCTCACCAATCATCGATCACGTGGCAGCAATTTCCGTAGGCATTCATCAAGGCACGCCGGTACTCGATCTGGATTATGTGGAAGATTCTTCATGTGATACCGACATGAATGTCGTCATGACTGGCCATTCCGGCATCGTCGAAGTGCAAGGCACGGCTGAAGGGGTCGCATTCAATCGAAAAGAACTGGATATCATGTTGGATATGGCGCAGCAGGGGATTCAGGAGCTGATTGCAATACAAAGAAAGGTGCTAGCCCTGGAAGCAAAGCATGGATAAGCTGAAAAAGTTGGTGATTGCAAGTAATAATCAGGGTAAGTTGCGTGAGATCAACACTTTGCTGGAACCTCTGGCGATCGAAGCGGTACCGCAATCCGATTTTAATGCCGGCGAAGTGGACGAACCTTACGCCACCTTTGTCGAAAATGCACTGACCAAAGCGCGTCATGCCAGCCGCTGCTCAGGATTGCCGGCATTGGCGGATGACTCGGGCATTTGCGTCAGTGCGCTAGGCGGTGCGCCGGGCGTTACCTCCGCACGCTACGCCGGAGAGCCGAAATCCGATGAGCGCAATAACCTGAAACTGATCGAAACGCTTAAAAATCAGTCGAACCGGCGCGCCTATTACTACTGCGTGATTGTTTTGGTGCGTCATGCCGATGACCCGCAACCCATCATAGTCGATGGATCGTGGTACGGTGAAATCGTTGATCAGCCGCGGGGCGAGGGCGGGTTTGGTTACGATCCGTATTTCTTTCTACCCGAGTTTGGCAAAACTTCAGCCGAGCTTTCTGCTGAACAGAAAAACCGGATTAGCCACCGCGGTCAGGCGTTGGCGCAATTGGCGGGTATTTTGCGCGCCGGGAAATTTTGAAAGCTGCTCTTCATAAAGTTTCTTTGAACCTACCGTGTGATGATTGGCAAAAAAATTCTTAGTTCTGGATCTGAATTAGTCGTTTCTTTGTCACATTTGTTTGCATGATTTGTTCCATTAATGTTTCTAATTTTATTAGAAACATGATGATAAATTATATTAAATATAGCCATATGAAATTTCACGGGAGATTATTGGACAATAATGTCTCATAAATTACATTAGAGGGCTTTTGCCCGGAAAGTCTTGGAGCTCAAGGTACATATAGAAGCAAGTATTGATATCTCGTTTGGGTTGGCGTTCTTACTTTCGGCTTCTGCGGTTTTTTTCAACGTAATGAAGGTAATTATGAGCAATTCAATCGCCCTAGTAGTTTGTATCATGGCAAGTGTTTGGTACGGAGCAGCGTTCCTGCGGAGACCTGTTGGTAAAACTCCAACCCGAGCGAGAGATAGATATGCGCAGAAATATGCTGCCTTCCAGGAGTGAACGCGGGAGGTTAAATTCCTCCCCTCCGCACCTCATTTCGTTAGTGGGCTCGCCCCGCTAACAAGTCGTTCCAGCCGACCCCGTACCGGGGTGGCTGAACTCAAACATTCGGTATCTAAGAAGAAAAATATGGCAAATCGTTATGGAATCATCTATCAAGGTCGCAAACTTGCACTCGCGTATGTATCACCACACCCAGAATATCAAGATCATATTATGGTTTCCGTTATCCTTTTGGAGTGTGAAGGCAAGTGGGAAGATAATTCGCTAGAGCTAAAACTAGAAAAACCACTTCATGATATATTCCCTACATCAAAGTCTGAGGTTGAAGCAGTCCAAGAGGTTATATCTCAAGTGGCTATTGAGCCTTGGAAAATTGAGGTAAGACTAGTTGATAATTGGTAATAAATACCTACATCCATTAAGCAGGACGCCTAACGGCGTCCCTTATGTCAAACGTTAGCCATCATGGGAAAGAACCTCTTCGATCTACGTTTTGTGATTGAAGGCGAGTACAACTTTCGCTCTTCAGAGTGGCGTTTATTTATAACGACTCCCGGTGACGTGTATCTGACAACACGCAATATGGGCGGAATTCATAAATACAGCTTTCACCAATCAGGCATTTGCAGAAGTGCCTTTACTAAGGAGCACGGTGCACCCAGTTCCATGGCGGACAGAGCTAATTTCAAGTGGAAGCGAGTTCAAACTCCATTAGTGGGTGCCGGTGGCGCATCTCGCGTAGCTTGTATCGCCTTTCCCACCGACTTTCTCTCAAGATCGACTGCGCCAACTAAAAAGACAGTCCAAATTACAGCAGCGCCACCAGGTGGCGCCACCTATCTTGAGATGGCGTACACGTTCGAGTCTGAAGCATTCGTGATGTCTGCGTTTCAAGGCAATCAACGCCGCTTGCACTCCTGCACAAAGCTGATCAACGGCGAGTCGTTCTTTATCAGTTCGTACCACAGCGATTGGGAGAACAAAGACGTGAATAGTCCTTCTAGAGCAGGAAGTGTGTTCCCTAATCTGCTCTTCTCCGCCAACGACCCTTTGAACACCGGTCGACCCGTTCGCCTCCTTTTTGGTCCAGAACCAAAAGACAGAGATGCACTTGTTCTGCAAGAGTTGGGCGGGTATCCCATCGCGAATGACGGCTAACCCTGTGATCAAGCAGGGTGCCCCTTAGCTTTACATTAGGCAATAACTTAATAAGAATAAAAATGGGATCTTGACATTACGAATTATCCTATCAGCGCATCGCGATGATATTTCAAGTGCTCGCCGATAAATGTGCTGATGAAATAATAGCTGTGATCGTAGTCCTGGTGGTAACGCAACGTCAGTTTCTGACCAACCGCAGCGCAGGCGTTTTCCAGGTGGTGCGGGTGCAGTTGTTCGGTCATAAATTGATCGTTCAAGCCTTGATCGACCAGGAGATCCGGCACCCTGCGGCCATCTTTGATGAGTTCGGTGGCGTCATATAGCTGCCAGTTTTGCTGATTTTCTCCGAGATAATTCCTGAATGCCTTTTGTCCCCACGGGCAGCGCATTGGTGCACAAATCGGTGCGAAAGCCGAGATCGAGCGATACAATTCAGGGTAGCGTAGCGCCAGTGTCAATGCGCCGTGTCCACCCATGGAATGACCAAAAATACCCATGCGATTCTCATCAGCAGGAAAATGCTGGATGATGATGTCACGCAATTCCTCGGTGACATAACTTTCCATGCGATAAAATTTGCACCAAGGCTCAGTAGTTGCATCCAGATAAAATCCAGCGCCCGCACCGAAATCCCAGTGATCCGTTTCTTCTGCGATACCGGTTTGACGCGGACTGGTGTCCATCGATACCAGCATTAATCCGTATTCAGCGGCATAGCGTTGCGCACCGGCCTTGATCATGAACGTTTCTTCGGTGCAGGTCAGTCCGGCCAGGAAAAACAGCACCGGCACGGCATGATCTTTGACTTGCGGGGGTTGATAAACCGAAAATCGCATGGGTAAGCCAATAATCGACGATAAATGCTGATAAAAGCCTTGTATCCCACCAAAGCAAGCATGTTGATTGCGGGTTTCTAACATATCACACTAATAAATAACGACTGAGCGAATCGATTCGCCCGCTTTCATCAAGCGGAAACCTTCGTTGATGTCATCCAGCGATAGGGTATGGGTGATCAGTGAATCAATATCAATTTTTCCTTCCATATACCAGTCGACAATTTTAGGCACATCAGTGCGGCCTCGTG
>CADEDO010000013.1:56072-58349 GCA_902826115.1 uncultured Nitrosomonas sp.
ATTTTTCCTTCCATATACCAGTCGACAATTTTAGGCACATCAGTGCGGCCTCGTGCGCCACCAAAGGCGGAACCTTCCCACTTTCTCCCTGTAACCAACTGGAAAGGGCGAGTGCTAATTTCAGCGCCAGCTTCTGCGACACCAATAATAATGCTGCGCCCCCAGCCTTTATGCGTACACTCCAGGGCTTGCCGCATGACCTTGGTATTGCCGATGCACTCGAAGCTGTAATCAGCGCCGCCGCTCGTCAGTTGCACGACCGCATCTACAATATTGGGTACATCATTGGGGTTGATGAAATGCGTCATGCCAAATTTTCTCGCCATCGCTTCTCGTTGGGGATTGATATCAATACCGATAATTTTATCCGCACCCACCATGCGAGCACCTTGTATGACATTCAAACCGATTCCACCCAGGCCAAACACAACGACATTGCTGCCAGCTTCCACCTTGGCGGTATAGATGACTGCGCCAATGCCGGTGGTTACTCCGCAGCCGATGTAACACACTTTATCAAAAGGAGCATCTTCACGAATCTTTGCCAATGCTATTTCAGGTACGACCGTGTAATTGGCGAAAGTGGATGTTCCCATGTAATGCAGTAATGGTTTTCCATCCAGAGAAAATCGCGATGTGTTGTCCGGCATTACGCCACGCCCCTGCGTACTGCGGATGGCTTGGCACAGGTTGGTTTTTTGCGAAAGACAAAACTTGCATTCCCGGCATTCCGGAGTGTACAAAGGAATGACATGGTCACCCTTGCGTAAGGATTTTACATCGGGACCGACATCAACCACCACGCCAGCGCCTTCGTGACCCAGAATGGCTGGAAACAAACCTTCCGGATCCGCACCTGAAAGTGTGTAATAATCAGTGTGACAAATACCGGTCGCTTTGATTTCGACCAATACTTCACCAGATTTCGGGCCTTCCAGATCGACGTCTTCTATTGTTAACGGTTCACCGGCCTTCCAGGCAACAGCAGCTCTTGTTTTCATTAGCACATTTCCTTTTTATTGTTGCATAGATGCGCAAGAAGGCCATGACTGGCTTCTTCAACCATATTCAATACCAGTTCGAAACCTTCGTGTCCACCAAAATAAGGATCGGGCACTTCGGTATTGGAATTGGCGCTTTTGCTATATTGCATGAATAACTGAATCTTGCTCAGGTGCTGTTGAGGGCTCTTTTGTTGCAATAAACTAAGATTCTCTTTGTCCATCGCAAGAATATAGTCGAACTCTTCAAAATCGCTGGCTTGAACGGCACGTGCACGCAAATCGTGCATTTGATAACCACGTTTCAAAGCAGTGTGCTGGGCGCGTTGATCCGGCGGATTGCCAATGTGATAAGCATGAGTGCCCGCAGAATCAACTTCAATCATATGATCAACCCCCGATTCTTTCACAAAATGTCTGAATACAGCATCGGCTGTGGGTGATCGGCAGATATTGCCCATGCAGACAAATAAAACTTTGGTTTTTTTAAGTGCTTCAGATTTCATATGAATTTTCTAAAAATGATAGAGATTGTTTCTTAGGAAACTGCCATGGATTTGAATTTGATTACTATATATTTCGCACGATAGAGATTATCACGAAGATCGTTAAAATAGAATTCGGTTATGTGTGCAATTAATACATCCATCTATTTTTATAATCATGATTTATATCATTATTGTTGACTCAGATATATTGAATCTTTTAAAAAAACATCCGTAATATGAAACATAAGAATTTCAGATTATGAAATTATTTTCTACGATGATAAACGATAGATCAATTTCTCTGCTTAAAGCCAGAAGGGTTATACGATATGTCACTAAAAAATTCAATTAAGGAATTTAAAGCACTATTGGGTGATGAGGAATCACTGCTTGATATTAATTATCCCAAGATCTCCGAAATGATTAAATTGCATTGGGGCTATAAAGAAATTTATCTATACATCAATAAGCTACTTGTTGTTGATAAAGATCGCAGCAGACAAGGGTTTCCTATCGAGGTTATAAAAGAAATCTACCTCTTGCAAGAAATACATGAAAAGCTATTTCCTGGTTTGAAAAAAATGTAATTGAGGAGGTAAGTATGGAAAAGAAAGTATTTACTCTACTCTCATAGGTCCGAATTTTCAAAGTTACAATAATTTTATTTCAAAAGCAGCTGAGGTCAATGATTTAAAAAATCATGAGATGAAGAATTTGCATAGAAATTACAGAAGGTTATTATCCTAGCCCTGAAATAGCATGTAATGCTGCTGTGAAAGTCCATTATA